>NZ_JAOVZR010000001.1:1944375-2592500 GCF_026619415.1 Hoeflea algicola
CTATCGCTTCATGCACATCTTCGGAGGCGACGCCCATGAATATGACGCCCCCGATCAGGCCAATGGCGCTTCCGGCGTGCAAATTCGCGATCACGGCTTCAACATTCACCAGGTCCGGCTCGGCCTGCGGTACGCACTAAATTGATGTGACAATTACCGCCATATCCGGGTCTGCGGGCGTGGCGGCCCATTCGGGAAAGAGGGCGGCCCCCGCTGGACACGCCGCTCGACCCCAGCCCGGAATGCGCAAGATCCAAAGCACAGGCATGGTTCGGCTGATCGCAATGTTTTTTAGCTGAACAGGCCCAGGCGCAGTGCGGAAACCACGGCCTGGGTCCGGTTGGAACAGCCAAGTTTCTGGGTGGCGATGGTGGCGTAGTGATTGACCGTATGCTCGGAAAGTCCGGTGATGCGGGCGATTTCGGCGCTGGTCTTGCCTTCTGCGGTCCATTGCAGCACTTCGGTTTCACGCGCGCTCAGAACCGATTTTCCGGTATTTCCGTCCGAATTGATCTGCGCCAATTGTCCGACCAGAAGCGTCGAGAACATCGCCAGCGTGGTCAGTTCGTTCACCGCAAGCGGCTCACGATTTCCGATCAATGAAACCGCATGCCGCACGCCCTGGCTGTCATGGACAGGAAAATAGACACCCATGCTCAGGCCGAACCGGGCAAAAAGCGCCTTTGCTTCAGTCGATTCGGTTGCCGGCCGGTCATCATTGATCGAATCAACTTCAAACAGCAGCGGCGTGATCTGCTTTCGCAACTGGTCGAGCACCGGGCTGTTTCTAGCCAAGTTCAAGCGGTCATATTCGGAAATCAATTCCGGTGGCCAGCTTGAAATCATCGCAATCTGCGAGATTGAAAGATCGGCGCCGGCAATGGCATTGGGCAGCGCAAGCACCGAAAAATAACGGAAATCATAGGCGGCGCAGGTCTTGCGCAGCACCTGCATGGCGTCAAACACGGTGTGAATCCCGTTGATTGGCTCAAACACCGGTGCGGAGAGTATGGGATTTTTCATCACCGCCACCAGGCCGCAGCCCGCCACGTCAATGCAGCCGGACGACAGCCGGCAACATCAACCCCGCCAAAACCGGCGTGGCGATGCTTGCGTGTCGAAGACAAACATTGCTTACGGTCAAAACGGACCTGTGATGCGACTCCATGCGACATGCCCAGTCCTTCGATTGACAGCTGATTACCCAAGACTGGGATGGTTATCTGACCCGCCCGCCTACACGCAATAAGCGAAATTTCGCCTAGTGGCGTAACGCCCAGGTTAATTGATAGCCAATCTTAAAGCGGAAAAGTCGTCAGTCTGGCCGGCATCTGCATCCATGCAGATGCCGGCAAACGCCCCTCGGGGCAGCCGAAGCGGCGCCGGGGCAATACCCCGGCGCCTGTCGATCGAATTATTGCAGCAGGCCCTTGACCATGCCGCAGGCCTTGGAAAAATCCATCTGGCCCGGATAGCGCTCCTTGAGCACATTCATGCATTTCCCCATGTCGCGCAGGCCAGAAGCCCCGGTCTCGTCGATGACCGATGCACACAGTTCACGCACCTTCTCCTCCGGCAGTTGCGCAGGCAGAAACTGCCGGATGATGGCAATTTCATCGCGCTCCTGCTGAGCCAGCTCAAGCCGGGCGTTTTCCTCGTAGATCGCAGCCGATTCTTCGCGCTGCTTGATCATCTTGGTCAGGATCTGCAGGATTTCATCATCGCTGACCGGATCCTTGCCACCGCCGCGATTGGCGATGTCACGATCCTTGATCGCAGCCTGGATCAACCGCAACGTCGACAGACGGCGGGTATCCTTGGCGCGAGCCGCATCTTTCAGCGTTTCGGCAAAGCGTTCACGCATCATCAAACTTACTCCAGCAGTTCATGTGCCTACCCTTGGGTCCCTGGATACGGAACGGACAGCACTACTCCCAGGGCCGCACCCAGTTCAAGCTAATTATTGCCGGCCCTGCGACACCACGCTGATTGACCGCGGCGTGAGGCTTGTCTATTTACCAACATCTGCATGACTGGATCAAAGGTGCTCTCGACGCGGGAACTGCATTCCGCGCCAGGCTGTTGACCTGTATAAATGGCGATGCCCCCGAACGAGTTCAAGGGGCACCGCCCGGCGATCAAGCGGCGCCGAGCCGCCAATGGAGTGGACATGACCACAAGCCCCTGGACCAAAACCAAACCCACCGCCGTGCTGGTATTTGCCGATGGCACCGTGATTGAAGGCCAGGGCGTCGGCGCCACCGGTCAGGCGCAGGCCGAGGTCTGCTTCAACACCGCGCTCACCGGTTATCAAGAGATTCTCACCGATCCTTCCTACATGGGCCAGATCGTCACCTTCACTTTCCCGCATATCGGCAATATCGGCGCTAATGAAGAAGATATCGAGGACCTCACCCCCGCCGCCCGCATCGGTGCGGTTGGCGCGATCTTCAAGGCAGACATCACCAAACCCTCGAATTACCGCTCGGCGGTTCATTTCGACCAATGGCTCAAGGCGCGTGGCATTATCGGCCTGTCGGGCATCGACACACGGGCGCTGACCGCCTGGATCCGCGAAAACGGTATGCCCAACGCCGTCATCGCCCACGACCCCGACGGCAATTTCGACCTTGACGCGCTCAAGGCGCTGGCAGCCGCGTGGAGCGGGCTTGAGGATCTTGATCTGGCCAAGGAGGCGACTTCAGGCCAGTCTTCGCAATGGACCCAGGCGCCATGGGTCTGGGATAAGGGTTTTTCAGAGACCGGCGAGCCGGTGGCGCATATCGTCGCCATCGATTACGGCGTCAAGCGCAATATCCTGAGGCTTTTCTCGGGCCTTGGCTGCAAGGTCACCGTCGTGCCCGCCACCATGGCCGCCGAGGATATTCTGGCGATGGCGCCAGATGGCATATTCCTGTCCAACGGCCCCGGCGATCCGGCTGCAACCGGCGAATATGCCGTGCCGATCCTGCGCAAGCTGATTGACAGCGGTGTGCCGATCTTCGGCATCTGCCTGGGACACCAGATCCTGGCGCTGGCCGTGGGCGGCCGCACCGTCAAGATGCATCAGGGCCACCACGGCGCCAACCACCCGGTCAAGGACCACACCACCGGCAAGGTCGAGATCGTGTCGATGAACCATGGCTTTGCGGTTGATGCCAAAAGCCTGCCCCATGGCATCGAGGAGACCCACGTGTCGCTGTTTGACGGCTCCAACTGCGGCCTTCGCCTGGTCGGCAAGCCGGTATTCTCGGTCCAGCACCACCCCGAAGCCTCCCCCGGCCCGCAGGACAGCCACTATCTGTTCCGCCGTTTCATGAACATGGTGCGGGAACGCCAGGGCCGCGAGGCATTGGCCGAGAACTGAAAGACAGAACCGGGATGCATATCGCGTTCAGATGAACCGTTTGAACGCGACATGCATTAGTCAGCCGCAGTGAGCTTCTGGACTTCGGGTTTTCTCTTGAGCAAATAGGGAACCTGTCTCGACCCGTTTGCGACCTTCCCCTCGATATTTTCAAGATAGCCATCCATATGGTGGTCCCTGGTGGAAAAATCGTCGATGTTCCGCCAGAAATCACCCACCGAAATTCGGTCGGCATCATGTTCATTGAGATAGCCAAAATCCGGCCCCGCACGCAAAATCACCTCGGGTGAAAAGTGCTGGTATTTCTTGGCTGCGGTATAGGGCGGAACCATGGGAACAACATCCAGTTCGTTGATGACCCGCGTGAACACCGAAATCAGCTTTGGCACAGGTGGCATCTCGGTGGTGAACTTGGGCTGACCGAAGGTGACGACCCGCTCGACGATGTATCCTTCGCTTTCGAGATAGGCAGCGACGATCACCGCAGCAGCGCTCCCGAGTGAATGGCCTGTCACACGCAGCGGCAAATCCTTGCGCAGGTAAGGGACAGCATTGTCATGGATGGCCGTCGCCACATCTTTAAACCCGCGATGTAACGGAATACCCAGGATATCGTCCGGCAGGAGAGCCGTTTCAATATCTTCGAAAACATTGGGTTTGTGCGCTGTGCCCCGGACCGACAATGTCTGATTGCGATTGGCCAGATCCGTTTCAATGACATACAGCACGTCGACGGGCTGAAGGGTCACTGCCCGGGTGACCAGCGGATATGCCTTGCGGATCTCCGCAATAGGATCGTAAGCAGACTTGGAGCGCTTTGCATAATATTCGAGTTCGACAAAATCGATCTTCGTTGGCACAACCACTGAAACAGATTGTCTGACACTCTCCGGCAGGCTGCCGGCGCAGCCCGACAGCGCCAATAGAAAAAGAGCCAGAATGAGGGCAGAAACAGAACGTTTGACCAGCAGGGGCGGACTGACCGTCCAGTGTGTATAAACCAGCATCTACGCCCCACGCCACGCCCTGTGGGCAAACCAACACTGCATTGGCTCTTCGCACCATCTAGCAAGACGTTATTAGCTCCTCACACTTTCTCCAAGGTAAAACAGATCAGAAGCGGCAGGAAGCCCGACCATGAGCAAATTTCTGGACGGTGTCTTTGCGCATCAGCATCTAGGATCAGGACCCATTAAATTGCTTGCGGGATGGATTGCGGACTGATTCACTGGTGCCAGGAGGATACTGGCATGAGTGATTTGATTTGGCTTACCGACAGGCAAATGAAGCGGATTGAGCCCTTTTTTCCGCTTTCTCATGGCGTCCCGCGGGTTGATGACCGGCGGGTTCTCAGTGGCATCATTTTTGTTATCCGCAACGGGTTGCGCTGGCGTGATGCGCCATCGGACTATGGTCCGCACAAGACAATCTACAACCGGTTCACCCGTTGGAGCCGGCTTGGTGTGTTCAACAGGATACTCGCCGAGCTTGCCGGCATGGCCGGGACGCCCGATCAGGTGATGATTCCCTCTCAGCGATGCGTGGCATCGCTTGCCGGGCAACGGATGCAACCCACCTCAAAGCCCATCGCACGGCCGCAAGCCTTTTAAAAAGGGCCTGTTCCCAGACGTATAGGCCGCACCAAAGGCGGCTTGAATTCCAAGTTGCATGCGGTTTGTGATGGCGTGGGACGCCCACTGGTCTTGCTGCTCTCGGAGGGCCGGATGAGCGACTTCAAGGGCGCAGCGCTGATGTTTGACGCCATTCCGGATGCAAAAGCCCTGCTCGGTGACAAGGGCTACGATGCAGACTGGTTTCGCCAGGCGCTTAAAGCGCGCGGCATAGAGCCCTGCATTCCGCCCAAATCCAACCGCAAAACCGAAATTCCGTTCGACAAGACGCTCTACAAAAACCGTCACAAGATCGAGAACATGTTTGGGAAGCTTAAAGACTGGCGGCGCATCCACACCCGCTACGACCGTTGTGCCCACGCCTTCATGTCAGCCATCGCAATCGCGGCAACAGTCATCTTCTGGATCAATCAATGAGTCCTGAGCCTAGGGGCTATTCAGATCGAACCGGGCCTTGGCTGCAGTGACCACCAAGGTGGGCTCCGCGCCAAACAGCGTCTTCAAGACCAACACGCCGCCGTCGCGATCCTGGATGTCGGCCGGATGAACCAGCGCGTGCCGCTTCTTGCTCTTGATCTTTTTCCCCGCATCATACCCGCTCGGGTCGATGTAACGCCCCGTTTTCCCGCCTTTGACGCTTTGACCATGGCCGTCCGGGGACCCCGCTCTGGCCAGGTGAAGGGGTTGCCAGTGGCGCTGCAGATACCGCGCAACGCCAGGGGAGATGCCATACCCGAATTGTGTTGCACCGGTTCAGACACAGTCCTGAAGGCGTTGGCGCGCTACAGACCACCCATCATCCGCAGTCAAGCCACACAACGTAACGACAGCTGTTCGTCCTCTTTGCTCGTGGCCTTTTTATCCACTTTCACAATGGTGTCAGACGCAGTAAGCATCCTGATCTTTGAATTTTTGGAACATGTCATGGCGCAAAATGCCACTATCTACAAAGTCGAACTTTCAGTCTCCGACATGGATCGTCACTATTACGACACCCATAAACTGACCGTTGCCAAGCACCCCTCGGAGACGGATGAACGGCTGATGGTGCGTATTTTGGCTTTCGCGCTGAATGCCCATGAGCATCTGGAAATGACAAAGGGCCTTTCAACGGATGACGAGCCAGACATCTGGCAGAAAAGCCTGAGCGGCGAACTTGATGTGTGGGTGGCCCTTGGGCTTCCCAGCGAAAAAGTGATGCGCCAATCCTGTGGCAAGGCCGGCAAGGTGATCGTCTATCCTTACGGCGGCAGGACGGCCGAGATGTGGTGGCACAAGATCAAGAACAGCACCGCCCGGTTTGAAAACCTTCACGTGATAAATTTTTCCGAGAAAGACACGGGCGAACTGGCAAAACTGGCAAGCCGCGCAATGAACCTCCAGATAAATATCCAGGACGGCGATGTGATGGTGAGTGTTGGTGAGAGCATCGTCAACGTTACCCCGCTGAAATGGAAGAGTGCCGCTTAACTCACGGGTTTCTACAGCGCCGCGCATCCAATTGGCTGCGCAAAGGTCGCTGTAACGCCTTGACGTGACACATGTAGCGTCGGGAGTTTCCGTGAACGGCAGCTTCAGGCTGAAGAACACCGATCTCGCGAAATGCGGCAACGGCAGTCGGGCCGCATTGCCGCAAATAATACTTGGCGTAGCGGATGACCATGGTTTGGCGACATCTGATGGTTTCACCAGTCTGGCGAGCCCCGATCCGGCCTGACTTCGGCATGTGTGATTCAGGGTTTTGGGCGGTCCAGAAAAAGATGCCGGTTGGCAAACCTGAGATTGAGCAGTACGGCGGCCACCCCGAGTCCAATCGCCAGTCCGCCCCAGATGCCCGGACCGCCAAGCCCGAGGCCGAAGCCGAGCCCGTAGGCCGCCGACAGGCCGATCGGCCAATAGCTGATGACCGCCATGATCATCGGAATGCGGGTGTCCTTGATACCGCGCAACAGCCCCGCGCCAATTGCCTGGATGGCGTCAACCAGCTGGAAGCCGGCGGCCACCAGCAACAGCGGCACCGCCACGCTAAGCAGTTCGGCCGCATCGACATTGCTCTCGTCGAGAAACAGGCTGATCAGCGTTTCCGGCATCAGCCAGAACAGGGTGGCGGCGGCGAACGAGATCAACACCGAAAGCCCCATCACCGTATGCGCGGCCCGCGCCAGCCCCGCCTTGTCGCCGCGGCCATAGGCCTGGCCGATGCGCACGGTGGCAGCATTGGACAAGCCCAGTGGCACCATGAAGCTGATGGAAGCGAGCTGAAGCGCGATGCCGTGGGCGGCCAGTTGGATCGTGCCGAGCCATCCCATCATCACCGAGGCGGCCAGGAACAGCCCGACCTCGGCAAGGATCGTCAGGCCGATCGGCAGGCCGAGCCGGAAGACTTCAAAAAACGCCGGCCATTCCGGCCGCCAGAAGCGCTGGAACAGCCGGTATTCCTGATGCCGCGGATGCCAGAACGCCCAGCCGGCCATGATCAAAAAGATCACCGAGGAGCTTACCACCGAGGCCACCGCAGCCCCCCGCACGCCCATTTCCGGCAGATTGAAATGGCCAAAAATCAGCCCGTAATTGAGAATGCCGTTGACGATTGTGCCGAACAGCGCCGACCAGAGCACGATTCCGGCCCGGGAGCGGGCAGCGAAGAACGACCTCAGCGCCATCATCATCAGCGCCGGGAACATGCCCCATTGGGCGATGCGGATGTAATCGCTGGCAAGGGCTGCGAGTTCGGGCTTCTGGCCCAGCGCGATCAGCGCCGGCTCGAGCTGCCACAGCAACGGCATGACGACGACCGCGTAGAGCAGCAGAATCCACATGCCCATGCGCACCGAGCGGCGCACATGGGTGGGATCATTGCGGCCTTCGGCCTGCGCCGCCAGCGGCAGCACCGCGCTGGCAAAGCCGGAACCGAAAATATAGACCACGAAGAACGCCTGCGAGCCGAGCACAGTGGCCGCCAGTTCTTCGGTGCCATACCAGCCGAGCATCACCACATCGGTGGTGGCAATGGCGATCTGGGCGATCTGGGTGCCAACCAGCGGCAGGCCGAGCGCCAGCGTGGCGCGCGCATGCGCTCCCCAGCTTTGTTCGTTCCGCGCTTGCATGGCTGACCCGCCCATCCGTTCTCATCCGGTTTCGAACCAACGCTTATGCGCTGGCGCCCATGGCTTGGCAAGCCATTGAACAGGGCTGAAAAACCGTCCGTAACCGGCAACTACGGAAACGCCCACCCGATCACCTGACAGGAAAGTGCCGGGGACCCAAGGATCCCCGGCAAGCTGTGCTGATACGTGTGTGGCCGGTGCCCACCGCGGTCCGATTCCGGACCATTTCTGGCTAATAGACGCCGTGTCGTTGCTCGCAAGCGCCGGGTGTACAATGCAAAATTCGACCTTCACCGGGGTTAACAGGCGGCAACGACAAAATTGATCGAAGCGACCACTATTTTTGACAGGTTGGCCACACGAAACGCGGGCAAAACAATTGCACTCTTCTCAAGCAACCCAATCGCTTCCATAATGGCCCATGGACACCATCGACATCCCCAACATGGTGCAAACCGTTGCCGCGCTCTTCAATGCCGGCAGATCCTATGCCGTCCAGCCCTGGACATTCTACCAGTTGCTTATCGTTGCCGCCTGCTATGGCGCCGGCTGGGCGATCTCGCTTAAGGTTGAGCCCTGGCTCGAGGTGCGCGCCCGCACCATCAAGGGCAAGCCGGGACTATTACGTGTGATCATCGCCGTGATGCGGCGGATCGACTGGGTGCTGTTTCTGGTGTTTCTGGCCGCTGCCCGGGTGACATTGCTGGAACTGACATGGCCCTCGCGAACCTACCTGCTGTCGCTGATCTTCGCGCTGGCCTCGGCCTGGCTGGCGATCACGGTGTTTTCGCGGATCATCCACAACAAGACCTTGGCGCGGCTGATCGCGCTGATCATATTCGGCTATGTGGCTCTCGGCATTCTCGACCTCAGGCCGGAGGCGGCAGCGTTTCTGGACCGGCTGGCCTTTCAGGTCGGCGATTTGCGGATATCGCTGCTGTTCGTTCTGCGCACGGTGGTGGTCACCGCCGGGTTCCTGTGGATTGCCAATCTGCTCGGCAATTTCTTCGACACCCGCATCCACCGCTTCGAGGACCTCTCGCCCTCGTTCCGGGTGCTGGCCGGTAAGTTCATCAAGATCAGCCTGATCATGGTCGCGGTGATGATGGCGCTGTCCTCGACCGGCATCGATCTGACCGCGCTGACGGTGTTTTCCGGCGCGGTCGGCGTTGGCCTCGGCTTCGGCCTGCAGAAGGTGGTGTCGAATTTCATTTCCGGGGTGATCATTCTTGCCGACCGCTCGATCAAGCCCGGCGACACCATCGCGTTAGGCGAAACCTTCGGCTGGATCCGCGAATTGCGCGCCCGGTTTGTCTCGGTGATCACCCGCGACGGCCGCGAATACCTCATCCCCAACGAGGATTTCATCACCCACCAGGTGGTAAACTGGTCGTTCTCCGACAAGCTGGTGCGGCTCGATATCGAGTTCGGCGTGTCCTATGACAGCGACCCGCACGAAGCCTCAAAGCTGGCGATCCACGCCGCCAGTTCGATCGACCGGGTGCTAAAATCCCCGTCACCGGTGTGCTGGATGACGGCGTTCGGCTCCTCCTCGCTCGATTTCAAGCTGCGCTTCTGGATCTCCGACCCGCAAGCCGGGCTGACCAATGTCCGCGGCAAGGTGTTCCTGGCGCTGTGGGATGTCTTCAAGGAAAACGGCATCAAGATCCCCTACCCGCACCGCGAAATCATCATGACCAATCCGGTGGAGGTGGTGAACCGCGACGAACCGGATGCAGAATCCCCGAACGACGGCGGCCCGGCCCCGGACAACCCCAAACCAGACTGACACCGATCCGAACGGCTGGCGCGCCAAAGCGGTAGTGGTAGAAGGCAGACCGGTCCTGCCGGTCCGCGTTCCGATGTCCGGACTGCTGTCAGACCGGGTTGTTGAAGGTGTCGCAGGCGTCGAGCCGGCCGCTTTCGAAGCCACGGGCGAACCACTCCTTGCGCTGCGCAGAGGTGCCGTGGTTGAAGCTTTCAGGCACCACATAGCCTTGCGTACGCCGCTGCAGCGTGTCGTCGCCGATCTGCTGGGCGGCGTTGAGCGCTTCTTCAAGATCGCCGCGCTCGAGGATACCCTTTTGCGCGGTGTAGTGGCCCCAGATGCCGGCAAAGCAATCAGCCTGCAATTCGACGCGTATCGACATCCGGTTCTGCTCGGTCTGGCTCATCGACTGGCGCATCTGGTTGAATTTCGGCAGCACCCCGATCAGGTTCTGAACGTGATGGCCGACCTCGTGAGCCAGCACATAGGCCTGGGCGAAATCACCCGACGCCTTGAAGCGCTGCGCCAGCTCGTCGTAAAATGTGAGATCGATATAAACCTTCTCGTCGCCGGGGCAATAGAACGGGCCGGAAGCAGCGCTTGCATTGCCGCAAGCGGATTGCACCGAGCCTGAAAACAGCACCAGCGTCGGCTCGCGATAACTCTCGCCCTGCGATTTCATGACGCCGTTCCAGACATCCTCGGTCTCGGCCAGCACGGTGGCGACGAATTGCGTCATCTCGTCCTGCCGGGCGGGAGAGATCTGCTGCGTGCTGCTCTGCCCGCCAACGCTGGCGCCGGGATTGCCGCCGGCCAGGATCTGCAGCGGATCGATGCCCATGAATTTGAGCACGAAAAACACCACCGCCAGGATGATAATGGTCTTGATGCCGCCACCCGAAGCGCGGCGCATGCCGCCGCCGGGAAGCTTGATGCCACCGCGGCCAAAGGGATTGCCGCCACGCCCGAACGGATTGCCGCTGCGGGGAGCGCGTCCGCGCCGGTCCTCGATATTGTCGCTCTGGCGACGACCCTTCCATTCCATGGCGCGGTGCTCCTGTGCTGGCCTGACATTTGAATGCGCCAGACGCCGTTTTGTTCACTTCAAGCATGACGGATGGTCCGCGCGCAAGCCAATCGGCCCTGGTTGACGCAACAGTTTCATACCGCGCGACGCCGGAACCGGGTAACAGCCACTGCGCAGGCTGCCACAGCGAGGGCGGAAAACAGGCCGATCAGCAGGGGCATGATCGCCACATGGACGGTGCCCGCACCGGGGCCGAAAACGCTGGTATTCATGATCCGCCCCGGCATCAGCGTAAACAGCCCGGCAATGCCGATGGCGCCGAAATAGAGCGCTTTGACCACCCGCTTGTGCCGGACGAAATCGCGCCGCCGCGCCGAACGAACCACCTCAACCACGCTGACAAGCACCACGACCGACAACAGATGGATCGGTGAAAAGCCGTAAAACAGATTGATTTCATGGATGAAGAAGGTCGACAGCGCCGTCATCGCCATCAGCACGATCCAGACCCGACCTGAAATACGATGTCTGGGCGTTCCCTTGCGCGCCCACAGCATGTGGGCGCCGATGATCGCCGCTGTGACCACGGTGACAACATGGAACTGGATCGCCGTGCTGGCGTGAAGCAGAGGTTCAAGTGTCATGAGAATGCTCCTGTCTGTGCTGGCCGCGGCGGTTGGCCTGATGCAACGCCAGCGGTCCGGTTGCCAAATCACTGCCCATCGGCCATGCTCGACATCGATTCTCAATTTCCCTTGCGCCTGTGACCCGGAGAACTTCGTGAGCGACACGTTGCTGCAATCCACGCTTCGTGAACTGCGCACGCTGTTGTCCCGGCCGCGACTGTGGCTGGTATTTGCGCTGGTGGTCGGGCTGTTCTCGCTGACCGGCCCGTTCGGCACCTACGAGCGGCTGCCGTTTCATTCCCGGCTGGGTTACTGGCTGAGCCTGCACACCGGCGCGTGGGGCTGCGCGCTGGTGTGCGTAGCGTTTTCTGACGCAGCACTCAGTCGCCGGGTCGCCCACCGCATGATCCGCATGTTGATCGGCGCCATTGTCGCGGCGCTGCCAATCGGCGTGGTGATCACCGCCATCAACACAGCCGTCATCAAGGCGCCGTTCAATCTCTCCCAATTCGGTGAAAATGCGCTGGTGGCGCTGCCGATCTCGATCGGCTTCTGCGTGCTGGCATGGCTCAGCCTGAGTAGCGGCGAAGATACCAACGCGGCTCGAAAACACGATGCTGATGATACGCCGGCATCAATTGCGTCGGCGCCGCCCGAAGCCACCATCACACAGACGTCGGTCAACCGGCCCGACCGTCCGGCGCTGCTCGACCGCCTGCCCATTGCCAAGCGCGGGAGCCTGATCCGGCTCGAGGTGCAAGACCATTACGTGCTGGCGGTAACCGACAAGGGCTCCGAATTGCTGCTGATGCGGCTGGGTGACGCCATCGTCGAAGCCGGCGCCGGCCAACAAATTCACCGCTCGCACTGGGTGGCCGATCGTGGCGTCGAAAGCATCACCCGCCAGACCGGCACCAATCCACGGTTGATGCTGCACACCTCGGACGGGCAAACCCTGCCGGTCAGCCGCAGCCATACCGCCGCGGTTCGCACCCGATGGGCCGGTCGCCTCAACCGTTAAATGGCTTGATCCCGATCATGGCGTATCCTCGCATGATCGCGCATGGTTACTAGCGGCAAGAGTTTTCGGACCGGCAGGAGGCGTTGATGAGACAGAAGCGGCAAAAAGCGAGATTGCCCGCCAGGACAGCCATGGCCGCATGGGCGGGAATGGCGTTGTGTCTGCCGTTGCTGGTCTCACCGGCGCTGGCCGATGCCGCCGCCGTGGCCCGCGGCGAAAAAGTTGTCGAGGAATGGTGCCGTGACTGTCATGTGCGCGAAGGCCAGAAACTCACCGCCGACATGGCCCCGCCCTACTCCGCCATCGTTGCCATCGAAGGCCGTGACCGCGCCTGGTTCGAAGCCTTTCTTCAGGCCGACCATTTCCCGATGACCACGTTTCGCCTATTCGATCATGAAAAGGCCGACGTAGTGGAATGGCTGCTGGATTTGCAGAAGCGGGCAAAATAGGCCGCCAGCCTACCCTGCGCCGTGCCCGCTGCTGAGCTCTAACGCGCGAACCTGTCCGGCCAGCGGCTTACGGGCCAAAGCGCTGATGGCATAAAGCGAGACCGCGGCAAGGCCCAGACCGGCAAACACGTCAATTAGATAGTGGTTGCTGTGGGTAACGGTCGCCGTCCCCATCAGCAGATTGAGCCCGAGGAACGGATATCTGAGCCAGCGAACGCTGAACGCGGAAGCCGCACACAAGAAGGCAACGGCAGCATGCACCGAGGGAAAGGTGAGTATGCCCTCGGCCGAATTGAGTGAGAGAAAAATTCCGACTGCTCACGCACCGCATTGAACTGGGCAAGGAAAGCGTGACCGAAATAGGGGTTGATCGATTTGAGCGATGCAGGGTCGATGGCGTAGACCACATGCGTTCCCAATGCCGGAAACCAGATCGATATCAAACTCGAGACAAAACCGACAAGCGCATAGGCCAGCACCAGCGCAAACGCGCGTGATGGCTTGCCAAACAAGATCAGCAACATCGGCAGCACAAGCAATTGCATGGCGAACGACGCGTAAGCATGCATCAACGCCCAGGACAACCACGGCACTCCGTCGACCAGACGGATGAACGCCGCTCCGTCAAAGCCCATCGCCCGATCCATGGCCGCAAGGCTGTCATCAGCCAGCGGCGCATCAAGCGAGATTGCCAGATAGGTGGAAATCAACACCAGCACCGAAAATGCAATGCCGCCGGCCAGCGCCTCCATGATCAGCGAGGATTTGATGAAGCCGCGTTTACGGCAGACAACCGCGGTGCCAGCCAGCAAGGCCAGCGTTAGCCCGACTCGTCCCATCGAAGCGTAATCGAGCACGATCTTGGAGGCCTGGAGCAAAATCATGACGAGCACGCTGCTGGTCACCAGCGCCCATGCCATCACGATCCGCAGGGTTTTCAGTTCTCCCGTCACCCACCATTTCTCCGTATACAACGATTGATACCCCGAACATGCCCAATGCCCGTTAACATTCCGTTCGCCGAAGGTGAGACCAGTATTCGAGGTATCGCCCAAAAGGCACGGCTCATGGCAACATCAGCCCAACCCACTTTCTCTTGAACAATCCCGCATGGGGGGTTTCGCTTTCGGGGCGTTTTCCCTATAAGCCGCGTTTAGCCTTAGATTTTACGCGTGGCCTCTTCCGACCCGGATCTTCCAAGTGGGATTCCCGACGGGGGATTTTTTGCGCGAAGCTTGCCAGAATCGGATCCGGACCATGCCAAAACGTAACGATATCAAATCGATCCTCATCATCGGCGCGGGTCCCATCGTCATTGGTCAGGCCTGCGAATTCGACTATTCCGGCACGCAAGCGGTCAAGGCGCTGAAGGAAGAGGGCTACCGGGTCATCCTGGTCAACTCCAACCCGGCCACCATCATGACCGACCCGGGCCTTGCCGATGCCACCTATATCGAGCCGATCACGCCCGAAGTGGTGGCCAAGATCATCGCTCGCGAGCGCCCCGACGCGCTGCTGCCGACCATGGGCGGCCAGACTGCGCTCAACACGGCGCTGTCGCTCAAGCGGATGGGCGTGCTCGAGCGCTACAATGTCGAAATGATTGGCGCCAAGCCCGCTGCCATCGACATGGCCGAGGACCGGGCGCTGTTCCGCGAGGCGATGGCCCGCATCGGGCTGGAGACGCCGCGCTCGTTTCTGGCCAACGCCACCGAACACAAGGACGCCGACCGCAAGCTGCACGAGGCCGAACGCGCCCGGCTGCGCGGCGAGTTATCCGGCGACGCGCTCGACACCGCGCTTGATGCCCTGGAAAACACCTGGAACCTCGGTGAATCCGACCGCAAGCAGCGCTATATGAGCCACGCCATGGCCCAGGCCGCCCGCGCGATTGACGAGATCGGCCTGCCGGCCATCATCCGCCCCTCTTTCACCATGGGCGGCACCGGCGGCGGCATTGCCTATAACCGCGCCGAATTTTTCGACATCGTCAGCTCCGGCCTCGATGCCTCACCGACCACCGAAGTGCTGATTGAGGAATCGGTACTGGGCTGGAAGGAATACGAGATGGAGGTGGTGCGCGACACCGCCGACAACTGCATCATCATCTGCTCGATCGAGAACATCGACCCGATGGGCGTGCACACGGGTGATTCCATCACCGTAGCGCCGGCGCTGACCTTGACCGACAAGGAATATCAGATCATGCGCAACGCCTCGATCGCGGTGCTGCGCGAGATCGGCGTCGAGACCGGCGGCTCGAACGTGCAGTTCGCCGTCAATCCCGATGATGGCCGCCTGGTGGTAATCGAGATGAACCCGCGGGTATCGCGCTCGTCGGCGCTGGCCTCGAAAGCCACCGGCTTCCCGATCGCCAAGGTCGCAGCCAAGCTCGCTGTCGGCTACACGCTGGATGAACTTGAAAACGACATCACCCAGGGCGCGACCCCGGCCTCGTTCGAGCCATCGATCGATTATGTCGTCACCAAGATCCCGCGTTTCGCCTTTGAAAAATTCCCTGGCGCCGAGCCGCTTCTGACCACCGCGATGAAATCGGTGGGCGAAGTCATGGCGATTGGCCGGACCTTTGCCGAAAGCCTGCAGAAGGCGCTGCGGGGACTGGAAACCGGACTCACAGGGCTCGACGAGATTGAGATCCCCGGCCTTGGCGAAGGCGACGACGACAACGCCATCAGGGCCGCCATCGGTACGCCGACGCCGGACCGGCTCAGAGTGGTGGCACAGGCGCTACGGCTCGGCATGAGCGCCGAAGAGGTGCATTCGATCTGCAAGATAGACCCGTGGTTCCTGGCCCAGATCGAGGACATTCTGGCGATGGAAGCACGGGTGCGCGAACATGGCATACCGACCGACGCGGAAAACCTGCGGCGGGTCAAATCGATGGGCTTCTCCGACACGCGGTTGGGTTCGCTGACCGGCAAGCGTGGCCACGAAGTGGCCAAAGCCCGCCATGCGTTGGGCGTGCGCCCGGTTTACAAGCGGATCGACACCTGCGCCGCCGAATTCGCTTCGCCCACCGCCTATATGTATTCGACCTACGAAATGCCGTTTGCGGGTGCGCCAGCTTGCGAAGCGCGCGTCTCCGACCGGCAGAAGGTGGTGATCCTTGGCGGCGGCCCCAACCGCATCGGCCAGGGCATCGAGTTCGACTATTGCTGCTGCCATGCCGCCTTCGCGCTGAAGGACGCCGGCTACGAGGCGATCATGGTCAACTGCAACCCGGAAACCGTGTCGACCGACTACGACACTTCCGACCGGCTTTATTTCGAGCCGCTGACTGACGAGGACGTGCTCGAAATTCTGGCCAAGGAACAGGAAGCCGGAACGCTCAAGGGCGTGATCGTGCAGCTTGGCGGCCAGACCCCGCTGAAGCTCGCAGAAGCCCTGGAAAAGGCCGGCATCCCGATCCTGGGCACCGCGCCCGACATGATCGATCTTGCCGAAGACCGCGACCGTTTCCAGAAACTCTTGCACAAGCTCGACCTGATCCAGCCCACCAACGGCATCGCCTATTCGGTCGAGCAGGCGCGGCTGGTGGCAACCGACATCGGCTTCCCGCTGGTGGTCCGCCCGTCCTATGTGCTGGGTGGTCGCGCCATGCAGATCATCCGCGACGAGACAAACCTGTCGAACTATTTGCTCGGCACAGTGCCGGAACTGGTGCCCGAAGACATCAAGGCGCGCTATCCCAACGACAAGACAGGGCAGATCAACACCCTGCTCGGCACCAATCCGCTGCTGTTTGACACCTACCTGACCAACGCCATCGAAGTGGATGTCGATTGCATCTGCGACGGCACCGACGTCAATGTCACCGGCATCATGGAGCACATCGAGGAAGCCGGCATCCACTCGGGCGATTCTGCCTGTTCGCTGCCGGTCCACACGCTGTCGGCAGAGATGGTCGACCGGCTCGAGACCCAGACTGTAGCACTCGCCAAGGCATTGAATGTCGGTGGTTTGATGAACGTTCAGTTCGCCATCAAGGACGATGTGATCTACGTGCTCGAGGTCAACCCGCGCGCCTCGCGCACGGTGCCGTTTGTGGCCAAGACCGTCGGCTCGCCAATCGCCAAAGTGGCAACACGGGTGATGACCGGGGAGAAGCTGGCCGAGGCTTTCGCAGCTTACGGCGCTGTCCCCAATCACCGCACGCTCACGCATATCGCCGTCAAGGAAGCCGTCTTCCCGTTCGCAAAGTTCCCCGGCGTCGACACGCTGCTTGGGCCGGAAATGCGCTCGACCGGCGAGGTCATGGGGCTGGATCGCGATTATGCGCTGGCGTTTGCCAAGGCGCAGCTTGGCGCTGGCGTCGACCTCCCGCGCTCGGGCCGGGTGTTCGTGTCGGTCCGTGACGAGGACAAGCCGCGTGTTGTCGAAACCATCCGCATCCTGGTCAGCAACGGCTTCAAGGTGATGGCCACCTCCGGCACCGCCGATTACCTCAAAAGCGAGGGCTTCGAAGTCGAGCACGTCAACAAGGTGCTCGAAGGCCGTCCACATATCGAGGACGCGATCCGCAACCGTCAGGTCCAACTGGTGATCAACACCACCGAAGGCGCCAAGACGATCTCGGATTCCAAATCCCTGCGCCGCGCCGCTCTGATGCAGAAAGTGCCCTACTTCACCACCATGGCCGGCAGTCTCTCGGCCGCCCAGGCCATCGCCGCGCTCAAGGCCGGCAATCTCGAAGTGCACCCGCTGCAGAGCTATTTCCCGGCGGCTTGAGGGCCGGGAAATACCATGCTCAAGTCAATTCGCTACACCCGCCACGCAGAAACCGTTCTGACCGAACGTAATCTGGTAAAGGCTTGGGTGGAGTGAACAGTGAATGAACCGGAATGGCGAATTAGTGAGCCCCGCGGCGACAGCGCCGAGAGGCATTTTCGGGCAATCCCGGAACGGCAAGGCCGCGTGTTACGCGCAATCTGTGTGGAAAACGCGACCGAAATCCGTATAATCTCCGTGTTCCTGGACCGCCGGGCAAGGAGACCTGAATGAACCCCACCGTAAAATTCGATCCGGTTGCCGATGCTGCCTATATCCGGTTTTCCGGCGAGAATGTTCTTGAAAGCGAAGAAGTCGCCGACGGCATCGTTCTTGATTTTGATGAGAATGGCAGGATCGTCGGTATGGAAATCCTTGAAGCGCGCAAGCACTTGCCGCCCGCAATGTTGACGGAAGCCGCCTAAGCGTTCACCGCGCTACAAAGACCTTTCTGAAACAGAGATAAAATCGGCCCGGCAATCCGTGCTTGACCGGTTTTCATTTCGCCTATATTTAACCAATCGGATTATTAACCGATAGGCATAATATGGCACTGGACCCACTCTCCAACACGCTGTTCGCCCTCGCCGACCCGACCCGTCGGGCAATCCTTGCGCGGCTGGCCGAGGGGGAAGCAACCGTCAATGAACTGGCTGCCCCCTTCGACATCAGCCTGCCGGGCGTCTCCAAGCATCTCAAAGTGCTGGAGCGGGCCAAGCTGATCTCGCGTGGCAGAAACGCCCAGTGGCGTCCCTGCCGGTTGGAAACCGCGCCGTTGCAGGATGTAGACGACTGGCTTGCCGATTACAGGAAACTCTGGGAACACCGTCTGGACCGGCTGGATACCTACCTGACGACAATTCAGGCCAATGATGACGACAAGGTCAGAAGAGTGCCATGACCGACAGCATCGAAATCCTTAACGACCGCCTGTTCCCGGTTGACCGGGCCACGCTGTTCGATGCCTTCGCAGACCCCTGCAAGCTGGAGCAATGGTGGGGCCCGGAAGGGTTCACCAACACCATATCGGCCTTCGATCTCAGGCCCGGCGGAAGCTGGCTGGTCACCATGACTGCCGACAATGGCGCCAACTTTCACAATCGCTGGACGTTCGAGGAAATTGTCGCTGGCAAGATGGTGCGGATGACGCACCATGAACCGGTGCACATCTTCACGCTCGGGATGCGCTTTTCCGATGAGGAACACGGCACGCGCCTGTTGTGGCGCATGTTGTTTGACCGCACGGAAGAAAACGAGGTGATGGAAAAATTCCTGCACGCCGCCAATGAGCAGAACTTCGACCGGCTGGCGCGGCTGCTCAAGCAGGACAAAGGAGACCACTGACATGTCAGCAGAACTCGATTCCAGCAAGATCATCCGCGTCGAGCGCATCATCGCGGCACCCCGCGACCTGGTCTTCGAAGCATTCTCCGATGCCAAGCATCTGGATGCCTGGTGGGGGCCGGACGGTTTCACCAACGAAACCCACGAGATGGATTTTTCCGTTGGCGGCCTGTGGCGCTACACCATGCATGGCGCCGACGGCAAGGCGTGGCCCAACTGGATCCGCTACACCGAGATTTCCGCGCCGTCGCGGATTGCCTATGACCATGGTGGTGAGTTGGGCGAGCCGGCCCATTTCGTGGGCATCATCACTTTCGAGGAATTGGCGCAAAAGACGCGCGTGGCGATTACTCTGGTGTTCGAGACGACTCAGGCGCGCGATGCCACGGTCGAATTCGGAGCGGTCGCGGGCGGCGGCCAGACCCTTGCCAAGCTCGAACGGTATGTGCTCGGACGTCAAAAACCGAGCGCTTGAGCGGGCAGATATTTCCGCACCAAAACCGGCCTCCCCTAGCGGGGACGCCGACAATTGGCGCGCGCAGCAAGACAGAGACGAGCTCCGCCTGTTGCGCACGCCAAAACGTAAGTTATCGCTTACTTTACTGAATGATCGCGGCGTGCTGCGCCGCAAAGACCCTATTTGCCTGTCTTGGCGATCCAGTCGGCAAAGCTGGCGATCCATGTTTCCAGATAGTCCTTCGTGGCCTTGTCGGTGATCTGCCCGTCTGCATCAAAATGCTCGGCCTTGTAGGCGTAATAAAGTTCTGGCTGCCCCATCACCGCGGTTCCGACGGCGACCATTGAGGTGCGAAGGTGATGCTGGGCAATGGCGGTGCCGATCACGCCGGGCGACGTACCGGTGATCGCCACTGGCTTGCCGCCCCATGAACTCTTGCCCCAGGGACGCGAGCCCCAGTCGATGGCATCCTTGAGCACGCCGGGAAATGTCCGGTTGTATTCCGGGGTGACCATCAGTACGGCATCGGCGCCATCAACCACCGCCTTCAGGCGCGTCACCGATTCCGGCACGTTGGCCCAAAGATCTTCATTGTAATGCGGCAGGCTGGCAAGATCGGCATAGGTGAATTTCATGCGATCGCCCGCAAGCCTTTCCAGCGCTTCGGCGAATTTGCGATTGATCGAATCGTGACGCAACGAACCAACCAGAACTGCTATTTCAGACATTACGATTTCCTTGTATATAAAAGTGACTAACGCTACTTATGAAACCGTATCGTCCGCCGCAAGACGGCACTTTTTTGAACCTGAGGCACCTCCATGAAACCATCAGAACGCCATCCCGCCGGCCAATGCCAGGTCGCCAATGATGTGATTTCACTGGTTGGCGACAAATGGAGTGTTCTGGTGATCAGCACGCTTGGGCAGGGGCGGATGCGCTTCAGTGAACTGAAACGCGCCGTCGAAGGCATCTCGCAAAAGATGCTCACCACAACCCTTCGCGGGTTGGAACGCGACGGTTATCTCATCCGCACGGCATTTGCGACGGTACCGCCTCGTGTGGACTACGAACTGACCGCGCTCGGCACGGAACTGCTCAAACCGGTCTCCGCACTTGGCCAGTGGGCCATCACTAATCATGCCCGCGTGATCGAGGCCCGACGCGCCTATGATGGCCGCACGTCATCAAATCAGCCTCAATAGCCTACCGCCGAGATCGAGGTGCACTCGGTGACGATCACGCCGTTCATGGTGTCGGCGGTCGTGTGAACACGAATCTCGATGTAGCGGCTGGCATCACCGATGGTGTAGTCGATGGTCTGCTTGCAGTCATCCAGTCCACCGTCGGATTCCAGAATCACCTGCTGGGCTGCGCCCGATCCCGATATCAGATCGATGATCAGCGTCGCCGGGTCCTCGACTTCCTGTACCCCCAACCGCACCGATTGAATCTCGTTGCCAAAGAATCGGTATTCCTCGAATTTCTGCATAGCGAAAGCCGGGGCAGCCGAAACAAGTCCGGCAAACAGGGTGGAATACAAACGGATCATCTTGCTTACTCCTAAATGGCGGGCAGGAACGAAGGCGGCGCCCGATGATATCCCCAACCGAAGGACCATCATCGGTCGGAAATAGCATTATCCCGGGCCGGCATTGTCTACCGCGCAGAGATGATTGCGTCACCACGCAACAAATTATTACCATGAGGCGGGACAGCACAGGATTCGCGTCATTTCTCCCGGTTTCTCGTGGCATGCGCATTCCGGAGTATCCGGCCGGCCATTCCGATAACATCCGGCCACCTAAACCGGGGTATCCGGCCACCCTTATATAGCGGCTGCGAGGCCTGATGATTTGGTTATCAGGATTGGATGCTTTCGTCACCTGTTCCGAGTTTGGTTTTCCTCATGCTCTGGCCGTCGAGTTCGACGCGATAGGCGTTGTGTACGAGGCGATCGAGAATGGCATCGGCGAAGGTGGGTTCCCCGATCACGTCATGCCAGGTGTCGATGGGCAATTGGCTTGTGATCAAGGTTGATCCAACCTCGTATCTGTCCTCGACTATTTCCATAAGGTCACGACGCTGACTGGCATTGAGGCGATCCGGTCCCCAGTCGTCCAGGATTAGCAGTTGAGTTTTGGTAAGGGCCTTGAACAGACGCGGAAAGCGTCCGTCACCATGGGCCAGTTCCAATTCATCAAAGAGACGTGGCATGCGCTTGTACAGCACAGTGATACCGTCTCGGCAGGCGGCTTGCGCCAGAGCGCAGGCCAACCATGTTTTGCCAACGCCGCAGGGGCCAGTGATCATCAGGTTGCGCTTGTCCTTGATCCAGCGCCCGGTCAGCATCTGCTGGAACATGGCTTTGTCGAGGCCGCGCCGCGACTTGTAATCCACGTCCTCCGGCGAGGCACCGACGTGGCGCAGTTTTGCTGTACGCATGCGGCTTTCAAATCGCCTCGTCTCACGACTGGCGGTCTCTCGATCAATGAGCAGCCCAAGCCATTCAGCGTGGCTAAGCCCGGCTGTGCCGTCCTGTTTTTGCATCTCGGCAAAGGCTTCTGCCATGCCGTCGAGCCTGAGTGTTTTGAGCTGATCCAGCGTTGGGTGATCAAGCATTCTCTATCCTCTTCAATGGAAGTAATCCGCACCACGGATATTGGGGTGAGTGATCGCAGGGCCGTCCGTGGTGGGTTCGCGGCGCTGACGGTCCAAACCATTCTTCAGAATGGAATGCAGGGATGTGTAGGAGTGGGCGTTGATCTCAAGCGCACGCAAACAGGCGGCATCCAGGCGCTCCCGCCCGAAGGTCTTGGCCAGCCGTAAAACACCGAGGCACGTTCTGTATCCTTGTTCGGGATGTTTGCGCTGGCGCATGATCACATCGACAAAGACCTCAACATTTGGGCCGATGCGCACAGCTTGCCCGCGGATACGCTGTGGCGTCCAATCCTCGCGGAAGCGATGATGGGCGGGCATGTGATCGCGGATCGTGGAGTGCTGGCGATTGCCCGAGGTTCTGGCGTGAGAGGCAACGCGTTGCCCATTAAAGTATACCTCTACGGTGCGTGCGGTGATCCTTGCCCATAGTTTTTGCTTCAGCAACTGATGCGGCACCGAGTAATAATGGCGGCCAATATCGACATGGTAATCGAGGCCCGCGCGGCACTGCTTCCATTCGGCATAAACATAGGCCTCCATAGACAAGGGCTTCAGAGCGGGCCGATCCAGGCGTTCAAACAGATCGCGGCGGCTTGCACCAAGATGGCGACTGACTTTGCCGTTGAGCTGATCCAGCAATGGCCGGATGGCAGCGTTCACCTCATCAAGGCCAAAAAAGTGCTGGTTGCGCAGCCGCGCCAAAATCCAGCGCTCGGCCAGCAAAACAGCGCCTTCCACCTTTGCCTTGTCTTTCGGCTTTCCAGGCCGCGCCGGAACGATGGCGGTATCGTAATGTGCCGCCATATCACCATAGGTGCGATTGATCTCAGGATCATAAAAACAGGCCTTGGTGACGCCTGCCTTGAGATTGTCTGGAACCAGCTGCGCAGGCACGCCACCGAAGAACTCAAAGGCACGCACATGGCTGGATACCCAGTCCGGCAGGCCCTGTGTCCAGCTGGCTTCGACATAGGTGTAATTGGACGCTCCCAGCGTCGCGACAAAGATTTGTGCGGTGCGCACCTCTCCCGTTTTGGGGCAGACAACATCAACTGTCGGGCCCGCGTAATCGACAAACAGCCGCTCGCCTGCAGGATGACGCTGACGCATCACCGGAGACAGCTTGCCTTCCCAGCGGGTGTAGAGCTCACAGTATCGGCTATAGCCGTATCCATCGTGATGAACCCCGCGATACTCCTCCCACAGCAGCGACAGCGTCACGCCCTTGCGCCGCAACTCGGCATGCACATGCGCCCAGACAGGCTGAGGAACCGCGCGACGGACATCGCCGGGGCAAACGGGAAACAGGCGGTTCTCAAGGTCGGCGTCCGACAGATCAGCAGACAGAGGCCAGCTCAAACCTTCCAGATCAGCGCGCCGAAAATATTCCGAAATCGTCGCACGGGCCACGCACAGGCTTTGCGCCACCTGGCGGCCTGAAAATCCATCCGCCCGAAGCCGCAGGGCTTCCCTTATCTTCCGCATAGGCAATCTCTTCATAAAGGGCTCTCTCCATCCAAAGGAACGGAACAGTAGCCCTGTTACAGATCGCCTCGCAGCAGCCTAAACTGGGTTGAAATGGGGGTGGCCGGATGCCCCGGAATCCCCGGCCGGATCAAATCGGAATGGGTGGCCGGATGCTATCGGAATCAGTGGCCGGATCGTCCCGGAATACGCATGGCATATACAATTCAATTTTAACGCATACACACATCAATCCAGAACGATTTTCGAGATTTGGCTCGCATATTTTGCCGGTTTATACGAAAACTTCTGAATATTGCCATTTGTCGAATGCCCGTTATAATTGTATAAATGGCTCACACGACTGATGATTATTTACTCGCGACTATCAGAACAGCTCTTCTGCTGGTCCTGATCCCTTGCAGCCAGGTTTTCGCGAGCGGATTGACGACGCATTATTTCGGCGCAAGCCCGGTCTGTATCGCAGCCGCAAAACCTGTGCTTCTGGTGACTGATATCACAGTCAAAGGTGAAATAGATGACAGTATCAGCATGTATGCCTACCGGCAGATGGAACTGCTCGGGTGCGTGAAGATCATCGGCGTGGTGTCGATCTTCGGAAACGGCAAGTCGAGCACAGCGGAAATCCACCGCAACCTTCAGCAAAGGCTGCCGGCACTCGGATGCGCCGAATGGCTCCGCCTGCGCGGCCCTGATGAACGCTATACGACAGTGCTGAACAAACGCGCGCAGACAGCCGCTGATGCCCAACGGTTACGCGCCATCGCCGCCCTGATCAGGAGTACGGGAGAACCGGTGATCATCGCCGAACTTGGCCCGGTCACGGTATCGGCAAGACTGCTCGCCGGAGGCTATGTGGAACAGTCTGAGATCGCACGGATCTTGAGTGTCGGGGAGCGAATGTACAATGAGAACTTCACCACCGGACGCGCCCTGGGCCATGTTTTTGCATTTCGCGACATGAACGTTGCCGAGGATGTCTGGGCGCAGGACTATCTCGTTCACCATGTCCCATCGAAGCTGTGGATGGTGACTTACCGAACCGGCATCAAGAACAGGGAAGTGACGGAACGCGCTGTTGCCGACGCCATACCGGTGCTGGCCGAACACGCCCGGGCACGCGCCAGAACGCTGCGGATGATCGGCTTTAACAATATCCCCACCTGGGACACCTGGACGAGCAGCTATTTCCTCAATGGTGGGGAACGGAAACTTGGCTGTCACCACGTTCGCGCAAAATTGATCCACACCGCCCGGGGCCGCGACCCGATGCGGCTGGTGCTTGGGCGCGGCGGCGCCATGATCACCGCCTGCACGGCGGCTACCAATTAAGATAGACCGATGCATCTGGCTGGCAGGCGCGGGCATGCATGGAGAAGCTCTTTGCCGCGTTGACAGTTGCTTGGGCTGAACGATGAATTCCCGACCTGAACAGGCCAACACTCCCAAGGCCAAAGCGCGCACCTTGAACCGTCCAGTAACCCGAGCTTGATCAATGCCGAGCATGGCTGAGCACACGAAACCCGCTTATCCCGATGTTTTTGATGGGCAAAACACGTCGGATTTTTAAGGTGAATTTCCCGTTCAAATTTGGTAAGCGTAAGTTTGAATTTTGTGAAACGGCTCCGAAGAACCCCTTCGGTGGCCGTTTAGTTTTTGTGTCTTGCCGCTGCCCATCGCAGCGTCGGGGCCACATGGACAAGGAAGAGACCGATGGTTGAGAAGGTTCCAATGACGCAAGGAGGCTACACCAAGCTGCGGGATGAACTGCGCTGGCGTCAGCAAACCGAACGGCCGCGGATCATCGAGGCGATTTCCGAAGCGCGCGCCCATGGCGACCTTTCCGAAAATGCCGAGTACCATGCCGCCAAGGAAGCCCAGAGCCACAATGAAGGCCGCATCGGCGAGCTCGAGGATTATATCGGCCGCGCCGATATCATCGATCTGTCGAAGCTGTCGGGCGACACCGTCAAGTTCGGCGCCACCGTCAAGCTTGTCGACGAAGACACCGAAGAGGAAAAATCCTACCAGATCGTCGGCGACCAGGAAGCCGATGTGAAGGAAGGCCGGATTTCGATCTCCTCGCCGATCGCCCGCGCGCTAATCGGCAAGTCGGTCGGAGATTCCGTCGAGGTAGTCGCCCCCGGCGGGTCCAAGGCCTACGAGATCCTCGCGGTCAAATGGGGCTGATCGCTCCGCGCCGCGATCACTGGAAAATAAGATGAGCAATAACGACCCCGCCAACGGCCTTGGACACCCCAATGCCGCTGGCGGGCGTTTACCCGTGTTCGTGCTCAACATGCACCGCAATTTCACCGGCGTCTCCGCGACCGCCGCTGCAGTGGTCCGCCAGCAGCTTGACCGCTATGACGTCAAGCTGGTCGGCGGCCCGCTTCCCGGCTGCCCCGAACCGCTGTCATGGCGCCATGCGCTTATGCTGTCGCGCGCACCGCCGCCTGGCCGTCCGTTCCACATCTGGCATGTACGTCGCAATCCCGAAATGCGCGCAGGCATCTTTGGCCGCGACGTGCTGCGGCTGCCGGTGCGGCTGGTTTTCACCTCTTCGGCCCAGCGCCGCCACAGCCTGATCCCGCGCTGGCTGATCTCGCGCATGGACGCCATTATCGCCACCACCGATGAAGCCGCCCGGTTTGTTGGGAATGTACGCGCGGTGGTGCCGCACGGGGTCGATGTCGAGCGCTTTCACCCGGCCACGTCGCGAGACCAGGCCTGGGCCGCAAGCGGCTACCCGGGCACGGCCGGCATCGCCACCATCGGCAGAATCCGCGAGGAAAAAGGCACCGACCGCTTTGTCACAACAATGATTGCCGCCCTGCCCCGCCTTCCGGGCCACACCGCATTGGTGATCGGCAAGGCGGCGCCGGAGCATGTCGGGTTTCTGGCCCGGTTGCGCCAGCAGGTGGCCGATGCCGGGCTCAGCGAGCGAATATTGTTTCCCGGCGAAATCGACGCCGAA
Source organism: Hoeflea algicola (assembly GCF_026619415.1). Classification (NCBI taxonomy): domain Bacteria; kingdom Pseudomonadati; phylum Pseudomonadota; class Alphaproteobacteria; order Hyphomicrobiales; family Rhizobiaceae; genus Hoeflea; species Hoeflea algicola. The sequence goes on from NZ_JAOVZR010000001.1 coordinate 1,971,087, forward strand.
GCAATGCCCGGTCTGGTGCGCGGATTGAGCCTGCTCGTGGCCCTGCCACGCTATGAGGGCTACGGTGTCACGCCGCTCGAGGCGATGGCCTCGGGCGTGCCGTTCGTGGCCAGCAACGCCGGCTGGTTCGAGGCATTTTCAGATAGTGGTGCGGCAGGTCTGGTGGTTCCGGACGGCGCACCGCAAGTGGCCGCGGACCGGGCCGTCGAAATACTTTCCGACACGGCGCGGCATCAGGCAATGGCGCTTGCGGCCCGTGCCACAGCCGTTGACCAGTTCAGCGTCGCCGCCGAAGCTGAAGCCATCAACAAGGTTTATGAGGATCTTTGGCAGCAAGCCTGAACGGCAGACCGTGCTGAAACGCCCTACAGCGCCACCAGCCCGTCATCCTTGACCTGACGGATGGTCAACATGGTGCGCACCGTGTCGACATTATCGGTGGCGGTGAGTTGCTCGATCACGAAATCCTGAAAATGCGTCAGATTGCGCGCCACGCAATGCAGCAGGAAATCCGATTCACCCGACACCATCCAGGTTTCTCGCACGATCGGCCATTCATTGGTCATCGCCGCGAACGCCTTGAGATTGGCGTCGGACTGATGCTTGAGGCCGACCATGCAGAACGCCACCAGGTCAAAACCGAGACTCGGTGCATTGAGCAGCGCCCGGTAGCCGCGGATGATGCCGGCCTGTTCCAGTTTACGCACCCGCCTCAGGCAGGGCGGTGCAGAAATGCCGACCCGCTCGGACAGATCGACATTGGTGATCCGCCCGTCGGCCTGAAGCTCGCGCAGGATCTTGATGTCAATCGTATCGAGTTCAGCCTTGATCGTCATTGATCCATTCCCGTTTGATACCCGGATTGAGGGTTGACCCGGTACCGAATCTTGCCGATAGGCGCCCTGCTTGCGAAACTTTATTGCGCCACGGTAGTGCTGCTGTAAAGCCTCAGGCGGGGGTGAAAGCGCGATGTTCTGTGCGTAACCACATTGTTGTGCTTGAAACCGCACCGTGCCCATACCTAAATGACACTTTGACCGACGCGCGCTTTGCTGCGTGTTGCGGATTGGCCAGCTTTCGGATTTGATGCGTCGCAAGACTTGGCTCAATTTGGCTGTCTTCAACTATTTTCAGGATTGTCCCATGTCCAGCCGTCACGTTCCCGTTCTTATTATCGGCTCAGGCCCGGCGGGCTACACTGCCGCGATTTACGCAGCCCGCGCCATGCTCGAACCGGTGCTGATTGCCGGCATGGAACAGGGCGGACAACTGATGATCACCACCGACGTGGAAAACTATCCCGGCTATGCCGAGCCGGTGCAGGGCCCGTGGATGATGGAGCAGATGCTCAAACAGGCCGAACATGTCGGCGCCGAAATCGTCAACGATCTGGTCACCGAGGTCGAGATGACCCAGCGGCCGTTTACCGTGAACACGGACTCGGGCGCGGTGTGGACCTGTGACGCGTTGATTATCGCCACCGGAGCGCAGGCCAAGTGGCTGGAAATCCCGACCGAAAAGCAGTTCATGGGATTCGGCGTCTCCGCCTGCGCCACCTGCGACGGATTTTTCTACCGCGGCAAGCATGTGATCGTGGTCGGCGGCGGCAACTCCGCTGTCGAGGAAGCGTTGTATCTCTCCAATCTGGCAAGCCAGGTGACCGTGGTTCACCGGCGCGACAGTTTCCGTGCCGAAAAGATCCTGCAACAGCGGCTGTTCGACAAGCCCAACGTCGACATCATCTGGGATACCGAGGTGATCGAATATCTCGGCGCACCGGCGCAACCGCCGATGCCGGCTTCCGTCAATGGTGCCCGGTTGAAAAACCGCAAGACCGGCGAGATCACCGACATGCCGATCGATGGCATCTTCGTCGCCATCGGTCACGCGCCCGCTGTCAGCCTGTTCAAGGACAAGCTCAAGCACAAGCCGAACGGCTATTTGTGGACCGCGCCGGATTCGACGGCCACCGATGTGCCCGGGGTTTTTGCCGCAGGCGACGTCACCGACGACATTTATCGGCAGGCGGTCACCGCCGCCGGCATGGGATGCATGGCCGCACTTGAAGCGGAACGCTATCTCGCCGGCCAGGTCAGACACGCCGAAGCCGCCGAATAGGCGGCCACGCGCCGCAATGAAGCCGGAAAACCGGCAAAATAATAAGGCCGCAACAAACACGGCCGGGGGGAATTGTGAGTAACATGCCGCTCGATTGGGATAAACTGCGCATATTTCACGCTGCCGCGGAGGCAGGCTCCTTCACCCATGCGGCAGAAAAGCTGCACATGTCACAATCGGCCATCAGCCGCCAGGTTTCGGCGTTGGAAATGGATATCGGCGCCAAGCTGTTCCATCGCCATGCCCGCGGCCTGATCCTGTCGGAACAGGGCGAGATCCTCTACCAGACGGCCCACGAGGTGCTGATGAAACTGGAGTCGGTGAAAAGCCGGCTGACCGAAACCCGCGAGTTGCCCTCGGGCAAGCTCAGGGTCACCACCACTGTCGGGTTTGGCCAGAGCTGGCTGACCGAGAAGGTGCAGGAGTTTCTTGATCTCTATCCCGACGTCCAGGTGCAATTGCTGCTCGACAACGACGAGCTCGATGTCAACATGCGCATGGCCGATTGCGCCATCCGCCTGCGCCAACCGCAACAACCGGACCTGATCCAGCGCCGGTTGTTCACGGTGCATTTCCATATCTATGCTGCACCTTCCTACATCGCCCGACATGGCGAGCCGAAGACGCTCGACGATCTGGACCATCACCGCATTGTCACCTTTGGCGAACCGGCGCCAAACTACCTGCGCGACGTCAACTGGCTGGAGATTGCCGGCCGCAGCCCGGAAAATCCCCGGATGGCGCATTTGCAGATCAACAACATGCCGGCGGTGCGCCGTGCCACCCTCAACGGCACCGGAATATCGCTGCTGCCCGATTATATGGTCAGCCGCGACCTAGCGCTGGTCAAACTCGATATTCCGGCCGACATTCCCACCTTCGACACCTATTTCTGCTACCCCCAGGAAATCAAGAACGCGGCCAAACTCAAGGCCTTCCGGGATTTCCTGATTTCCAAGGCGCGCAACTGGAGTTATTGAGCGCGATCTTCTCAAGCCGGTCCAAGGACGACCGGATTTGCCGACCCGAGGGAAAATACTCGTTTAAAATGCAGGTATGTGCCAAACGCATGGCTGGCATGCGCAAGCTACCCTTGCGTAATGCTCAATAAAGCACCATATCGATTATAGCTGATGCACCTTTGGCGGCCTACTCCTCCCAGTGCCGCCGCATGAGCTGTTCCCCTCTGGAGGTTTTTGACCTTCATACTTGATTGGGCCCGAGAGCAATCTCGCGGCCCATTTTTTTGCCTGAATTCTGCCTCTCGGTGACCCACCCTGCGCACAGGATGTGCATCGCAGCAATTGCATGCGCCGACTGCATGGCTGGCATGCGCCATCTGTCCTTGCGTAATGCTCAATAAAGCACCATATCGGCTGCAGCTGATGCATCTTTTGGCGGCCCTCCTCCCAGTGTCGCCGCATGAGCTGTTCCCCTCTGGAGGTTTTTGACCTTCATACTTGATTGGGCCCGAGAGCAATCTCGCGGCCCATTTTTTTGCCTGAATTCTGCCTCTCGGTGACCCACCCTGCGCACAGGATGTGCATCGCAGCAATTGCATGCGCCGACTGCATGGCTGGCATGCGCCATCTGTCCTTGCGTAATGCTCAATAAAGCACCATATCGGCTGCAGCTGATGCACCTTTTGGCGGCCCTCCTCCCAGTGTCGCCGCATGAGCTGTTCCCCTCTGGAGGTTTTTGACCTTCATACTTGATTGGGCCCGAGAGCGATCTCGCGGCCCATTTTTTTGCCTGAATTTTCGCCGGAAGGTAAATGCGGAAGCATAGAATATATGCACCGCAACAATGGCATGCGCCGACTGCATGGCTGGCATGCATCATCCATCCTTGCGGGCTGCTCAATAAAGCACCATATCGACTGCAGCTGATGCACTTATGGCGGTCTACTCCTCCCAGTGCCGCCGCATGAGCTGTTCCCCTCTGGAGGTTTTTGACCTTCATACTTGATTGGGCCCGAGAGCAATCTCGCGGCCCATTTTTTTGCACCTGTCCCAAAGGCCGGTCAGAACGCCGGTGTCGTGGACGACCGGCGCACCCAACCGCAGCTCACGCCGCCACGCTTTCGGCATCAGCCACCAACCGCTGTTGCGAAGCGGATGGACCAGCTGCCGCGTCAAGACAACCGAGGCTGACCAGGGTTTCGCGGATGGCCAGGTCGATCGGTGTATGCGGCTCCGCGCCAAGAAAGCCGACCAACTTGTCATTGCTCATACGCACGGGCTTTTGCCAGAGATAGCGCATTTCCAGAAGCTCCGGAAACACCGGCACGAACGGTCGGGCGAGACGCAACAGCCACCAGGGAAACTGCTTTGTGCGCAACCCAAACTGGCCGGTCACGCGGCGGATGGCGGCACCCAGCTGGGTACCGTCATGATCCCAAAACCCCTCCATGTGAAAGCGGGCGAATGACGGCAGTTCGTCGGCGCGCTCGACCAGCCGCAACATGGTTTCGGCAACATCGGGCAGATAGGCCCATTGATGGCCGACGCCAGGTGCTGCCGGGTTGGTGATGCTTTTAACCGGCGCGCCGGGCTTGATGACAGCCTGCGCAAACCAGTTGTTGCCGGCGCCGGGACCAAAGAAATCACCCGCCCGAACCAACAGCACCTGGGTGCCACGCCCGGCCGCAGCCTCCAGCCGCTGTTCCAGCTTAACGCGGATCTTTCCCTTGAACGTCACCGGGGTCTGCGGGCTGTTCTCGGTGATGAGGTCCACGGAGTCCGGGCTGTAATTGTAGATCGTCCCAGGCATCAGGATGCGCGCGCCAACGGCCTCGGCGGCAGCGATGGTGTTGTCGATCATCGGCAGCACCAGCGTGCCCCAGTTGCGATATCCGGGCGGATTGACCGCATGCACGATCAGGCACGCGCCCTGAGCGGCCCGTATCACGTCGTCGCGGTTCATGGCGTCGCCACCGACCCATTCATATTGCGGCGTGATCACAGCTTGCGCCTGCGCATTACGGTGCATCGCCCGCACCGCGTAGCCATTGGCGTGCAGCTTGGCCGAAACTGCCGCCCCGATGCCGCCGGTTGCACCCAGCACGAGCGCCAGTCGATTGCCTGCACCAGGCTCTGCCTTGTTCTCGTTAACAGTCATGTTCTCTCTCCTGTGGTTTGGATGAGGACATCATGCCGACAAACTCAACTAACCGGAATTGTGTATTTTTCTAGAGTTGCTATACATAAATGTATGACGAAGACAGTTCTCGACTGGGATCACTACCGAACCTTTCTGGCTCTCCTGCAGGAAGGCTCGCAATCAGCGGCAGCCCGCGCGCTGGGCCTGACCCAGCCGACTGTTGGGCGGCATCTCGACGCGCTTGAGGCTGCCGCCGGCAAGCCGCTGTTCCTCCGCTCCTATCAAGGATTGTTGCCAACCGAGACCGCGCTGAGCATGCGCAGCTATGCCGAAACCATGGCCGCAAGCGCCGCCGCTCTAGCACGGGCCGCTTCGGGCGACAGCGCAAGCCCCGAAGGCACCGTTCGGATCAGCGCCAGCGAGGTGATCGGGCTCGAAGTTCTACCGCCCATTCTGGCCCGGCTTCAGGAAGATTATCCGCGTCTGACAATCGAGCTCTCGCTCTCCGACGCCGTCGAGGACCTTCTCAATCAGCAGGCAGACATTGCCGTAAGAATGGTGGAGCCGACCCAGGGCGCCTTGGTGAGCCGGCGGATCGGTGGCATTCCGGTCGGCATATTTGCCCATCGCTGCTACCTTGAACGGCACGGCATCCCGGAGACGACCGAAGATCTTGCGTCACACCGACTGATCGGATTTGACCACCAGTTCGTGTATGTACGTGAGATAGCGAAACAATTTCCCGGTTTTGCAAACATACGCTTCGATTTCCGCACCGACAGCAATGTCGCTCAACTGGCGATGATCCGGGCCGGTGGCGGTATCGGCATGTGTCAGGTCGGGCTGGCCGACCGCGATCCCGATCTGGTGCGGTTGTTTGCCGGGCAGATCGACTGGCAGTTGATGACCTTTCTGGTCATGCACGAAAACCTCAGGATGGTTCCACGCTGCCGGGTGGCGTTCGACGCCCTGGCTGAGGGACTTCTCGATTATCTCGGCACGACGCCGACACCGGCGCCGCAGAGCAATTAGATCTTTTTGTCCCTGCGTTGAACCGATCCACCGGGAGAACCCACCTTGTCGTATCAGAGCAGGGAAATGCCGGATGCGCAGCAAGCAGCAAATCGTCGAGGAATATCTGGTGGCCGGCGCGCGCCTGGGTAGCCGCAAGGCGATTGCTCATCTGGCAGACCTGCGCGGTCCGAGCCTGTTGCGCCATGCACTGAGGTTGCTGGGCAACCGCGAGGATGCCCAGGACGCAGTTCAGGAAGCCTGGATCGAGATCATCAGCGGCCTGCCAAAATTGCGAGACGACCGCGCGTTCCCTGCCTGGGCCTACCGCATCGTCACCCGGCGGGCGGCACGGCTGATAAGCGGTCGCGTCCGACGCCGCCAGCAGGAAGCCTACGCCGCCATGGAATCGGATCTGACGGTGGAGGAGACCGGCTCGCTTGCAGCAGATGCACGGGCCGTTCGCCTGGCCATCAGAGCACTGCCACCACCACAGGCCGCGGCGATCTCACTGTTCTACCTCGAAGACATGAGCGTTGCCGAAGTCGCCATTGCCCTCGATGTGCCGCCCGGCACGATCAAGACGCGGTTGATGCACGCCCGCGCCAAACTGAACCAAGCCCTGAAAGGAGACGTCGATGAGTAAACTCGACCAATTGATTGAACAGGCCCTGTCCGACCAGGACAAGGAGATGCTGCGCGAAACCCGGCAACTGGGCTGGTTTGCGCTTGGCGCCAGCCAGTTCAGCGGCAAGCTCGGCTGGGTGACATGGGTGATCATGGTGGTACAGATCGCCCTGTTCATCACCGCTGTCTGGACCGGATGGCATTTCTTTGCCGCCTCAGAGCCGCTGACCGCGCTGAAATGGGGACTGCCCTCGGCAACGCTGGTCATTGTGGCAACGATTCTGAAAACCAGTCTGATGCCGCAGATGCAGGCTGACCGGATCCTGCGCGAACTGAAGCGGGTAGAACTTATGATCGCTCAAAAGGCCGGCTGAAACGCTGTGTTGGCACCGTCCGCCTAATCGCGCCGCCCCATAGCAAAGACCCCGCCCTGGGAGCACCAGAGCGGGGTCTTGTATCGCGTTCGCGAGTGGTTGATCAGCGCAGTGCTGCGCAGAAGCGCTGGATCCGGTTGCAGGCTTCTTCCAGCAGTTCCTCCGAGGTGGCGTAGGAAATCCGGAAGTTCGGGCCCTGGCCAAAGGCCGAGCCGTGGACAACGGCGACGCCTTCGGTTTCCAGAAGTTCGGTGACGAAATCCGCATCGGTTTCGATCACCTTGCCCGATGGGGCGGTCTTGCCGATCAGCTCGGCGCAGGACGGGTAGACGTAGAACGCACCCTCCGGGGTCGGACACTGGATGCCCTTGGCCTGGTTGAGCATCGACACAACCAGATCGCGCCGGCCGCGGAAGATTTCCTGGTTCTTTGGAATGAAATCCTGGGTGCCGGTCAAGGCTTCCAGCGCCGCCCACTGCGCGATCGAGCAGGCACCCGAGGTCTGCTGGCCCTGGATCATGTCCATCGCCTTGATCAGTTCCAGCGGACCGGCGGCATAGCCAATGCGCCAACCGGTCATGGCATAGGCTTTCGACACGCCGTTCATGGTCAAGGTCCGGTCTTTCATCGCCGGCTCGATCTGGGCCGGTGTGGTGAAGACGAAATCGCCATAAGTCAGATGCTCGTACATGTCGTCGGACAGGATCCAGACATGCGGATGGCGCATCAGCACATCCGTCAGCGCCTTCAGTTCGGCTTCAGTGTAGGCCGCACCCGAGGGGTTGGACGGCGAGTTGAACATCAGCCATTTCGTCTTTGGCGTGATCGCAGCCTCCAGATCGGCAGCAGCGAGTTTGAAGCCGTTCTCGATCGTGGTTGGCACGAACACCGAGGTGCCGCCGCAGATCGCCACCATCTCCGGATAGCTTACCCAATAGGGCGCAGGGATAATGACTTCGTCGCCCGCATTCAGCGTTGCCATGAAGGCGTTGAACAGGATCTGCTTGCCGCCGGTGCCGACAATGGTCTGCTGCCAGTCGTAATCGAGATTGTTCTCGCGCTTGAACTTGGCGGCAATCGCCTTGCGCAGTTCCGGAATGCCCGAAACCGGGGTGTATTTGGTCTCGCCGCGATTGATCGCGTCAATCGCCGCCGCCTTGATATTGTCCGGGGTGTCAAAATCCGGTTCGCCCGCACCAAGCCCGATGACATCACGGCCCTGGGCTTTGAGTTCCCGCGCCTTCTGGCTGACGGCAATGGTGGCGGACGGTTTGACCCGGGAAAGGGCGTCGGCGAGAAAGGCCATGGAAAGCGCTCCGATACTGCGAATGAAACGGACGGGCGGCGTTGGCGCCCGGCACGTTCTATGTCGCAACGGTGCCTCTGATGCAAGCCACAAGGCCCCGGTTTGACGGCAGCTCTTAACGCTGGCGAAAGGTTTATAGGCTAATTTTGGCGATTAAGCAGCCACCGAAACCGGAGACCTGCGCAAAATGCCAGGGCATCGCGAGCCGCATTTTCTACAGGACGACCGGGGATTTTTCACCACATCCTACGGGCCGTTTGCCCTGCGCTCTGCTTTCCAGCCGATCTTTAGCCAGAACCAGGACGGGCAACTGACCCTGGAAGCCTTCGAGGCGCTGATCCGCCCCACCCGCGACGGCCAACCAATCTCGGCGGTGCATTTCTTCTCAGTCGTCGAACCCGACGATGCGGTCGCCGTCGATTCGATGTGCCGCGAACTGCACATTCTCAACATGGGCAAGCTCGGCCGCAAAAAGACGCGGCTGTTCATCAATTTCAATCCCAGCCTGTTCGACGCCCTCACTGAGACCGATGACGAGGTTGACCGCATGGTCGATGTCGCCGTCCGCGCCGGTCTCAGGCCTGGCCGGATTGTTTGCGAGATCACCGAGCAGAGCAGCCACAACCCGGCCGTGCTCGACCGACTTGTGGCAGGCCTGCGCTCGCGGATGTTCAGGATCGCCGTCGACGATTATGGCGCTGACGATTCCGACACCCAGCGGGTGGACGACCTCAAGCCCGATATTCTCAAATTCGACGCCGCATGGGTGCGCCGTTTCACCGAGACCAGCGCCGGCATGGGTCTGCTCAAGCTGATGGTCGAGCAATTCACCGAGCGCGGCATTACCGTGCTGTTCGAAGGGCTGGAAGAGGACCACCAGGTCGAATTCTGCCGGGAGATAGGCGTGCAACTAATGCAGGGCTACACCCTCGCCCGCCCGGAAATCGTGCCGACAAGCTTCGATGAGCGTTTTCCCGACCCCTTTGCCGGTGAACCCGCCAAGGCGGTGCGAAAACACATCATCGGGGCGCCGGCACCACAGTCGGCAGTCGCGTTCACCGGCCACATCCTGCCCGTGACAATCCCGCCGCGCCGCACCGCAACCTTCGGCAAGCGCACCCGCTGATCACGCGGCTTTGATCCCCGACACAATCTTGACACCAGATCGCACTCGACGCGCCACAATCCGGTCGGATTGGCGTCCACTTCCCGCTGTTAGGTGGAACCCGGACAAAGAAAACGGGGAATGCGACAATGCTGCCTGAAGATGACTATCTACGCCTCAAGCCCGCCAACAGCGAACGCAAGACGGCAGTCCGGATCGCGCTGGCAGCGCTGTTGGGATGTTTCGTGTTGATATCAGTGCTGGCTCTCCAGGCGAGCATTACGCCGGGGACAAGAACCGGCAGCTACATCAGTCACAACAACGAGACCCGAGAACTGATCCGCTCACGCGATGTGGCATCCCATGTCATCAAGCAGGACTATTCGTCCCATTGATCGCCGGACAGCGCGCCGTCACTTCCAGGAGGGCGCTATCGGCCCGGGCCATGCCGGACACGATCACCCGCGGCTGAGCGCCACGCTCGATAATCAGCGATCCGGCGCCGGTCAGCCAGCCCGACAGGCCACGGCGAACAGAAAGGCCGGTGATAGAGGCATAGGCAACAATCACTGGATCGCGCGCCGGAAATCCTGGGTGCGCCTCGAGATGGGCGCCGCGTAGCGTAAGCCGGGTGGTCGACAGCCTGAGCCCGGCATGGACCAGCAAGATCGGCACCCCGATCACCAGAACCAGCATGCTGACACGGGCCAGATGCCCCCCGCCCCTGCCGGTCTGATTGAGAAACAGCCACAGCACCGCATAGCCGGCAGCCACCACCAGCGCCGGCAGAAACAGCGCAGTGGCGCTGGCACGCCAGAACAGCCGGTGACGACCAGCCTGCTCGGGTACCTTCATCTCGATTTGCGAATCAACGCTGTCCATAAGTGAAGAGTTTAGTCGGAATTTACGGTGTGTCATGGACGAGTTGCATGCCAGGGGCTGTTCCCCGCGCTTCCCACGCCCTATCCTGAACAAGATAGCAAAGAGGTGAACCATGTCGAAGAGCAGCATTGCTCCCCGAAGCAAAATCCGCATCAATGTCATCACCGGGCTTTGCCTCGCCGCGATGCTCACAGGCACAGCAGCCGGGCAAGCACGTGACACAGTGCCCACTCAGGAAGTCTCGATCGACGTCGACATGCTCGCCTCCGGCCTCGACCATCCCTGGGGCATCGAGGTGCTTCCCGACGGCGCCATCCTGATCACCGAACGCAGCGGCGCGCTCAGGATGCTGCGCGACGGAGCCCTGTCGGCACCAATCAGCGGATTGCCCGAGATTGCGGCACAGGGCCAGGGCGGATTGCTCGACATCGCGCTCAGCCATGATTTTGCCGAAAGCCGGGTCATCTTTCTGAGTTACAGCACGCGCGGCGACGGCGGATTTGGCACCGCCATTGCCCGCGCCAAGCTGTCGGCGGACAGCGCCTCGCTGAGCGATGTCAGGGAAATTTTCCGGATGAACCGGTTCACCGATGTCGGCAGGCATTTCGGATCCCGCATCGCCGTGGCCCGGGACGGAAGCCTGTTTTTCACCATCGGCGACCGAGGTGACAGCGAGCGCGCCCAGGATCTCCGCGATCACGCCGGCGCTGTGTTGCGGATTGACCCGGATGGCGGGGTGCCGGCCGACAATCCCTACGCCAAGGGCGGCGGCGCACCCGAACTCTGGTCAAAAGGACACCGCAATCCGCAGGGCCTCGACATCGACCCAGAAACCGGCGTGCTTTATGCCGTCGAACACGGCGCGCGCGGCGGCGACGAGATCAATCTGCCCAAGCCGGGGCTGAACTACGGCTGGCCGATGATTGCCTACGGACGCCACTATTCCGGCGCCGAGATCGGTATCGGCAGCGTCGCCGAGGGCTATGAGCAACCGGCACATTACTGGGACCCGTCGATCGCGCCCGGCGGCATGGCCGTCTATCGCGGTGCGATGTTTCCCGAATGGGATGGCGATCTGCTGGTCGGCGCGCTCAAGTTCCAGATGCTGGTCCGCCTTGACCTCGACGACGAATCCGGCGAAGTGCTGATCGAAGAACGGCTGTTCAAGGGCGATTACGGACGCATACGCGATGTCCGCGTCGCCCCAGACGGCGCGGTGCTGATGGTGACCGACGAGGACAACGGCGCGATCCTGCGGATATCGCGCACGCCCGAGGCCCTCGACGACTGACCATATTAAGCCTGCTGCTCCGTGAACCGATCACGACCGGTATGCAAACAACCGGAAAGCTTCTCTTGTCATGATCAAGACAATCCTGTGGGGCGTCGCCGCGCTTATCGGCATCATTGTGCTCGCCTTTGTGCTGGTTGGCCGGGGAAGAAGCTGGGAACTGATTGCCGGCTCGCCCGACCGGGGCCAGTATGACTTTGCCGCCGCACCGCGCAGCTCCACCGCCAACGACGCGCTGGCCTGCAGCCCCGGCATGTGCGCCAAGCCCGATTTCAACCTCGAACCGGTGAACGACGCGCCAGCCGCAGCCATCTCCAACCTGGTTCAAAAGCTGCTCGCGTCCGATGATCTGGCCCGCCGGGTCGATGACGGCAACAACCCGGCAACCGCCCGGATTGTCACCTATTCGCCCACCATGCGCTTTCCCGACGTGATCCATCTCGAGGCAAGGCCGTTGGCCGACGGCCGCACCGGGCTGATGGCCTATTCAGCAGCTCAGCTCGGCAAATCCGATTTCGGCGTCAACCGCGCCCGTCTGCAAGCGCTGTTTGACATCAAATAGCGCTGCTTGAGGCCACTAAGCTCTCGCGGAGCAGCTGACCATCAACGCCAGCCCTTGCAATGCTGGCTTCTTGCTTGCTCGCAATGGACGCACCTGCTAGCGCTCGGCTTTACACCTTGCAGTCTTTCTACCGGATCAAGCCCATGCCGCGTCATCTCGCCAATCTGCTGTTATTGCTCGCCGGTGCCATCTGGGGCATGGGCTTTGTCGCCCAGTCGACGGCGATGGACAGCATTGGCCCGTTCGTGTTCATCGGGCTGCGCTTTCTGGTGGCCGCCATCGTGCTCGCCCCCTTTGCCTTGCGCGAATCGCGCCGGGCGGCGCATCCAGTGTCATCACCGCATCTGGCGGGCTTCGCGCTGATTGGCTTGACCCTGTTTGTGGCAATGGCTCTGCAACAGGTCGGCCTGACCATCACCACCGTGACCAATTCTGGATTTCTGACCGGGCTGTATGTAGTGATCGTTCCCTTCATCACCCTGTTCGTGCTCGGCCAGCGGCTGCATCCGGTAATCTGGCCGGCGGTGCTGATGACCTTCATCGGCATCTGGATGCTGGCCGGCGGCAGCCTCACCGCACTCAACGTCGGCGATCTCCTGACCATCGGTTGCGCTGTGCTGTGGGCAGTGCAGGTGATCCTGGTCGGCCGCTATGTCGGCCCCAGCGGCCGCCCGCTGACCCTGTCTTTCATCCAGTTCGCACTGGCTTCCGTGCTCGGCCTTGGCGTCGGCTTCGCCACAGAACCGTTCGAACTGGCGCAGATTACCGCCGCACTGCCTGAGATCCTGTTCGCCGGCCTGTTTGCCACCGGGCTCGCCTTCACCTTTCAGGTGATTGGCCAGCGTTACACCACCGCACCGCAGGCGGCGATCTTCCTGTCAACGGAATCGCTGTTTGCCGCCCTGTTCGGTGCCGTGGTCCTTGGCGAGCGAATTCCGGCGCTGGGCTATGTTGGCGGATTGCTGATCTTTCTCGCCATCCTGTTGGCTGAGCTCGGCCCCCTGGTCCGCACTGCGCGCGCCGCCCCTAAGCCTGAAGCGCCGTAAAGCCACGCCCCCCGCACCTGTCCGCCCGCACCACGATCTTTCCGAAACTCAAAATCGGCCACCACCGGTTCGGACAAGTTGTGATCAACCTTACCGGGCAACGGTGACGATTGCGCCGCAATCAGGGCAAAATCGCGGCACGCAGAACCCCATGATCCGCAAGCTTCTTTGCCCTCGAAAATGAGAAAGAGACCCCACTCGGGGTCGAGAAATTTCATATTATGGCGCAATTATGTCATTGTTTTTGTTCGTTTTATTCACGCCAAGTGATTTGCGTCAGTACGCCATCGCCGCCTAGCTTCACCGTGCACGCACCAATCCCGGTGCGCAGGCAAGACAGGGAACCAAGACGATGATGAAGATTGTAGTCACCGCAGTTTCAGTGATCACGCTGGCCGGCTCCGTATTGGCCGGGGAGATCGAAGGTGTGGTCACCAATTATGACCCGGCTACCCGCATGATCGTGCTCGAAAGCGGCGAAGCCTTCCGTCTCACCGACGGGGTAGAGCTTGACGGTCTTAAGCCCGGCGGCACCGTGGTCGTCACCTACAATGACGGCACCACCGACGCCACCTCGGTGGCCATCACCCAATAGTCCGGACAGGTTTTCAGGGCACGGTCCCAGCGCCGTCAGACCCATGCCTGTAGCGCCGCGCAGGGCCGGAAAATCAGCGCAAAAACCAATATCGATCTGATTGGATCATGGCAAAATTGCGCCGCTTTCGGTCTTGAAAAATATATCTTTTCACCGCTTGCGCCGGACATTTCTCCAGCGCATATCACCGCCGTCCCATCGGGTCCGACATAGCCCGGCAAATCTGCCGGCCGGCCCCGGATCGGGCTACCAACCTATGGAAAAAACCATGAACAAGTTCGTTGCAATCGCACTCGCATCCGCAGCCATGATCTCGACCGCCTTCGCCGGCGAAATCGAAGGCGTCGTCGCCAATGTTGACGCCACCACCGTGGCGCTCGAATCCGGTGAAACCTTCACCGTGGCCGAAGGCGTGACACTGGACGGCGTCGAAGCTGGCCAGACCGTCTCGATCACTTTCAACGATGGCACCACCGAAGCCACCGACGTCGCAATCGTCGAGTAATCGCAAAATCCGGGCCGGGCCGCGCGATGCGGCCCGGCTTGGTTGTGGCCGGCGCTCATAAACTTTTGCTTGCCAATTTTAGACAAAACACGCATCCTTGGCGTGTTCGGGCAATTTGCGAACACGGGAAGACCAGAAACATGCGAACCGAAGACGCACAAAAAACTTCGGGCGGCTGGGATGAAAACCCTCATACCAAACGGTATGAAAGGACAAAGCTGTCTAAATCAGGACCTTTCCAAAAACTTCAAAAACTGCCTGCCATAACCCCCGCGCCAATGCGGGATATGACATGACGCTCGCTGACCGGAAAACCAAGGGGAACCCGGAAAGCAATCAGAGGACCTGAGAGCATGGCCGAAACTGGTACCGTAAAATTCTTCAATGTTGACAAGGGCTTTGGCTTCATCAAACCCGATAGTGGCGGAGCGGACATCTTTGTCCACATCTCCGCTGTGCAAGCTTCCGGCCTGACCGGATTGGAAGAAAACCAGAAGGTATCCTTCGACACCGAGCCCGATCGCCGTGGCAAGGGACCGAAGGCAGTCAATCTGCAAATCGCCTGAACAGCATCAGCGCGACCCTGACAGAAAGCCCGGCGATGTGCGATCGCCGGGCTTTTTTGTCCGCCGGTCATTCCCGCCGGAATTTCGCCTGACTGCGGCATTAAGATTTTGTTCAGCCACCGTTCAGCTTCACCCCGATAGGGTTCAAGCAAGCCGGAAGTGCCGGCCACAAACGGGGCAATGCCCCCGCAGCCGCCAACTCGAAAGGACGTTCAGATGTTCCCCTTCGCCAAGAAATTCGGCATCATCATGCTCACTGCGACAACCGCGATCGCCCCCTCACCGTGACGGCCGCCGAGGCGGGTGGACGCCACTGGCAGCGCAGCCAGGTTGACGAGCGCAGCCGCCAATACAATTACCGCGAATACGAAGCGCAGCAGCGCCTCCAGCAACAGCGCCGCCCGATCTACCGCCAGCACCGCCGCAACAACAATGATGGTGTAGCACTCGGCATTATCGGCCTGGGCGTCGGCGCCATCATCGGCGGGGCGATCGCCAACAGCCATAATAACCCGCGCGTAACCTACGAGCAGCCTCGCGTGCGCAACCAAGCACGAACCGCGAGCGGCGGCAGGTACGAACCCTGGAGCAACTCCTGGCTCCGCTATTGCTCGGACAAATACCGGTCGTTCAATGCCTCGACCGGTACCTATCGCGGCTATGATGGACGCGACCACTTCTGCGTCGTCAATTGATGTCAACCGGCCTGGGTAAACGATAAGCCCGGGCCTGACGCAACAAAGCAAAACGCCGCGCGCTGGCCCCAGCGCGCGGCGTTTTGTCGTTGAGTGCAGCAAGGCAGGCGAGTGACCGGCAGTCTGCCGGCCCTGGCCTACAGGCCGGTTAGAAACGGGTTGTTGCGACGCTCGTCGCCAATCTTGCCGCCGGGGCCGTGACCGCAGATGAAACCGATCTCGTCGCCAAGCGGCAGCACCTTGTCGCGGATTGAATCAAGCAGCGCCCGATGATCGCCCCCCGGCAGGTCGGTACGTCCGATCGAGCCGGCAAACAGCACATCGCCAAGGTGGGCAAACCCTTCCTTGCGGTTGAAGTAGATCACATGACCAGGCGCGTGGCCGGGCGTGTGGTAGACCTCGAATTCATGTTCGCCGAACGAGACCTTGTCACCGTCGTTGAGCCACTGGTCGGGGGTTACGTTGCGGACGTCCATTTCAAGCCCGAACATCTTCGCCTGCGCCTCAAGCCCGGAAAGCAACGGCAGATCATCCTCATGCGGGCCGATGATGCGGACCTTGAGTTTTTCGCGCAACTCGTCGGCGCCGCCGGCATGATCGATATGACCATGGGTAAGCCAGATCGCCTCAATGGTAATCCCGTTCTCGGTGATGGTCTGCAGGATCACGTCGACATCGCCGCCGGGGTCGATCACCACGCCGGACTTGCTGTCATCGTCGAACAGGATCGTGCAATTCTGCTGGAACGAGGTGACCGGGATGATGCCCGCGCGCAAATTGCCCATGATGATTTTCCCAATTGATCTCGATTCGGTGCCGCGCAAAGTGAACGTCAGGCGCTCCATTGTCACCCCCTCGCCGATGCGAGGCAGCCAGGTGTTTATTGCTGATCCGGTTTCTCGATTGCCAGTGACCCAGAATAGGAAATCTGCGGGAACGGGATCGATATGTTGTTCTTATCAAAGGCGACCTTGGCAGCCTTGGTCATGTCGCGGCTGGTGACCCACCAGTTCGCGGAACTGGTCCAGTAACGCAAGGTCACCGAGACCGCGCTGTCGCCAAGCTCGGAAACGAATACGTCGGGTTCCGGATCCGCCAATATCCGTTCCTCTGCCCGGGCCAGGTCCATCAGAACGCCCTGAGCTTTTTCAATGTCATCCTCGTAGCCGATACCGATGACAAGATCGTAACGCCGTTCCGGTCGCCGCGAGTAATTCGTCACCGGCACGTTCCACAACAGCGAATTGGGCACCATCCGGTACAGCCCGTCGAAGGTTTTCATTTCGGTGGCAAACAGCCCGATTTCCTGCACCGTACCAGCAATACCGCCGGCATCGACATATTCGCCGACCCGGAAGGGGCGCAAAACCAGCAGCATGATGCCAGCGGCGATGTTCTGCAAAGTGCCCTGCAGCGCCAGACCGATCGCCAATCCGGCAGCACCCAGCGCGGTGATGATCGACGCCGTCTGCACCCCGAACTGGCCAAGCACCATGACGGCGACCACCACCAGCACCGCATAACGGACAAACACCGAAAAGAAGCCAACAACCGTTTCATCGACACGGCGCGTGCGTGTGAGCAAGCTGCGGACCCAGCGACCAAGCAGCCGCGAGATGATCCAGCCGGCGATCAGAATCACGATCGCCCCCAGCACCGACACCGAATAGGTCAGCACCAAGAGTTGAAAGCTCTTCAGGGCCTCGCCTCCAGAATCCCACAATTGTGCCAGTTGGAAATCCGATGCCACCGTCTTTATTTCATCCATGCTGCGTCAAAACCCCTTTGATTTGCCTCAACCTAGCGCACCCGACAAACCCACAACGAACGCTGCAAATGATCCCATGTGATTACAGCAGGCACCAAAGCCCGCGGCCAGCCAACGTCCCGGCTTTGTTATCGTTCCGCTCCAGATAGGCACCCCCGACCGAATGTAAAGCAGCAACGTGTCCCGGCAACCGGCTCGGTGCAGGTCGAGCCAACCACCTGCACCGCTCAAACCGGCAAGGCGCCGCCCTCCTTGAGGGTATCGAGCACGATCGCGGTCTTGACGTGCTGGACAGATTCATGCGGCAGCAACACGTCGCTGACAAAGGCTGACAGACTGCGCAGGTCCGGTGTCACCACCTTGATGATGTAATCCATCTCGCCGGTTAGGGAGTAGGCTTCCAAAACCTCAGGCAAGCCGCCGACCAGACGAGCAAAGCGCTGGGCGTTGTCGCGATTGTGCGTCGCCAATGTCACCGTTATCAGGTTGACGATACCGACCCCGAGTTTTTCACGATCGAGATCGGCGCGGTAGCCCTTGATGAAGCCCTCCTGCTCCAGACGGGTCCGCCGACGCGAGCATTGCGAGGCAGACAGATTGATCTTCTGCGACAACTCGTTGTTGGTCAGCCGGCCATCCAGTTGCAACAGTCTGAGCAGCTTGCGGTCGAATTCATCCAGATGCACAACAAGCCTCCATTATCGTCTTTGTATGCATGAAAGATGCGCACATCAATCAATTTGCGCGCCATATGCATGCACCTTGCATCAAATATGCAGCATCATGCGCATCAGTCAACAAGCGTGGGCGATCATGATCCGCGCGAGCATAGAGGAGTGACATGATGGGCCCGTTCCCCCACGATGCGCCACGCGCGGAAATTTCGGAAGACAACCCGGCCGGCACCAACGGTTTCGAGTTTGTCGAATTCGCCCATCCCGAGCCCGAAAAGCTGGAAGCGCTGTTTACCCGCATGGGTTATCAGCCAGTGGCCCGTCATCGCGAGAAGGCAATCACCGTCTGGCGCCAGGGCGACATCAACTACATTCTCAATGCCGAAAAGGGCTCGTTTGCCGACCGCTTCGTCACCACCCATGGCCCCTGCGCGCCGTCAATGGCCTGGCGCGTCGCCGACGCCAAAAAGGCACTCGCCCATGCGGTGTCGAAGGGGGCCGAGGAATATACCGGTGACGACAAGACGCTGGATGTGCCGGCGATTGTCGGCATCGGCGGGTCGCTGCTCTATTTTGTCGACACCTGGGGCGACGAGGGCTCGGTCTATGACGCAGACTTCGACTGGTTGGGCGAGCGCGACCCGAAACCGGAAGGCGCAGGCTTTTACTATCTCGATCACCTGACCCACAATGTCATCCGCGGCAACATGGACAAGTGGTGGGATTTTTACCGCGACCTGTTCAATTTCAAGCAGATCCACTTCTTCGACATCGAAGGCAAGCTGACCGGCCTGGTCTCCCGCGCCATTACCTCGCCCTGCGGCCGGATCCGCATCCCGCTCAACGAATCAACCGACGACAAGAGCCAGATCGAGGAGTTCCTGCGCAAATATAATGGCGAGGGCATCCAGCACATCGCCGTGGGCACCGATGACATATACGAGGCAACCGACTGGATAGCCGGCAAGGGCGTCAAGTTCATGCCCGGCCCGCCCGACACCTATTACGCGCAGTCGACAACACGGGTGCATGGCCACGACGAGCCGATCGAGCGGATGAAGAAGCACGGCATCCTGATCGACGGCGAAGGCGTGGTTGATGGCGGCATGACCAAGATCCTGCTGCAGGTATTCTCCAAGACGGTGATCGGGCCGATCTTTTTCGAATTCATCCAGCGCAAGGGCGACGAAGGTTTTGGTGAAGGCAACTTCCGCGCGTTGTTTGAATCAATCGAGGAAGACCAGATTCGCCGCGGGGTTTTGATCGATGCCGCCGAATAACCCATGTACAACGCCGGGGCGGAATTGACTTAAGCCTTGTTCCGGCCTCAACTCTTGCTCCGTCACGATAAGGCGGGAGATAACAACAAGAGGGATTACGGAATGGAAGCTCTTCTTCCTATTATTATTCAACTGGTCGGCGGCGCGATCGGCGGCAATGCTGTTGGCGCAGCACTTAAACAAGCAGCGTTGAGCCCTGTTGGTCGATCCGTCATTGGTGCGGTCGGTGGTGTCGGCGGCGGTTTACTGCTCAGCGTACTTGGCGGTGACATGGGTGCCTTGTCAGGCGTGCTCGGCGATGCTGTGGGCGGCGTTGCCGGTGGCGGCTTGCTGGCCGGCATCGTCGGCATGGTGATGAGCAACATGAAGAAATAACGGCCTCATCTACAAACAAGTAAAGGCGGCCTCCTTCCGGAAGGCCGCCTTTTTTCACTTCATCAGGCCAAACCGCCGGCGCCCCGGTACAAGCGCCGGCCGGCCTGCAGGCGATGCCGAAGATTATTCGGCAGCTGCCTGTTTGGGTTGAACCTCGGCCATGTAGTCGTTGACCAGATTACGGGCGATCTCGCCGACCGTAAAGCTGTGCGGCCCGATCTCGGAGACCGGCGTCACCTCGGCGGCGGTGCCGGTCAGGAAACATTGCTCGAAGCTGTCGAGTTCGTCGGGCATGATCGCCCGCTCGATCACTTCATACCCGCGCCTTTTGGCCAGATCGATCACCGTGCGACGGGTGATACCGTCGAGGAAACAGTCCGGTGTTGGCGTGTGAATCTTGCCGTCCTTGACAAAGAACACGTTGGCGCCGGTGGCTTCGGCCACCTGGTCGCGCCAGTCGAGCATCAGGGCATCGGCATAACCGCGCTCCTCGGCCCGGTGTTTCGACAGCGTGCAGATCATGTAAAGACCGGCGGCCTTCGAGCGCGACGGCGCCGTACGCGGATCGGGACGGCGATACTCGGCGATGTCGAGGCGAATCCCCTTCATCCGCTCTTCCGGCTTGAAATAGCTCGGCCATTGCCAGATGGCGATGGCCAGGTTGATCCGGCTTTGCTGCGCCGAGACGCCCATCATCTCCGAACCACGCCAGGCGATCGGCCGAACATAAGCATCGGTAAAGCCCTGACGCTTCAACAGCTCGGTGCAGGCCTGGTCGATCTCGGCGACGCTGTATGGAATCTTGAAGCCGAGGATTTCCCCCGACGTGTGCAGCCGTTCGGTATGTTCGGTCAGCTTGAAGATCTCGCCGCCATAGGCACGCTCGCCCTCAAACACGGCACTGGCATAATGCAGGCCATGGGTCAGCACGTGAATCTTGGCATCTTTCCACGGCACGAACGCGCCGTTGAACCAGATTTCGCCTTCTAGTTGATCAAAAGGTACGGACGCCATCTCGTTTCCTCCGGGCGGCCTGCCGCCGCGATAATCGTAATGTGAAGCCGGTGTCGGTGACCGTGAGGCCAGGCGCCGCAAATCAGGCACCGGAAACGGGCATTGGCAAGCCGGCGGACGGGGCCAATTTGGCTCGTGCGCATTTCAAAGCTAGCAATCACCGCAAATTATGTCAACATAGCTGACATATTCGAAAGGAAAGATCGCCATGAGCCGTACCGGCGCAATCAATCCCGACTCAGACGAAATTCTCGTGAGCCCGATGAAGGAAATCGAGGGTATCGATTTCGAGATCATCGAGCTGCTGTTTTTCGCCTATCGCGACTTCACCTCCGACCCCGACGCAATCCTCGACCAGTCCGGATTCGGCCGCGCCCATCACCGTGTGGTTCACTTCGTCAACCGCGAGCCGGGACTGACCGTGGCGGCACTGCTGGAAACGCTCAAGATCACCAAGCAATCGCTGGCACGGGTGCTCAAGCAATTGATCGACAGCGGCTATATTACCCAGGTCGCCGGCCCAGAAGACCGGCGTCAGCGGCGCCTCTACCCCACTGATCGGGGCCGCAAACTGGCGCTGGAACTGGCAAGGCCACAGTCTCGCCGCATCGCCCATGCACTGCAAAACTTGGATGACAATGGCCGTCAGGCGGTAACTGCATTTCTCTCCGGCATGATAAACTCCGAACCGGGGTGCGAGGCCAAGGGCCGCTACGAGGCGAAACAGGAGCATATGCGATGACTACCCCATTGCCGGGCGATGACGCCGCCCATTTGCTTGTCGTAGACGATGACACCCGTATTCGCGATCTGCTGTCGCGCTATCTGACCGAACAGGGGTTCCGGGTCACCACCGCCGCAGACGCAGCCGAGGCAAGGCGCAAACTCGATGGCATCGATTTCGATCTGTTGATCATCGATGTGATGATGCCGGGCGAAAGCGGACTGTCGCTGACCCGCTCGCTGCGCGAGATCAAGACGGTGCCGATCCTGATGCTCACCGCGCTGGCCGAGGGCGAGGCCCGGATCGACGGGCTTGAAGCCGGCGCAGATGATTATCTGCCCAAGCCGTTTAACCCACGCGAGCTGGTACTCAGGATCAACAACATCCTCAAGCGCGGCGGCCAGCCGGCCACACCCAAGGTCGAGCAGGTGGTGTTCGGTCCCTATACCTTCATCATCGCCCGCCGCGAGTTGAAGAAATCCGGCGAGATCGTCCGACTCACCGACCGTGAGCGGGAGATCATGGTCACCTTCGCCGAAAACGCCGGTGAAACCGTGCCCCGCCATGAGCTCGTCGCCGGGGATATCGAGGTCGGCGAGCGCACCATCGACGTTCAGATCAACCGTCTGCGCCGCAAGATCGAGGAAGACCCGGCGAACCCGGTGTGGCTGCAAACCGTCCGCGGCATCGGCTACCGGCTGAGCGTGGAAACATCGACCTGATGCATCCGTCCGGAAGGATCAATTTGACCGATACCGTACCTGTCTTACTTCGAACTGCTACAGCGCGATAGACAGAACGGTACGTTAGGGTGCTGGCCGTTTGTGGATGAACAGGTCGTAGAAAGCCATCGCCACTGTGATCGCGACAATAGCGCCGAGATCAAGCCTTGGCAGTTTGAAGACCAGTACACCGAGAAAGCCACAAAGCACGATGAAGGCGATGATCGTCAGAATCCGTTCCATGATCTCTAGTCTCCCTGGCCGTCGGTTTCGAGATGCTTCACCAGCCACCTGGCGGTTCTGAGCAGGCGACCGTCGCCGCCGCGCGGTCCGACAAGTTGCACACCCATCGGCATTCCATCCGCATCGGAAAACAGCGGCAAGGTGATGGCTGGCGTGCCGCACAGCGTCCAGATGGCATTAAACACCGGATCGCCGGTACTCTCCAGCCCCCGTGGCGCAGGGCCGGTTGCGGCGGGTGTGATGATTGCGTCGCAGCGCTGGAAAATCTCGCCGAGCGCAGCATAGAGATAATCGGGCCAGTCAAGCGCCGCAATGTAGTCGCGCGCCGGCATTTTGCTGCCCCTCTCGAGAGCTTCGGAGAGTTGCGGCGACAAGCGGACGCCGCCGTCACGGGCATAGCGATGGTAGCATTTGGCCATTTCCGCCAGATTTATCCGCTCGCGCATGCTTGCCGCTTCAGCGAAAGCATCCGGCAGACCGATCTCGAAACAGCCATCACCTAGATGTTCGGCCAATTCCTCCATCGCCAGTTGGCAGGATTGGCTCGCCTTGTGCCAGTAAGGTGTGCGGACAAACACAAATTGTGGTCGCACCGGCGCGTCGGTTGACGCAACCGAGAGCAGTCGTGGATGCGGCGCCGGCATTGTCGCCTTGTCGAGGTCATCATGGCCGAACAGTACCTCGGCCAGTAGCGCCGCGTCCTCGACCGAACGGGCGAAGACCCCGACCCGGTCAAGCGTTGGCGATTGCGCCAGGATGCCGGTGCGTGGGATGCTGCCCGTCGATGGCAGGAAGCCGGTGACGCCGCAGAAGGCGGCAGGCCGGATCACCGAACCGCCTGTTTGGGTACCGACGGCCAGCGGCACCATGCCCGCAGCAACTGCAGCGGCAGAGCCCGAGGACGAGCCACCGGGCGTATGCGCCGGATTGACCGGATTGCGGGTCTTGCCCGGATGCATCAGCGCAAGTTCGGTGGTGACCGTCTTGCCGATGATGATGGCGCCTGCAGCGCGTAGCTTCTCGACTATCCCCGCGTCGCGCTCGGGAACGCGGTCGGCGTCAAGCGCGGTGCCATTGGCGGTCGGAATGCCGCGGGTGTCGATGATATCCTTCAACGCCACCGGCAGACCGTGCAACGGCCCGATGGGCCTGCCCGATTTGCGGTGCGCGTCCGCGCCTTCGGCCTGGCGCATGGCGAAATCCGCATCGAACCACTCGAATGCCTGGATTTCGCCGTCCATTGCCGCAATCCGCTCGAGACAGCCCCGCATGTAGTCGGCGGCAGCCAGCGCACCACTGGCCATCCTGTCCCGCGCCTCCAAAGCACTCAGGCCAATTATAGCCATGGGATCAATGGCCATAGAAGCGTTCCGGCAGGTAGTAGACGATCTGCGGGTAGGCATACATCAGCGCCATGCAGATGAAGACCATCAACAAGAACGGCATGACCCCGGTGAAGATCTGCGTCAGCTTCACCTCCGGGGGCGCTATCCCCTTGAGATAATAGGCTGACATGGCCATCGGTGGCGTCAGAAACGACGTTTGCAGATTGAGCGCGACAAGAATGCCGAAGAACAGCGGATCAATGTCGAAGATCGCCAGCAGCGGCAGGAAGATCGGCACAAAGATGATGATGATCTCCGACCACTCCAGCGGCCACCCCAGCAAGAATATGATCAATTGAGCCAGAAGCAGGAACTGGAACGGCGTCAGGTCCAGACCCGTGACGAATTCCGAGATAACCTGTTCGCCACCGAGATACGAAAACACCGAGGAGAAGACGTAGGAGCCGACAAACAGCCAGCACACCATCGCCGTGGTCCGCACCGTCAGATAAACGCTTTCGCGCAACCGCTGCCAAGTCATGGCCCGATAAGCGATAGCGAGACCCATGCCGCCGAGCGCACCAATCGAGGCTGCCTCCGTTGGTGTTGCCAAGCCGAACAAGATCGAGCCCAGCACCGACAGGATCAGAAATGCCAACGGGAAGAATGAGGTGGCTATCAGAAACAGCAGCCGTCCGATCGGAACGTCCGGCACTTCATCATCTGTTGGACGCGGGGCCGCACTCGGCTGAAGGATTGAGCGGCCGACGATATAGACGAGATAGAGGCCGACCAGCGTAAAGCCGGGCAGAAGCGCGCCGGCATAGAGCTTGACGATGGAAACCCCCGACGCCGCTGCATAGACAATCAGCATGATCGATGGCGGGATCAGGATGCCAAGCGTGCCCCCGGCGCAGATGATGCCCGAGGCGAAGGCCGGATCGTAGCGCGCTTTCAGCATCGCAGGCAACGCCAGGAGGCCCATCAGCGTGACCACGGCGCCAACAATGCCGGTGGCGGTGGCGAACAGTGCGCAAGTGATCAGCGCGGCAACGCCCATCGATCCGGGAATCCGCTTGGAGGCAAGATTGAGCGTGGAAAACAGCCGGTCGACGATGTTGGCGCGCTCGACGATGTACCCCATGAACAGGAACAACGGCACCGCGGTCAGCACCTCGTTGGACATCACCGTATAGGTCTGGTTGATGAAGAGGTCGAAGATACGGTTGTTAAACAGCCCATCTATCCAGAGGGATACGCTGTCCCAGATGCTCGCCAACTCATCGAGGCGAAAATAGGAGCGCCACATCCGTGACGGATCAAAATAAGCGTAGTAGCCAAAGCCGATGCCCATGGCCATCAGCGTAAAAGCGATCGGAAAGCCCAGGAACACCATGAAGATGAACAGGCCCAGCATCATCAGGGCAATTTGGGGATCGGTCATACGTGGCCGCCTGTCTCGGCCTCGTTGGCCTTTTGCATAATCAGGTCTTCGGTCTCTTGCACGTCTTCATCAGCCACGAGCCACTCGCCGGTGCGAATGCAGACGATGCAGCGGAAAACCTGGGCAATCCCCTGGATGAACAAGAGAATGCCAGCGGCCATGATTACCGTCTTGAACTGGTAGATCGGGATGCCCGCGGGACTGTTGACGCTGACCTCGCCATAACTCCAGGAACGCGAGGCATATTTCCAGCCGGTCACGATCAGCGCCGTAACGCCGGGAAAGAAGAACAGCAGGTAAAGCACCAGATCCACTTTTGCCTGAGTCTGCGGACGCCAGAGACGATAGACAAAGTCACCTCGCACATGACCGCCGCGCGACAGCGTATAGGCACCGCCCATCATGAACAGCGATCCGTACATGATAAAGGAGATGTCGAGCGCCCAGGGCGTAGGAGCGTTGAAGAGGTAACGCGAGACGACTTCATATCCCGTGCCGAAAGCCATCATGATGATCAGCCAGGCGAAAGCCTTGCCGAAAACCGCCGACAAGGTGTCGGCAAAACGGATATATTGAATCATGTTCAACCACTTTTCCGAGCCAGTGAGATCCGGCGAAACATTGTCCGCCGGATCATTGAAGCAATTAGCCGGTCAGGGTTACATCTTCAGCTTGCCCGGGAAGTAGTGCTCATAGGCCAGGCCCAGGTCCGGCGCGTTCATCAGTTCGTAATAAGCGACCTTCTCGACCCATGCACGCTGGCTGTCCATAACCTTCTTGTTGAAGGCATCGCCTTCCAGGTCGGCAATGAGCGTGTCCCAGGCGTCCAACTGCGCTGCAAGGATTTCCTTCGACGTCCGGTGCACCGTGACGCCGTCATCGGACTGCAGTTCCGCCAGGTCCTTCGAATATTCGCGCATCGCAAGCGCGAGGTTCGACGTCGCCGAGGCCTCGACACCATATTTCAGGATCGCCTGAAGGTCTGGCTCGAGATCATCCATGAAGTCCTTGTTGAAGATGAACTCGAAGGCTTCGGACGCCTGGTGGTAGGACGAGAGATAGTAGTTCTTGGCCACGTCCTGAGCGCCGAACCGACGGTCGGACGAAGGGTTGTTGAATTCGAAGGCGTCAATCACGCCGCGCTCCATGGATGGAACGATTTCGCCGCCCGGAAGCTGGGCGACGGACATGCCCATCGACTGCAGCAGATCGGCCGCCAGGCCAACGGTGCGATACTTGAACCCCTGGATATCGGCGACTGTATTCACTTCGCCCTTGAACCAGCCGAACGGCTGCGCGGGCATCGGCATGCCCATGTAGCCATAGACATTGAGGCCAAGAACATCCTGCGTCAGTTCGCGGTAAAGCTCTGCACCACCGCCCTGATAGAACCAGCCGAGCATCGTGGTGGCCGATCCGCCGAAGACCGGGCCGGTGCCGAAGAACGATGCTGCCTTGGATTTGCCGTACCAGTAGACCGGCACCGTATGAGCCGCATCCAGAACACCATCGTTGCAGGCATCCATGACCTGGAACGCGCCGACGATCGCGCCGGCAGGCAGAAGGTCAATCTGAAGGCGTCCGCCGGACATTTCCTCCACGCGGGTGGTATATTCGCGCGCAAAATCCATCCAGATGTCGGAGGCAGGCCACGAAGTCTGCATCTTCACGACCAATGGCGCCTGCGCCAGCACTGCAGGCGCGGACAAGGCGCCCGCCGCGGCGACGCCGCCAAGCATCGTGCCCTTTCTTAAAAACGAACGTCGCGAAACGGAATTGTCGATATGATCTTGCATGGCCAATCCTCCCAGTTGGTTCATTCACACTTCAACATATGAAATATCAAGCAACTCGGTTGAAATGGCAAGCCAATGCTCGCTCTGATGCGGAATTATATAATCGGCGTCGATTTCTGCATCGCCCTTCCGCAAGCCCTAGCCCTGTTCCCCCACTCGACGCTATAAGCAATCAGGCGGCCGGTCTCGCCGAAACATAGACCCGCGGGGAGTGAGGCGTCAGAGCATGAGCAGCATCGATTCCATTCGCCGGGAATATGAACGCTACCCCCCGAGCGGCATTCGCCGACTGACGCGCTGGTTCACCCGGCGGATCCCGACCAGGCTCTATGCCCGGGCGCTGCTGATCATCATCATTCCGATGGTGCTGCTGCAATCGGTGATCGCCTTTGTGTTCATGGAACGGCACTGGCAGACAGTAACGCAACGGCTATCGATGGCGGTCACCCGTGACATCGCCGCAATCATCGACATCCTCGATACCTTTCCCCAGGACACCACCTACGAAAACATCACCCGCATCGCCCGCGAACGGCTGGAGCTGTCGATCGCCATTGAACCCGCCGGCGACCTGCCGCCGCCGCGGCCCAAGCCGTTTTTCTCGATTCTCGACCAGATCCTCTCTGAGGAGATCACCCGCCAGATCAAGCTGCCGTTCTGGATCGACACGGTGGGCAATTCCAACATTGTCGAGGTGCGGATCAAGCTCGAGGACAAGATCCTCAGGATCTTCGCCAAGCGCAGCCAGGCCTATGCCTCCAATACCCATATTTTCCTGTTGTGGATGGTCGGCACCTCGCTGGTGCTGCTGGGCATCGCCATCCTGTTTTTGCGTGGCCAGATCCGTCCGATCCTGAAGCTCACCCAGGCGGCGGAAAGTTTCGGCAAGGGCCAGCGCATGCCCGACGACTTCCGCCCGCGCGGCGCCGACGAAGTGCGACGCGCAGGCCTAGCCTTCATCAAGATGCGCGAACGCATCGAGCGTCAGATTGAGCAGCGCACGGCCATGCTGTCGGGTGTCAGCCACGATCTGCGCACCATCCTCACCCGGTTCCGGTTGCAACTGGCACTGGTCAGTGACGGGCCGGAACTCGACGCCCTCAACAAGGACATCGACGACATGCAGTCGATGCTCGACAGCTATCTCTCCTTCGCCCGCGGCGAAGCCGAGGAAGATGTCGGCACCATGAGCCTCAACACCACCGTCGAGAAAGTGGCCGCCGATGGCCGGCTGCGCGGAGCCAATGTGACGGTGACGGTGGAAGGTGAAGACACGATCAATGTCCGGCCCAACGCCTTTGGCCGGCTTCTCACCAATCTTGTTTCCAACGCCTCGCGTTATGCCGACGAGGTGGCAATCCAGGTGCAGAACCGCGGCAGATGGCTGACCATCACCATTGACGACGATGGCCCCGGGATCCCGATGGAAGCGCGCGAAGATGTGTTCAGGCCGTTCTATCGGCTGGATGAATCACGCAATCAGGATGAAACAGGAACCGGGTTGGGACTTGCCATCGTCCGCGACATCGCCCGCAGCCATGGCGGCGACGTGATGTTGTCCGACAGCCCGATGGGCGGCCTGCGCGCGACGGTGCGGCTACCGGTCTGAGCGGTGATGACGGTGGCAGGCACGGCAATACGAGCCTGCTTCGACGCTACATCAATCGCGCGCCGTCGGGCACGTTCTTGTCGGTCGCGGCCAGCACGATGGCACCATTGGCGTCGGCAAATCCCAGCGTCAGCACTTCCGACATGAACGGGCCGATTTGCCGCGGGGGGAAATTGACCACCGCCAGCACCTGGCGTCCGACCAGCGATTGCGGTGTGTAATGCTCGGTGATCTGCGCCGAGGATTTCTTTTCGCCAATCTCCGAGCCGAAATCGATCCTGAGCTTGATCGCCGGCTTGCGCGCTTCGGGAAACGGCTCGGCAGAAATCACGGTGCCGGTGCGGATATCGACTTTCTCGAAATCGTCCCAGGCGATGGTCTGGCTCATGGCGAAGTCCTGCTTGCTCTGCTCGGAAATTGGCGGTTCAACCGGCCAGTTCGCGCGATCGGTCAGCGGCGGCCTTCAACGCTGCGTCGAACAGCGGTTGCATGCCTTCATCGGCCATCAGCACCGCCAGCGCCGCAGCGGTGGTGCCGTTGGGCGATGTCACATTCTGGCGCAAGGTTGCGGCGCCGTCCGGAGACCGGTGCATCAGTTCACCAGCCCCCGTGACGGTCGCGCGTGCCAGGCGCATGGCGAGGTCCGCCGGCAGACCGCATTTCCGGCCTGCCTCTGCCATGCACTCGACGAGATAAAACACATAGGCCGGGCCGCTGCCCGACACCGCCGTGACCGCATCGATCATGGCTTCGTCCTCGAGCCATTCGACCGGACCGCAGACCGACAGCAGCCGATCGATCTCGGCCCGGGCTTCGGCGCTGACGGCGGCATTGGCAACCGCACCGGTGATGCCGCGGCCGACCATGGCCGGCGTGTTGGGAATCGAGCGCACCACGGCGCCGCCCAGATATTGTTCGAAAAAGGCGATGGTCTTGCCCGCCGCAATCGACAGGCTGACAGTGTGCGGCCCCACCAGCCCGGTCAGCCCCGGCAGTACCGCTTCCATCATCTGCGGCTTGACCGCGAGCATCAGCACGCCCGCCGTCACGCCTGCGGGTGGGGAGCTTTCGCAACGCACGCCGGCCTTGGCCAGCCGCTGCGCCATCGCCTCAGATGGTTTGGGATCAATCACCAGGATCGACGCCGGATCGGTGCCAGCATCAAGCCAGCCGTTGAGCATAGCGCCGCCCATATTGCCTGCGCCGACGAGAACCAGAGGGGTCGAAGGCGAAATCATCTCAGGCCTCGCCCTTGGTTTCAAACATTACTGCCGTCATCGCCGAGTGCGCATCCATGCCCGACCAGACAACAAACTGAAACGCCTGGAAATAGGCTTCGCACGAATCAAGCGCATTGGAGAGCAACACCTCGACCTGGCGGTTGGTGGGTTCTGCGCCGCCGGCCAGCAACAGTGACTGGCGGAAGATAATGACACTTTCCTGCTGCCAAAGGTCGAAATGCCCCATCAGCACCTGACCGTTGACATGCGAGAGCAGCCGCATCACCTCGGTAACGCGGACGTCGGGAACCTTGATATCGAAGGCGCTGGCGATATGCAGCGCCTCGCAGTCCTCCATCCAGGAAAACGAAACATGATAGTCGGTCCAGTGCCCCTCGACCGTCATGGCGATTTCATGTTCACCCGAACGCTCGAACGTCCAGTCATTCGCCGCTGCCACGAATTCGATCATGTCTACCGGATTAGAGTGCCGTTCGAATTCGATATTGCTAAGATTCATGCCCCACCTAGTTCCCTTTGGCGCCCTGCGATCCGCTCATGGCGGTGTCCGCAAACACGCAATTCCTGCACGATCTCGACCGCCGTCCCTGGGGGCCCGCAACCGCAACTCCCACCGGGGTTGTTTGCTGCCCGATCCGAATCATCATTTAGAATCAGTGTATAAATGCAGAGTCCGAGCGCCAGTCCCCCTGCTGCATTTTGTCAGGGACAGCCTGTGGACGACGCCTCGAAACTGATTCCGCCGTGACTCATAACTGACTCACGCAAAAGGCTTTTTGATGCTTGGGGTTCGGCCAATGGCCTGTGCAAAAAAACATTGGATTGTCTGAGCTGAAAACGACCCACCCCGCCAAGACACGTCGGTCGCCCTGCTTCAGGTCCAGACGGGGAGAAAATACCGACAACAAGACCCGGCAATTTGGAGGGCACTGGCTGCAGTTCGGGGGCACACTGTCATGCGCAGGCGTAAGCCGAACAGATCAGGTGATCGCTGGAGCTACGGAGTCCGAAAACAATGCCGAACAGGTCTTCGGCATTGCTCATCCGAGATAATGTCTGTTGCTGGTCCCGTGCGCTTGGGAAGACTTTCACACCGAAGTTAAAGTCGTGGCGACAACAAGAAATTGCCGGCACCCCGGCTCAGCACCAACAGGCGCAAAGGCCTGCAAAAACAAGAAAAACACTCTGACCGGGTGGTTCAGGTCTTCTTGCGTGGCGCCCGCTTGGTCGCAGCCGGCTTTGCCGTTGCAACATCGTCAGCGGACGGTTTTCCGTCGAGCTTCGCTTCAAGCGCCGCGAGACGGGCGGAAAGCGCGTCGTTTTCCTCGCGCGCCTTGACTGCCATGTCGCGAACCGCCTCATATTCCTCACGCTTGACCAGATCCATCGAGTTCATCAGCCGTTCGAGCTGGCTGCGCATGGCGGTTTCAGCTTCGCGGCGCAAACCCTGGGTGGCGCCCGCCGCATCGGTCATCAGCTTGGCGAGTTCGTCGAGAAATCGGTTCGGTCCGCTGGTCATGGTCCTCATCCCTTTTGTCGGGGCTGGTGGGGTCAAATCTTTATCTTCCTGAGGTAAGCGCTCCGGCTGCCAGTTGCAAGCCGTGCGATGGCCGCAAGCCTTGCGCAAAGCTCACATGCGATACAGCAGCGGCAAACCGCGCGGGCGGGAAGGTCCAGAATTGCCTCAAACCCGTATCATGTTCCAGCCAGGACACGCTGGATGATGAACCGGACAGGAAGGATTACGCCTTGGACTACACGGCCACGCTGCTCTCGCTGATGAGCTTCCCGGATATCGACCCGGTAATCTTTGCGCTCGGCCCGGTAAAGATCCGCTGGTATGGTCTGGCCTATGTGGCCGGCATCCTGCTTGGTTGGCGTTATGCCAGGCGGCTAGCCGCCAATGACCGGCTCTGGCCCGGTGGCCGTTCACCGATCACGCCGCTCGATCTCGACGATTTCCTGGTCTGGGCAACGGTCGGCATCGTTGCGGGTGGGCGCATCGGCTATATTCTGTTCTACGACATGGCAGCCGTTGCCGCCAATCCGCTGCGGGCGCTGGAAATCTGGAACGGCGGCATGTCATTCCACGGTGGCGTGCTGGGAACGCTGGTGGCCATGATCCTGTTTGCACGCAGCCGCAATATTCCCGTTTTCAGCCTGTTCGACGTGGTCTGCGCGGTGGTTCCCACCGGACTGTTTTTCGGCCGGATCGCCAATTTCATCAATTCAGAATTGTGGGGACGCCTGACCGACGTGCCCTGGGCTTTCGTGTTCCCCACCGGTGGTCCGTTTTCGCGCCACCCTACCCAGCTTTACGAGGCAGGTCTCGAAGGCCTGCTGCTGCTGGCGGTACTGGCGCTGCTGATCTATCGGCGGCAAGCGCTGAAATCGCCCGGACTGATCGCCGGCTGGTTCCTGATCGGTTACGCCATGGCGCGCATCGTGGTCGAATTCTTCCGGGAACCCGACGCCCATATCGGCTATCTCGCGGGCGGCTGGTTAACCATGGGCATGGTGCTTTCATTGCCGATGATCGCCGTTGGCTTGTGGGCCGTCGTCACCGCCAAATCCCGCGCAACCGCCCGGCCAGGCGTTTGAGGTATCCGGAAAAGGTGGGCGCCATGACACACTATGCACAAAACATGACACCGCTTGCACAGAAAATCGTCCGCATCATCGAGGAGGGTGGCCCCTTGCGGATTTCCGACTATTTCGCACTGTGCCTGGCTGACCCCGAACACGGCTATTATCAGGCCCGCGAACCCTTCGGCCGTTCCGGCGATTTCATCACCGCCCCGGAAATCTCGCAATTGTTCGGGGAAATGATCGGCGTGTTTCTGGTCCACGCCTGGCAAGCGCAGGCAAGCCCAAAAAATGTTCGCATCGTCGAGATCGGCCCAGGTCGAGGCACGCTGATGTCAGATGCGCTCAGGGTGATTTCACGGCTTGCGCCGGAGCTGTTCGCCACCGCGACCATTCACATGGTCGAGACCAGCGAGCGGTTGCGCGATGTCCAGCGCCAGACGCTGGTGCGCATCAAGGACCGGATTTCCTGGCACACGGCGTTCGAAGAGATCCCCGACGGCTTCACCTTGATGGTTGCCAATGAGCTGTTTGACGCCATCCCGATCCACCAGTTCGTCAAGACCGCCGAGGGCTTCCGCGAGCGCGTGGTCGGGCTTGACGATACCGGTCAGCTGGCCTTCGGATTGGGCGCCGGCGGGTTTGACCCCAGCCTGTTGCCAGTCGAGGAACACGCCGTTCCCGAGGGGGAAACCTTCGAACTGGCACCAGCGCGATCAGCAGTCATGCAGGCGGTGGCAACCAAGATCGCACGCGATGGCGGCACGGCGCTGATCCTCGATTATGGCCACCTTGTCACCTCCTTTGGCGATACCTTGCAGGCCGTCTACCGGCACGAATACGACCCACCTCTGACGCGACCCGGCAAAGCCGATCTGACCAGCCACGTGGATTTTCAGGCACTCGCCGAGGCGGCCCTTGCCTCTGGCGCGCATGTGCACCGGCCGATAAGCCAGGGCGAACTTCTCGTCGGACTGGGGCTGGTGGAGCGCGCAGGCGCGCTCGGGGCCGGCCGCGACAGCTTGACCCAGGCGGCGATCCGCGATGCGGTCAACCGCCTTGCCGGCGAAGGCGAAGGCCGAATGGGCGCGCTTTTCAAGGCCTTGGCGATCAGTGGCGCGCCGGTCCGGATTACCCCCTTTGACCGCAATGCGACCTGACTGAATTGGCAGCGAGACACACAGTCGAATTGACAGACGCCCTTCGGATAGCCACGATCCCGCCCGCGAACGAGAGCAGTGTGCGGATTCGGTCCCGGCGGGGACCTCGGAGAGGATCAAATCATGACGGTTGACCGCCACGGACCCGACCCGGTCCGGAGTGCAGTTCTGGACGAGACCTCCGCCGATGGCCGCATTGCCCACGGGTTTTTCAGCCGTGCCGGAGGCGTGTCGGAAGGGATCTACCGTGGCCTCAATGTCGGACTCGGTTCAAACGACAATCAGAACCATGTGGCGGAAAACCGCGCCCGGATTTGCAACTGGTTCGGCCTCGGGTCTGACCGGCTGGTGAGCGTTCACCAGATCCATTCCCCCACGGTTCATGTCGCCACTGCGGAAAATCGCGCCGAGCGGCCCAAGGCCGATGGTATTGTCACCCAAACGCCCGGCCTGGTGCTGGGCGTACTGACCGCCGATTGCGGGCCGGTGCTGTTTTGCGATGCCGAGGCCGGCGTGATCGGCGCTGCCCATGCGGGCTGGCGCGGCGCGTTTGACGGCGTGGTCGAAAACACAGTCCTGGCCATGGAGCACCTTGGCGCCGTCCGCAGCCGCATCTCCGCGGTGCTCGGCCCCTCGATCAGCCAGGCCAATTACGAGGTCGGTCCCGAATTTGTCGACCGCTTTCTCGACCGGGATCCGGCGCATGATCGCTATTTCATTCCGTCCGACACCCCCGATCACGCCATGTTCGACCTCAGGCAACTGACGCTCGACCGGATGCGCTCGGTCGGGCTGAACGCAGCCATGCTGCCCCAGTGCACCTATGCCGACGAACAGGCGTGGTATTCCTATCGCCGCGCCACCCATTGCAACGAACCCGATTACGGACGACAAATTTCCGCCATCGCCATCAAGGAGGACGCCCATGGCCCTGCATTTTGAACAGGACGAATACGCCGGCCGTCTGGACAAGCTGACCGCCAGCATGAAGGCTGAAAAGCTCGATGCCATGCTGCTGTTCTCTCAGGAAAGCATGTACTGGCTGACCGGCTACGACACTTTCGGCTTCTGCTTTTTCCAATGCCTGGTGGTCAAGGCCGACGGCACCATGACGTTGTTGACCCGCTCCGCCGACCTGCGCCAGGCACGACACACATCCAACATCGAACGAATCGTGGTCTGGACCGACCGGACCAACGCCGACCCGGCGCTGGACTTGAAGAACCTCCTGTCGGATCTCGATCTGCTGGGCGAACGCATCGGTGTAGAATACGACACCCACGGCCTGACCGGCGCCAATTGCCGCAAACTGGACAACCAGCTGCAGAGCTTCGCTGAACTGGTCGATGCGTCCTATCTGGTCAGCCGCCTGCGGTTGATCAAAAGCCCGGCAGAGATTGCCTATGTCCGCCGCGCCGCTGAACTCGCCGACGCTGCCCTTGATGCCGCGCTACCGCTGATCAAGCCCGGCGCCGACGAGGCAGACATTCTGGCCGCCATGCAGGCCGCAGTGTTCGCAGGCGGCGGCGATTATCCTGCCAACGAATTCATCATCGGCTCGGGCGAAGACGCGCTTCTGTGCCGCTACAAGGCCGGACGGCGCAAGCTTGATGCCAGCGACCAGTTGACGCTCGAATGGGCCGGCGTCTATGCCCACTACCACGCCGCCATGATGCGCACCGTCATTATCGGCGAGCCGACGCCGCGCCACGTCGAACTCTATGAGGCCTGCCGCGAAGCGCTCGACAGCATCGCCGCAATCCTCAAGCCCGGAACCAGCTTTGGCGATATCTTCGACGCCCATGCCGAGGTGATGGACAATCGCGGCCTGACACGGCACCGGCTCAATGCCTGCGGTTATTCGGTGGGCGCGCGGTTTACCCCGAGCTGGATGGAGCACCAGATGTTCCATGCCGGCAATCCGCTGCAAATTGCGCCCAACATGACGCTGTTCGTGCACATGATCATCATGGATTCGGAAGCCGGCGCCGCCATGACGCTGGGCCAGACCTTCCTGACCACCGAGGCCGAACCCGAATCGCTTTCGGCTAAACCGCTGGGCCTGATCATTGCACCGCAGTAACAGCGGCCGAACTGGCGCGCATTGACAGGTTCGCCCCGGGGCTTTCATAACAGGCGAGAAAAACGGGCGGGCATCATGCTGAAACGCATCACAACCATCGGCGTCCTGAGCATCGCGACCATCGCGATCGCCGGCTGCAACAGCTCCGAGCTGGCTCTGGCGCCGATTCCCGGCGCCACGCCGACGAGCGGCGGACAGGCTATAAACACGACACCCGGAGAGCCGG
This sequence comes from Hoeflea algicola, assembly GCF_026619415.1. Taxonomy (NCBI): domain Bacteria; kingdom Pseudomonadati; phylum Pseudomonadota; class Alphaproteobacteria; order Hyphomicrobiales; family Rhizobiaceae; genus Hoeflea; species Hoeflea algicola. The sequence goes on from NZ_JAOVZR010000001.1 coordinate 2,007,142, forward strand.
CTGCATTTCCGTCCGCAGACAATCAGGCGTTGGCACCCGCATCGCCGGCCAGTCCAACCTCCACAGCCCCGGCTTCGGCGACTTCTACGCTCGCCTCTCTGCCTGCGGGACAGGTGCGCGGCAGGATCCGTTTCATGCCGGTAATCGGCGCGCCGGTGAATGCGGTCACGCCGCTCTCGCGGCAACTGGCGGCAGAGGCCCGCAATCGCGGCCTGGTAATATTGAGCGCTGCCGACAGCAGCGGCGACCATGCCTTGAAAGGCTATTTCTCAGCCGACAATTTCGATGGGCAAACCACGGTATTCTATGTCTGGGATGTGCTCGACTCGGCCGGCACGAGGCAGCACCGTATCCAGGGACAGGAAGCCTTCGCCGACAGCGCAAGCGATCCATGGGCATCGGTGCCGGCCGATGTGATGGCGCGGATCGCAACCCGCACAATGGCCGAATATGCCGCCTGGCGCGGCTTCTGACGCCACATCCGGTTAGCCGCCAACGCACCGTCATTTCACTGTTCAGCAGAAAGTATGACAAAAAAATTGCGCGCAAGGCCGATGCGCGCTTGCATTCATCGCGAGCGCCGCTAAAACGCGGCCAACGGGTTAGCGCCCCGTCGCCATGCGTACTGGCGCGCATGAAGCGACGCGGCCGAAAAGACAGGCGGTCCCAAATGAAGGTTTTCGCAGGAAACTCGAACCGACGTTTGGCGGAATCCATTTGCAATTATCTCAATGTGCCGCTCGGCAAGGCAAGCGTCAGACGCTTCGCCGATCAGGAGATCTTTGTCGAGATTCAGGAAAATGTGCGCGGCGAGGATGTCTTCGTTGTTCAGTCGACGTCCTACCCCGCCAATGACCACCTGATGGAACTGCTGATCATGATCGACGCCTTCCGGCGCGCCTCGGCACGGCGGATCACGGCGGTTCTGCCCTATTTCGGCTATGCCCGCCAGGACCGCAAACCCGGTCCCCGCGCACCGATCTCTGCCAAGCTGGTTGCCAATCTGATCACCGAGGCCGGCGCCGACCGCGTACTGACGCTCGATCTTCACGCTGGTCAGATCCAGGGTTTTTTCGATATCCCGACCGACAATCTGTTTGCCATTCCGTTGCTGTCGCGCGACGTCAAGGAAAACTATCCGAACTCGAGCCTGATGGTGGTTTCCCCCGATGTCGGCGGCGTGGTGCGTGCACGCGCGCTCGCCAAGCGGCTGGATGCGCTGCTGGCCATTGTCGACAAACGCCGCGATCGGCCGGGTGAGTCGGAAGTCATGAACATCATCGGCGACGTGGCCGGCAAGAATTGTCTGCTGATCGACGATATTGTCGATTCCGGCGGCACGCTGTGCAACGCCGCCGAAGCGCTTCTGGGCAATGGCGCGATTTCGGTCACGGCCTACATCACCCATGGCGTATTGTCTGGCGGCGCAGTGGCCCGTGTCACCTCCTCCAAGCTCAAGGAACTGGTGATCACCGACTCGATCCAGCCGACTCAGGACATCCAGTCGGCCCACAATATCCGGGTCATCTCGACGGCGTCGCTGATGGGTGAGGCAATCAACCGCACCGCCGCCGAACAATCGGTCTCCAGCCTGTTCGACTGATCACTCAGGCAAGCAACGTCGCCGCCACGCCGGCAAGCGTGGCGCCACCCAGCACGACAAACAGATTGGCGTGAAAGCGCAACAGCGCCACGCCCGCTCCGAGCGCGATTGCCAGTGCGGCCAGATCAAGGCTTGCCGGATCGACAACAGGCAGAGTCAACGCCCCCAGCCTGGTCTCCACCACCGACCCGAACAGCACGTGAAGCGCAAACCAGACCGCCAGGTTAGCGATCACCCCGACCACCGCCGCGGTAATCGCCGACAGGCCGGCTGACAGCCACTGCACCGAGCGCAACCGCTCGATATGCGGCGCACCGATGAAGATCCATAAAAAACACGGCACGAAGGTGAAAAACAACGCCACCGCCCCGCCCATCAACCCGCCAACAAGCGGCTCGAGGCCCGCTTCCCGCGCGCCGCCAAGAAAACCGACAAACACCAGCACGAGGATCAGCGGCCCGGGTGTGGTTTCCGCCAGCCCCAGCCCCGCCAGCATGTCGCCCGGCATCAGCCAGCCATGCACCTCGACCGCCTGCTGGCCGACATAGGCCAACACGGCATAGGCGCCGCCAAAGGTAACGATCGCCGCCTTGGAGAAGAACCAGCCCATGGCGGCAAAGGCCTCGGGCACGCCAGGCAGGTACGAAAGCAACGCCAGCGGTGCAAGCCAGATCAGCCCCCAGACCAGCAATGTGCGGAGCGTCTGACCGGCCAGCGGACCGGTATCATCCTGGTCGATCACAACGACCGAGGACGCATCACGTCGCACAGCCGAGCGGCTAATACCGATCACCCCGGCGCCAAGCACGATCAGCGGAAACGGCAGCTTCAAAAATGCAATGGCGACCAAGGCCGAGATCGCCAGCGCCCAGGCGAAGCGCGATTTCAGTGCCCGCCGGGATACTTTCACAAGTGCCTCGACGACAATGGCCAGCACCGCCGCCTTGAGACCAAACAGAATGCCTGCCACCACCGGCAGGTCGCCATGGCGAAAATAGAGCGCCGACAACGCAATGATGACGGCAAAGCCCGGCAACACGAACAACAGCCCGGCAAGCAAGCCGCCTTTTATGCCGCGCATCAGCCAGCCCGAATAGGTGGCAAGCTGCATCGCCTCCGGGCCCGGCAGCAGCATGCAGAAATTAAGCGCGTGCAGGAACCGTGGCTCATCCAGCCATGGCCTGATTTCGACCAGTTCCCGGTGCATCAGCGCGATCTGGCCGGCAGGACCGCCGAACGACAACAGACCAATGCGCCCGAAGACGCGAAACATTTCACCGTAGGAGGGCTGTGAGCTCTTATCCTCACGCATCGGTGGCTTCCACCGGCTCAACCACCAGACCCGCATCCTTCCAGGCTTCAAAACCGCCTGTCAGGACAACGGCTTCTACACCCTGCTCTTTGAGGACCCCGCACACCGCCTGGCTCACCTCGTGCCCGTGAACGCAATAGACTGCCACTACCCTGCCCCTGAATTCGTTGGCCCATCGCTCTGCACCAAACGGATGTCGCCAGACAGAGCCGGCAATCATCAGCCCGGAGATCGCCCGCGCCGGCGGTTTCCTGACACCGTCGATGGTCAGTTCCGCGGCGATTGCGGCTAGTTCGGCGGACAATAAAGTGGATTGACCATGAATTTGTGACATGTTGCGGCTCCGCAGCATTTGCATGTATTGCGGAGCTTGGAGCCAAGGCTCTCGACAGGAGTTCCGGTTATCCCCGTGCGGTGAATCTAGCCATCACCGGATGCTGCGTCAATTCGCCTGATCGTCGTAACGGTGCGGCAGAGCGCAAATACCAAGCCGCGCCTCTTGCCGGCATGCCACGGCGCCACGCCCGACGGGCCCGATCCCTTGCATTTGCGCGGGTGCTCGGTTATAGCGGCCACGTCCGTGCAGACACCCTTGGAGGCAACGCGGATGAGGCGCCGGCAACGGCGCTTGATGCTTTTTGGAACCAGCGCAAGCCGGCCACCCGGAAGCAGCCCCAAATAGAACCTCGAAAGGACTTGCCATGAGCAAAGTTGCATATGAGCTTAAGGCCGAGGCGCGCGAACGGGTTGGTAAGGGGTCCGCCCGTGAACTTCGCCGCAACGGTTTGATTCCCGCTGTCATCTATGGTGACAAGCAAGAGCCGGTTTCCATCGCGCTCTCGCGCAAGGATGTTACCCTGAAGATCCATGCTGGTGGCTTCATGACCACGCTGGCCACCATCGTGGTCGACGGCAAGAAGTACAGCGTCCTGCCCAAGGACTACCAGCTTGACCCGGTACGTGACTTCCTGATGCACGTGGATTTCCTGCGCATCTCGAAGAACACCCGCGTGACCGTCGAAATCCCGGTTCACTTCCAGAACGAAGAAGCATCGCCCGGCCTCAAGCGCGGCGGCGTTCTCAACGTTGTGCGCCACACGGTCGAGTGCCAGTGCCCTGCCAATGCGATCCCCGATTCGATCATCGTCGATCTCACCGGTCTGGAAATCGGCGACGGCATTCACATCTCGCATGTGAAGCTGGCCGAAGGTGTTGAGCCGACGATCACCGATCGCGACTTTACCATCGCCACCATCGCATCACCTGCAGGCCTCAAGAGCGACGACAACGCCGCCACCGATGAAGCCGAAGGCGAAGCTGAAGGCGAAACCGAAGAATAAGCCGTTTCGGCGTTTTTTTGAGGATCAGGATCCATGCTGCTTATCGCGGGACTTGGAAATCCGGGCTCTCAATACGCTAGAAACCGGCACAATGTCGGCTTCATGGCGGCGGACGCAATTGCCCGCCGCCATTCGTTTTCCGGGTTTTCGAAAAAATTCCGGGGTGAAATCGCCGAAGGCACACTTGCCGGCGAGAAAGTCCTGCTGCTCAAGCCGATGACCTTCATGAACCTGTCGGGCGACAGCGTTGGCGAAGCCATGCGGTTCTACAAGCTCGCCCCTTCCGACATCATCGTCATCCATGACGAACTCGATCTGGCGCCCGGCAAGCTCAAGCTCAAGACAGGCGGTGGCAATGGTGGTCATAACGGGCTCAAATCAATCGATGCCCATTGCGGCAAGGACTACAAGCGGCTCCGGATCGGCATCGGCCATCCCGGACACAAGGACCGTGTCAGCCCTTATGTGCTGGGCGATTTCGCCAAGTCGGACATGGAATGGCTGGAGCCGTTGCTGGACGCAATTGCCGACAACGCCGAATTGCTGGCGCGCGGCGATGATGCAGGTTTTCTCAACAAGCTGGCGCTGGCCACCGGTTCGGCAGCGCCGAAACCCGCCAAGCCGGCCAAACAACCGGTCAAGCCCGACGTCGCTGCCGAAACAAAGCCCAAGCCAGCGGCCAAATCGCACATCCATCAGGCGCGACAGGGCAAGCCCTCCTTGCCCGCATCGGGACCGATGGCAGAAATGCTGAGAAAATTGCTGGGCGGCAACAAGTAGCCAATCCGCGTCCGAAGACGCAGGCAGGAGCGCGGTTCAGCTTTTCAGTTCAGCAATCCGCTGCCAGAACAGATCGACAAAGCCGCCGATGCCGGCTTCGATCAGATGGGCCATGCCGAGCCCGGCGCCATCGACCAGCAGCATCGCACCAAGACCGCCAAGCACCGAGAATGTGACGCACAGCCTGAGGTTTCGCAGGCTATCGAGCTTGTAATAGCCCGCATCGTCAAACTCGGTACCCCACAGATAGTCCCCCCAGCTATAACCGCTGGAGACCAGAATATTGACCGCCGGCGTATCCGACAGCTTGTCCGGATAGAGGTTGGACACCGCCCGGATCACATGCGCAAACACGCCAATGAGGGCAAACACGAAGCCCGCGACGACAAAATGCCAGGTGGCTAGCTCGGTTTCCATGCGCTCTCTCCCAAGGCTGACAAATGCAAGCATCCCACAAAAACCTTTCAGCCGGGTTGATCCGCCAGATGGCGGCACGGGAACCGGCGACTGCGCAAGTTCCCGAACTACCATCGGCACAGACTCGACCGCTGGTAGTCTAGAGGTACATTCCGCCCGACACCTCGATCCGCTGCGCCGTCATCCATTGGCTGCCGCCAAGCAGCATGCTGGCGATCGCCTCGCCAATATCGTCGGGCAGACCGACCCGCCCCATTGCCGTGTTGCCGGCGACAAAGGCATTGGCATCGGGATTGTCGCGAACCGCGCCGCCGCCGAAATCGGTTTCAATGGCGCCCGGCGCAATAACGTTGACGGCAATGCCGCGTGGGCCCAGTTCCCTGGCCTGATAGCGGGTCAGAACCTCGATTGCGCCCTTCATCGCGGCATAGGCGGCAAATCCCGGCGTGCTAAATCGCGCAAGACCGGTGGAGACATTGAGAATGCGACCGCCATCTTCGAGCAGCGGCAGCAACCGCTGGGTGATAAAGAACACGCCCTTGAGATGGACATTCATCAGCGTGTCGAATTGCTCTTCGGTGGTATCGGTAAAAGCGGCATGGATACCCATGCCGACATTGTTGACCAGAAAGTCGAACCGATCCCGCCCCCACAGATTCTTCAGTGTTTGCGCAAGCTGCTCGGCGAAACCTGCAAATTGGGCCAGGTCTCCGGTATCAAGCTGCAGGGCGGCGGCCGTCCCGCCAAGGGCTTCGATATCCTTTACAGCGGCGGCAGCCTCTTCCGCGCGCGACAGATAAGTGATGATGATGCCTGCGCCCTGTCGGGCAAGATGAAGTGCGGCGTTGCGGCCCAGGCCACGGCTGCCGCCGGTGATAAGTGCGATTGGGTGGGTCATGTCAGGCTCCTGCGGTTCGAGATGAGTGCAAGCTAGCCGCAAGGCTGCCGTCATGCCTGCCGGATTCTCCGCAAGTTTTGCCCAATCCTCCAAAGCCTCACATCCCAGCGTGACCCCATGCACCTGATGTTCTATCTCTGAAAGCCGAAAGGACAGCCCCATGACGATACCCGACCTGGCCCGACGCGTGGATGAATTCATCGGCAGCAGCACTGATACCCTTATGGGGCGCGCGACCGACATCGTCGGCCTCTATGTTCATCGCCAGACCCAGCCGAGCCGGTTTGAAGCCGTGGTTTACAATCCGGTGATCTGCCTGAACCTGCAAGGCTGCAAGGAAGTGACGATCGGCGACCGATCGGTGATATCGGGTACCGGCGAGTCCCTGATTGTCAGCCATGACCTGCCAGTCATGGCGCGGGTTATCGAAGCCAGCCCGCAGCACCCATATCTGGCAATCATCATCGGGCTGGATATCGCGATCCTGCGCAGCCTCGTCGAGGACGTCGGAACCGCGCTCGCCGAGCAGCGCCAACCCAAACCGCTTGCCGCAAGCGCCGCCGAGCCAGCTCTTGTCGCGGCGGTTGGACGCTACTTCGCCCTCGCAAATAATCCTGTCGAAGCCAAGGTAATGGCCCCCTGATACTCAAGGAAATCCATTTCCGGCTGCTGATGGCCAATCATGGCGGCATGCTCCGGCAACTGATGCAGCGCGACAGCCATGCCAGCCGGATATCGCGCGCCATTGGCAGGATCCAGACCGATTACCACGTCCCCCTGGCCGTGGCCGGACTTGCCGATGAAGCTGGCATGAGTCCGTCATCGTTCCATCAGCATTTCAAGCAGATCACCGGAACCACCCCGCTCCAGTACCAGAAGGATCTGCGGTTGATGGAGGCGCGTCGGCTGATCGCCATGGACGGGCATTCGGTGTCTTCCGCCGCCTATGAGGTGGGCTATGAGAGCGCCACCCAATTCAGCCGGGAATACGCAAGAAAATTCGGCAGCCCTCCCCGCAACGATGTCTTTCGCCCCGGCATCGCGCTATAGAGAGCTTCTTGGCTTGATGGAACAAATATCGGGGCAACGTGGCCTCCCGCAGGACCAACCACAGGTCAATCCGGACCTTTTGTCGGGCCTCGCCGACGGTTAGCGCTGCTCGCCCCTTGACGCGGCACGTCACATCCATACAAAGCCGCAAGTATCTACGTGAAGGACAGCAATTCCATGGGTTTCAAATGCGGTATCGTCGGACTGCCCAATGTCGGCAAGTCCACCCTGTTCAACGCACTGACGCGCACCGCTGCCGCGCAGGCTGCGAATTACCCGTTCTGCACGATCGAGCCCAACACCGGCGAGGTCGCGGTTCCCGATCCGCGTATGCGCAAACTGGCTGAAGTGGCCGGGTCGAAAGAGATCATCCCCACACGCATGGCCTTTGTCGACATCGCCGGCCTGGTGCGCGGCGCCTCCAAGGGTGAAGGCCTGGGCAACAAGTTTTTGGCCAACATTCGCGAAGTCGACGCCATCGTCCATGTGCTGCGCTGCTTCGAAGACGACGACATCACCCATGTCGAAGGCCGCATTGACCCTGTCAGCGATGCCGACACCATCGAAACCGAGTTGATGATCTCCGACCTCGAAAGCCTCGAGCGCCGCACCGATCAGGCCCGCAAGCGCGCCGCCTCGAAGGACAAGGAGTCGATGACGCTGTTGCCGATGATGGAAGCGTCGTTGAAACTGCTGCAGGACGGCAAACCGGTCCGCACCATGCTGAAGGACCTGGCGGACGAAGACCTTGAGATCCTCAGGGGCCTCAACCTTCTGACCGCTCATCCAGTGCTTTATGTCTGCAATGTCTCCGAAGCCGATGCCGTGGACGGCAACGCGCACACCCAGGCCGTCGCCAAGATGGCAGCCGAACAGGGTGCGGAAAGCATTGTCGTTTCCGCGGCAATCGAATCTGAAGTGGCGCAACTGCCGGACGAGGAATCACAGGAATATCTTGCAGCGCTCGGGCTCGAAGAAGCCGGCCTCGACCGGCTGATTCGCGCCGGTTACCATCTGCTCGACCTGATTACCTATTTTACCGTCGGACCCAAGGAAACCCGGGCCTGGACGATTGAGCGCGGTACCAAGGCGCCCGCCGCCGCCGGTGTCATTCACACCGATTTCGAACGCGGCTTCATCCGCGCCTTCACCATTGCCTACGACGACTATGTGACTCTCGGCGGCGAAGTGCCGGCCAAGGAAGCCGGCAAGGCTCGCGACGAAGGCAAGGAATATGTCGTTCAGGACGGCGACGTCATCCACTTCCGTTTCAATACCTGAAAACGCTCACCATCCCCGCAGCAACGGGCTGCCGGGATGGTCGGTCATATCTTCGTGAGCCTGCTTGCGCGAGCGCCCTGTTCCGCGCAAGGTCGGCCGCAATGAACACCCAGACTCACATCTTGCTTGCAGCGGGGTTGCTGACCCGACCCGGACGCGAGAACCGCCGCAACAATGCCGCGGTTCTGGTGGGCGCCTTTGCGCCCGATGCGTTGATCTTCGTCATGTTCGTCTGGTCGAAACTGACTGGCGTTCCTGAAAACGAGGTGTGGCGGGTCTGGTATTTTAACCCGCCATGGCTCACCGCCATCGACTGGATGAACTCGATACCGTTGTTTACGGCAATCGCCTTGCTGGCCTGGCTGCTGATGCGCCGCAGCCAGAGCTTCGCATCAGTGGCGATGATGGTGATGTTGTTCGCGCTCGCCGCTCTCACCCACATATTTGGCGACCTGCCGCTGCATGTGAACGATGGCCACGCCCATTTCGTGCCCTTTAGCCAGTGGCGCTTTGTTTCGCCGGTTTCCTATTGGGACCCACGGCACTATGGCGACATCTTCTCCAAACTCGAACTGGCGCTTGCACTGGCGCTGATCGTGATTTTGTGGCGACGCTTCGACACCCGGCTGGTGCGAGCCGTATTGGCACTGACAACGCTGGCCTATGCTGTTCCTTATGTCTGGTTCGTCCTGCTCGGCGGCCATGCCGAACACAACGCCGCAGCAGCGCTGATCCACACGCTTCCCGTAGAGGTTGGATAGAATATCCCGCTATGAGCATGCCAATAGTCGCCCAGCCCGATCTGGTGGACGGGCGGCCCCACCCCACCAGACCGGGTGTCGGCCTTCAACCCTTGCGTACCGGGCAGGTTGAAAGGCCGAACAGCGAATACAGTGGGCAGGTGCCAAACAGACCGGTAAACAGCGGAATGATGCCAATCAGCGCGGCATAGCGCCATGCTGCATCCGGATAGATGAAATACAGTGAAAGCAGCACAACACCGGCAATGATGCGCAGGATACGGTCGAATTGACCAACATTTGACTTGAACATGAAGGGGCTCCTTGAATTTGATCCCGGCAAGTCCGCCGGTATGTATTTATCATACGTTATATAAGAGTTCGCGATTTGACCGGGATCAAGCCAACCCGCTAGATCCTTTCACGTCTAAACCAAATCAACTATGTTGCACCGCGAAGCAGTTTTGAGAAAGCGACAAGCCTGATGCCCGAGCAAGACCTTCTCTATTTCGAGGACATGAGTCCCGGAACCATCTTTCCGCTCGGCCCCAAGGATGTGACCGCCGACGAGATCATAGCCTTTGCCATGGAGTTCGACCCGCAGCCCATGCATATCGATGCCGAAGCCGGCGCCGCCTCGATTCTTGGCGGTCTGGCAGCTTCAGGCTGGCACACATGCGCCATGATGATGCGGATGATGGCAGATAGCTATCTGCTGCGCACCGCCGCTGAGGGAGCTCCAGGGATTGACCACGTGCGATGGAGAAAACCGGTGCTTGCCGGCGATGTCCTGAGCGGCGAGACCCGGGTGCTCGAGGCCCGCGAATCGCGTTCCCGGCCGGGCATCGGCATCGTCAGTCTGCGCCATGAATTGCGCAACCAGATCGGCGATACGGTTATTGAATCCGAAAACCCGGTGATGGTGCGCCTGCGGCCGCAGGAAGGCGGTGAGGCATGAGTATCGAGACCGACTACGAACTGGGCGTCCGCCGCGATCTCGGCAGCCATGTCTTTACCGCCGAGGCGATAATCGCCTTTGCCCGACAATTCGACCCGCAGCGCTTTCACGTCGATGCTGAGGCGGCCAAAAACACCGTTTTTGGCGGTCTTTGCGCTTCCGGTTGGCACACCTCGGCTACCTGGATGAAGCTCAACATCCGCTCAATCGAAAATGACGTGGCAAAAGCCCAAGCCGACGGCCGGACGCCGCCCGAATTCGGCCCTTCGCCCGGGATTCGCAACATTCGCTGGTTCAAACCGGTTTTCGCGGGCGACGAGATCCGCTATTCGCGCATCAACCGCGGCGCCCGTCCGCTCAATTCGCGTCCGGGCTGGTCAGTGCTCGAAACCAGCGCCGAAGCCCATGACAAGGCCGGCAACATAGTGATGAGTTTTGATTCTGCCGTGCTGATCAAATTGCCCGAAGCTGGCGATTGAGGCATCGCCGGGCATCAGGAGCGCCGGAAACCAGTTCCGGCGCGCCTCAGTGCCCCTCGTAGGAAATCAGTGTACGAACCTGAACGCCAAGGTTTTCGAGCTTCTTGCGTCCACCGAGATCCGGCAGATCGATGACAAAGCAGGCGGCAACGATGTTGGCGCCCATCTGCCTGAGCAATTTCACGGCACCCTCGGCAGTGCCGCCGGTGGCAATCAGGTCATCGACCAGGATCACGCTTTCGCCCTCGGCGACCGCATCCTTGTGCATTTCCATTTCATCAAGCCCGTATTCGAGGCTGTAGGCCACGCGCACGGTCTCATGCGGCAGCTTGCCCTTCTTGCGAATTGGCACAAACCCGGCCGACAGTTGGTGCGCCATCGCGCCGCCGAGAATGAAGCCACGCGCCTCGATACCTGCCACCTTTGAAACCTGCAGCCCGGCATAGGGGTGCACCAACCCGTCGACCGCCCGGCGAAACGCCCGCGGTTGACCCAACAGCGTGGTGATGTCGCGAAACAGGATGCCCGGCTTGGGATAGTCCGGAATGGTGCGTATGGCGGCGCGGAGTTCGGTACTCAGTTCGGACATGGTTTGGTTCCCGGATTGCGGTTTAATGTGCGATGCGATGGGGTCCGGCGCAAGCTGGTTTGTGCCGACACGAAAACGCCGCCCGGAGGCGGCGTCTTGGGAAGTCGCGATCAGGCAATGCCGATCAATGATCCTTGTTGGCGTAGACTGACTTCTTCGTCAGATACATCAGCCCCGAGAAGATCAGCAGGAACACCATCACCATGAACCCGGTGCGCTTGCGCTCTTCCATGTGCGGCTCGGCAGCCCACATCATGAACGCAGCCACATCCTTGGAGTACTGATCAAGCGTTTCCGGAGAACCGTCATCATAAGTGATCTGACCATCCGACAAAGGCTGCGCCATCGCCAGCGCGGGGCCGGCAAGGAAGTAGGGGTTGTAGTGGGCGTTTTCCGGAACCTCAACACCTGCCGGCGCTTCCTGATAGCCTGTCAGCAGCGAATAGATGTAGTTCGGGCCGCTCTCGTTGTAGCCAGTGAAGATATCGAAAACGAACTGCGGGAAACCGCGCTCCGCGTAGCGGGCCTTGGCCAGCAGCGAAAAGTCTGGCGGAACCGCACCATTGTTGGACGCTGCCGCCGCCGCATCATTGGGGAACGGCGAAGGGAAGTAGTCGGCCGGAATGGCAGCGCGCGTAAACATGTCGCCTTCATCATTGGGGCCGTCCTCGACCTCGTATTCGGCGGCCAGCGTCTTGACCTGGTCTTCAGAGTAGCCGAGCGCCACGAGCGAACGGAACGGCACCAGGTTCATCGAATGGCAAGCCGAGCAGGTCTCCACATAGACCTTCAGGCCGCGCTGCAACTGGCCCCGGTCGAAGGTCCCGAACGGACCCGCGAAAGACCAGTCTACTTCGCGCAGATGGTTGATCGGGTAATGCGGCGTAGCATTTTCATGCTCGGCTGCAACTGCAGGGCCAGTGCCGATAACGGCAGCCATGGCGAGCGGAACGATGCTTGCAAGAAGCGTTTTCATATCTCAGATCCTTTCCGTCGCGCCGCTCAGCCGCGGGTTTCTGGTGAAGCGGCCCCGCCCTTGCCGCCATTCTTGGCGAGCACGGCTTCGGTAATCGAGTTCGGCAGACGCTTGGGCGTTTCAACCAGCCCCAGCACCGGCAGAATGACCAGGAAGAACGCGAAGTAGTAGAGCGTCGCGATCTGCGCCATGGTCGTGTAGGTGCCCTCTGCGGGCTTGGCGCCGAGCCATCCCAGAAAAATCGCGTTAGCCACGAAGACCCAGAAGAACAGCTTGTACCAAGGACGATAGACCGCCGAACGAACCTTCGAGGTATCAAGCCAGGGCAGCACGAACAGCACGGCAATCGAACCGAACATGGCGAGCACGCCACCAAGCTTGGAATCGATGGGTCCGATGTTGAAGGTGATGGCACGCAGGATCGCGTAGAACGGCAGGAAGTACCATTCAGGCACGATATGTGCAGGCGTCTTCAGCGAATTGGCCGGAATGTAGTTGTCGGCATGGCCGAGGAAGTTCGGCATGTAGAAGATGAAATAAGCGAACACGAGCAGGAAGATGCTCATCGCCAGACCATCCTTGATGGTCGCGTAAGGTGTGAACGCCACCGTGTCGGTCTTCGATTTCACTTCGACGCCGGTCGGGTTGGTCTGGCCCGTCACATGCAGCGCCCAGACGTGCAGGATAACCACACCGGCGATCATGAACGGCAGCAGGTAATGCAGCGAGAAGAAGCGGTTGAGCGTCGGGTTGTCGACCGCAAATCCGCCGAGCAGCAATTGCTGGATCGGCTCCCCGATACCGGGGAAGGCGGTAAAGAACCCGGTGATCACCGTGGCCCCCCAGAACGACATCTGACCCCAGGGCAGCACATAACCCATGAAGGCCGTGGCCATCATCAGAAGCAGGATGACAACGCCGAGGATCCACAGCACTTCGCGCGGCGCCTTGTAGGAGCCGTAATACATGCCGCGGGCAATATGCAGGTAAACCGCCAGGAAAAAGAACGAGGCGCCGTTGGCGTGCATGTAGCGCAGCAGCCAGCCGGAATTGACGTCACGCATGATCTTCTCGACCGACTGGAAGGCCAGCGAGGTGTCCGCAGCGTAGTGCATCGCCAGCACGATGCCGGTCACCAGCTGCACCACCAGCATTATCGAAAGAATGCCGCCGAAGGTGTAGGCGTAATTGAGGTTTCGCGGCACCGGATAGGAGACGAAACTGTCATGAACCAGCCGCGGCAGCGGCAGGCGTGAATCGATCCACTTTCCGAAACCGGAAGTGGGCTGGTAGGTCGAATGATCCCCACTCATCGTCTATATCCCCTTAGCCGATTTTAATGACAGTGTCTGAAATGAAGGCGAATTCCGGAACGGCCAGATTTTCCGGCGCCGGGCCTTTGCGAATTCGGCCGGCAGTATCGTAATGCGAGCCGTGGCAGGGGCAGAACCAACCGCCGAAATCACCGGACTGGCCCAGCGGAATGCAGCCCAGATGGGTGCAAACGCCGACCATAACCAGCCAGTTTTCCTTGCCTTCGCCAGCCGAGCGATCAATATCGGTCGCCATCGAACTGGCGGAAATATTTGCGTTGCGCGCCACCGGATCCTTGAGATCGTCGATCGCCACCGCCTTGGCCTCTTCGACCTCGGCTTCGGTGCGGTTGCGGATGAACACCGGCTTGCCGCGCCATTTAACTGTCAGCGACATGCCTGGCTCAAGGCTTTCGACGTCCACTTCGATGGACGACACCGCAAGCGTCGAGGCATCCGGGCGCATCTGGTCGATAAACGGCCAGGCGAAACTGCCCACCCCGACCACGCCCGCCATCCCTGTGGCGATATAAAGAAAATCGCGGCGGTTGGGTTCGCCTGCGCCTTCGCTCTGTGTCATTGGCTCACTCACGGCTCAACGTCCTCTTTGAAGCTGCGTCCGGACCAGCTTTCCATCCCATAGCCTTAGCCGGATTCGGCCAGTTTCGACAATGCGGCGGAATTCTGTCAATCGCGCGGTTTCTAAGCGGGTTGAACCGATAAGTCCAGACCGGACGAAGGTAGAAGGACACATTGTCGCGAGAAATTCGCTTGCCTATTCCGCCGCTTCGTCAACTCCGATGAATCCACCCGACTGCCGAGCCCATAAATCCGCGTAAAGCCCGCCTTGTGCAATCAGTTCGCCATGCGTGCCCACTTCGATGATGCGGCCTTCATCCATCACCACCAACCGGTCCATCCGGGCGATGGTCGACAGTCTGTGGGCGATGGCGATGACGGTTTTTCCTTCCATCAGCTCATCGAGATTCTCCTGAATCGCAGCCTCAACCTCCGAATCAAGTGCCGACGTTGCTTCATCCAGCACCAGGATCGGCGCGTCCTTGAGCATCACCCGGGCAATGGCGATGCGTTGGCGCTGGCCGCCGGAGAGCTTGACGCCGCGATCACCGACATGCGCATCAAGCCCTGTACGGCCGCGCTGGTCCGACAGCTTTTCGATGAAATCGAGCGCCTCCGCCCGCCGCGCTGCTTCCTTGATCTCCTCATCATCGGCGTCAGGACGTCCAAACACGATGTTTTCGCGAATCGATCTGTGCAGCAGCGAGGTATCCTGGGTCACCATGCCGATCGCTTGCCGCAGTGATTCCTGGGTGACGCCGGCAATATCCTGTCCGTCGACTTCAATCCGCCCGGACCGCAATTCGTAAAACCTCAGCAGCAGATTGACGAAGGTCGATTTGCCCGCGCCCGAGCGCCCGACCAGCCCCATTTTTTCGCCCGGCCTGATGCTCAGCGACAAATCATTAATCACCGGCAGCTTCGGGTCATAACTGAAGCTAGCGTGATCGAAGCGAATCCCGGCGCGATCGATCTCAAGTTCGCCAGCATCTTCGCGGTCGGTCAGGGCAATCGGACGCGCCACCAGTTCGGCCGAATTCTGCACCGTTCCTAAATTGCGCATCAGGCTGTTGAGCTGGGTCATCATCCGCCCCAGCAGCATGTTGAGCCTGAGCACCAGAGACAGCGTGAAAGCCACCGCCCCGACCGAAATGGCACTGGACAGCCACAGGTCAATCGAAAACGCGGCAATCGCCGCGATCATCAGTCCCGACAGCAACGCCAGCGCGGCACGCACCCCGGTCAGATGTCGGGTAAAGGGCAGGATGGCGGCGATGAACTGATCGAACCCGGCCCGGATATAGCGGTCATTGTCGGCTTCACGGGCGTAGAGCTTTAGCGTCTGGATGTTGGAATAACTGTCAGTCAGCCGCCCGGTCAGCATTGCCGAGGCCTCGGCGCTGGCACGGGCATGGCGACGAATGCGCGGCACGAAATAGCGCGCCAGCACCGCAAATGCTGCAATCCACACCAGCACCAGCGCCGACAGCCGCCAGTCAAGCTGCGCCACCAGCGCCATAGTGGTGGCGGTGTAGATGAAGATGAACCACACCACCTGTAGCAGTGATACCATGAAATCACCGGTCGCCTGCCCCGCCGACCAGACCTTGGTGACGATGCGACCAGCGAAATCATTCTGGAAGAAGCTCAGATCCTGCCGCGACACATGCGCATGTGCCTGCCAGCGCACCAGATTGTAAAAACCCGGCACCACCGTCTGCTCCTCGACCAGAGCCGCGACCGTGACGACGACAAACCGCGCCAGTACGACCACGAACAGCATGAAGGCGAGCGTTGGCCCATGCGCGCCGATCAATCCCTCCCAGCCGGTCGAAGGATCGGCGGCGTCGAGCACGTCGACCAGCCGGCCGACAAAATAGAACAGTGCCGCCTCAAGCAGCGCCACCAGACCACCAAGCGCCAGCATGGCGGCAAACGCCCCCTTGGCCTGGCTGACATAATAGCTCAGGAACTTCACCGTCGACGCCGGTGGCCGGTAGCTCTGGCGCCGGGCAAAGGGGTCGATCCAGTGCTCGAACAGGTTAAGGATGGGTCGGAAAATCATGCCGGCAACAATAGTGCGCGCTTGCGCTTTGGCAATCTCCCCGGCGTACGAAGCGTCACTCTGCCGCCGCCTCTTCGGCTGCGTCGATGAACCCGCCCGATTGCCGCGCCCACAGATCGGCATAGATCCCGCCCGAGACGATCAAATCCTCATGCACCCCGGTTTCGACAATCTCGCCCGCATCAAGCACCACCAGCCGGTCCATCTGGGCAATCGTTGACAGTCGGTGCGCGATGGCGATCACCGTCTTGTTTTCCATCAGCGCGAACAGGTTGTCCTGGATTGCCGATTCGACTTCCGAATCGAGCGCCGAGGTTGCCTCGTCGAGCACCAGGATCGGCGCATCCTTGAGAAACACCCGGGCAATGGCGATGCGCTGGCGCTGACCACCGGACAGCTTGACCCCGCGTTCACCGACATGGGCGTCAAGTCCTGTGCGGCCGGCGAGGTCCTCCAGTCCGGCGATGAATTCAAGCGCATTGGCCTTGCGTGCCGCCTCAAGGATCTCCGCTTCGCTGGCTTCGGGGCGACCGTAGGCGATGTTCTCGCGCACAGACCTGTGCAGCAGTGAGGTATCCTGGCTGACCATGCCGACCTGGGCGCGCAGGCTGTCCTGACTGACCTCGGAAATGTCCTGGCCATCGATCAGCACCCGGCCGGATTCCAGATTGTAAAACCGGAGCAGCAGATTGACGAGCGTCGTCTTGCCGGCGCCGGAGCGGCCGACCAGCCCGATCTTCTCGCCAGGCTTGATCGAGAGCGACAGGTTTTCGATCACGCCGCTCTGCTTGCCATAGTGAAACCGGACGTTCTCGAACGAGATCGCTCCCTTCTTGGCGACAATGGCGCCAGCGCCCGGGCTGTCGACCACCTCATGCGGCTTGATCATCATGCCCATGCCGTCCTGGACAACGCCGATATTCTCGAAGAAGCCTGACACTTCCCACATGATCCACTGCGACATGCCGTTGACCCTGAGCGAGAGCCCGATGACGATCGCAATCGAGCCTACCGAGACAATGCCTGTGAGCCAGAAGCCGATCGACATCGCCGAGACCACAAACACCAGAACCGAATTGTTGAAATAGATCAGCGACTGGAACAGCGTCACCTGGCGCATCTGCCGGTGCACGGTCTGCAGGAACATATCCATGCTTTCCTGGGCATAGGCCTCCTCGCGCCCGGCATGGGAGAACAGCTTGACCGTCGAGATATTGGTGTAGCTGTCGACCACTCGGCCGGTCATCGCCGAGCGGGCATCGGCCTGATCGGTCGAAATCCGCTTCAGTTTCGGCACAAAATGCACAATCAGGCCGATATAGACCGCCAGCCAGAACAGCAACGGCAGCACCAGCCGCCACTCGGCGCTGGCCACCATGCCGATCATGGCGATGAAATAGACCGAGACATAGACGAACACATCCAACAGCTTCATAACCGCTTCGCGGATCGACAGCGACGTCTGCATCACCTTGGTGGCGACCCGGCCGGCAAACTCGTTGGAGAAGAAATTCAGGCTCTGGCGCAGCAGGTAGCGGTGCATCTGCCAGCGCGCGATCATCGGGAAATTGCCCAGCAGCGTCTGGTGGATGATCAGCGAATGCAACAGCACCGTCACCGGCAGGGCGATCAGCACGATCCCGCCCATCAGCATCAGCCGACCGGATTCGCGTTCGATAAAGCCCTGCGGATCGGAATTGGCGAGCCAGTCGACGATTGACCCGAGAAACCCGAACAGCATGACCTCGCCGATCGAGATCAGCGCGGTCAATATGCCCATTGCAATCAGCCACGGCGCGGCATCACGGGAATAATGCCAGCAAAAAGCCACCAGCCCTTCAGGCGGCGCCGTCGGCGGGGCGGCGGGGTACGGATTCAGTTGCCGTTCAAACCATGCAAACATAAGCGTATCCTGCAGGCGGCCACGCCGCGCAAATTCAAGTGAAGACCGAACACCCGGCGCATGGCGCTCCACACACAACCAAGCAGTCGGTCAGGATTGGGCCGTCCGGTCGCTGCTATCAGCGTGACGGGGACGGGCGCAGCATGATTCCACGCAGGAATCGCAAAGCGTCTGTTTACACGCTTGCGCGACCGCACGAAAGACACCCCTTCAAGCGCGCGCAAAGCTGTGACATGAAAGCGACATGACCAAACCGCTTATCGCCCTTTACCAGCCCGACATTCCCGGCAACACCGGCGCTATCCTGCGCCTGGGTGCCTGCATGGGCATCGACATCCACATCATCGGGCCGCCGGGCTTCGATCTTTCCGACCGGTCGCTCAAGCGCGCCGGCATGGATTACATCGAAATGGCCACGCTGACCCGCCACGATGGCTGGGAGGAATTCGAGATCTGGCGCAAGGTCGAGGCTCGGCGGCTGGTGCTGATGACCACCAAGTCCGCCACGCCCTATATCGATGAGACCGGCCCGACTCTGGGCGAGCGCGATATCGTGCTGTTTGGCCGCGAAAGCGCCGGTGTGCCGGAAAAGGTCCACGACGCCGCTGATGTGCGCCTGACCATTCCGATGATCGAGGGTCGTCGCAGCCTCAACCTCGCCATGAGCGTGGCGATGATGGCCGGCGAGATCACCCGCCGGTTTGGTTTGTAACCCACCAGCGCCTCAGTCATAGCTGACGATCTCAAACTCGATGTCGTTCTCGTCGTTGAAATAGAACCGCCTGCCCGGCTCATAATCGGCGTGGTTGAATGGCGTGTAGCCAAGCGCCTTGACCCTTGCCTCCACCGCATCGAGATCATCGACAACGATGCCGACATGATTGAGATTGGCCACCTCGCCACGCGGATTGTCGTGACGGGGCCGTGGTGCTTCCGGCGTGTAGATCGCCAGATAGTTATCATCGGTGCCGACATGGATCGACAGCCCGCCATTGCTTGCCGGCCCCTGCCAGCGAATTTTCCAGCCAAACAAATCGCACATCCATTTGGCGGTGGCCGGCGCGTCCGCGACATTGAAATTGACATGTTCGAGGAATGATTGGGCCATGGGGTTTTTCCTTTTCCCGTAAGGATTGCCTGTGATGTAACCCATGCTACTTTCTCAAGTGAACTTGAGGTCAAGAGGTTTTTTCAGATCATGCCGAATCCATCCAGACAGGGATTGTTGACAATCGGCGAGGTCGCCAGCCGCACCGGTCTCGCCGTCTCCGCTATCCGCTATTATGACGATCAGGGCCTGGTCGCCGCGCGCCGCACGCCGGGTGGGAAGCGCATGTTCCTCCGCTCCGACATCAGGCGGTTATCATTCATCCTGATCGCCCAGCAAATGGGTTTTTCGCTTGAGGAGATCCGCATCCAATTGAAGCAATTGCCGCTGGAGCGCACCCCGACAAAACGCGACTGGGAGAAGATCAGCCGCGGCTTTCGCAGCCATCTCGACGCGCGCATCGCCATGCTCGAGCGGTTGCGCGACCGGCTCGACGGCTGCATCGGCTGCGGCTGCCTCTCGCTCGAAGCCTGCAAGCTCTACAATCCCGGCGACCGAATGCGCGAGACCGGCACCGGACCGCGGCTGGTGCTGCAAAAGCAGGCGGACGAATAGGCTGGGTGAAACCGGAAGCTGCCGGGCAGCCCCCGCGAACGGCAGCGCCCGCTCAATCCGCCGTCGGCAGCCGCCGCATGGTGAATTCAATCTGGTCGTCGGGAAGCGGACGCCAGCTCTCGACTTCGGTCCAGTAGGCAGCCTTGGGCCATGTCGAAAACCATTCCCGCGCCTTCTCCCGCGCCTCGCCCCGGCTCAGCCGATAGGTTTCGCGCACGAACCCGCCGGATGTGCCGGCGGATTTCTCCTTGCGCGCCCTGGCAATCTCGCGGCGCAGGCCTTCAAGCGGCGGGCGTTGTTGAAACCGGCTCACGTTGTCTCCTTGCTGAGCCAAATTTAGCGCAAAACCAGCGTGACGGCGAGTCCCTTGCCACACCACGCCGGGATCAGCCGGAACCGTCAACCGCCGAGCCTGGCACCTTGTCCTCGATGGACCGGCACAATTTTGGCGGTTGCGTCAGTCTGGCTAGGTTACAACGTCTCGACGCTGCTGCTATGAGGTTGTGACTGCTAGCGAGGACTTTGTATGCAACGCCCCAATTTGCCGGTCGGACTCCCCGACGACATCGAAGACAAGAAGAACAAGGCCCGCAGCTGGTTTGAACGCCTGCGCGACCAGATCTGCGCCAGTTTCGAGACCCTCGAGGACGAGGCTGACCATCCACAGTGTCCGGGCGAGGCCGGCCGCTTTGAACGCACCCCGTGGCTGCGCGACGAGGGTGCCGGCGGCGGCGGCACGATGTCGATCCTCAAGGGTCGGCTGTTTGAAAAAGCCGGTGTGCATACCTCGACCGTGCATGGCGAGTTCTCGCCTGAATTCCGCAAGCAGATCCCCGGCGCAGAGGAAGATCCACGGTTCTGGGCGTCGGGCATTTCACTGATTGCCCACCCGACCAATCCGCACGTGCCGACGGTGCACATGAACACCCGCATGGTGGTGACCTCGAGCCACTGGTTTGGCGGCGGCGCCGACCTGACCCCGGTGCTCGACAACCGCCGCACCCAGACCGATCCGGACACGCAGCTGTTTCACCGCGCCATGGAAATTGCCTGCTCCCGCCACGAAGTGGCCGATTACCCGCGCTACAAGGACTGGTGCGACGAGTATTTCTTCCTGCCCCATCGCAACGAGGCGCGTGGCATTGGCGGCATTTTCTACGACTGGCTGCACAGCGACGCGGAGGCCGGTGGGTGGGACGCTGATCTGGCCTTTACCCAGGATGTCGGTCGCGCCTTCAATGTGGTCTATCCGAAAATCGTCCGCGCCAATTTCAACAAGCCCTGGACCGACGCGGAACGCACCGAGCAACTCATTCGCCGCGGCCGCTATGTCGAATTCAACCTGCTCTATGATCGCGGCACCATTTTCGGCCTGAAGACCGGCGGCAATGTCAGCTCGATCCTGTCTTCGCTGCCACCCGTGGTGATGTATCCGTAAGTCTCCCGGCCTGCAAATTCCGGCAAAACGGCAGGGATTGATGCACCGGCAAATACGGCTTTGCCGGTGCATGCATCCAATCTCAAAAATATCAATGATTTGATAATTCAGAAAACTGTAACAATTGTTCTTGCCTCGGGCGGAGTGTCTTGACACACTTCCACCTGTCGGGTCGCACGCGCCCTGACGCAAAGGGAGGAAGAACATGTACAGATCGCTTATTGCGGGCTTCGCGCTCGCCGCATCGACAGTGCTCGGATCCGGAACCGCGCTGGCCGAAAGTGTAACCTGATACTGCTCTGCCGATGAAGCCTGGTGCCAGTTGATGGCACGCGGTTTCGAGGAGGAAACCGGCATCCAGGTCGACATGACCCGCAAGAGTTCCGGCGAGACCTTTGCCCAGGTCAAGGCCGAAGCGGCCAATCCCAAGGGCGACGTCTGGTGGGGTGGCACTGGCGACCCGCATCTGCAGGCAGCCGAGGAAGGCCTGACCTAGGAATACATCTCGCCGATGCGCGACCAACTCAACGACTGGGCCATCAGGCAGGCGGAATCTTCGGGCAACAAGACCATCGGCATCTATTCCGGTGCGCTCGGATTTGGCTACAACAAGGACCTGCTGGAAAAAAACAACCTGCCGGTGCCGGCCTGCTGGAAGGACCTGACCAAGCCCGAGTACAAGGGCCAGGTGCAGATCGCCAGCCCGAATTCCTCGGGCACCGCCTACACCACGCTCGCCACCATGGTGCAGCTGTTTGGCGAAGAAGGCGGCTTTCAGTACATGAAGGACCTGCACAAGAACATCAACCAGTACACCAAATTCGGCTCTGCGCCGATCAAGGCCGCAGGTCTTGGCGAAAACACCATCGGCATCGTCTTCATGCACGATGCCGTGGCCCAGGCTGCCAGCGGCTTTCCGATCGTCACCGTGGCGCCTTGCGAAGGTACCGGGTACGAGATCGGCTCGATGTCCCTGATCAAGGATGGCCGCCACCCGGAAGCCGCGCGCAAATTCTACGACTGGGCATTGTCTGCCGAAGTCCAGTCGCGCGCCAAGGATGTCAAATCATTCCAGGTTCCGTCCAACAAGGCGGCAACCCAGTCCGAGATGGCACCCGACCTGTCGACCATCAAGCTGATCGACTACGACTTCAAGAAGTACGGCTCGTCGGATGAGCGCAAGCGGCTCTTGAAGAAGTGGGACGACGACGTCTCGACATTGCCGCAGTAAACGGTGCCGAATACGCCCGATAGGCCAGGAATCCACCCGACGATCCTTCTCTGGATGATCGTCGGGTGGATCGGCTATGCCGTGCTGCCCTGGTATGGGCTTGAGGCCAATTTCTTCTCGTTGTCCTGGCTGTTTGACGGCTATCCGTTCGACGCAGGACTGGCACCGGCCCTGTTTCTGGTGCTGCAGGGCAAGAAGCTGTGGCTGGCGCCAATGCTGGTTCCGCTGCTGTTGCCATTGCTGATCGGCCGCAGCAAAAAGCAGGATCCGCGGTTTGGCTGGCTGTTGATCTCCGCCGGGGCCATGGGGTTGTTCTTGCTGTTTGCGCAAGGCTACGGCATCGGCCTTCGTGGCTGGAATTTCGCCTGGGCAGCCGAAGCCTTCGGTCCGCTCGGAGACCGGCAGTTCGGCATGGGCTACGGCGCCATGCTGGTTGCTGGCGCCTTTCTGTTTCTGCTGACGCTCGGCATCGCCGCGCGTGGCGCGGTTGGCGGGGATGTGTTTGTCGTTTCTACCATTGGCTTCGTTGTCGCCGTCGTCGCGCTGTTCATTTTCCTGCCGATCCTGCAGATGCTGGCCAGCGCGCTTGCGACCGAAGATGGCGGCTATTCACTCACGGCGTTTCTGGGCAAACTATTCTCCAACCGCATCTGGGGGCTGGGTTGCATCACCAGTGGCACCCGCTGCGGCGTGGCCTGGAACTCACTGTTCCTGGCCGTGTTGGTGGGCTTCATTACCACCCTGCTCGGCCTCGTCTTTGCATTGATCGCCACCCGCACCGATGTCCGCTACCGCAAACTGCTCAGAGCGCTCACCGTGCTGCCGGTGATCACCCCGCCATTTGTGATTGGCCTTGCCATCATCCTGCTGTTCGGTCTCTCCGGCGCCGTCACCCAAGGCTTTTCCTGGTTGTTCGATATCCAGGCCACCCGCTGGGTCTACGGCCTGCCCGGGCTGATCATCGCCCAGACACTGGCCTTCACCCCGATTGCCTTCCTGGTGCTGATCGGCGTCGTCGAGGGCGTCAGCCCGTCGATGGAAGAAGCCGCACAAACCCTGCGCGCCAACCGCTGGCAGACTTTCCGCACCGTGTCGCTGCCCTTGATGCGCCCCGGACTGGCCAATGCCTTCCTGCTCGGCTTCATCGAAAGCATGGCCGATTTCGGTAACCCGCTGGTGCTTGGTGGCAATTTCGACGTGCTCTCGACCGAGGTCTTCTTCGCCATTGTTGGCGCCCAATATGACCAGTCCCAGGCAGCGGTGCTGGCCATCGTGCTGCTGATCTTTACCCTGAGCGCATTTTACGCGCAGCGCTTCTGGCTCGGCAAGAAATCCTACACCACGGTGGCCGGCAAGGGCGATGCCGGGGTTCACCCACCCTTGCCGCGCGGCCTGACAATCGTCATCTCCTCGGTCGCCACCTTCTGGATCGGCGTCACCGTGCTGGTCTATGCAACGATCTTTTATGGCAGTTTCGTCAAGCTCTGGGGCGTCGACACCTCGCTCACCTTTGATCATTACATCCAGGCATTCGCCATGGGCTGGAATGAATTCGGCCTGCACCTGAAGGGCTCTGCCTGGGCGTCGTTCTGGACCACCATCTGGATC
Source organism: Hoeflea algicola (assembly GCF_026619415.1). Lineage (NCBI taxonomy): Bacteria > Pseudomonadati > Pseudomonadota > Alphaproteobacteria > Hyphomicrobiales > Rhizobiaceae > Hoeflea > Hoeflea algicola. The sequence goes on from NZ_JAOVZR010000001.1 coordinate 2,031,365, forward strand.
GCCCTGGTCTCGGCGCCGCTGACCGCCAGCATCGGGCTTCTCACCGCCTATCTTCTGGTGCGGCAGCGCTTTGCCGGCAAGAACGCATTCGAATTCGGCACCATGCTGTCCTTCGCTATTCCCGGCACGGTGATCGGCGTGGCCTATGTGATCGCCTTCAACGTGCCGCCAATCGAGCTTACCGGCACCGCGCTGATCCTGATCCTGTCGTTCATCTTCCGCAACATGCCGGTGGGCGTGCGCGCCGGCGTCGCCTCGATGTCACAGCTCGACAAGAGCCTGGACGAATCCTCGCTGACGCTCGGCGCCAATTCGTTCCAGACCTTCATCCGCATCATCCTGCCGTTGCTACGGCCCGCCATTCTTGCAGCCCTGGCCTATTCCTTCGTCCGCGCCATGACCGCAATCAGCGCCGTCATCTTCCTGGTCAGCGCGCGCTACGACCTGTCGACCAGCTACATTATCGGCCGGGTTGAAAACAACGAATACGGCATCGCCATCGCCTATTCGACGGCACTTATCTTCGTCATGCTGGCGGTAATCGGGCTGATGCAATTGCTCGTCGGCAGCCGCAACATCGGCCGCCGCGAGGGCGGGCCGGACAAGCAAGTACAGATCCTGGGAGGCGGTTGAATGAGCGTCATAGGCAGCAACGCCGCATCGGTGGAGTTTATCGATGTCACCAAGGTTTATCCCAACGCCAAGGTAGCCGCGGTCGACAATGTCTCGCTCCATGTCGAGACGGGAAAACTGGTGACGCTGCTCGGTCCCTCCGGCTGCGGCAAGACCACCACCTTGCGCATGATCGCCGGGCTGGAAATGGCCACTTCGGGCAAAATCCTGATCGGCGGCCAGGATGTCACCAGCCTGCCCGCCACCGACCGTGATGTCTCGATGGTGTTCCAGTCCTACGCGCTGTTCCCGCATATGAGCGTGCGTGAAAACGTCGAATATGGGCTCAAGTTCTCGGGTTTCCCCAAGAAGGAGATCAACGAGCGGGCGATGGCCGGCCTCGATTTAGTTGGCCTGCAGGATTTCGGCGCGCGGCTGCCCAGCCAACTGTCCGGTGGCCAGCAACAGCGCGTCGCCGTCGCCCGCGCGCTGGTGCTCGAGCCGCAGGTGCTGCTGTTTGACGAGCCGCTGTCCAATCTCGACGCCAAGCTGCGTCGCCAGGTCCGCGAGGACATCCGTGACATCCAAACCAAGCTGGGCCTGACGGTGGTCTATGTCACCCACGACCAGGAGGAGGCACTCGCCGTCTCCGACCGGATCATCGTCATGCGCAATGCGGTCATCGCCCAGGAGGGAACGCCGCGAGATCTCTATGACGCGCCGGCCAGCGCCTTCGTTGCCGATTTCATCGGCGAGGCCAACCTGCTCGATTGCACGATCAGCCGCGTCGACAACGGCACCGCCACCGTGGCACTCGGCCCGGTCAATCTGAAATTGCCTGCCCGCAACCTGCCCCCAGGCCCCGCGCAACTGGCCATCCGTCCCGGTCGGCTGGCATTCGAAAATGCAGGCACGCCAAACACGCTGGCCGCCCGACTGACCAAGGTCACCTATGTCGGCAGGCATCTCGAATGCCTGGCGGAAACCGAGGTCGGGCAGGTATTTGCGATCTGTACCGACGTCAACGCCCCGTTCAAATCAGGCGACAACATCGCGCTTGGCTTTCCCGACCGCGCGCCGGTGCTGATCCCGGCTCAGTCGATTTAAAAACTGGCCTTTGCGATCTCCTGGATCTCGTCGAACATGTTCGGGCCGCCGGTGATCACCACCGTTCCGCCATCGAGGCTGGTAGCCGGATCGGGCTTGACGATGGTACCGCCGGCCTCTTCGATCATCAGCAGGCCGGCAACACAGTCCCAGGAATTCATGTGTTCCTCAATATAGCCGAGCAACCGCCCGGCGGCGACATAGGCGAGCATCAGTGCACCTGAGGCGTTGCGGAAAAACACCCCGCCGCGTTTGATCACCATCGCCACCATGGTCGCAGCCGCCATCGCAGGAGCACGACCTGAAAAGCCGATCCCCAACGAACCTTGGCCAATGTCGCCGGTCTGGGCGACACGCATCGCCTTGCCGTTGACAAAGGCGCCACCGCCCTTGGAAGCCGTAAACATCTCTCCAGAGGACGGCTCGAAAATCACCCCGACCACTGCGGCGCCGTCCCTGGCGCAGGCGATCGCCACGCACCATTGCGGGATTCCGCGGACGAAATTGGCGGTGCCGTCAATCGGGTCGATAACCCAGTCATAACCGCTGGTTCCGGTCTTGCGACCGTGTTCTTCTCCGACAATCCCGTCATCCGGCCAGCGCTCGTTGATGGCGTCGCGGATCAGGGTTTCGGTGTCCTTGTCGGCATTCGACACGAGGTCCTGGTGGCCCTTGCTCTCGATCACCAGCGCGTCGATCGCCTGAAAATGGGTCTTTGCGAACGCGCCCGCCTTCCGGGCAAGCTCGGTGGCGAAGTCCAGTCTGTCTTGGTACTGCAAGGGGAAATCCGTTCAGAATTGAAAGTCGAAGCACGATCCTATGCCAACCATACCGGACTGACCAGCCCGTAAGAAGACTGCAAGCGGAGCCACGGGAGGTGCAATTTCGACTCATTCATGCTAGGTTCGGTACTCGCCCACGGTATTGATTGACGGCTGGCGAAGCATTGGTATTCGGCCTTTCAAAAGGAGGATGTAACCATGAAGACCTTCCACTGCGGATCCCTCGTTCCCGGCTGCGACTGGCACACCCGCGCCGACAGCGAAGCCGAGGTTGTTTCGCGTGTCGTCGATCATCTGCGCCAGTCCCATGGCGAAACCACGATCCGGCCATCCATCATCGAGCAGATCAAGGAACGGATGAGCGACGAACAGAACGCCGCTTAAATCCGGGGGGCCATTCACTTTGCCCTCCCTCCCCAACGCAAAGTGAACGGCCCCCGATTTTGTTTGATCGGAGATTGCCTGCGTTCAGCGCAATCCGGCATCAGCTGGTCGGTGCAAAACCAAACAGTCGCCGATATCATGCGACGTACGCTCAATCGATTTCAGAAAGCAGCGCGTCCTTACTTAGCGCAAAATTGCTCGCCACCCATTTGTCTTCCAGTTCTGACAATCGAGCGCCCATCTCCGGGCCAGGCGCAACGCCGCGATCAATCAGGTCTGCGCCCGACACAGGAAACACCGGCCGTTCCCACGCCAGCGCGCGGGCCAGATGACGGCTGTGCCCGGCGGCCTCCGTCAGCGCCGCCGGATCGCTATCCGCGCGGGCCCGGGCAGAGATCAGCGACAATCGGATGCGGTCGCCCAGCGACTTGCCACCATGACGGTAGAGCAGCCGGTCGAGCGCGGTGATTGCCAGCGTCGGCTGCAGCGCCGGCGCTTCGGCCCATCTGACCAGCCGTTCGGTTTCCGCGCGTGACATTTTCAGCCGCGCGGCAAGCGCCTGTACTCGCGCCACATCTGGCGGAATGATGGCCATCAGCCGCAGCATTGGATCGGGCTCCCAACCCAGCGCCGTCTCGGTGGCGGTCAGCCCAGCAATCGAGATCGATGCCCCATTTCTCGGTTTCCGGCAGCACTGCCGTCAGCACGCCGGTCTGGCGCATCCACAACAGTGCCCGGCCCGGATCAACGGCCTTGAGCAGCGCCTTCAATTCCTTCCACACTCGCTCGGCGGAGAGCTTGTCGAGATTACCCTTGGCGCGGGCACAGGCCTTCAGCGCCGCCGCATCCGGACGCCCGGCGCCGTAATGGGCGAAAAAGCGGAAATAGCGCAGCACCCGCAGATAATCCTCGGCAATCCGCGCGTCGGCATCGCCGATGAAACGCACCGTGCGGCTTTCGATGTCCGCAAGCCCGCCAACCAGATCGATGATTGTACCCGACTGATCGGCGTAAAGCGCGTTGATGGTAAAATCGCGCCGCTCGGCGTCAACCTGCCAGTCACGCCCGAACGTCACCTTTGCACGGCGTCCGTCGGTCTCCGCATCATGGCGCAGCGTGGTAATCTCGAACCCTTGCCCGTCAATCACCAGGGTTACCGTGCCATGATCAATGCCGGTCGGCACCGAACGGATGCCTGCCTCCTTGGCTCGCGCCACCAACTGCTCGGGCGGCCAGCTGGTGGCAAGATCGATATCGGTGACCGACTGGCCCATCAGCGCGTTGCGCACCGCACCGCCAACCACCCGCACCTCTTCGCCGTCCTGGTTGAGAAGCGCAAATATCCGGCCCAGCGCCGGATCCTGGAACCAGCTCTCGGTGGCGACGCTTGCAGCATTGCTCATGCGTAAAGCCTTTCATACATGGTGCGGATGATCCCGGCGGTAACGCCCCAGATGTTGTGCTCGCCATAGGGCATGACGAAATAATGCCGCTCCAGGCCCTCCCAGACACGGCTTTCGCGCCGGTGGTTGGCCGGGTCCATCAAAAACGACAGCGGCGTTTCGAACACCGCGGCGACTTCGGCTGGGTTGAGCGTCAGTGAATAGCCCGGCTGCACCACCGCCAGCACCGGCGTGATGCGAAAACCGGTGGTGGTCAGGTAGACCGGCAGCCGCCCGACCGGCTCGACAAAGCGGCGATCAAGACCGATTTCCTCCTCGGCCTCGCGCATTGCGGCGATCTCGGCGCTGCCGTCTTCCGGGTCGATCGAGCCTCCGGGAAAAGCCACCTGGCCCGAATGCTGGCGCATGCTCGCGGAACGGCGGGTCAGGATCACGCGCGCCTCGGGGCCGCCTTCGGTTACCGGCACCAGCACCGCAGCCTCGCGCGGTTTGGTGCCGACCAGTTTTGAGACCAGATCGGGGTTGAGCACATGATCGCCATGCCCCAGATGCGCCGGCTCCGCCCCGAAGGCATGATCGGGGTTGTGGATGCGAGCACGTTCGCGAAACTGTTGCGCATCAAACCGCAGCGGTGGGGGGCGCGGCATGGCTCAAAGTTCAGCCTCCAAATCAGCCATCGGCATCACCGGGAACGTCGCGCCGCCAGAGCGGATCGCAAACATCTCGACGCCGTCGATCTCGACCGGCTCGCCGAGTGCGAGCAGATCATAGGTCACCGCCCGATTGATCAGCGCTTCGAGCCGGCCGCGCACCAACAGATAGGGCTTGAGCTGTTCGGTCTCCCCGAGCGTCACGAATCGCAGCGGATTATCGGGCCCGGCGCGCACCACATCGCCGACATTGGTGCGGAATGTGAGCACCGGGCCATCGTCATTCTGCTCGACGGTCATCTCAACGGCCACGAATGGCGCGTCGACGACACGAATTCCGATCTTTTCCACAGGCGTGATCAGATAGGTCTTGCCATCCTCGTCCTGACGCAGAACTGTCGAGAACAGCCGCACCAGCGCGGGGCGACCGATCGGCGTACCCATGTAGAACCAGGAGCCATCGGCCCTGATTTCCATGTCGATATCGCCGCAATAGTCCGGATTCCAGCGTTCAATCGGCGGCAAACTGTCCTTTCCCGCATTGCGGTCGGCCTGGGCGCGCGAAATCAGCGCCGCCAAACCTGCAGCATCTGTTTTCGCGGTAGTCCTTGTTTTTGCCATTGTCCTGTCCAGCTATGGTTAGAGGTAACCAGATAGTCAACCTGACGGCCCTTGTCAGCCTTTCAGCGTAGAATAAGCTGTCTCTAAGCCCCGAAGACGAACACGCGGAGATTTCCATGGGACGTATCGACACCAGCACGCAGCCGATTGACGAGAAGGCTGTGGTCGCTGCCGCCGAGCAGGCGCTGGCCGATATCTCGGCGGTACGCGAGGCCGTCTCGGAGGTCATTTTCGGCCAACAAGCCGTTGTCGAGCAAACCCTGCTGGCAGTACTCTCGGGCGGCCATGCGTTGCTCGTCGGGGTGCCGGGACTGGCCAAGACCAAGCTGGTGACAACGCTCGGCACCGTCCTCGGACTGTCCTCAAACCGCGTCCAGTTTACCCCCGACCTGATGCCATCCGACATTCTCGGTTCCGAAGTCATGGATCAGGATGAGGCCGGGCGCCGCTCGTTCCGCTTCGTCCCCGGTCCGATCTTCACGCAGTTGCTGATGGCCGATGAAATCAACCGCGCCTCACCGCGCACCCAGTCTGCGCTGCTGCAGGCCATGCAGGAATACCACATCACCGTCGCCGGCGCCGCCCATGATCTGCCGCGGCCGTTCCATGTACTGGCTACCCAGAACCCGCTCGAGCAGGAAGGCACCTACCCGCTGCCTGAAGCCCAGCTTGACCGGTTCCTGATGCAGGTCGATGTCCCCTACCCGGAAATAGCAGCCGAGCGGCAGATCCTCTTGGAGACCACCGGCGCCCGCGAAGCACAGCCGCGTGCGGCGATCACCATGCAGCGGCTCGCCGAAATCCAGGCACTGATCCGCCAGATGCCGGTGCCTGAATCGGTGGTCGACGCCATTCTCGAACTGGTCCGCGCTGCCCGCCCCGGCCATGGCAATGCCCGCATCGACGAGACCGTATCCTGGGGCCCTGGCCCGCGCGCAGGCCAGGCGATGATGCTGTGTGCCCGCGCCCGCGCGCTCTATGATGGCCGGCTGGCCCCCTCCATCGACGATGTCAGGGCGCTGGCTGAGCCGATCCTGCAGCACCGCATGGCGCTCAGTTTCGCGGCCCGCGCCGAGGGCATCGGCATTCGCGACGTCATCGCCGACCTCGTCGCCTCGAAAGCCGGGTGAGCCTATGGCCCCGATCGGCCAGCTGACCCAACCCACGGCGCGGATCGACGCGCTCGCCCGCGCCCGCCAGCGTGCGGCCTTGCTGCCCGATTGCCTGGCCGAGGCGCGGCGTGTCGCCAACACCATGATTGCCGGCTGGCACGGCCGTCGCAAACGCGGCATTGGCGAGACCTTCTGGCAGTTCCGGCCCTATGTCGACGGCGAATCGCTCTCCCGCATCGACTGGCGACGTTCAGCCCGCGACGATCATCTTTATGTCCGAGACCGCGAATGGGAAGCCGCCCATACCATTTGGCTCTGGGCCGACCGCTCGCCCTCGATGCTGTTCAAATCCGAGACCGCGCTGGTCGCCAAGGAAAGCCGTGCCCTGGTGCTGATGCTGGCGCTGGCCGAAATCCTGTCGCGCTCGGGCGAACGCATCGGCTGTCCTGGCGTGATGGAGCCGGTGGCCTCGCGCAACGCGGCCGAACGGCTGGCGTTGGCACTGGCGCATGCCCCGCAACAGACCACGTTGCCCGATCTAACCCAGGTCGGGCGGATGAGCGATGTCGTGCTGATCAGCGATTTTCTCGATGAGACCGGAACGCTTGAAAAGGCCATCGGCCCGGCCGCGCGCCGCGGCATCCGTGGCCACGCCATCGAAATTTCCGACCCGGCCGAAGAGATCTTTCCCTATGCCGGCCGCACCGAGTTCCGCGACCCCGAAACCGGCCAGAAACTGGTTGCCGGCCGCGCCGAAAACATTGCCGCCGACTATCGCCGTGCCTGGCTTGCCCGCCGCGATGCGCTAGCCCACGGCGTCCGCCGGCTCGGCTGGAGCTATCTCCCGCACCGCACCGATCGCCCGGCTTCGGAAGCGCTCGCTGCCGCGCACGGGCAACTGTCGGGCAACCCCACTCCGAAAAAGGCGCCCACGCCATGATCGCCGGCCTGCCCATCGCCTTTGGCGCTCCGGCGATCCTGTTCGGGCTACTTGCACTGCCGGTGATCTGGTGGCTGCTGCGGCTGACCCCGCCGCGCCCGGCAGCCGAACCCTTCGCGCCGTTGGCGATACTGGCGCGCGTGCTCAAGCCCGAGCAGACACCGTCGCGCAGCCCTTGGTGGCTGACCGCGCTGCGCCTGCTGATTGCCGCCCTGGTGATCCTGGCGTTGGCCGAACCGGTGCTCAATCCGCGTGACCGGGCACTGAGCGCCGACGGGCCGCTGGCGCTGATCATCGACAATGACTGGGCCAGCGCGCCGGACTGGGAAGCCCGCACAAACGTCGCCGAGGACCTGATCAACGAGGCGGAGGCGCGCGAGCTGCCGGTGTCGATCGTCTTTACCGCCGAGCGGCGTCACGACGCCACGCCGACCACCGTTGCCCGCGTACGGGAACAATTGCGCGCCGCCAAGCCGCGCCCGCTCCGACCCGACCGCGGTAGCGCCACGACCGCGCTCGCAACAGCGCTGGGCGACACACGACCCGGCACCGTTGCTTTCCTTACGGACGGCATCGACAGCGCCGGCACCGCCGAAGCGTTGACCCGGCTGGCAGATCTTCAACCCACAGCCTTGCGCGTAATCGGCGCCGACGATGCGACCGCTCTTATCCTGACCAGTGCTGACAATGGCGCCGACACGCTGAAAATCGAGGCAAGCCGGCTCGACACCAGTATGGCCGCCAGCTATCGGCTGGTGGCGCGCGACAGCAAGGGGCGGGAAATCGCCACCGGGCCGCTCGCATTCGAACCCGGACAGGGCAGCGCCAGCGGTGCCATCGCCGCACCATTTGAAATCCGCAATGACATCGCCCGGATTGACATTGCTGGCTACGACACCGCCGGCTCGGCGCGCGTGCTCGACGACAGTTTTCGCCGCCGCCGGGTGGCACTGATCTCAGGCGAGGCCGCCGATATCGCCCAGCCGCTGCTCTCGCCGCTCTATTACATCGAACGCGCGCTCTCGCCCTATGCCGACCTGATCGAGGCCGATAGCGCCGATATGGCCACCGCCGTTCCCAAACTCATCAACCAAGCCCCGGCGGTCATTGTCATGGCCGATATCGGTGTCCTGCCCGATGACGTCACCGGACCACTGACGGAATGGATTGAGCGCGGCGGCACGCTGATCCGTTTTGCCGGTCCGCGTCTGGCTGCAGCCCCCGCCGATGATACACTTGCGCCAGTCAAATTGCGCACCGGCGAACGCCAACTCGGCGGCGCGCTATCCTGGATCGAACCGCAACCGCTGGCCGATTATCCCGCAACAAGCCCCTTCGCCGGGCTGCCGACGCCGCGCGATGTCACCGTCAGCCGCCAGGTGCTGGCCGAACCTTCGGCCGACCTTGCCGACCGGACTTGGGCCAGCCTTGCCGATGGCACGCCGCTGGTCACGGCTGCCGACCGTGGCGCCGGCCGCATCGTGCTGTTCCATGTTACCGCCGAAGCCGGCTGGTCGACCTTGCCGATTTCCGGCCATTTCGTCGACATGCTACGCCGCGTGGTGCAGTTATCGCGCGCCGTCTCCGGCGGCGGCGAAGCCGCCTCGGGCATCCTGTCGCCCTGGCGGTTGCTCAACGCCGACGCCGCCCTTGTTCCGGCAAGCGGCGACGCCAAACCGCTCGACCTTGGAACCGGCACGACTGTTCGGGCCGGTCATGACAACCCGCCTGGGCTCTATGGCAGCGAGGACGGTTTTTATGCGCTCAACCTGTTCACGCCGGGCGAAACCCTTCAACCGGTGCAAATTCCTGACCTGTCGATTCCCGTCGACCGAGTGCCGATTGCCGGCGACAGCTCGGTCGATTTCCGACCGTGGCTGTTCGGCGCGGCACTGATCGCGCTCATGGCCGATACATTGATCGTACTGGTGCTCAATGGTGGTTTCCGCCGTCGCGGCCTCAGAGCCTCTGCGGCGGCGTCCGCCCTGCTGCTCGTCTTCGGCCTCGCCGCCGCGATGGCGCTGGGGTCGGGCGGCGCCCGAGCCCAGGATTCCCAGCCCGGCGACGCCGAACTGATCGACAGTCTGGAAAGCACCCGGCTTGCCTTTGTGCTGACCGGCGACGCTGAAGCCGACCGGACCAGCCGTTCGGGCCTCGACAGCCTGTCGCGCTATCTGGCGCAACGCACCGCGCTTGAGCCGGGCACCGCCGTCGGCGTCAATATCGAAACCGACCAGCTGGCACTCTATCCGTTGATCTACTGGCCGATGAGTGAAGACGCCGATTTCCCCTCGCCCTCCGCCATCAGCCGCATCGACGCCTATATGAAAAACGGCGGTACAGTATTGTTCGACACCCGCGACCAGATCACCGATCTTGGCGGCGGCTCCAGCGCGCTGACCGTGCGGATGCAGCAGATTCTGTCCGATCTCGACATTCCCCCACTTGAGCCGGTGCCCGCCGACCATGTGCTGACCAAGTCCTTCTTCCTGCTCGACACATTTCCCGGCCGCTACGCCGACGGGCCATTGTGGGTGGAAGCAATCCCGCAGACCGACGACCCGACAACCCGCCCGGCGCGCGCCGGCGATGGCGTGTCGTCGATCCTGATTACCGGCAATGACATGGCCGCGGCGTGGGCCGAGGACGAGCGCGGCTATCCGCTTTATGCCACCGTGCCGCAGGATCCTTGGCAGCGCGAATTTGCGTTTCGCGCCGGCGTCAACATCGTCATGTACATGCTGACCGGCAACTACAAGGCCGATCAGGTGCACATCCCGGCGCTGCTCGAACGGTTGGGGCAATGACATGAGCCTGGCTTTCTCCCCGCTGCTGCCGTTGCCCTTGATCCTTGCCATCGCGATTTTCGCCTTGCTGCTGATCGGCTGGGCGCTGTTCAGGCGCATGCGCGGCGCCCTGCTCCGCGCATTGGCGCTCGCAGCCCTGGTGCTGGCGCTGGCCAATCCGGTGGCCAATTTCGAGGACCGCGAACCGGTCTCGAGCGTCGTCGCCATCGTCGTCGACCGCAGTCCAAGCCAGATCAGCCTTGACCGCACCGCGCGCACCGAAGCGGCGCTGAAGGCGCTGACCGACCGGCTTGCCCGCTACCCGGCGTTTGAAACCCGGATCATCGAAGCTGTCACCGATCCCGACGCGCAATCGCCCTCCACCCGCCTGTTCGAGGCGTTAGCGTCCGGCATCCGAGATGTGCCCAGCTCCCGGCTTGCCGGCGCGGTGATGATTACCGACGGCCAGGTCCATGACATCCCCGGTTCGATCACCGCCCTCGGGTTCGACGCACCGTTGCACGCACTGATCGTCGGCGATGAAAACGAGATCGACCGACGCGTCGAGGTGGTTCGCAGCCCGCGCTTCGGCATCGTCGGCGAAGACCAGGAAATCATCTATCGTGTCAGCGAGGACGGCGCCTCGGGCGTTTCCGCACCGGTGGCCGTCAGCGTGCGTATCAATGGCAAGCAGATCGCCACCGAGGTCGCCACTCCGGGACAGGAAGCATCATTCTATCTCAATCTGCCACGCGGCGGCGAGAACATCATCGAGTTTTCCGTCGATGTCATCGACGACGAGGTTACGCCTGCCAACAACCGTGCGGTGGCGCTGATCGAGGGCATCCGCGAAAACCTCCGTGTGCTGCTGGTCTCCGGCGAACCCCATGCCGGCGAGCGCGCCTGGCGCAATCTGCTCAAGTCCGATGCCTCTGTCGATCTGGTGCATTTCACCATTTTGCGTCCCCCGGAAAAGCAGGACGGCACGCCGATCGCTGAACTGTCGCTGATTGCATTTCCGACCCGCGAACTGTTTGTCGAAAAGATCGACGAATTCGACCTGATCATTTTCGACCGATACCAGAACCGTGGCGTGCTGCCGGTGCTCTATTACGATTACATCGCCCGCTATGTCGAAGACGGCGGCGCGCTGCTGATCGCCGCCGGGCCCGAATATGCTGGCCTCGGCTCGATAGCCGAAACTCCGCTAGCGCCCGCTCTGCCGGCATTGCCGACCGGCGAAGTCACCAAAGCCGGGTTTTACCCACGACTGTCGGATGCCGGCAAGCGTCACCCGGTGACCCGCGACCTGCCCGGCGGCGCCTCCGAGCCCCCCGACTGGGGCCGCTGGTTCCGCACAATTGCCGTGCACGATACGGTCGGTGACGAGGTGATGCGCGGCGCCGATGGTGAGCCGCTGCTGATCCTCAACCGCCATGGCGATGGCCGTGTGGCGATGCTGTTGTCCGATCAGGGCTGGCTCTGGGCCCGTGGTTTCGAAGGTGGCGGACCGCATGTCGCGCTCTACCGCCGCATCGCCCACTGGCTGATGAAGGAGCCCTCGCTCGAGGAAGAAGCGCTGCGCGCCACAGCACTTGGCCGCAAGCTGACAATCGAGCGCCAGACCATGGCCGACACCACCGGCCCCGTTACCGTGAAGCTTCCATCCGGCGCGGTGCGCGACGTGGTTCTCGCGCCCTCGGGCGACGGGCTGTTCAGTGCCGAACTGACGCTGGAGGAACCGGGCCTGGTGGAAGTCTCCGCCGGCGATTTGTCGGCACTCGCCCATGTCGGCGCCGTCGATGCGCCCGAATTCCGCGCCACAGTCTCCACCACCGAGGCACTCGCGCCGCTTTCCGCGCTCAGCGGCGGCCTGACCGTGCGCGTCAATGCATCTGCCAGCGATCTGCCGCAAATATTGCCGGTCCGTTCCTCCAGCATCAATGCCGGCGACCGCATGGGCCTGCGCGCCAGCAATGAAAGCGTGCTCAAGGGCGTACGGTCTCTGCCGCTGTTTGCCGGCTTCCTCGGGCTTGCACTGATGATTCTGGCGCTGGGCGCTACCTGGTTCCGCGAGGGCCGATAAAACAGCTCGCGCGTCCTTGCCGGCCTACCCGCGGTCGCGATGCCGGATTTCACCCTTCAGCACCGCAGCCTCGACATCACCAAAACAGGCAGCGAGCAGACGCCGCGGGTCGAACGGACCCGGCATCTCAAGCGCACCCGGGATCGTGGGTGCAAACCCGAGCGGTCCATAGTAAGGCGGATCGCCAATCAGCAACGTCACCTGGCTTGCGCTGTTTTGCGCCGCCGCCAGCGCGATCCGAACCAGTTCGCGGCCAATACCGAGGTTCTTGTGGGATGGACGCACCGCCAGCGGCCCAAGCAGATGACCGGCAACATGCCCGGCAAACACCGGCGTCATCCGCACCGAGGCAATGATCTCGCCCTTGTCGGCGGCGACGAAGGAGATGCCACGGTCATGTGGCCCCTGTTCGCGAACCCGTTCGGCGGCGCGCACGAAGCGGCCGGGCCCGAAAGCCTCTTGATTGATGAGGTCGATGGCCGCGTCGTAAGACGGGTCTTCGGCAAGAAAGACGAGATCATGGCAGGGCATGGGCATTATCCGGAAACAGACGACAAGACATAAGGCAGCGCCCGCAAAAAGCGCGGGGTAGGTCTTTTCAGCGTCGTCGCAAAGCCGTGGCGGGCATCCGGTTTTCCTTCTGGTGGTTCGCCCATAGCAAAGCAATTCATCGTCGTCCAATGCAAAACGCACCGTTCACCTTCATTTCCTTCGCTTTTTGCCGTTGCCGTCTTATGTCTTGGGCAAAGGAGAATGCTCATGGGTATGCTGGTAGATGGCGTCTGGAAGGACGTCTGGTACGACACGAAATCAACAGGCGGCCATTTCAAGCGCAAGCAGGCCTCGTTCCGCAACTGGGTAACAGCCGACGGCGCACCGGGCCCGTCGGGTACCGGCGGGTTTGCCGCAGAGGCCGGCCGCTATCACCTTTATGTTTCACTCGCCTGCCCGTGGGCGCACCGGACGCTGATTTTCCGCAAGCTCAAGGGGCTCGAAGATGCGATCTCGGTATCGGTCGTTGATCCGCACATGGCCGAGAACGGTTGGGAATTCCACGACCGCGACGGCGGCACCAGCGATCATCTCGGCAACGCCGATTTTCTCTGGCAGGTCTATGTCGCCGCCGATCCTGGTTATACCGGTCGCGTGACGGTGCCAACGCTGTGGGACAAGAAGACCAAAACCATCGTTTCCAACGAATCCTCCGAAATCATCCGCATGCTGAATTCGGCCTTCGACGCCATCGCCAAGCCAGCGCCGGATTTCTATCCGCAGGCGCTCAGGACTGAAATCGACGAGATCAACGAGACCGTCTACCACAAGGTCAACAACGGCGTTTACAAGGCGGGCTTCGCCACCACCCAGCAAGCCTATGAGGAGCACGTCACCGAGCTGTTCCAGACGCTCGACATGCTCGACGAGCGGCTTCAGGCGCAGCGCTATCTGGTAGGCGACACGTTGACGGAAGCCGATTGGCGGCTGTTTACGACGCTGGTGCGTTTCGATCCGGTCTATGTCGGCCATTTCAAATGCAACATCCGCCGTATTGCCGATTATCCGGCGCTTTCAGGCTATCTGCGCGAGCTCTATCAGATGCCCGGCATCGCCGAGACCGTGAACATGGATCACATCAAGAACCATTATTACGGCAGCCACGACACCATCAACCCGACCGGCATCGTCCCCGTCGGTCCGAAGCTTGATCTGAACGCGCCGCATGGCCGTGACACGCTGAAAAAGGCGGCCTGAGCAATGGGCTGCAGCGTCGCGCCCTTAATTGGCTCAGGGACGCTGCAGGCACGGCCATGCATTGATATATAAATAAACACACATATATAGGATTATGCCCCATCACCGGGAAGCCAAGGAGACAGCGCATGTCCTATACAATTGACCGAACATTCAAGGATTCAGGATTCGACGCCATCACCGAGCGGACCCGGGCTGCACTAGCAAAAAATGGTTTCGGCGTGCTGACCGAGATCGATGTCGCCGCAACAATGAAAAAGAAGCTCGACGCCGACATGCCGCCCTATCTCATTCTCGGCGCCTGCAATCCGAAAATGGCTTATGAGGCGATCGGCATCGAGCCGCGGATCGGCGCCATGCTGCCCTGCAACGTCATCATCCGCGACACCGGCGCGGGCGAAATCACCGTCAGCGCAGTCGATCCGGTAGCCTCCATGCAGGCTGTCGGCAACCAGCGTCTGACCGAGGTCGCGGGCGAAGTCCGCGCCATGCTCGAAACCGTTATCCGCAACGTGTAGGACACCTTGGCGGGAGCGTCGGTCTGGTGGCCGGCGCTCTCCGCAATTTGCCAGTGACCCGGCCTGCGCCGTGACCTGCCCGGATCAGCTTCTGATCTTGAAGCCGGTCTTGAAGGTCCACCAGATAATGCCGAGACAGGTGAACATGAACAGCGCGATCATCGCCAGGCTGATGCCGATATTGACATCGGCAGTGCCGTAGAAGCTCCAGCGGAAGCCCGAAATCAGGTAGACCACCGGATTGAACAGCGTCACCGTCTGCCACAACGGCGGCAGCATCGAGATCGAATAGAAACTGCCGCCGAGAAACACCAGCGGCGTGATCACCAGCAGCGGCACCATCTGCAACTGCTCGAAATTCTTCGACCAAAGCCCGATGATGAAGCCAAACAGGCTGAACGAGATCGAGGTCAGCGCCAGAAACGCAATCATCGCGCCGGGATGCATGATCTCGAACGGAACGAAGAAAGCAGCCGTCAGCAACGTCACCAGACCGATCAGCAGCGCCTTGGAGGCTGCCGCCCCCACATAGCCCATCACGATCTCCAGATAGGAAATAGGCGCGGTGTGGACCTCGTAGATCGAACCGATGAATTTCGGGAAATAGATCCCGAACGAGGCGTTGGAAATGCTCTGGGTCAGCACCGACAGCATGATCAGGCCAGGCACGATGAACGCGCCGTAGCTGACGCCGTCGACTTCCTGGATGCGCGAACCGATGGCCGCACCGAAGACGATGAAATACAGCGACGTCGACAGAACTGGCGAAATCAGGCTCTGTGACAGGGTGCGGAAAAACCGCTTCATCTCGAAAGAATAGATGGAACTGACGGCTCTGAAATTCATGATTTGTCCTCCACCAGCCCGACAAAGATGTCTTCAAGCGAGCTTTCGCGTGTCTGCACATCACGCAGGATGATGCCGGCCTTGCCGAGATCGGCAAACAGCGATGCAATTCCGGTGCGCTCGCCATTGGCTTCGTAGGAATAGATCAATGTCTGCTCTTCGGCCGAGTATTCGAGATTGTAGCGGCTCAGCGCTTCGGGGATGACATCGAGCGGCTGCATCAGTTCCACCCGCATCTGCCGTTTGCCCATGCGCTGCATCAACAGATCCTTTTCCTCCACCAAGAGCAATTCGCCGCTGCGGATCACTCCGACCCGGTCGGCAATCGCCTCGGCCTCGTCGATGTAGTGGGTGGTCAGGATGATGGTGACGCCGTCATCCTTGAGCTGGCGCACCACCTCCCACATCTCCTTGCGCAATTCGACATCAACGCCGGCCGTCGGCTCGTCGAGAAACAGCACCCGCGGCTCGTGACACAGCGCCTTGGCGATCAGCACGCGCCGCTTCATGCCGCCCGACAGTTCCATGGTCTTGGCGTCGCGCTTGTCCCATAGTGACAGTTTTTCGAGGATGCTCCTGAGCAACGCCGGATCCTTGGGTTTTCCGAACAGCCCGCAGGTAAAGCGCAGCCCGTCAATCACACTCTGGAACGGTTCAAGCGCGATTTCCTGCGGCACCAGCCCGATCAGCGAGCGCGCCTGCCGAAAATCCTTGACCACATCGAAGCCGCCGACCGTGGCCGTGCCGGAACTGGCGTTGACCAGCCCGCAGATGATCGAGATCAGCGTCGTCTTGCCCGCACCATTGGGGCCAAGCAGGGCCAGAATTTCGCCTTCCTCGATGTCGAGGTTGACGTTTTTCAGCGCCTGAAAGCCGCCCTCATATTGCTTGGAAAGATTTTGAATCGACAAGATGCTTGCCATGGTCTTCTTCTCAAAAACGGATTGGGCCGGAAGTGCAATGCGCCCGTAGCGGTGGGAATTCACTAAAAAACAACAATCGCAGGCCCGGCAAAGGTAAGCCTGTTCCTGCTGCATTCAAGGGTAGTGGCGCCAAAGCGCAGCGCGGCGGAACTTCGATGGGCGTCATTTCAGACGCAGCTCGGCCTTTAACCTGAGGCCGAATTTACCATTCATCACTCGCGGCCTGGTCGCCAGACAATTCCGCCAGTCGCCGCCGGGTCGCAGCCGTCACGCCCTTGGGTAGACCGTCCAGCGGGAAAAATCCGGCCTCGAGAATTTCCCGGTCGGCCAGCTTCGGCGCTGTCTGGCGCACCCGGCAACGGTAAAACGCAACATGGTCGCGGACACTGGTGCGGCGGTTGAAATAGACCGCAAACAGCTCGGGCTCTCCAAAAATCTGCAGATTGCCCTCTTCGCGCAGTTCCTTTTCCAGCGCCTGAGCCAGCGTTTCGCCGCGCTCGACCCCGCCACCCGGCATGTGCCAGCCGGGCACATAGGAATGACGCACCAGAAACACCCGGCCCTGATCGTCAAACGCGGCTGCGCGAACGCCAAGCGTCATGCCGCGCGAGAGCGCAAACCAGACATGCAGCACCCGGGTGACAAGTCTGGCCTTCCAGTTGCGCATTTCAGGCGGCGGTGAGTCCCCCTGTGGCGCTTGCGGGGCGTTGCCGGGATCGCTAATGCTCACACCATGTTTCGACTTGCTCATATTTCCGACATCCATCTCGGGCCGCTGCCCCGGGTGACACTGGCCGAACTCGCTTCCAAGCGGATCACTGGCTTTGTGAACTGGCACCGCAATCGCCGCAAGCATCTTTTCGGCAATACGCTCGAACAGGTGGTCGCAGAAATTCGCGCGGCCGCACCCGATCATGTCGCCATCACCGGCGATCTCGTCAACCTGGCAACCGGCGCCGAAATCGAAGCCGCGCGACTGTGGTTGGAAAACCTGTTCGACCCGGCGCTGACGACTTTGGTGCCCGGCAACCATGATGCCTATGTGCCCGGCGCCTTTGCCCGCACCACCACAGCCTGGCGCCCCTGGATGATTTCTGACGACGCCGTGCCCGAAGCGCCGCTGTTTCCGAGTTTCCGCCGCCGCGGCCCGGTGGCGCTGATTGGATTGTCGACGGCCAACGCCACCCTGCCTTTCATGGCGACGGGGGATTTCGGCCACAAGCAGGCCCGCGCTGCCGGCGCGTTGCTCGACAAGGCAAAGGAAGAAGGCCTGTTCCGCGTCATCCTGATCCACCACCCGCCGGTGCCCGGTGCCGCAAGCTGGCACAAGCGGATGCGCGGCACGGCGCGGTTTGCCAAGATGCTCAAGCTCCATGGCGCCGAGTTGGTGCTGCATGGCCACACCCATCTCGACACGCTCTATCATCTCAAGGGACGCGACGGACTGGTGCCGGTGGTGGGCATTGCTTCGGCCAGCCAGGGACCGGGCAGCAGCCGTCCGACTGCCGGTTTCAATCAGTTTGACATTGAGGGAGAGCCCGGCAACTGGCGGCTTGAACACACCCGAATGCGCCTGTCTGACAAAGGCACAGGCTTTGAAGCCCACAAGATCGGGGTGATCGGCGGCGACCCGGTATGAATAGTGGCCTCAGCTGATAACAAGCCTCAGCCGATAAACGCCGTAAGCCGGTCCCACAACGCCACCACCAGCACCGCGGCGCCGGCAACACAGCCGAGAATGAACCAGGACGCGCCGAGCACGAAACCGCTGCCGCGCGAGGCCTTCTTGGGCGGGATTTCGGTTTGCAGGCTCGAAGCCGCGACCGCGGTCTGCTGTGGCCTCGTTTCCTCGGCACCATCCGCGTCCCAGGCCTGTGGCTGCGCGTCAGCGGCTGCCGGACTGACCGAACCGTCCTGCGCGCTGCGCGCGGTCTCATTGCTGCCGGCGTCGGATTGGCGCGCCGTCGCTTCAGTTGCACCAGCCAGCGCCTTCATGCTTTCGAAATCGCCTGAAAGAATCCGCTCGCGCTCGATCACCCGCTCGGCGATATAGCGCGTCACCGCGTCGGCAGTTGCCGACATGTCCGGGGTCTCCGACATCACCACCCGGCCAAGACGGGTATCGCGCACGAAGCGAAACACCCTGCGGTCATTGCCCATGTGCACATGCGCCACCGCATCGATCCACAATCGCGGCTGCAGCCCCGGCGATATGCCGAAATCGAAGCGGTCATCGGTGGGGTCGATCTCGTCAAGAACCGGCTTGATTTCGAGCGCCAGCAATTCCAGCCGCGCCCGAACGGCGTCGCGCATGTCGACCACCACATCGGTCCGGTCGGCAACTGCAATCTTGACTTCCCTGACGATGTCGGCAAGCCGACGATCAGGCGATGTAGGCACGGTATGATCTGTCATGGCGCGGTTCCGGCACAATTGGTTAACAATTGGTTAGCACAGACCGGCCTTGATGGCGACAATAGGGCATCAGCGATTGTGTTCGTGGTAAAGATCCGGCGCCATCACCCAAAAACGGTCTCAAGCGTCGGCAGCGATCGCCTGGCGCAGCACGCGGACCAGCGCATCGGGTGCTTCCTCGGGCAGCATGTGGCCGAGTTCCGGCAGGACGCTGAGCGCAAAATGGGCTGGCAGGGCGCGTGGCGACGGGCATGGCAACACCGCATCGGCGCTGCCCCAGATCACCGCCACCGGCATACCAAGCGCTGACAACGCATCGCTGGGCAATACCCCCTGCCCCTTGTCGGGGCCTTCGGGAAACATCGCCTGGTAGGTTTCATCAAGGGCTTCCAGCGCGCCGGGCCGGGCGCGGGCCGCAACAAAGCGATCAACAACCGCTTGCTGCACCTCGAACCCCGGCGCCGACATCTCCGCAAGGCAGGCACGCAGCTCTTCCGCTGTGGCAGCCTTGGCATAGCGCCCCAGCAATTCGGCATTGATCTTGCTGTCAATCCCACCCGGCGCCACCAGCGTCAGCGACTTGACCCGGTCGGGCCCGCGCATGGCGATCAGCGCCGCCACCGCCCCGCCCATCGAATGACCGGCCAGGTGAAACCGCTCGACACCGGCGTCATCAAGCCCGGCGAGTATCGCCTTGGCCATCCGTCCGGCGCCGCCGCGGCCTTCGGAATTGAGCGAGCCGCCATGGCCGGGCAGATCGACCACCAGCGTGCGGATATCCTCTCCCAACCCGGCAAGCACCGCGTCCCAGGCCGAACCATCGCCGCCAAAACCATGCAGCAGCACCAGCGGCTCGCCGGTTGCGGCACCCGATGTCTTGATCAAAAGCCCCGTCACGGCACGTCCTCTTCCCGATCAGCGGAAACCGCCGCAGCCCTGTCGCCGCGGCAGCCTCTCAAGCTTTATGTCAGCCCTTGGCCTTGGCCAGCGCCCGGTTGGCCGCCGACACCACCGCGGCCAGCGAGGCGGCGGAGATGTTGGTGTTGACGCCGGCGCCAAACAGTTTGCCCGCTGGCGTTTCCATTTCCATGTAGCAGATGGCAGCCGCATTGGAGCCGTGCTGCATCGAGTGCTCGGAATAATTGGCCACGGTCAGCGAGAAGCCGAGATAAGTCGACAGCGCATTGATGAAGCCATCGATCGGCCCGGTGCCGCGGCCCTCGATGCGCTTGGTCTCGCCATTGTCGGTGATCTCCGCCGAGACAACCCGCACGCCGGGGCTTGCCGGGTCGGTATGGGTGTGGTGATCGACATAGCCGAGCCGCGCTCCGGTCTGGTTGACATAGACCTCCATGAAGCTCTCGTAGATCCGCTGCGGCGGCAGTTCCACGCCCTCGTCATCGGTGATCTTCTGGATTTCCTCGCGGAATTCCACCTGCAGGTTGCGCGGCAGATCGAGCCCGTAATCCTCCTTCAGGATATAGGCGATACCGCCCTTGCCCGATTGCGAGTTGATGCGGATGATCGCCTCGTAGGTGCGGCCGACATCGTTGGGATCGATCGGCAGATAGGGCACTTCCCACTCCGGCTTGTTGGCCTGTCGCAGCGCCTTCATGCCCTTGTTGATCGCATCCTGATGCGAGCCGGAGAACGCGGTGTAGACCAGTTCGCCGACGTATGGATGCCGCTCGGGGATCTTCATCTCGTTGGAATATTCGAACACCGCCTTCATCCGCTCGATATCCGAGCAATCGAGCTTCGGATCGACGCCTTGGGTGAACATGTTGAGCGCCAAAGCGACCACATCGACATTGCCGGTGCGCTCGCCATTGCCAAACAAGGTGCCCTCGACCCGGTCGGCGCCTGCCATCAGCGCCAGTTCGGTTGCGGCAATGCCGGTGCCGCGGTCATTGTGCGGGTGCAGCGAGATCAGCACGTTTTCGCGGTTGTCGATGTTGCGGCACATCCACTCGATCTGGTCGGCATAGATGTTGGGCGTCGCCATTTCCACCGTCGACGGCAGGTTGAGGATCAGCTTGTTGTCGGGCGTAGGGGCAATGATCTCGATCACCGCATTGGAAATCTCCAGCGCCACTTCCAACTCGGTGCCGGTAAAGCTTTCCGGCGAATATTCAAACCGGAAATCGCCGCCGGCCTTCTCCGCCATCTCCTTGATCATCTTCGCCGCATCGACAGCAATCTGCTTGATTCCGGCCACATCCTTGTCAAACACCACCCGGCGCTGCAGCTCCGATGTCGAATTGTAGAAATGGATGATCGGCCGGTTGGCGCCCTCCAGCGCCTCGAACGTGCGGGTGATCAGCTCGGGCCGGCACTGCACCAGTACCTGCAGCGACACATCATCAGGCACGCCGCCCTCTTCCACGCACCAGCGGGCAAAATCAAAATCGGTCTGCGAGGCCGACGGAAACCCGATCTCGATTTCCTTGAACCCCATGTCGAGCAGCAGCTGGAACATCCGCGCCTTGCGGTCGTGCCCCATCGGGTTGATCAGCGACTGGTTGCCGTCGCGCAAATCCACCGAGCACCAGATTGGCGCGGTGTCGATGCGCTTGGACGGCCAGGTCCGGTCTGCAAGATCGATCAACGGATAGGCGTGGTATTTCTGCGATGCCGTCGGCATGCCCTTCTGTCCGGATGAAGAATGTGCGGTCATGGTCTTCTCTCGTTTCCTGGCCCGGGCCCGGCGTCGCGATGAGGCGGCGTCAACAGGCGCTAGGGGGCCGTCATGTTGCATTCAGGAAAAAATGTAAAGTCGCGAGAGGAGCAGGGTCGCGTCAGCGGCGTATCGACCGCCGGACGCTCCTCAACGAGCCCGGCGATCGCCGCTAAGTGCGAGGAGTAGCAGGCCGCCAAGACGCGCATGCGAGATCGTCGCCGCTGCAAAGCGGGCGAAAGAGGTCTCGGAGGGGCGCGTGGTCTTGCTCATGGGGAAAAGATAGCCGCGGTGGGGCGAGATGGCAAGGGGGAGGTGTGACCTGAGCCCCGTTTCTTCATCCAGCTTTGTTTAGAAGTCGTCTTCTGATAGGAGACGGACAAATGAGATCATCACGTTTCAGCGACGAACAGATCATCCATTGCCCGGCAGACGATTGCGCAGCAATCTGCCGAGAGCGGGCATGATCAAGGAACAATAAACGGGGATGCCGACTGCGGAGGTGTGCCGCAAGCTGAAGGCGCTCGAAGATACGAACGCCAAGCCCAAAAAGCTGCTGCGGAGCATATACTGGGCAACGCCATTTTGAAGGATGTCGTCTCGCGAAAGTGGTAACGCCCACCGCAAAGAGACAGGCTGTGGATCATGCGTGTGGAAGGCACGGCGTGAGCCAGCGGCGGGCGTGTGAAGTGCTGAACACATAGATCGACCATGCGTTACGGAAGGGTGCAGTCGGACGATATTGTTTTGCGGGAAGCCCTGAAGAAGGTGGCGGCGTCGCTTTGGCTACAGGCCTATATCGGTGTTGATGTCGCCAAGGACTGGAACGATGTGTTCACCGCTTCCAATCAGCGCTTCACCCGTGTTTCCAATCGACGGGGTCTTTTGACCAAATAGGCGCAAGGCCTGACTGGCGACGTCATGCAAATTTTTGAGGCGATAGGCCGGTATGATCGCGTTCTGATTGCATGCCTTGAGGACCGTGGCGTTTCCTCTGCGCGCGTGAATCCGTTGCGGGCTCCTCAATTCGCCCGTGCCGCTGGTTTGCTGGCAAAGACCGACAGACTGGACGCTCAGATTCTATGCACGATGGGAGAGGCGCTTCGCCCCGAACACGCCACACCGATCCAATTGCACCGCCTGCGTCTTCACGAGCTTCAAGCCAGACGGGACAACATTGTGAACATGATCACGGCTGAGCAAAACCGTCTCTCTGTTGCCGATAACGCTTTCATCAAAAAGATATCAAAGCTTCGATCCGTTCACTAACGAAGCGCCGAGAAGCGCTGCACAAACAGATCAACGCACATATCGGCGCGCAGGAGGATCTGAATGAGCAGAACCAGCTACCGCAATCGGTCCCCGGTGTCGGACCGCAAACTGCCAATCATCTAATGGCTTCGATATCGGAACTTGAGCAAGTCAACCGGCGATTGATTGCCAGTCTCGTCGGCTCGGTACCTCACGCCAGGGAATTGGGGTTCTACAAGGGCAAGCGGGCAATCCATGGAAGCCGACCACGTGTCCGCTGCGCGATGTATATGGCGGCGCTCGTCGCCGTTCGGTGGGATCCACATTGGAAAGCCTTTATTGAACGGCATGGTCGTCCGCAGCGCACTGTAATTGACGGCAACCAGACGGACAGGGAAGCCAGCATTTCCTGCGATGTGATCAGCCAGCTTCAGGAAAAGAGAAATATTCATACAACGCCGATCTGTTATCCGGCAAAACGAGTACCTGAATACCCGTATTGAGCAAGATCACCGCAGGATCAAGTGGCGTGTCAGGCCGAAGCTCGGCTTCAATCTTTTTTCAAGCGCGGCAATAACGCTTGCCGGTATTGAGATGTTTCAAATGATACAAAAGCAACAAGGTATGTATTCTTGCAACTAAAACCCATCATTTGCTGAGCAACTCGACGCATTTGCAACTATTTTCTGATCGTTCGTCCCAAACGTTTCTTCCTCGCACATATTAAATATTTGCAATAGATCCCAAATTAGCCCATCGATAATTGAGGTTCTCGTGTCAATTATTCTTACTGAACTGACGGAAGATGATCTACATCATTTCTCATCCCCGGAATTTCGCCGTCTTCACGCCCGGTGGAAAGGCCTCATTGCTGCAAATGCGCATCGATATTGTCATGCCCATAGAAGGTGCCGTGAAGGGAGAGGGTCGAACCTGCACCCTACTCCCGTTCCACACGAACCGCTGCGAATTTGAACTCCGGTATCTTCCCGTAGGGGTCGAGCGCGGGATTGGTCAGCACATTGGCGGCGGCCTCGACAAAGGCGAAGGGAACAAACACCATGTCCTCCGAAACGGCCCGGTCCGCGCGGGCCATCAGCGAGATCGTGCCGCGCCGCGTGGTCAACCGCACGTGCCCGCCCGGCTCGACCCCGAGCCTGCGAAGCGTGGCGGGATGGAGCGAGCAATTGGCCTCAGGCTCGACCGCATCAAGCACCACCGAACGGCGTGTCATCGACCCGGTATGCCAGTGTTCGAGCTGTCTGCCGGTGGTCAGGATCATTGGATAGTCCGCATCCGGCAGTTCCGCGGGCGCGATGATGCTGGCCGGCGTAAACTTCGCCCGTCCGCCGTCGCGCGGAAAGCCTGAACCAAAGACAATTACCTGACCGGGGTCTTGTGGAGAAAGCGACGGATAGGTGACGGCTCCTTCGTGCTCCAACCGGTCCCAGGTGATGTTATCGAGGGACTTCATCCCCGATTTCATCTCGGCAAATACTTCGCGCGGGTGGCTGTAGGTCCAGCCGAGACCAAGCCGATTGGCCAGCGCCATGGTGATCGCCCAATCCTCGCGCGCCTCGCCCGGAGGGGCAACAGCGGCGCGGCCCATCTGCACCTGCCGGTTGGTGTTTGTTACCGTCCCGTTCTTCTCGTAAAATGCGGCGGCAGGCAGGATCACGTCAGCATAATTCGCCGTCTCGGTCAGGAAGATGTCCTGCACGACGAGGGTGTCGAGCTTGGCCAGCGCCTCGCGGGCATGATTCAAGTCGGGATCGGACATCGCCGGATTCTCGCCAAGGATATACATGCCCTTGATCTGTCCGGCGTGAACCGCATCGAGGATCTCGGTGACCGTAAGGCCCTTCTCGCTTGAAAAGTCGTCCGAACCCCACAATGTCGTGAAATGCCGCCTGATGCTGTCGTCGGTGACTGTCTGGTAATCGGGCAGAAAC
Organism: Hoeflea algicola; assembly: GCF_026619415.1. NCBI lineage: Bacteria > Pseudomonadati > Pseudomonadota > Alphaproteobacteria > Hyphomicrobiales > Rhizobiaceae > Hoeflea > Hoeflea algicola. The sequence continues at coordinate 2,056,179 of NZ_JAOVZR010000001.1, forward strand.
ATCGGGACCAGGCCGGCGTCCGAGGCACCCTGCACGTTGTTCTGGCCGCGAAGCGGGTGCAGCCCGGTGCCCGGTCGTCCAACATGGCCACACATCAATGCCAGTGAGATCAGGCACCGCGAGTTGTCGGTTCCGTGGATGTGCTGTGACACGCCCATTCCCCAGAAGATCATGCCGGACTTCGCGGTGGCGAAGTCGCGCGCCACCTGCCTCAGCGTCGCGGCAGGGATACCGCAAAATGCTTCCATTTTTTCTGGCGGGAAGTTTGCGAGATGCGCCTTCTGGGCCTCCCAGTTTTCCGTATAGGCCTCGATATATTGCCTGTCGTAGAGCTCCTCTTCGACGATCGTGTGCATGATCGCGTTGAGCATCGACACGTCAGCGCCGGGGCGGAACTTCAGCATCGAGGTGGCAAATCGGCTCAGTCCGACGCCGCGCGGATCCATGACGATGAGTTTGCCGCCGCGCTTGGTGAACTGCTTGAAATAGGTTGCGGCCACTGGGTGGTTTTCCACCGGATTGCAGCCGATGAGAATGACCACATCGGCATGTTCAACCTCGTTGAAGCTCGCCGTCACGGCGCCACTGCCGACATTTTCCAAAAGTGCCGCAACCGATGAGGCATGGCAGAGCCGGGTGCAGTGGTCGACATTGTTGTGACCAAAGCCCTGCCTGATGAGCTTCTGAAAGAGGTAGGCTTCCTCATTGGAGCATTTTGCCGAGCCGAAACCAGCGACCGTTCCGCCGCCATGTTTTTCGGTCAGCGCCTTCCAGCCGTTGGCGGCCCTATCAAGGGCTTCGTCCCATGTGGCTTCGCGGAAGAATTCCTGCCAGTTGGCAGGATCCACGTTCAGCCCCTTGGCCGGCGCGTCGTCGCGCCGGATCAGCGGTTTGGTCAACCGGTGCGGGTGGTGAATGTAGTCGAAACCGAAACGGCCCTTGACGCACAGCCGGCCCTCGTTTGCCGGGCCGTTGATGCCCTCGACATATTTGACCTTGCCGTCCTTGACCTTCAGCGAAACCTGACAGCCGACCCCGCAGAACGGGCAGACCGAGGTGACTTCGGTGTCGAAATCGGCGCGGTCGCCGACCTGATCTTTGTTGATCACAGTTGCCGGCATCAGCGCGCCCGTCGGACAGGCCTGCACGCATTCCCCGCATGCGACGCAGGTCGATTCTCCCATTGGATCGTCCATGTCGAACACTGGATAGGCCTGATGCCCCCGGCCTGCCATGCCGATCACATCATTGACTTGCACATCGCGGCAGGCGCGGACGCAGAGTCCGCACTGGATGCAGGCGTCGAGATTGACGCGCATTGCAACATGGCTGTCATCGAGCAGCGGAATGTGGTCGGGTTCGAGTTTTGGAAAACGGCTGGATTGAACATCATTGGCCGCGGCCATGTTCCAAAAATGCGCCGAGGCGTCGTGGGCCTTTGATTGCTCCGGCTGATCGGCCAGGAGAAGCTCCATGACCATCTCGCGCGATTTCTTCGCACGATCGCTGCCGGTCTTGACGATCATGTCGTTCGATGGTTGCCGGCAGCAGGAGGCCGCCAGTACGCGCTCGCCTTCAATCTCGACAACGCAGGCCCGGCAATTTCCGTCCGGGCGGTAGCCTGTCTGATCCTTGTGGCAGAGATAGGGGATATTTGTGCCGTGGCGCTTGGCCACTTCCCACAGCGTCTCGCCGGGGGCTGCCGAGACTTCCTGGCCGTCCAGGGTAAAGCGGATTTGCTCGGTCACGTCAGATCTCCTCGGGGAAATGTTTCATCGTCAGACGGATCGGGTTGGGCGCCGCCTGTCCGAGTCCACAGATCGATGCATCGGCCATGACACCGCAGAGTTCGTCCAGAAGCCCCGTATCCCATTTCGGCGCCTGCATTAGCTTTACGGCCTTCTCGCAACCGACCCTGCATGGCGTGCACTGACCACAGCTTTCGCTTTCAAAAAAACGCAGCATGTTCAGCGCTGCCTGCCTGACGCTGTCCTTGTCGGAAAGAACCACCACAGCCGCCGAGCCGATAAACGTGTCATGCGCCTGTAGCGTGTCGAAATCGAGCGGCACGTCATTTAACGACGCCGGCAACAACCCCGAGGAAGGACCGCCCGGCTGATAGGCTTTGAATTCGTGTCCCGGAGCCATCCCGCCACAAGATTCAATGACATCCATGATGGTCGAACCGGCAGGCAAGAGGTGGACGCCGGGGTGAGCCACACGACCAGAAACCGAGTAGGAACGGAGGCCCTTTCGGCCATTTTTCTCAATGGAAGAAAGGATGTGCGGCCCTTCACGGCAGATACGGGTGATCCAGTGCAGCGTCTCGACATTGTGCACCAGCGTGGGCCGGCCGAAAATGCCCACAGCCGCCACGTAGGGCGGGCGCAGGCGCGGAATGCCGCGCTTGCCTTCAATACTCTCGATCATCGCGCTTTCTTCGCCGCATATATAGGCGCCGGCGCCGCGACGGAGTTCTATATAGCCAGATGCGACGATCCCTGCTGTTTCCAGCGCCTTGATTTCGGTGCGCAGGATATGCAGGACTGCCGGATATTCATCGCGCATGTAAATGAAGCAACGCTCCGCCTCGACCGCCCATGCGGCGATCAACATGCCTTCGAGCTTCAGGTGGGGCGTGCGCTCGAGATAGTGACGGTCCTTGAACGTGCCGGGCTCACCCTCGTCGCCGTTGACCGCGAGATAGCGCGGCCCGGGATTGGCGCGAACAAAACCCCATTTGCGGCCTGACGGGAAACCGGCTCCACCGAGACCACGAAGCCCGGAGGAGAGAACCATCTCCTGAACTTCTTCCCAGTTGCCGGATGCGCGCAATTCGGCCAGCTTGGCGTAACCGCCCGCAGCCTGATAAGCAGCCAGGTCCTCATAGTCAGGAATTTCGGCGTGGAAATGGCCCTTCGCCAACACCGTGTCGACCTTGTCAGGCGTTGCATGATCGACGTGACGGTGGCCGATTTCCAGCACCGGCGCCGTGTCGCACCGGCCCATGCAGGGAGCACGCAAGACACGGACCTTGTTCGGATCGTGCCCGGCTTTCAGGGCGGCAAGCAGGGCTTCGGAACCCGCCATCTCGCACGATAGCGAATCGCAAACCCGGATTGTCAGGTCGGGTGGCGGCGTTTCATTCTCCTTAACCGGATCAAAATGCGCATAGAACGTTGCGACTTCCCAAATTTCGGCCATTCCAGTGCGCAGCTCTTCGGCAAGCGCGCGCAGATGACGAGCCGACAGATGGCCATAGGCGTCCTGGATGAGGTGCAGGTATTCGATCAGAAGATCACGGCGGTGCGGTCCATCGCCCAGCAGCGCCTTTACCTCCGCCCAAGCCTGATCTTCAAGCTGACGTCCCTTTGGAGTTCTGCGGCCACGCCCACCGCCTGATTTCCAAATGCCGTCCGTCCGTTTCGCATCCACGTCAGCGTTCATCTTCCAGCAACTCCCGAGCTCCCTAACTGCTCACTACGATAGGATGTATTTTTCTGTGGCCATATCGAAATTGCGACACCTAGCGCTCATTAGTGCTTGTTGAGTCTCAGGATTGAACGAAGCTGCTTACGTGGCATATGGGGCGGGGAGAGAGGTTTCTCGCGATGCCATTGCCAGTCTTCGCGGTGCGGGGCTTGTTCACACCGGACCGCGTCGCCTGATCGTGCGGGGCGTGATCTTTTCCCGATATGCCAAGGACCGCAGCGAACGCGCCCGGGAAGAACTCATTGCCGAGCTCGGCAGTTGCTTCCTCTGCGCCGAGCTTGGTACCGTTCCCGAGTCGGAACTTCGCGCGGATCATGCTTCATACCTGCAATCATGGGAGGTTCACGCGCCCAGGCCTGTCCGGGCGCGCGGGCTCAGGATAACAACTGACAGAGTATCCCCGATGAAACTTCTCGAGATTCAGGTCAGCCAGCCAGGACTTCCACCCAGTTTTGATGGACCCACCCCTTCTTGCCACCTTTGTGAACGGGACGATCAGCGTCAATCGGGCTGCAGGACAGGCTTTCCACGCCATACACTACGCCAATCCATTTGCCTCTTGTTTCAAACAGCCAGACGTTGTCGCCGTTTTTCAACTCGTCAATTTTGGCATGATCGGAACCGGGGCCTTTTCGCACGGCGAGGAAACCATCACCCCCGCCTTTAATCCGGCTACCTGACCATACGAGCACGTATCGAGATCTTCACTGGCGCGCTCGATAATGTGCACATCAAGTTGTTGGGCTACAACAGAGGTTGCGCCGCTCAAAACAAACAACCACAGCAACGCCGCTGTCGGTGCAACGCCTGATAAAATCGTCCTCATGAATACTCTCCTGCAAAAAATGAATAGTTCATCTGCTTTTGCCAACAATTGCTTCAACAGAGATACCCAGATGGGTGTACTCATCACTTGAGCGTTGCACGGGCAGTGTCCATTTCCAAATCTTTCCTGGTTGGGCAAAGCTTCCGGTCGATTTTCAAAAGCACTCCTACCATTCGGGCGGGACAGGACCATGATCCGTGCCAACCCCCAAACATTTTATTGGGGCACACCAGCTGCGCGCTCCGCATTCCGGACTGTCGCAGACAGTCGCCGGACACCACATCGAACCAGACCCGTCGGCGGATTTTTGCCCGCGGGGGATTTGTCATGGCGGCTTTTCGGCAACGCTAAAGCAGATCGTGGCGTTGCTTCGGGCTTCCAATCAAATCATCAGTGGGAACGCGGACACTGCACCGCTATAGTCGACCGCTGACGGCGCGGTGATGCTTCGTCATCAAAGCTCTGTTATCTCAGCCCCGGCCGCCCCGGCGCAGGAAAGCCAGTCGTCATGTCACGAGACTATTCGAAATTCACGCTTTCCACCGGCAAGGCCGACGCCAAGCCCGGCGACGTCGCCAAGTCGGGCACGCCGAAGCCGGCGCTGTCGGTGCTGCAAGAGCTCGGCTGGCAGCCGTTTTATGCCCAGCAGACCGACATCAATGAGCTGGCCGAAACTCCGCCGGTGCGGGTCACCGAGGTACACCGCAGCGGGCTTCGGGTGCTGGGCGACGGCATTGACGAGATGCTGCCGCCGCGCGCCGATGCCACCGTCGGCGACTGGCTGTTGTTCAACCACGTTCTGCCCAGCGCCAGCCGGCTGCTCGATCGCAAGAGCGTGATCCAGCGCCGCGCCGCCGGCCATGACCGCCAGGTGCAGTTGATCGCCGCCAACATCGACACCGCCTTTGTCGTCACCTCCTGCAACGCCGATTTCAACGTCGCGCGGCTGGAACGCTATGTCGCGCTGGCATTCGAGGCCGAGGTGACGCCGGTGATCCTGCTGACCAAGGCCGATCTGTGCGACGATCCGGCCGATTATGTCGAACAGGCGGAGGCGATTTCCAACGCGCTCACGGTGCTGGTGCTCGATGCCCGGGGCGAAGAGCCGAAGGTCAAGCTCGCGCCCTGGTGCAAGCCGGGCCAGACAGTTGCCTTTCTCGGCTCGTCAGGTGTCGGCAAATCGACGCTCACCAATGCACTGTCAGGCACCGAGAGTGCCGCCACCCAGGAAATCCGCGAGGACGATGCCAAGGGCCGCCACACCACCTCGCACCGGCAATTGCACATTCTGCCCGGCAGCTGCGCTGTGCTCGACACACCGGGCATGCGCGAAATCCAGCTCACCGATGTCGGCGCCGGCGTGGCCGAAGTATTCTCCGAACTCGATGATCTTGCCGGCGCCTGCCGCTTCAGCGATTGCCGGCACGAGACAGAGCCCGGCTGCGCGGTGCTGGCGGCAGTTGCAACCGGTGCAGTCGATATCGAGCGGCTGGCGCGCTGGCGCAAGCTGCTGGCCGAAGACCGGCACAATTCCGCAAGCCTTGCCGAGCGCCGTTCCAAGGACAAGGCTTTTGGCAAGATGATCCGCCAGGTCAAGAAGAACAAGGTCAAATAGCCCGCCCCGGCGCAGGCCGTTTGCGCCACCGAACCTCCGCTGTTGCCGGGTTTAGCGCCGATTCACCCGGTTCCGGACAGTGCAGCGATGGCAATTGCCCGCATACTGGCGTCAGGTCAGCGTTTTTGCTACAAAAACCTGCTACCCACTTGCCTCAGGCGCCGGTATTCCCTACCTCCCCCCGAACACCCGCTGCCAAAGCGGCACGTGCGCCCTCGCCCTTCCTCGCCCCGCCACCTGAATGGAGCAGGCCTTGATCCAGACCCCCTATTATCTGATCGACAAGTCGAAACTGCTTTCCAACATGGAAAAGATCGCCCGGCTGCGCGAACTCTCCGGCGCCAAGGCGCTGCTGGCGCTGAAATGCTTTGCCACCTGGGGGGTGTTCGATTTCATGGCCGACTACATGGACGGCACCACCTCCTCGTCGCTTTACGAGGTCCGACTCGGCCGCGAGAAATTCGGCAAGGAAACCCACGCCTACTCAGTGGCCTATGCCGATCATGAGATCGACGAGGTGGTGACCCACGCCGACAAGATCATCTTCAATTCGATCGGTCAGCTCACTCGTTTTGCCGACAAGGCAGATGGCATCACTCGCGGGTTGCGGCTCAATCCCGGCGTGTCCTCCTCCACCTTCGATCTGGCCGATCCGGCCCGGCCCTATTCGCGACTTGGGGAATGGGATCTCAAACAGGTCGAGCCGGTGATGGAGATGATCTCCGGCTTCATGATCCACAACAATTGCGAAAACGGCGATTTCGCGCTGTTTGATGAGATGCTGGGCGAGATCGAGCAAAAATTCGGCCCGCTCTTGAAGAAAGCCGAATGGGTCAGCCTCGGCGGCGGCATTCATTTTACCGGCGATGATTATCCGCTGGAAAAATTCGCCGAGCGGCTCAAGCGCTTTGCCGGCGAGTATGGCGTGCAGGTCTATCTCGAACCCGGTGAAGCCTCGATCACCAAATCGACGACGCTGGAAGTCACCGTGCTCGACACGCTTTTCAATGGCAAGAATCTGGCCATTGTCGATTCATCCATTGAAGCCCATATGCTGGATCTGTTGATCTACCGCGAAAAGGCCAAGATCGCACCCGATACTGGCGATCACCGCTACATGATCTGCGGCAAGTCGTGCCTAGCCGGCGATATCTTTGGCGAGTTCAATTTCCCTGAACAGTTGGCCATCGGCGACCGGATTTCAGTCCAAGACGCAGCCGGTTACACAATGGTCAAGAAAAACTGGTTTAACGGCGTGCGTATGCCGTCAATCGCCATCCGCGAGCTGGATGGCAGCATCAGAACGGTCCGCGAATTTGATTACGCGGATTTTGAACACAGCCTCTCTTAAGGCATCTGACGATTGGACATAGGAGTTAGTCCCCCATCATGAAGAAGAACGTACTCATCATCGGCGCTGGCGGCGTCGCCCAGGTCGTCGCCCACAAATGCGCCCAGAACAATGACGTGCTCGGCGACATCAACATCGCCTCGCGCACCAAGGCCAAATGTGATGCCATCATCGCCTCGGTTCGTGAGAAGAACGCCATGAAGCAGCCCGGCGTTCTTGCGGGCCACGCGCTTGATGCCATGGACATCGAAGCCACCAAGGCGCTGATCAAATCGACCAACTCGCAGATCGTTATTAATGTCGGCACAGCATTTTTGAACATGTCGGTGATGCGCGCCTGCATCGACACCGGCACCGCCTATATCGACACCGCCATCCATGAAGAACCGGGCAAGATCTGCGAAACCCCACCCTGGTATGGCAACTACGAATGGAAGCGCGCTGACGAAGCCGCTGAAAAGGGCGTCACCGTCATCCTCGGCGCCGGCTTCGATCCGGGCGTCGTCAACGCCTATGCCAAGCTCGCAAAGGATGAGTATTTCGACAAGGTCACCGATGTAGACATCGTCGACATCAACGCCGGCAGCCACGGCAAGTATTTCGCCACCAATTTCGACCCGGAAATCAACTTCCGCGAATTCACTGGCGTAGTCTATTCCTTCCAGAAGGGCGAATGGCAGACCAACCAGATGTTCGAAATCGGCAAGACCTACGACCTGCCGGTCGTCGGCCCGTCAAAGGCTTATCTCTGCGGCCATGACGAAGTCCACTCACTGGCCAAGAACATGGATGGCGCCGATGTGCGCTTCTGGATGGGCTTTGGCGATCACTACATCAACGTCTTCACCGTGCTGAAATCCATCGGCCTATTGTCGGAACAGCCGGTCAAGCTCGCTGACGGCTCAGAAGTAGTGCCGCTCAAAGTGGTCAAGGCCTGCCTGCCCGATCCCGCATCGCTGGCACCCGAATACACCGGCAAGACCTGCATCGGTGATTTCGTCAAAGGCACCAAGGACGGCCAGGAACGCGAAGTCTTCATCTACAATGTCGCCGACCACAAGGACGCCTACAACGAAGTGGGCTCGCAAGGGATCTCCTACACCGCCGGCGTGCCCCCGGTCGCCGCCGCCATGCTGGTCGCCACTGGCGAGTGGGACGTCAAGAAGATGGCCAATGTCGAGGAACTCGACCCCAAGCCGTTCCTCAACATCCTCAACCACAACGGCCTGCCGACCCGCATCAAGGACGCTGACGGCGACCGCCCACTGGACTTTTCCTGAGCAGGGATAGGCTGCGGTCGAGGGCCGTAAGCTTGTGACGTGAGCTATTGTGAGCCCCCGCAGGCAAAGCCCGGCGGGGGCTTTTTTGTGCGCACGCAACGCCTGCGGCGAGTGCCGGGCACCAAAGAACACACCCCCCACAACTGACGCTGAGACATTAAAGCTAATGCATATGTTTCCGGGCTTTTATTGCAATCTGGGTCAGTGATGATCAGGGTGCAATGGAGCAGGTGCAAGAGTGAAGCTTGATTTTTCAGCTACCGGCTGGGCCAGGGTCATCGCCGGAACCCTGGGCGGCACGGTTTTTTGCATTGGTGCTACCCTGATTGTCGATTCCGTCAGGTTTTCCGGCATGACTGATGCCGAACTCAGCAGTGCGATCATTGTTGACATACTACTGCCAACCGGACTGGCGGTCCCGCTGTTGTTCCTGCTGCTCTACAAGATGCGGCAATTGGCCATCGCCCACCACGAGATCAGCATTATCGCCTCGACAGACAACCTGACAGCGGTTCTCAATCGTGGCGCATTCAAGATGTTGGTCGACGCCTATCTCCAACAGGCGATGCGGCAGCCGGCACACAACGCCGGAGCATTTCTGGTCATCGATGCCGACCATTTCAAATCAATCAATGACCGTTTTGGTCACCAGGAGGGTGATGTCGCGCTGAAGCTCATCGCACAAACCATCCAGACCTCGCTCAGGCAAGGCGATATCGTTGGGCGGATCGGCGGCGAGGAGTTCGGCGTCTTCCTGCCGAAAGCAAATCTCGATCAGGCCGGCATTGTCGCCGAGCGCATTCGGCGAGATATCAATGAAATCGAGTTCCCGCCATCAGCCAGAACCCATGCGCTTTCCGTCAGCGTCGGCGGCGCGGCCTTCGGCGGGCATACCGCTTACGACGACCTGTTCCGTGTGGCCGACAAGTGTCTCTACTCGGCAAAGGCCGGCGGACGTAATCAGGTCATCTTCCAGCGGCTGGCTGCCTGAAACCCGACGCCACTCACATTTTATGCCGGTAAAGCAGAACCTCCGGCCCCGGACGGTCCGGATCCAGGATCAGCTCGGCATCCAGCCGCTCGGCCAGTTTGCGTGAGCCGTGATTTTCCGGATCGATGTGGCTGACCAGGCTTTCGAGCCCGCGCACAGCAAAGGCCCAGTCGCGCAAGGCCTGCGCCGCCTCGAGGGCATAGCCGTTGCCCTCGGCTCCCGGATAGAGCTGCCAGCCGAGTTCGTGTTCGGGAAACAGCGGCCCGTAGTGAATGCCGACCTGGCCAAGGCACTCACCTGTCTCGCGGCTCTCGATCATCAGCGTGCCCTGCCCCATCAGCCGCCACTGCGCCAGATTGTGGCAAAACAGGCCCCAGGCGTCGCCCAGCGAATGCGGACCATCCAGATAGACGGCCTGATCGGACATCATCAGGCGCGCGTAAGCCGGCCAGTCAGCCATGGTCTGCGGCCTGAGCAGCAGGCGTTCTGTTTCAAGTGTCGGAATCAAGCGGCTGACCTCACTGGTTGTTCAGCATCGAACGCAAAACAGGATCGTTCTCCGCATCAAGGCCTTAAAACGCTGTTCAATTGACCGGTGCTTGGCACCTGACAGCACTTGGCGGGGAAGTGTTCGCACCCCGTCTTGGGCTCGATGTCACAATTCTCGATCCTGAGCGAAAATCACACCGGCAGACAGGACCCGGAACATATTAAACAAAACCCCCGCCAGCTCACGCCAGCGGAGGCCTCGTTCATCATTCTATCAATCAGGCTCAGAGTCCGGACTGGTTGGTGATGATCTTGCCGACCAGACCATAATCCTTGGCCTCTTCGGCCGATAGCCAGTAATCGCGGTCTGTGTCTTTGGCGATCTTTTCAACCTTCTGACCGGTGGCCTTGGCAAAGATCTTGTTGAGCCGCTCGTTCATCTTGATGATCTCGCGCGCCTGGATCTCGATATCGGAGACCATGCCGCGGGTGCCGCCAGACGGTTGATGCAGCAGGAAGCGGGTATTGGGCAGGCAGAAGCGCTGTTCCTTCGGCACCGAGACATAGATCAGCGCGCCGGCGGAAGCCACCCAGCCGGTGCCGATCATGATCACCTTGGGCTTGATGAAGCCGATCATGTCGTGGATCGAATCGCCCGATTCGACATGGCCACCCGGTGAATTGACGAAAATGCGGATGTCGTCGTCGCTTGCCGCTGCCAGCGCCGCCAGTTGCGCACAAATCTTGTGCGCCAATTCCTGGTTGATGCCGCCATAGATGAAAATCGAGCGCGACTTGAACAGGTTGGCTTCCGCTTCCTTGCCCAACGGCAGTTCCGTCGTCTTTTCGTCTTCGTCGCTCATCAGCCGTTCTCCAAAGGTTTGTCTGCCCCGCAGATAGTACGATCCGGCCCGCGAAACAATGGTGGCGGGCGCGAATGGCGCTGTAACAGGCAAACGGCGCAGCGGAAAACCGCTGCGCCGTGAGAAATTCATCGATTTGGTTTCGCCGGTACTCCGGCGAAAAATTGTCAGTCCTAGGCAGTGGCGCGGTCGCCGGCCTGTTCGGGGCGCGGACGACGGTCGCCGCTGCGACGCCGACGGCGCGGCTTCGATGCCGGCTGGTCGCCATTCTGGTTGGCGGCGGCTGCAGGCTGATGCCGGTTGCCGGGGTGTTGACCGTTAGAAGGCTTGCCGCTCTGCTGTCCGGAGCCGGCCGGTTTGCGGCCCTGCCCCTGGCCCGGCTTGCGCCCCTGACCCTGCGGCTTGGCGCCCTGACGCGGCCGCTGGGTACGGCTGAGTGGCTTGAAGTCGCCATCCGGATCGGCCAGCGCGTCGACATAGGTGCCTTCCGGTGCGTTATCGACCGGAATTGCCACCTTCAGCATCTTCTCGATATCCATGAGCAGCGAACGCTCGTCCGGTGCACAGAAGGTCACCGCAGTGCCCTCGGCGCCAGCGCGCGCGGTGCGGCCGATACGGTGAACATAGACTTCAGGCACGTTCGGCAATTCATAATTGACCACCAGGCTGACACCCGGCACATCGATGCCGCGGGCGGCGATGTCGGTAGCAATCAGCACCGGCACAGTACCGGCGCGGAAGCCAGCAAGCGCGCGTTCGCGCTGGCCCTGCGACTTGTTGCCGTGAATGGCAGCAGCATTGATGCCATCGGTTTCAAGCCGTTTGACGGCCTTGTCGGCACCGCGCTTGGTGCGGGTAAACACGATCACCCGTTCGCCCTTGCGATCACGGATCAGGCTTGCCAGCGCACCCATCTTGGCGGGCGTCTGCATGTGCATGACCGAGTGTTCAACGCGGTCAGCGGTCTTCTTGGCCGGGATCACCGACACTTCGATCGGATCCTTGAGATGACGGTCGGAGAGCTGACGGATTTCCTTCGGCATGGTCGCCGAGAACAACAGCGTCTGACGACCCTGTGGTGTCATGGCCAGGAGGCGCTTGATTGCCGGCATGAAGCCGATATCGAGCATCTGGTCGGCCTCGTCGAGCACCACCACTTCGACTTCGTTGAGCGAGACCGTGCGTTGCTCGATCAGGTCCATCAACCGGCCCGGCGTTGCAATCAGAATGTCGACGCCGCCTGCCAGCGCCTTGATCTGCGGACGGCTGGAAACGCCACCAACGACAACTGCCGAGCTCAGATTGAGCTTGCGGCCGTAATCCTTGACGCTCTTGGCGATCTGGGCGGAAAGTTCGCGGGTTGGCGACAGGATCAGCGCCCGCACCTTTTTCGGTGCAGCGGGCTTGCCTGGCGCCAGCCGGTGCAGGATCGGCAGCGCGAAGGCCGCGGTCTTGCCGGTGCCGGTCTGTGCCAGACCGATGACGTCGCGGCCTTCCAGCACTGGCGGAATCGCCTGCACCTGAATTGGCGTCGGCGTCGTCAGATGCAGACCGTCAAGCGTGTCGAGAAGGGCCTTGGAGAGGCCGAGTTGGGAAAACAACATATAATAACTTCCAGGATTCTGGGCAGGCGTCGGGGCGTGCGCTGAGCGCCGCCAATTCGCGGACCATGCCCGATAAAACAAGTCCCTCCGGCAGCGGTATCTCCGCGATCGGGGGTGTTCGGGTTGGGCGCATCGCCGCTGGCCGACGCGAAATTTCAAGGTGGATTTTAGGGGAAGTCAGAACACGCTCATCGCTTAAGGAGGCGTGCAGCGGCCGAAAGGGCCCCTATCCAGTTGCCCCCTTAGGCCCGAAAAATGTGGCCATGTCAAGGCGCGCCGGCATATTTTTGTTGCGGCGCAGCAAGGAAATTCGACGTCATGAACAGCGTTTAGTCTCAACCGCTATGTTGGCAGCCACACTGCGAATCGACTTCCGTGGCGTCAGCGCAATCGCCAGAATGACAATTGCGCAGGCAGCCCATTGGGCAGTTCCGACCGGCTCGGCAAAGGCAAACCAGCCAACCAGAAACATCGTCGGCAACTCGAAACTGCCGGCAATCGCCGTCCGGGCAGTGCCGATGACGGGAGCCGCCACGGTATAGAGCAATTGCGGAACCAGCGCCGAGCCAAAGGCGATGCCCGCCACCAGCCACCAGCCTGACACGGTAACGGGAAACAACGCCGCCACCGGGGTCGTCGCCATCAGCGGCAACAGCCCCAGAACCGAGCCGAGACTGACACAGGCAATACGCACCACCGGTTTGAGCACGGCAAGCTTGTGCACCAGCACGTTGATGCCAAAGCCGAACCCCAGTGGGGCCGCCAGGGACAGAATCAGTGCAGGAACCTGATCCGGCGTGATCGCATCCGGCGACGTCGCGAGTGCGGCGGCCGCGACAATCATCAACGCCGCCAGGATGGCGCGGCGACCCGGCGAATCGCCGAATACCAGCCAGGCAATCAGCAGCGTGAACACCGGGTAGGTCATGTAGAGAATGCCCGCCGTCGATACCGGAACGATCTCGACGGCGCGGACGTAACCGACCCAGCCGACCCCCATGCCGATACCGGCAACGAGCCCCCATATAAGCGCCATCCATTGCGCCCGGGCCAGCCAGACAAAGGGTAAGAGCACGATCGCGGCGAAGGCATAGCGGAAAAAGGCGATTGCGTGCGGCGCCATTCCTTCAGCCGTCAGTGTACGGGCAAAATAGGGAACGAGACCAAACCCCACGGAAGCGGCGATGACGGCAAACGTTGCAAGCCCGGAGCCGAGCAAATCGGGATGGTCGGTGTTTTCAACATTCATCCCGGATGCGTAACAGTCAGCGTCGGCACCGGCAATCCGATCTGACAATGAGGGCCACAGGAGCAAGGCAAGCAACGGAGTTTGCCGCGTAACGTCGTCTTTTCAGATTGCCATCTCAGGTAGTGTGAATTAGTTTTGGCCTGTTCGGGTTCCAAGAAGGCCAAGCCTTCGGGATTAAAGGGGAACACGGTAGGGACGACCCGTAATGGGACCCGATCCGTGGCTGCCCTCGCAACTGTAAGCGCGAGCTGCATCCATCATGCCACTGGAGAAATCCGGGAAGGCGGATGACGGCCATGAAGCGCGAGCCAGGAGACCTGCCCGAATTTCGGGGAAGCCATCATACGCTTCCGAATTCAACCTGTCGCACGAAGGGTGCGGAAAGGATTACGTTATGCATATTGAACCTGGCGTCGTTGACGGCGCAAAGATCGTTCTGAGCTACGCAACGGCCGCTGCTTCTGGTGGCCTTCTGATGAAGATGTCCTGGGAAACGATCCGCAACGATGGTGGCGTCGCAGCCCTTGGAATGCGCTCGGTCATCACCACACTGATGGTATTTGTGTTCTTCGAAGTGTTTCCTCACCACGCAATCGGCGTCTCGGAAGTCCATCTCATTCTCGGCTCGACGCTGTATCTGATGTTCGGGGCCGGTCCCGCGGCAATTGGCCTGGCTTTGGGGCTGCTGATGCAAGGCGTTTTCTTCGCGCCTTTCGATCTGCCGCAATACGGTATGAACGTCACCACCCTGCTGGTGCCGCTCTACGCCATGTCGCTGATTGCCAAGCGCATCATCCCGGCGGGCACCGCCTACAAGGATGTGTCCTACAAGCAGGCACTCGCGCTCTCGACCAGCTATCAGGGCGGCATCGTCATGTGGGTTGGATTCTGGGCTTTGTATGGCCACGGCTTCGGTGCTGAAAACCTCTCGCAGATTGCAGCTTTTGGTGGCGCCTACATGCTGGTCATCATCATAGAGCCGATCGCCGATCTTGGCGTCCTGGCGCTCGCCAAGACCTTCAGCGGTACCCAGGACAATCCGATGTTCTATAACCGCCTGCACAATCAGGCGGCATAAACGTTCTTCTATATGAGATTGGCAAACGCCGCGTGATCAGGATCGCGCGGCGTTTTTCGTTTATCGGATGATCCGAGCATGCCAAAGCCGCAAAAGGGTTTGGAGACGGGCCACTGCGCCGATAGCATCCTGACAAACGATTCACATGAGGACCCCCGGATGAACATCGAGATGATCCGCGCCGCCCAGGCCCGGCTTGAAGGCCATGCCCGGCGCACGCCCTTGCTGAATTCTCCATTCCTCGACGAGATCGCCGGCCGGCGGGTCTGGGTCAAGCCGGAATGCCTGCAGCACACCGGCAGCTTCAAGTTTCGCGGCGGATGGTCGGCGGTGTCGGGGCTGGATCCCGAAGCCCGGGCACGTGGCGTCATCGCCTTTTCCAGCGGCAACCATGCGCAGGGCGTGGCCCTGGCAGCGAGCCGGCATGGCGTGCGTTCGATCATTGTCATGCCATCGGATGCACCGCAGTCGAAGATCGACAATACACGGGCTCTCGGAGCCGAGGTGGTTCTGTTTGACCGCGCAAAAGATGACAGGAACGCAATTTGCGCGCGGCTATCGGAAGAACACGGCCTGACGCTGATCGTGCCCTATGATAACCCTCTGGTGATTGCAGGTCAGGGAACCTGCGGGTTGGAAATCGCCGAACAGGCGAGCGCCGAAGGCATCACCAAGGCCGATGTGCTTGTTTGCTGCGGCGGCGGCGGCTTTACCGCGGGGGTTGCGCTGGCACTTGAGGCGGACGCCCCGTGTCTGCGGGCGCGCCCGGTGGAACCCGAAGATTTTGACGACATGGCTCGCAGCCTGGCGTCAGGCGTCATCGAGCGCAACAGCCGCCTCTCCGGCTCGCTTTGCGATGCGATCATCACCCCGCAACCAGGCAACCTGACCTTTCCGATTGTTTCCCGGCTTGCCGGTCCAGGACTGGTCGTGACCGAGGACGAAGCGCTTCACGCCATGGCTCATGCCTTTTCCCGGCTCAAGCTCGTCGCCGAACCTGGCGGTGCTGTGGCTTTGGCAGCCGCGCTGTTTCATGCAGACGAGATCGAAGGCGAAGACGTCATCGTCACCATTTCCGGCGGCAATGTCGATGCCGATGTGTTCCGCATGGCGCTCGACAAGTTTGGCGGATAGCAGGCTTTGCGATCGAAAACCTGATCAAGCCTCACAGATCTCTCAGGTCAGCCTGACACCCTCATCCTTGGCCTTGTGCGCGGGCTCGACATGGATGGTCACCCGAATGCCCTCGACCTGCTGGCGCAGCCTGGTCTCCAGCCGGTCGCAAATCGCGTGCGATGCTTCCACGCTCATGTCGCCGTCCACCACCAGATGAAACTCGACAAAAGACACCCTGCCCGCCATCCGGGTGCGGATATCATGGGCTTCGATGGCGCCGCCCGCTTCGGCCTTGATGATGCTCTGTATGCGCTGCTCATCGATGGGATCAATCGCCCGGTCCATCAGCCCGTCAACCGATGAGGCAATTACCTTCCAGCCCTGCCACAACACATTAATGGCGACAATCAGTGCCAGCAACGGGTCAAGCCGCGGCTGATCAAAGGCAATCGCCAGACCCAGCCCGATGATGACGCCGGCCGAGGTGATGACGTCGGAGAAAATGTGATGGCCATCAGCGCTCAGCGCCGGCGAGCGGTAACGCCGTCCGGCGCGGATCAGCACATAGGCCCAGACACCGTTGATCAGCGCAGCACTGGCGTTGATCGCCAGCCCCAGCCCCGGTGCTTCAATCCGTTGCGGCGCCATCAACCCGGCAATCGCCTCGTTGACGATCAAAAGGGCTGCAACAGCGATCAGCACACCTTCCAGCACGGCGGAAAAATACTCAGCCTTGTAGTGACCAAAGGGATGGCCGGTATCGGCCGGCTTCTGGGCGTAGCCGACGGCAATGAACGCCGCCAGCGCGGCAATCACGTTGACGGTGGATTCCAGCGCATCGGAATAAAGCGCGACCGACCCGGTGACATGCCAGGCGACGAACTTGAGCGCCATCACACCGAGCGCCAGCGGGATCGACCAGAACGCCAGCCGCCGCACGGTGAGAGCAGATTGTGGCATCTCCGGTCAGCTCTGCAGCGAGGCGATATAGGTGATGATCGCCTCGATCTGCTCCGGCGTGGCGATGAATTCGGGCATGTCGGGATGGTTCGAATAGATCCGTCCGTCGGCGAAGGCTTCCTCAAGCGCGTCAATCGGGAAACTGTCAGACAGTTTGCGGAACGGCGGCGCCGCCTTGTGCGGGCTGGCATCCGCCGTCCCCACCGCATGGCAGCGGCTGCAATTGGTCTCGACCAACTCCCGCCCGGCTTCCGCCTCTTCATCCGACTGCGCCCATGAAGGGGCTACCCCGACAGACAGGCAAACAACAAGGGCAGCAGATGCACCGGTCATCAGACCCCGGCCGGTTCTGTGGATGTGTCTCATGCCGCCTTCACCTTTTTTCCGCGCGTCATGTGCGCCACCACATTCTCGATTATCCGCATTCCGGCATCTTGGCCGAGCGTCATGATCGATTCAGGATGGAATTGCACAGCGACCACCGGTTCGCTCTCGTGTTCAATCGCCATGATCACTCCGTCATCGGTTTCCGCTGTAATCCGGAATTCCTTCGGCAATGTGGCACTGTCGGCAAAAATCGAATGATACCGCCCGACCGTCACCTCGTTGGGCAGGCCGGAAAAGATGATGCCTTTGGACGCCACCCGGATTCGCGATGGCTTGCCATGCATCGGCACGGCCAGTTCGCGCAGGCTTCCGCCAAAGCTTTCGGCAATCGCCTGCAGCCCGAGACAGACGCCAAACACCGGCACCGCTCGGGCACGCGTCTGCTTGATGGTGGCGGCACAATCGAAATCCTTGGGCCGCCCCGGCCCCGGCGACAGCACCACCAGATCAGGCGACACCTGCTCGAATGTGGCATCAACCACCGGTGAGCGCACGGTGGTCACCTTCGCGCCGGTCTGGCGGAAATAATTGGCCAGCGTATGGACGAAGGAATCCTCGTGATCGACCAGCAGGATCGATACCCCGTCGCCAACCCGCGCTGTCTGCCTGCCGGCAACATCCGCATTGCCACGCCGCGCATCGCGGATCGCCGAGAGCATCGCCGAGGCCTTGAGTTCGGTTTCGGCTTCTTCTTCTTCGGGGTTGGAATCAAATAGCAGCGTCGCGCCGGCGCGGACTTCGGCGATCCCGTCCTTGACCCTGATCGTGCGCAGCGTCAGCCCGGTGTTCATGTCGCCATTGAAGCCGACCATGCCGATGGCCCCGCCATACCAGGCGCGCGGGCTTTTCTCATTGTTTTCGAGAAACCGCATAGCCCAGAGCTTCGGCGCACCGGTCACGGTTACTGCCCAGGCGTGGCTTAGAAAGCCGTCAAACGCGTCCATGTTGTCACGCAACCGGCCTTCAATATGGTCGACGGTGTGGATCAGCCGCGAATACATCTCGATCTGACGGCGGCCGATCACCTTGACCGAACCGGGCTCGCACACCCGGCTCTTGTCGTTGCGGTCGACATCCGAACACATGGTCAGTTCGGATTCGTCCTTTTTGGAATTGAGCAGCTTGAGGATCTGCTCCGAATCCGAAATGGCATCCTCGCCGCGCTTGATCGTGCCCGAGATCGGACAAGTTTCGATCCGTCTGCCATTGACCCGCACGAACATCTCCGGCGACGCGCCGATCAGATACTCCTGGTTGCCGAGATTGATGAAGAACGAATAGGGCGACGGGTTGATGGCTTTCAGCCGGCGGCTGATCTCCGAGGGCCGGGCTTCGCAGCGCTCGAAGAATGTCTGGCCCGGCACAACTTCAAACAGATCGCCGCGCTTGAAACTCTCCTTGGCGCGCCTGACCAGTTCCGCATATTCGCCCGGCGTATGATCGCCCTTGGGCGGGATGACATCGGCCGGTTTGAACGGCTCGGGACTGATGTCCGCCTCCCGGCCCTCAGTGGTCACATCATCGAGTGCGAAATCATAGCGGTCGATCCAGGCCTTGGCGGCATGGTTGTCGACCACCAGAATTTCGTCAGGCAGATAAAGCATCAGGTCGCGCTGATCATCGGAGCGGACCAGCTTCGGCGGCACGGAATCGAACTGGAACGCCAGATCATAGCCAAACGCGCCATAAAAGCCGATATTTCCGTCTTCTTCCGAATGAAACAGTTCGACAATCACCCTGAGCACCGAAAACACCGTCGGCGCCCGCGAGCGCTCTTCCTCGGAGAACACCCGGTCGGGTTCATGGATGTCGATCTCAAGCGTCCGGGCAGCACGCGCGGAAATGGTGAAGTCGGCCTGTCCGCCAAGCTTTGCGGCGAGGATCTCGATCAAGGCTTCGCCGCGACCGTTATAGGCCTCGATGGTCAGCTTCCGGTTTCTGGCAGAAATCCCCAGCGGTGGATCAATAACCGCCGTGTCCCAACGCGTGTAGCGGCCGGGATATTCATAATTCGACGAGAACACGGCACCGCGGCGGCTGTCGAGCGCATCGATGTAATCGGATATCGCATCGGCGTAGGGTGTTTCCCGCCGTCGCCGCGTGATCGCCACCCCACCGCGGGTTACATAACGTTCCGCGCCGTCGCCTTTTGCCGTCGTGCCCATGTCTTTTCTCCGTCTGACCCGATCCGGTGATCCTGGCCCGGCGGCACAAACAAAAAAGCCGCCGGACCTTTTCGGTCCCGGGCGGCTTGTTGATCTTAAACGCGCATGCGTGGTCAAGGCCGCCTAGAAGCGAGCCCACCACCAATTTTTCTGTGCCACATGCATCGTCATGGTTTGCGTCATAGCCCAGCAGACGCCGCGCATCAAGTGGCGCGGTGCCTCACATGTCGTCAAGATTGATCCGCCGCCAGACTGCCTCGGCAAACGAATAGATCGCAAACAGCAAGAACCCGCCCGCGGTGGCGCCCAGCAGCCACGCCCCGAACGGAAGTCCTGCAATGAAATCGAGCGCTGCCTGCAGGCTCGCTTGCCCGCCATCGCCGGCCAGGCCTCGGCGGTACAAAAGGAAGGCGATGACAATGAAGATCAGTCCGCGTGCGGTCAGACCGCCGATCCCGGCGATATCAATCCACCGCATGATCGATTCGGGCGCGTCGATATGATCGTGATACTTGCGGCCCGCCGCCTTCCAGATGTGCGCGCCGCCGACAATCGCAAACACCGAGGCCAGAATGATCGACACCGGTCCGGCACCGATGAACGCCGCAGCCGTACGGGCAAATCCATCACCACTCCCGCTGCCGGAAGATCTCGCGCTGCCCCACCAGAGCGAGAAGGCGTAGACTGTCAGAAACCCGTAGGACGCGGCCGCACCAAGCAGCCCGGCGCGAACTGCCAGCCCGGCAGGCCGGAACCCGTGATCGTCGGTATCGAACACCGACTGGACAATGCGCCAGACACAATAGCCAGCTAGGCTAACGATCAGCAGGGGTGTCAGAATCACGCTCGCTGTCGACCGGGTGATGAACTGAACCGCATCTTTGGTGTCGCCGCCGCTGCCGGTGGTCAGCGCCGCACTGCCGATGAAAAAGGCAAGCAGCAGATAAACCAGACCGCGGGCACCGTAACCGAGCCGCGCGAATGGCTTGAACCAGTCATGCCAGCTCGTTGATGTCAGTACCGGTGCGGCCATCTGCTGCCCTCGCGTAGCGGCATCAATACGTACATCAGCCCGGTTGATGCGCTCGCCACGCACGGCCACGGACCCTGCCCCTACATTCCGCCAAGTCCGGGAGCATGACCATTAACCTGACAAGTTCGACATGGTTCCCCCGATATCATTGTTTAATCTGATAAGGCCGCACAGTCATGACGCGCTGGCTCCCCACTATAGGGCCGAGACAGGCAGACAGGCCCAAAAATTTCCCTCTCCGAGTTCATACGAGGGGGCGCCCGGGATACAAGCCACCGCTTGACATCACCGTGGGTGTACCCCACATTTGCAGCATGAAAACGTATCGCTTCCATATTGTTCGCTTGTTCAGGGCTTTTCCCATCGCGGAAGCCTAACCCTCAGTTCGGCGCCCTACGCCCCCGGACTGCGGGATTGCGAAGCGGGCCATTCAGGCAAACGGCAGATACGTCTACCAGCCCGCATTTGACGGCGTAAAAATCACCCAAAATCCTCAATCATGCCCATATCCGTTTCGGATCGGGACAACTTCACTGCGTGGATACTTCAATGCAGCCCAGAAACAGGCGCAAACCTGCAATTACGATCACCGAAACCGATTACGACCGGCTCAGCAATCTTGCCGCGGCGCGGACTCAGCGCAGCCCCGAGCTTGCCATCAGCCTGGCCGAGGAAATCGACCGCGCACGGATCGTCAGCGACACCGCGATAAGTCCATCGATCGTGCGAATGGGGTCGACCGTGACCTATGTGGCAGACAACAAGGACAGCAAGACAGTAACGCTGGTCTACCCCGTAGATGCCAATATAGAAGACGGGCGGATATCTGTTACGACCCCGGTCGGCTCCGCATTGATCGGCTTGAAGGCAGGTCAAACCATCGACTGGACAGCGCCCAACGGCCAGCGTCATGAATTGAAGGTGCTGGAAGTCAGTCAGACCAAACACCCTGCATTGGCCGAGTGATCATCATGCACGACCGTTCTCCACCACATAAGGGGGTTCGCCTCCTGACAGGGTAGCGTCCCCTGCACCGGATCATTCGCGGTGCAGGGGACCAGTTCTCCCTTCCCTGTCATGCGTCGCCAGGAGTTGGCGCAATCGGAGATCGCCATGTGGAAAAACCAGGAATGCACCCTGACCAGCAAGGATTTTGCAATCCTTGAAACCATGTATGACCGTCGCCTTATGCTGACAGATGGCGTTTGCCAGGTGCTCAGACACAAGCTCGACACCGCAAGGGTGGTGTTCGGCGAGGATGTACCCGACAACATTGTTACCTTGAACAGCCGCGTACGGTACCGCGTCGGCGAACTGTCCGCACAGACCGCCATCATTACCCAGGACGCGATGGCCGGCATCGTTGGTCAAAGCCTGCCTTTGACCACGGCACGCGGGTTGGCTTTGCTGGGACTGGAGGAATCGGCCTGCCTTACCCTGCCGAAGCAGGAAAACGGCATTCCCGAGCGCATCCTGCTCGAGGAAGTTCTGTTCCAGCCCGAAACCGCGCGCCGGCAACGGCTAAAACAACAGCGTAACCGCGGCGGGATTCACCTGGCTTACGACGCAGGGTCGGAGCGCGACCCTCAGACACATTCGGATTCTGGCGACAATGATCCCGGTCCGAGTGCTGCGTG
The DNA here is from genome assembly GCF_026619415.1 of Hoeflea algicola. NCBI lineage: Bacteria > Pseudomonadati > Pseudomonadota > Alphaproteobacteria > Hyphomicrobiales > Rhizobiaceae > Hoeflea > Hoeflea algicola. The sequence continues at coordinate 2,078,315 of NZ_JAOVZR010000001.1, forward strand.
ACGCTTTGGAACTTCCCCCGCCGGTTAAACCGGTGGGGGAAACTCACATTGGCATTTTGTATCAAGAACCCAGTTTCAGGTTTCTGTGCCGCTTGAGGAAATGCACGATCAGCCATGAAAAGCTCGCCCAGGCAGCGCCCAGCGCCCAACCGGCGGCAACATCACTGGGCCAATGCACGCCGAGATAGACCCGGCTGACACCCACAAGAACGGCCACCAAAACCGCTACCACAAGCACATAGGCCCGCGCTCGCCGATCGCCGAGAAAGCCGATCACCAGCGCGGCGAGCGTCAGATAGGCAACTGTCGTCACCAGCGCATGACCGCTGGGAAAGCTCAGCGTGTGAACGCTGTCGAGGTGATCAACCAGATCCGGGCGTGGCCGTGCGTAGTATTGCTTCAGTGTCTGGCTCAAAAGTGCTCCCGAGCCGACCGACAGCACCGCATAGAGGGCTGCGCCATAGCGCCTGGTGACGATGAAAAACCCGGTAACGGCCGCGAGCGTGAGAATGATCAGCGGAAACCCGCCGATCGCCGTGACTTCGAGTGCGGTTTCCTGCAGCCAGTCCGGCCCCAGCGGCGTCGACGGCTCGCCCGGGACCCTGAGAAGCAAAAACAGTGTCTCATCAATATTGCGAATTTCACCCTCAGCCATCTCATCGGCAATCGAGATGAAGCCGAACAAACCGAGTGTCACCACCCCCATCAGCAACACCGGCAGGCGATGGGCGCTGCCGTTTTTGACGCCGCGAACCAGCCACTCGGCCAGCGATGATGCACTCTTTTCGACCGCCATGCTGCGTGTCGCCCCTTGTCTTTCTGTGTGATGATAAACTCGCCGGGGACCGGTTCGTTCCCTGACCCACCGGATAGCATTGCCCTGCAACCCTTTTCCGGCAGACCGCAACAGGGCTTTATCCCGCGCAGCAACATAACCAAACTGTAATCAATCCGTCACCCCGCAGAAAGGTGCAAACCGCCAGTATTGACCTGTCCAGACGTGAATAGAACAAACCAGAAGGGGAAACTCATGGACCGCCCACTCTCCTATTTTGTCATCGCCGCCGTCACCGTTGCCGGCATCGTCGCAAGCGCGGTGGCAGCCGACGCGGCCTCCGGTTCGGTATCGATCACCAAGAGCCGCGGCAAGATCTGCATGGTCTCCAACGGCCTGCCCGATCATGCCACCGGCCGGTTTCCCAATGCCGGAAACCCCAACCGCATTTCCGCGCAGGTGATCGAGGTTTGCGTGCCGGAAAACCCGGTCAAGACAGGGCGCGCGACACAATTGCGCGGCTCTACCGGTTTCGCGCTCAACGGCGTGATGATCCGCCCCGGCACCGCCGACTATTATGATCCCTCTTCGCCACGCGGCTTCAGCCGCGATCGGTCGTCGGGTTGGAAACTCGATGGCAAGGGCGCCGGCGACATGCTCGGCCTTGATGCCAACAATGCCCATGTCGACAATCGCGGGCTCTATCACTACCACGCCAAGCCGACCGGCTTTCTCAAGGGCAACAGCTCCAGCCTGATTGGATTTGCTGCAGACGGGTTCGAGATCCACTATCTCGGTGCCAAGGCCCGTTCTGGCTACACGCTGAAACCCGGCATCCGCAACGGCGGCCCCGGCGGCAAGCATGACGGCACCTATGTACAGGACTGGCAATACACCGGCGGTTCGGGCACGCTCGACCAATGCAATGGCGGCCAGCTCAACGGCAAATTCGTCTACTTCATCACAGACAGCTACCCCTATTTCCCGCATTGCGCCTGGGGTAAGGTGAGCCGCGATTTCGGCAGGCCCTGAACGAAAAACCAGAGCGAGGATCAGTATTGGTGCACCGGACTTTCATGATCCTCGCCGTTTTCCTGATGCTGACAGGCATGGACTTGCCACAGGATCCGCCGGTTCCAGTACCAAAACCGGAGCAATCGACAGAGACGCCAGAGAGCAAGGTGCGCTCCCCAGCGATGCGGGAACAGGCAAGCCCCGATCAAAGCCCCGGGCCTCTGCCCGATATATCGGCTCCTGCCGACTCCGAAACCGGCTTGGCAAGCTGTGAAGCGGAATTGCGAAAGTTAGGAGTTACATATGAAAGGCTTGAGCCGCTCAGTGGTGAGAATGGCTGCGGCATCAACACGCCTTACGCGGTCACCAAAATCGCCAGCAGCGTGGTGCTGAGGCCCGCAACGCAACTGCGCTGCGAAACGGCGCTCGCGCTGGCGCAGTGGGTGGGCACCGTGGTCATACCCGCAACCTCGGCACTACCGGGTGATGTTTCCCTCAACGCCATCAACCATGGCTCGGCCTATGTCTGCCGGCGACGCAACAATCGGGCGACAGGCAAGCTGTCGGAGCATTCGATCGGCAATGCCATCGATATTGTCAACTACGAATTTGCCGGACGAAAGCCCCTCGGCATTTCACCACGCAGTGGCGACGGCAACTTCGAAGAAGCATTCCAGCGCGCCGTGCGCGCTGGCGGCTGCCTGCATTTCACCACCGTGCTCGGTCCCGGCGCCAACGCCAGCCACGACAACCACCTCCATCTCGACATCGCCAAACGCAACCACGGCTACCGGCTGTGCCAGTGATCATAATCGAACCGGGCGGCAAATCCGCCCGGCTTTGATGTCACCGCGCCACGCGTCAGAACAGGCCTTCAATCTGGCCGGCTTCATTGAGGAAGATTTTTTCCGAAGATGGCGTTCGTGGCAGGCCCGGCATGGTCATGATTTCGCCGGTAATGACGACGATGAAGCCAGCCCCTGCGGATAACCGCACCTCGCGCACCGGCACAGTGTGATCGGTCGGCGCACCGCGCAGGTTCGGATCGGTGGAGAACGAATATTGGGTCTTGGCCATACAGATCGGCAACTTGCCGTAGCCCTGCGCTTCCCACTGCTTGAGTTGCTCACGCACCGATTTCTCGGCGATCACCTCGCCCGCATGGTAGATCGATTTGGCGATGGTCTCGATCTTGTCGAACAGCGGCATGTCGTCAGGGTAAAGCGGGGCAAATTGCGCCTGGCCGGATTCGGCCATTTCGACCACCTTGTGCGCCAGATCTTCGATCCCGGCCGAGCCAAGTGCCCAGTGCTTGCACAGGATCGCTTCCGTACCGAGCGTTGCGACGTAATCCTTCACCGCCTGGATTTCGGCATCGGTGTCAGAGACGAAATGGTTGATCGCCACCACCACCGGCACCCCGAATTTCTTCACGTTCTGCACGTGACGGCCGAGATTTGCACAGCCCTTCTCGACAGCGGCGATGTTTTCCGCGCCGAGATCGTCCTTCTTGACCCCGCCATTCATCTTCATCGCCCGCACGGTGGCGACAATCACCGCCGCATCGGGCTTCAGTCCTGCCTTGCGGCACTTGATGTCGAAGAATTTTTCAGCGCCCAGATCAGCACCAAACCCGGCTTCGGTGACCACGTAATCGGCCAGCTTCAGTGCCGTGGTGGTGGCCACAACCGAGTTGCAGCCATGGGCGATATTGGCGAACGGTCCGCCGTGCACGAAGGCCGGATTGTTCTCCAATGTCTGCACCAGATTGGGCTGCATCGCGTCTTTCAGCAGCACCGTCATGGCGCCATCGGCCTTGATGTCGCGGCAGTAGATCGGCGACTTGTCACGGCGATAGGCAACGACGATAGCGCCCAACCGGTGCTGCAGATCCTCAAGATCCTTGGACAGGCACAGGATCGCCATGACTTCCGACGCCACCGTGATGTCAAATCCGGTCTGGCGCGGAAAGCCGTTGGCGACGCCGCCGAGATTGACAACGACATCGCGCAGCGCGCGGTCATTCATGTCCATCACCCGGCGCCAGACGATCCGGCGCGCGTCGATTTCCAGCTCATTGCCCCAGTAGATATGGTTGTCGATCATCGCCGAGAGCAGATTGTGAGCGCTGGTAATGGCGTGGAAGTCGCCGGTAAAATGCAAATTCATCTCTTCCATCGGCACGACCTGCGCCATGCCGCCGCCTGCGGCCCCGCCCTTCATGCCGAAATTCGGCCCCAGCGAAGCTTCGCGGATGCAGATCATCGCGCGCCTGCCGATACGGTTGAGCCCGTCGCCCAGCCCCACCGTAGTGGTGGTCTTGCCTTCACCGGCTGGCGTCGGATTGATGGCCGTAACAAGGATCAGCTTGCCATCGGGCTTGTCCTTCTGCCGGGCAATGAAATCGGCAGAGACCTTGGCCTTGTCGTGGCCATAGGGCACCAGATCCAGCTGCGGAATACCAAGCTTCTCACCGATCTCCATGATCGGCTTCTTCTGCGCCGCGCGGGCAATCTCGATATCGGATTTGTACTCAGCCATTATGTCGTGTCCTCTCCCCAACCTGGCCCGCTTGTGCCGCGTGGCCGGTCCGCACGAATAGAAACTAAAAGCGGCCGCAACAGCTGTGTAAAACAGGACGTACAATGCGCCAATTGCGACACTATACCCATGAACAGGAGTCAACTTTTCTCGCGAAGCCGTGAGAATCGTTGATTTGCGCGCAACCTGCGCCTTGGCAAGACTTGCAGCTATGAAAACATCATTTTTAAAACACGCATATAATATACTTATATTCCTCTTGGCGCTGGCCTCGCCGACCATGGCGCAGAACACGGTCGACGACTGGAAATGGGTCGTCGATCACTACAAGACGCTGGGAATCTGGGACAGCGCCTGCGATCAGCGTGATATCGGCAAGGGCGTTGAGCAGCGCTGCTATGTCCGGATTGTCGATGTCTACGCGCCACGCCCGAATTTCGGTGCGGCTTTCGTTTTCATCACCCGCAGCGCCGTCGATGGCCTGCGTTTCGAATTCTCGTTCGAACGCGGCACCCAGTTCGAAGCTGGCGGCTTTGCCATCATCGAAGATGGCATGAGCACATTCGACTATGCTCCCGGACGTTGCGAGGGCGGAACCAGCTGCCTGATTTCCGGCCAGGAAGCCGAGCGCTTCGCCTCAGCTCTCAATGAAGAAGCGGCAATCCGCCTCGCCTTCACCGACAAGTCGGGCCGCGATTGGCAACTCGACTGGAGCGGCAAAGGCTTTGCCGCAGCGCTCGCAGATCTGCGCACCGAGAGCGAAAAACGAGGGTTGTAGAGCGCTTCATCATCTGTTTGAAGCGCTCTAACCGCCTTCGTTCAGCCGTCGCCCATGGCGATCAGTCCGGCATTGCCGCCGGCCGCGGCCGTATTGACGGAAACCGCCTGCTCGACCGCAAATCGCATCAAATAGTGCGGGCCGCCAGCCTTGAAGCCGGTGCCCGACAGCCCCGACCCGCCAAATGGCTGGGTGCCGACCACGGCGCCGATGATGTTGCGGTTGACATAGACATTGCCGGTATCGAGCCGGTCGATCACCTTGCGCACCGTCGCCTCGATGCGTGAATGCACTCCCAGCGTCAGCCCGAAGCCGGTGGCGTCGATGGCATCAAGCACACTATCAAATTTCTTGGCCTTGTAGCGCACCACATGCAGTATCGGCCCGAAGATCTCGCGATCAAGCGCGGCTGCGTCCTTGAGCTCGACAATATGCGGCGCGAAGAACAGACCTTCATTCGGGGCACTGCCGGCATAGACCAGCTTCTGGGATTTCGAGATGGTGGTCACGTGGGCCGCCAGCATGTCGCGCTGATCCTGATCGATCACTGGACCGATATCAGTCGAAGGCTGCGACGGATCACCAAGCTTGAGTTCGCGCGCCGCCCCCTCGATCATCTCGATCATCTGATCGGCGACATCTTCCTGAACGAACAGCAGCCTGAGTGCCGAGCAACGCTGCCCGGCCGAGCGGAACGCCGACATCACCACATCGTCGGCCACCTGTTCGGCCAGCGCCGTGGCGTCGACAATCATCGCGTTGAGGCCGCCTGTCTCGGCGATGAATGGCACGATTGGTCCATCCTTGGCAGCCAGCGTCCGATTGATGGCGCGCGCGGTCTCGGTCGAGCCGGTAAATGCCACGCCGCCGATCTTCGGGTGTGATGTCAGCGCCGCGCCGACATCACCTTCGCCCGGCAGGCACAAAAGCACGTCCTTGGGCACACCCGCTTCATGCAGCAGGTTGATGACCTCATGGGCAATCAACGGCGTCTGTTCGGCAGGCTTGGCGATCACCGTATTGCCGGCCGCCAGCGCCGCCGAAACCTGCCCCAGAAAGATCGCCATCGGAAAGTTCCACGGCGAAATGCAGACAAACACACCGCGTCCGCGCCAACCCAGCCGGTTGTCCTCGCCGGTCGGTCCGGGCATCGGCTGCATTGCGCCGAACATCTGCCGCGAGCGCGCCGCGTAGTAGCGCAGGAAATCGACAGCCTCGCGAATTTCGGCGATGCCGTCATCGAGCGTCTTGCCGGCCTCTGTCGAAAGCAACGCCATGAAACGGTCGCGCCGGTCCTCAATCAGATCGGCGGCGCGGACAAGTGCTGCCGCACGGGCATCCGGATCGGCGCGCGACCAGGACTTGAAGCCCTGCAGCGCGGTTGTCACTGCCTTGTCGACATCCTTCGGATCGGTAAACCTCACGGTGCCGACAATCTTCGACGGATCCGAGGGCGAGCGCACCTCCTGGGCTGGGCCACCCGGCTTGAGACCGGGCGCCAGCGGCCCCGCCTCTACCGTGCCCGCCGAGCGTTCCATGCCGGCAACCAGCGATGCCAGTTGCAACCGGTCGCCAAATTCGACGCCGCGTGAATTGGCTCGATCGGAATAGATCGCCAGCGGCAACGGGATCTGACTGTTGCGCGCCGATTGTCCACGAGCAAGACCAAGCTTGACCTCGGGACGCTCCAGCAATTGCGTGATCGGAATATTCTTGTCGCCGGCAACCGCAACGAAGGAAGAGTTGGCGCCATTCTCGAGCAGCCTGCGCACCAGATAGGCCAGCAAATCGCGATATCCGCCAACCGGCGCATAGATCCGGCACGGCACCCGGTCATTGCCCTTGGCGAGACTGTCGTAAACTACTTCGCCCATGCCATGCAGACGCTGGAATTCGAAGCCGCTGCGGTCTTGCGCCATTTCAATGATGGTGGCGACGGTCAGTGCATTGTGGGTGGCAAATTGCGGATAGATCAACGTGCGCAGATCAAGCATTTGCCGCGCGCAGGCGAGATAGGACAGATCCGTCGCAGCCTTCCGGGTATATACCGCATAGCCTTCGAGCCCGCGCTCCTGGGCGCGCTTGATCTCGGTGTCCCAATAGGCGCCCTTGACCAGCCGCACCATCATCCGGCGGTCGTGCTTGCGGCACAGGCCGGCAATGTGCTCGATTACCTGTGGTGCGCGCTTCTGATAGGCCTGAATGGCAAGGCCAAACCCGTCCCAGCCGGCAAGCGATGGATCGGCGAAGGCCCGATCGATCACATCCAGCGACAGCTCCAACCGGTCCACTTCCTCGGCATCGACTGTGAAATTGAGGTCATACGCCTTGGCCATCTTGGCAAGTTCAATCAGGTCTGGAACCAACTCCACCAACACCTGCTCCCGATGAGTCGGCAGATAGCGCGGATGCAGCGCCGACAGCTTTACCGAGATCCCCGGCCGCTCCGGCAATTTGCGCCCGGCAGCGGCCTTGTCGGCCGATTTGCCGATCGCCGCGATCGCATCGGCATAGGACTTGAAGTAGCGCTTGGCGTCGGCACGGGTACGTGCCCCTTCACCGAGCATGTCGTAGGAATGGCGGTAGCCCCGCGCTTCGTTCTTGGCGGCACGGCTGAGCGCATCCTGGATGGTTTCGCCGAGCACAAAATGATGCCCCAGAAACCGCATTGCCTGACGGGTGGCGGTGCGCACCGTCGGCATGCCCATCCGCTTGACTAGGCCGCGCATGACGCCTTCAGGTGTTTCACCAGGTTTGATAACCCGCGCCGACATGCCCAGCGCCCAGGCCGAGGCCGACACAAACCAGGTGTCGCCATGGCCCTCATGGTCGCTCCAGCCGCCCTCCTTGAGCTTGTCCTCGATGAGCCGGTCCTGGGTCAGCGCATCAGGCACCCGGAGCAACGCCTCGGCCAGCACCATCAGCGCCAGACCTTCCCGCGTCGACAGGCCATATTCACGAAGAAAATCCTCGACGCCGCCCATCTGGCCGGAATCGGAACGGATCGCCTTGATCAACTTGCCGGCGCGGGCGTCAATCGCCTGGTCCTGGACACTGCTGAACGAGAGGTCCTGGGCAAAGCTGCTGATCAGTCGGTCATCATCCGGTGCGTGCGGGGTATGGAATGCGGTCAAGGCCTGAGCGGTGGTAGCGTTCATGATTATCTCCCGTGAATGACACAATCTATCGCTTGATTGACCATATTTCTCACTGTATTTTGGCCCGAAAACCGTGATAGCATCTAGTTTTACGGCAATTGGCAGGGAATACATAAAGGAAATCGATCGCATCGACCGAAAGATTTTACGGGCCCTGCAAGACAATGGGCGCCTGACCAACATCGAGCTGGCTGACAAAATCAGCCTTTCCGCCACCGCCACCGCCGAACGGCTCAAGCGCCTGAGCCGGGACGGCTACATTACCGGCTACACCGCCCGGCTCTCAGCGGAAAAGCTCGACAGGGGCATGCTGGTGTTTGTCGAGGTCAAGCTCGACCGCACCACGCCTGATGTGTTCGACGCATTCTCCGACGCCGTACGCAAATCCGACGATGTCATGGAATGCCATATGGTGGCCGGTGGTTTTGATTATCTGATCAAGGCGAGGGTCAAGGGAATGGAAGCCTATCGGGCATTTTTGTCCGATGTCATCTTGACCCTGCCCGGCGTGCGCGAAACCCACACCTACCCTGTGATGGAGGAGGTCAAGAACACCCAGAAACTTCCGGTTTGATGACGTCAGACAGGCTCGCGGAATTATTTGGTTACAGTTTGTTTCGGGCATTCGGGTTTCAGCTGTAGCGTCAGGTTGTGATTGTCTGTAACCTGTCGCTACGGAAGAACAGAACTCATTTTCATGACGGATCGCTTTTAATGAAAGGCCAAGAAGCCCTTTTCAATCGGTTGAATGCAATCAAGACCGAGATCGATTTGGCGGGTTTTCTGCGCGAACTGGCGGACCGGTTCGATTTCAAGGGCTTCATGCTGGTCAATATCCCCGCAGTTGTGGATGACCGTTTGGCGAGGCTGATAGTGCTGTCTGATATGCCCAGCGGGCTGATCGAAACCTATGACGCGATAGGGCTGTTAAAGAACTCACCGGTTTTTGCGACGCTGCGGCGCTCAACTGCCCCGGTGTCTTGGAACAGTGCCACCATCAACAAGGACCGGCCAACCTCAGAAATCGACAGTAGCAGACAACTTTTCGCCTACCACGACATGACCCTGGGTGTATATTTTCCAGTGCATGGATCAACCGGCGACCGCGCGGCGGTGGGGTTTCTCGGCAACCGTCCAGACTTGACCCACACCGAATTGGGTGAACTGGGCATTTTCGTCCTGCATGCCTACGATGTTTATTCCTGCTTGAAAAACAAGGATCAAACGGCACCAAATCTGTTGACTGCACGCGAACTGGAAGTATTGCACTGGGCAGCCAATGGCAAAACGTCGACCGAGATCGCCGCAATTCTTTCCTTGTCCGATCATACGGTCAACACCTATATGAACAGCGCGATGCGCAAGCTCGATTGCGTCAATAGAACCCAACTTGTCGCCAAAGCGCTCCGGTTGCATCTAATCAGTTGATGGCGCCAAAGCGGCCGTGAATGCTAGCCGAAGGAATGACACTGGTGGTCAGATTCGAGTTTTCAGAGACAACCAGCCCGAAACAGGACCTCGACCATATCGGTCTGACGGACTTCGAAATCGCCGGCTTGATGTCATACCAACACCAGATCGGTTACTGGCGCTCGGACATGGGTACAGGCCACGTATTCTGGTCAAAGGCAATATTCGACATCTACGGCATGGCCTACACCAAGGGACCGGTGAACCTGACCCTGGCAAACGACGCCGTGCACCCAGAAGATCTACCCTACATGCTGGAATTGCTGGAACGCACTGCGGTGGAAAAGACCGGCTTTCATTATGTGCTGCGGCTCAAGAACGGCCACAACGGTTTCAAATATGTCCGCTCTGTAGGCCGGTTCCGCCTCACTGAGGATGGCCGCGAAGAACTCTACGGCATGTTCGAGGAGGTGGTCGACCAGGTTCGCCTGGTAGGCGTCGTCGGCAATCCGACACTGGCGGGCGGGATCGCAAAACGCTGACCCCACTCCAGTCTTTCGGAGAGGCGCCCGTCTCAGCGATCCAGAATGGCGCGCATTTCGACCAGGTTCGAACGGAACCTCAGCACGTAAAATCCCATGGTCGCCAGATGGGTCGGCATGATCCACCCGCTCTCATTACCGTTGGAAATGATAAACGGCTGGATCTTCAACGCGGCTGACAATTGCTCATCCATCTCATCCCACAATTGCGCCAGGTTGCGCTGCACCACCACATCGCGGAAATCATCACGGGTGGCTTTGAGAATGCCGTAATAGCCATAAAGCTGGCCGTAGGAAAACCAGAAACGGTCATCGGCGCGGGTGTCAAACCAGCCACCATTGTAGTTCTCCGAACGATCCCGAAGGATCGCCGATGTCGACCCGACATCGGCAGCTATGCGGTCGATGAACTGAATGAGATTGTCGGCCCGCGCGTCGTAGATCGCTTCGCAGTTCGCAAGCCTGGTGTTGAACGTCTCAAGATCGGCAATTGCCGAACGGTAGAATGACGGTGTCGGAGTTTTCGGACCGAACGGATTGACGCCGAAATACCAGGTGTATTCGTCAAACTGCAACGCGCCGCGCGCATCCTGCAAGTTGCCGTCCACCTGGCTTGTGCCGCGTACACGACCGAGCGTGTCGACAAACTCGACCGTGGTCCGACGGATCGCCTGATTTACACCGCGCTGGAACGCGGCCTTGTTGTCAAAGAACGGTGTATGGTCCCAATCGATGCCGAAGAACCCGGACTTGTAGAGGATCATCGAGGAAATCCAGGCGTTCTCATTGACGTTGAAATCAATCAGATCAGCCGTCGCCGCCACCATCGCCGATGGCGCGCATTTGCCGCCGCCCAGTTCTGTTCCAGGCGTCGCCGCGATGACTTCACGCTTGGACGGATATTCCGGGTCGAAGCCCGTCCATACCTGTGATTGCCAGAAGAAATAGCCGTAAAGCCCGAGAAAAATGACAAGGACACCGCCGACGATGGCCTTGATCATGAAGCCGCGCTCGCCAAACCAGCCGGCAACGGTGACAAACGGCCACAACAGCACCGAGACCACCACCCCGACCCCGCGGCCGATAGCGTGAAAGATGCGCTCGAAAAAGGCGATCACGGGGTCAAGCATCGTCTTGGGGTCCTTCCAGTCCGTAAAGCCGCGATCTGAGCGCCGCCTTGGTGCTTAGATAGGTCGCCGTCAGCACATCCACAACATGGGCGCGGTAGCTTTCGGAGTATCCCTCATAGGCTTCATAGAAGCCCTGCTTGTCAAAAACAAAACGCGAGACGAAATCAAACGGGGCCAGACGCGCCAACAACCTGTTGATCAGCCACTGGTCTGGGTGGGCGGGAACGGCACGGCACAGCATCAGCCGCCGATCGGCACGCAATTCGCGCATCTTCACCTGCCCGGTGGTTGCGATTTCGCGCATCGCTTCCTGCAGGAATGGATAGATGCCCTGCTCGGCCACCAGACTGGCATTATGGTGCATCCAAGTCTGCAGCCACACCGGATCGGCCTTGGCCAGATCCGCCGCAGGGTCCGCAACCCGGACAAGATCGGCAATCGCCATCTCGGCGCGATGGGTGAAGAAGCCCGACGGCTCGACCCAGGATGCGCGCGGTAATTGTAGCCGCCCGGTCTTGGAAAGATACTCGAATATCCGGGCATGATCGGAAATGTCGATATAGCTGACTTCCCAGGGCCGCGAGCGCCGGAAACCAGGTGCATGACTGTCGCAAATCACCGTGGTGGAGCGATCATCTCGAAAAATGAACACGCCGCCGAAATGGCTGGCCCAATAGGATTGGTGCGGAAACACCAGCTTGTCAGGCACAAGCGCGTTCTGCCTGATATCGCCAGTTTCCTTGGCAAGCTCCACCATCCGGCCAAGCATGGCATCGTCGCGCCAGCCGTCCTTCGACATCTGCAAACGGTCGACCAGAGCCCGCAATTCGGTCGCCTTGCCAAGCATGTCTTCGGCCGACATCACCCGGAAGCGGACTTCTTCGATCGACAAGAGATCTTCGACTCCGGTTACGACTTCGACAGGATCCTCGATCTCGCCATAGAGCACATCCTTGATGGTGACGGCGTAGACGGCGCGGCGATTGCCATCAAAAAATTCATGCATCAGTCCGGCAGTATTGGAAAACTGGGTATGCACCACCGGCAGGTTTTCCTGCTCCGGTGTCAGGATGATGAAGCGCCGGTTGACGCCATTGGGATCGAGATACTGGCTATCGCCGAGCTCTTCGGCGATCTCAGGCGAAAACCCGGTCATGTCGATGCGAATGCTTGCAAGCGCTGACGGCTTGAGCCCGAAGGCCTCAAGGGCCTTGTTGTAACGCCCGATCAGATGCGGCTCGTCGATCACCAGCAGCCGGCCATAGATCAGCTCATTGTCGACCAGACGTTTCATGATTGCCAGCGCCCGTCGCGTTTCATCGTCTCGATATCGCGGATAGCCCGCTCCCGCTGGCGCTCGCGACGGATGATTTCCTCAACCGCGGTGGCGTCGGAGCGGTCGGTATAGCGGAATTCGGAATCGGCGTAACGGTTGATCTCCTGCAGCACCATTTCGATGGTGAAAGGTTTGCGCAGTTCGGAGATCATCGCCAGCTTCTCGTCATAAGCCTTGTGCATGAAGGCGCCGGCGGTCTCGAACCATTCATCGGGCAGATCAATATCCATCGCCCGCATCTTGATCGCATCGGTGATGTTCTTGATCGCCCGGCCGGTAAAGCGCGGCTCGGCCAGCTTGATCTGGTGCAGATAGGCACCGATATCGGCAATGGTCTTGACCTTGCCGTGTTGTTTCTCGAATCGCTCCCAGACAGAGAGCAGCCCTTCCTCCTGCGGCCGGTCGTGGCCGTCATAGGAGCGCGCCACTGCCTGCTTGATCTCCTGACTGGCATAGAGTTCATGCGAGCCCAGCGGGATCGAATGGTTCTTGCCGGCCAGGAGCGCAAAAATGTCGATGTAATCATCAAGCGATTGCGGTCCATCGACCAACCAGCGCGCACCTGCCCGCTGTCTCAGCGCATCGTCAACGTTTTCCGGATAGTTCGAAAACATGCCGAAGCTGCAGTTTCCACGCACCACGGTCGATGCGCCGGCGAAACTTTCCATCAGCACGGCAGTGACTTCCTGCTGGCCCGCCGAGGCGCGGTCGTCGGAACGCTTGGCGGCAACCTGGTCGATGTCGTCGATGGTGCCGAAGCCGATGGCCCGCGGATTGAGCACATTGTCAACGAACGCCTTGCAGTTCTGCCCCGACTTGCCCTGATAGGACGATATCTGGTCGACGCCAAAGTTCTCGTAGTGGAACGGATAGCCGGCAACCTCGCAGTAATCATTGATCATGCCGGCCAGCATCTGAATCAGGATGGTCTTGCCAGTGCCAGGCGCACCGTCGCCAATGAAGGTGAACAGGAAGCCGCCCAGTTCGACGAACGGGTTGAGCTGGCGATCAAAGTCATATGCCATCACCATCCGCGAAAGCCGCATTGCCTGATGCTTGGCGAGATGGTTGCCGATGATTTCATTGGGCTTCTTGAAGCTCATCACCAGCGGCTTGCGGCGCTGCCCCGGCGCCACGTCAAAACCGTCAAGCGTGAAATTGTCGGCCTCCAGCCGCAGATGCGACTGGGCAAACGCGCTCATCGCCTCGAACCTGGCGCGACGGCTAAGCAGCCCCTCGATCGCCACCCGCGCCAGCGCCCGCGCGCGCGCCGTCATGGACACCTCGTCGGGCGCCCCGGCGATCGCTTCATCAAGCCCCGCAAGCAACGATTTCAACGCATCCTGCGGGGTGTCGAACTGAAAATCAGGTTCCTCGGTATCATTGACCGGCTCGGTTTCACCATCCACGGTCTGCAGTATATAGGCAGCCAGCGTGAAGACGGCGACATAGGCGGATGCCGACAGCAACCGCTTGAACCGCTCCGCATCAGGCCCCTGTAGCGGTGCTCCGGCATTGCGCGATTGCAGGCTTTCGAGGTCGGTCTGCCGCGCAAACAGTTCCGCCACTGCCAGCGCCACCGCGATGCCGCGCCGGGTCCGAAACAACAGCGTATGCTGCGGGATCGACAGCATCGGGTCTTCGCCGCGCACCGCCTGAATGGTCCTGGCAAGCTCGATCTCGCGGGTGCTGCGCAGACCGCTGGTCGACACGGTGGAGACAAACCGCCGGTGGGTACCCGCCAGCGCGGTTTTCGATCCGCCATCCTGCGGCGTCAGCACGACGACGCGCGTCACCATCGCCTGCGCCACCGAACGATGGCGGGCGATGTCTTCTTCTGAAATCGTCGTCAGGCCGGTTGTCTGGCTCATGTGCTCATACCTCGCTGATGACCTGGTTTCCCGACACCACATGCACGGTAAAGCCCGAGAATATGCTCTCCGCCTCGCCCGACGCATACAGCGCCTGGTAGGCCTCGTGCGGCACCAGCGCGTGTTTCTGGTAGTCGCTGACGCCCTGCCGGGTGGCTTCCAGATCGTCGGTGTTGATGTGATACTCGTCGCGCGCCGGTGTCGAACTCCACAATCCGCGTTTGGCCGGGCGCTCGGTCATGGAAAACACTTCCTGCATGGTCCAGGTCAGCAGCCAGGCGTTCTCGTCCTTGCGCACCTTCGACAGGATCGCCGATATCCGGTCGCTATTGTCGGTCACCCCGGCCGAATAGAACGGCCCGAGCACGAAACGCCGCAATTGCTTGGGATGCAGGTGCTCGAAATCGGCGTCGAGATTCTGGGCGATGGTGACCGGCGACAGCGAATAGGCACCGTTCCTTTCGGCAGAAGCATCAAAGCCGCGGGCAAATTCCGGATTGAGCAGGCCGCCGACGGGTAGCGGAATATCGATCCCGGGATTGAGCTTGCCGTCCGCGCCGACCAATGACTTGGCGATGGCTTCGCTCGAATCCTCGATGGTCGCCATATACACCATCGGCAACGTCTGGCTGCCATCGAACACGCCCCAGTGCACCACGTAATAAGGCCTGCCGTTTTTCGGATTGACTGACACCCGGATGGTTTCGGGCAGAATGAACGGTGCAAACACCGCATCCTTGCCAATATCCTCGAGATAGAGCCGTTCGGCGATTTGCTCCTGCAGGGCGGTAGGAAACTGCTTGTGGCGCAGGATGAAGTCGGCCATCTCCGCCTTCAAGGCGTCCACTTCAGGCATTGCCGCCAGCCGCTCCTTGGCGGTGGCACGGTCGTTTTCAAGCGTCAGTACATTCTGAAACACCGGAAAACCGCTGTCGGCACGGCTGATGCGAAACCGCTCCATGAAACCGACCCGGTGTTCCCAGGCGTTAAAGGTGGCTTCCAGACGGTCGACATAGGGGACCAGCACCTGGCCTACCAGGCCATGGGCATAGAGCGGCGAATTGACGTCGGCGAGATAGATCCGCAGACCCTTCAATGCCGCCTGCATCGATCTGAAATAGGCGCCGGCGGCGCCGGTGTCAGCGCGCATGGCCAATGTCCATTGTCACGCCGCCCTGCTCAGGATTGAACGTAATTTGCGGAATTGTGCTTCTCCAGAACTTCCGAGAAGCGGCGAGCGAAAGCGTCGTCGGCAAGCTGCTTGCGGCGCTGGATATCCTGGGTCGACAGCATGTTCTTCTCATGCATTTCCAGAAGATCGCCAATGTGGCGCTGCGCTGCCGCACCGATGCCGGCCATGGTTTCTTCCGCCGCAGTGTCGACCCGGCTGCCCAGCGTATTGATCTTGTGGGCCACATCCTGTTGCGCCGCTGTTTTCAAGGAATCCTCGAGCGCCTTGTACAAAACGATGCGCTGCTCGGTGTCGATCGTCAGTTTGTTGATCAGCGTGTTCTGCGCGGCAATCTGGTTGTTGAGCAGAATCGACAAAGGTCTGGAACATCGAGGTGTAGCGCTCCAGCGTCTGGCTTTCGGCCAGCAATTCCTGCTCCTTGGCCTGCCGCTCATTGTATTCGGTGGCAAGCTTCGAACGTTCGCTTTCAAGATCGGTGCGGGTTTTCTGGTCGGTCGAGGCCGCAATCTGATTCTCGATGTCCATCAGTTGCGGGTTGAGCTCCTCGATCCGCTGTTGCACCGATTCCAGATTGGCCATGGTCACCTTGCGGCGCTCGATCACCTTGATCAGGCTGGCTTCGGAGGTCTTGTAGCGGTTGTCGAGAATATCCTTTTGATCCTTCAGAATACCGGTGATCGTGTCGGATTTCTTGAGCAGCTCCTGAAGGTTGCCCGCCAGCGACATGCTCCTTACCCGGTCCGAACGCATCCGCTGCGCCCGCGCCTTGGAGAATATCGCCACGAAGCTTTCCATGCCGGAAAACCCCTTCATGCTTTCGAACTCGGCGCCAAACACGTTGGTGGCGTCCTCCAGACCGATGATCAGGTCGGCGATGTTGGTCTCCATCATGCGCTGCTGGCGCAGAACATCTTGGATCCGGGCATTTTCAATGTCGAACTGCGGATCGCCCAATTGCGCGTCGGCTTCCGACATTTTCTCCAGCACCACGCCGGATGCCTCGATCTTTGAACGCATGTCGTCAACGACCGCGCGGGTTTTCTCAATCTCTGCGTCTAGGCTCTTGATGCTGGCCATGCCGTTTCCCCGTTTATAGGCGCCATCAGGCAGGCGCTTCACCATTTCACACCCCATACCGGGCACCGTCGCGTTTGTAGCACCGGAACCCTGATGGCAAAACATGATTAGTGAGCAACGTAAGCATGACCTTGTCAAAAAAAGGCCGTTCCCGGAGGAACGACCTTTTGGCGTCTGTATAAGTGCGATGGTTACTCGGCTGCCGACGGGTCCTTGAGATAGGCAAGGATGTCTTCGATATCCTTGTCCTTCTTGAGGCCGGCGAAGCTCATCTTCGTGCCCTTCACCACCTTGGTCGGCTTGTGCAGAAACTCGGTCAGTGCCTCAACGGTCCAGGTCGGAGTTTCCTCGGCGTGCGCGATCATCGCCTTCGAATACTTGAAATCTTCAATCGACGCGACGGGGCGGTCGATGACATTGTCCAGATGCGGGCCGATCTTGTTCTTGGCTTCCGTGGCCGTGTGACATGCGGCGCACTTTTTGAATATCTTCGCGCCCTTGGCAGCGTCGCCATCGGCGAAGGCTGCGGTCGGCACCGAAAGACCCGCGACCACCGCGAGGCCGAACAACATGGAAAAGGAAATGCGCATAAACAGGCTCCATTAGCTGAATTTGATAGGCTGGTTATAACGCACCGAACCGCAAGGGCAATGCACGCGCAAACCACGGCTCTGCCTCAAACGCGCGACATTGGCATTGGTTCCATTCCAAGCATTTGAAATATCACTATTTTGCAACGCCGGTATTTATAACGTCATCCCAGTGACGGCGACAATAGGACACATATTTGTCATTTCCACCAACCTCGATCTGGGCGCCCTCGTGCAGCACTTTTCCATCGGAATCGGTGCGAACCACCATCGTTGCCTTGCGCCCGCAATGACAAATGGTGCGCACCTCCCGGAGTTCGTCGGCAATCGCCAGCAAGGTCTGAGAACCTGGAAACAACTTCCCGCGGAAGTCAGTGCGCAGGCCGTAGGCCATGACCGGAATACTCAGCCGGTCAGCCACGCGCGCCAGCTGCCAGACCTGATCTTCGGTCAGGAATTGCGCCTCGTCGACAAAGGCACAGGCGATCTCGCCCTCGGCCTTCAGCGCCTTGAGCGAGGCAAACAGGTCGTCTTCGGGGCGAAACGGGATCGCTTCGGATTCGAGGCCGATGCGCGAGGCTACCTTGCCAATCCCGGCGCGGTCATCCAGCGCGGCAATGAACAACACGGTGCGCATGCCCCGTTCACGGTAGTTGTACGACGCCTGCAACAGCAGCGTGGTCTTGCCCGCATTCATCGTTGAATAGCTGAAATAGAGTTTGGCCATGGCTGGCCTCCGAATTTGCCACGTTGTGTATCGGCAGGGCGTTAGCGCGTCTGCCAATCGCAAACCCAAAATTCATTGCCCGCCAGCCTGGTGAATCCCACCCCCGCCAGCTGTGTTCAACAACCGTTTTGGCTTGTGAACAACAAATTCACGGTCTTTCAGCTTGAGTTGGAGCCGAAGAGGTGGTTGTTTCTGCGTTCGGAACACGGGAGATACCGACCATGACAAAAAAACTGACTCTTACCTTCGCAGCCCTTCTGCTCGCAAGCGCCGCCACGGCACAGGCAGCGGATTCTGAAGCCTGCAAGACAGTACGTTTCGCCGACGTCGGCTGGACCGATATCCAGGCCACCACTGCCGTCGCAAGCGTTGTGCTTGAAGCACTGGGGTACACGCCGGACGTCCAGGTGCTCAGCGTACCGGTGACCTATCAGTCGCTCAAGAACAAGGACATGGATGTTTTCCTTGGCAACTGGATGCCATCGATGGCAGCCGATGTGCAGCCGTTCCTCGATGATGGCTCGGTTGAAACCATTACCCAGAACCTTGATGGCGCAGGCTATGGCCTTGTGGTGCCGACCTATGCAGCTGAAGGCGGCGTCAAGAGCCTGACCGATATCGGCAAGTTCAAGGACAAGTTCGACGGCAAGATCTACGGTATCGAGCCCGGCAATGATGGCAACCGCATCGTCCTTGAAATGATCGCCGACCCGGCCAATGGCCTGGATGGTTTCGAACTGGTTGAAAGCTCCGAAGCCGGCATGCTGTCACAGGCCGAAAAAGCGATCAGGAACGAGGAATGGATCGCATTCCTCGGCTGGACCCCGCACCCGATCATGGGCGAAATGTCGATTTCCTATCTTGATGGCATGGGCGATTCCGGCTTTGGCGCAGCTACCGTGCACACCAATGTGCGCGCCGGTTACACCACCGAATGCCCCAATGCAGGCACGCTGATCAAGAACCTTTCCTTCACCCTGTCGATGGAAAACAAGATCATGGACGACATCCTCAAGGGTGAGGATGCCAACGCCTCCGGTCTCGCATGGCTGAAGGCAAACCCCGATGTTGTGAAGCCGTGGCTTGAAGGCGTGACAACGTTTGACGGCGGCGACGCTGCCGAAGCTGTCGCTGCCAAGCTCGGCATGTAATAATCAGACGAAGGTCCGGGGCTGACATAGCGGCCCCGGACCAAGACAAGTGCCGGGGGACAAGACATGGATGGTATGGCGGACTTCATCACGGCCTGGAAAATTCCGGTCGGAATGTGGGGCAAAAGCTTCTTCAATTTCCTCACCGACAATTTCGAATTCGCCTTTGACGCCATCGCAGATTCCCTCAAATTTATGCTCGACAGCATGATTGATGGGTTGTTGTGGCTACCGCCCCTGGTCCTCGTTCTTGCCATCGCCTTGATCGGCTGGCGCATTCAGAAGTCCTGGAAACTGGCGCTCGGCATCGTCCTGGGGCTCGCGTTCATCATCAACCAGGGTCTCTGGAAGGAAACCGTGGAAACCCTAGTGCTGGTGATTTCGGCAGCGTTCATGTCGATGGCCATCGGCGTGCCGATCGGCATCTGGCTGGCGCACCGGCCCAGAATCTATACCTATATGCAACCGGTCCTTGATCTGATGCAGACGATGCCGACCTTCGTCTATCTGATCCCGGTGCTGATCTTGTTCGGCCTCGGCCTTGCCCCAGGCCTGCTGGTGACCATCATCTTCGCCTCGCCCGCGCCGATCAGGTTGACCTATCTCGGCATCACCTCGGTGCCCAAGCCGATGGTCGAGGCAGGTATGGCCTTTGGCGCCTCGCCGCAACAATTGCTACGCAAGGTGGAACTGCCCGCAGCCCTGCCGACCATCATGGCCGGCCTCACCCAATGCATCATGCTGTCGTTGTCGATGGTCGTCATTGCAGCGCTAATCGGCGCCAATGGCCTCGGCAAGCCGGTGGTCAGAGCGCTCAACACCGTCAACATCCCACTCGGGCTTGAAGCCGGCATTGCCATCGTCATTCTCGCCATCATCCTCGATCGCATCTGCAGGGTGCGCATGGGAGCCACGTCATGAGCCCTCAGGCCGACCGCGGCTCGGTCCGCATAGAGAACGTCTCCATCATCTTCGGCGATAATACCGCCGAGAGCCTGGCACTTGCCGACGCCGGCAAGTCACGCTCGGAAATCCAGGAAATCACCGGCGATGTTCTCGGTGTTCATGATTGCACAGTCGACATCAACGAAGGCGAAATCCTCGTGCTGATGGGGCTTTCCGGATCCGGAAAGTCAACGTTGCTGCGCGCCGTCAATCGTCTCAACCCGATCAGCCGTGGCACGCTCACCGTCAATTGCGGCGACGAGACATTTGATGTCGGAGAATGCGACGACAAACTGCTCAAACAGTTGCGCATGGACACCGTGTCGATGGTGTTTCAGCAATTTGGCCTGCTGCCCTGGCGTTCGGTCGCTGACAATGTCGGCTTCGGCCTGGAAATCTCCGGCGTCCCCAAAAAGGAACGCGATCAACGGGTCACCGAGCAACTCGAACTTGTCGGCCTGTCCGACTGGGCCGATCGGATGGTTGCGGAACTGTCTGGGGGCATGCAGCAACGCGTCGGCCTTGCCCGCGCCTTTGCCACCGGCGCCCCTATACTTCTGATGGATGAGCCGTTTTCGGCGCTCGACCCGCTGATCCGCTCGAGGCTGCAGGACGAACTGCTTGAACTCCAGGCCCGGCTTGGAAAGACCATCGTCTTCGTCAGCCATGATCTTGATGAAGCGATGAAGCTCGGCAACCGTATCGCCATCATGGAAGGCGGGCGAATCATCCAGTGCGGAACGCCGCGCGAGATCGTCAACTCGCCAACAAACGACTATGTCGCCGATTTCGTCGCCCATATGAATCCGATTGCCATGTTGACTGCGCGCGACGTCATGGCTCAAGGCAAGCCGGACAATACGCGGGGTCAATTGCCGCTGTCGGCTTCAGTGACCCCGGATACGCCCCTTTCCGATGTCATGGATGCGCTTTCAAAGCGGGACGGAACAATCGGCGTTATTGACAAAGGCGTTGTGACAGGCTCCATCACATCAAGTGATATCGTTCGCGGGTTGACGCAGCACCGCCGCTGATGAACCCCGGCCGGACACAGTCTGGAAAGCAGTCAAGGAGCATGAACTATGGATGTTAAGGGCAAAACCGCCATCGTCACCGGTGGAGGTTCGGGTTTGGGCGCGGCAACCGCGCGCGCTTTGGCCAAAGCCGGGGCCAAGGTCTCGCTCTTCGATATCAATCTGGCCCAGGCCGAAATTGTTGCCGGGGAAATCGGCGGCAAGGCTTTCGCCTGCAACGTTTCTGACGCTGCCGCTGCCGAAGCTGCAGTGGCTGCTGCAGCCGAAGCCTTGGGCGAAGCCCGCATTCTGGTCAATTGTGCCGGCATCGCTCCGGCCGGCCGGGTTGTCGGTCGTGAGGGCCCGCATGATCTCGACCTGTTCCGCAAGGTCATCGAGGTCAATCTGATCGGCAGCTTCAACATGCTTCGGCTGTTCGCTGATCGTGCGGCCAAGCTCGACCCGCTTGCCGATGGCGAGCGTGGCGTAGTGATCTCGACCGCTTCTGTCGCCGCCTTTGACGGCCAAATCGGCCAGGCAGCCTATTCCGCCTCGAAGGGCGGAGTCCATGCGATGGCGCTGCCGATCGCTCGTGAACTGGCACGTTTCGGCGTTCGCGTAATGACCATCGCACCGGGCATCTTCGCAACCCCGATGCTGCTCGGCATGCCCCAGGAAGTACAGGACAGCCTGGGCGCCTCGGTGCCGTTTCCCTCGCGGCTGGGACAGCCGGAGGAATACGCGCGGTTGGCTCTGCACATCATCGACAACGTCATGCTCAATGGCGAGACGATCCGGCTTGACGGCGCAATCCGGATGGCTCCGAAATAAACCGGCGAGCAATGAAGGAACCCGTCAACATCATTCGCGACACCGACGACCAGGCGCGTGGGCTTGCCCGCGGCCTGGTGAGGGGAGCACGCTTCGCGGCAATTGCCGTATGCGAACCCGACACCGGATTTCCATTTGCCAGCCGGGTACTCACCGGCATCGATTCCGACGGCACACCTGTCATCCTGATATCGGCATTGTCGACACATACCGCAGCACTGCGGGCCGAACCGCGTGCGTCACTGTTGTTTGGCGAGCCCGGCAAGGGTGATCCGTTGGCGCACCCGCGCATCACCGTGCGGACCAATGCCGAGCGGGTGGCGCGTGATGACCCCGCCCATCAACGGCTGCGGTCGCGCTTCATCGCCCGTCATCCGAAGGCCGCGCTCTATGTCGATTTCGGTGACTTCGCATTTTTCCGGATGGTTCCTGTTTCCGCCAGTCTCAATGGCGGGTTTGGCAAGGCCTATGCGCTCGAAGCTGCCGATCTGATGATTGCCTCGCCGGCGATCGCCGATATGACAGAAATCGAGGCAAGCGCCATTGCGCATATGAACACCGACCACGCCGAGGCCGCCGATCACTATGCCCGGACCCTTGGCAACTCGAAGAAATCAGGCTGGGCCATCTGCGGCATCGATTGTGGCGGACTGGATTTGGTCAATGGTGACGCACTCTTGCGCATCGAATTCGACGCTCCGATCCAGGCCGCGGCCGATCTGCGCCATAAACTCGCCGGATTAATGCGCTCCAAAGGCGATAATTCGAGGGTCAAAAATTAACCCTACTGTGACCTAGACACGATCTTTTCAAGGACTAATCAATGGCAGCGGCGGCGCCAGAGACAGTTCATTACGAGGTATCCTGCATGATAGAAACACACTGTTTGGAACATCATTCCAAAGAAGCCGCAAAGCTGTTGGCCGTCATGGGCAATCAGAAACGCATGATGATCCTGTGCAATCTGACACGTGGCGAAATGCAGGTGGGCTCTCTGGCCGAGAGGGTGGGATTGAGCCAGTCGGCGCTTTCGCAGCATCTGGCCAAGCTGAGAAACCAGCATCTGGTTCAAACCCGCCGTGAATCCCAGACCATTTTCTATTCGATCAAATCAGACTCGGTGTGCAAAATGCTGCAGACATTGACCAGCATCTATTGCGCCGGATCGGCAGCCAACGATGAGCAGACGATCAGCAAGATTGCGGCAAACGCCTGACACCGATTCGTCCAGCATATGAAATGGCCCCGGTTACCCGGTCATCCGGCTGAACCAATCCGCTATTGTACGATTTTCGGATAAAATCGATGGGCGCCACCTGGCGGATGGCGCCCATCAAGCGACAGCGGGGAAATCCCCGCCATGCCGCCGGTCGTTGGCGACAATGCTCGCACAAACTTGCACCGGCCTTGCGTCCTTTAGCTTTGCGCACCAATTCACGCGCGACCCTGTGAACGCCTGATTGAGTACACGAAATATCCCTCAAATGGGTCGATATGAACGCGCCAGGCAGTGCAACCGACTGCTTGCGACAAACGTCGCGCCGTGGCATTGCTCGCATCACTTCAGGCGGCCTCGCCCCGGGAAACCGTGCCCGGCGCCCCGCTCAGGCAGGAGGCCCAAATGGCGCAAAAAATCATAATCGACACCGATCCGGGCATCGACGACGCCATGGCCATCGCCTATGCGATCGCCCACCCCGACATCGAATTGCTGGCATTGACGACAATCTTTGGCAATGTCCGCACCCATGAGGCCACCCGCAACGCCCTGGCTCTGCTCGACCATTGGGGCAGCGAAGCTGACGTGGCCGAGGGCGAAGCCAAGCCGATTGCCATGCCCGCCAATGAACCCAGTTATCTGGTGCACGGCCTCAACGGCTTCGGCGGCGTCGAGATTCCGGTTTCGCGCCGCAAAAAACACTCTCTCAAGGCGGTCGACTACATCATCGACGCCAGCAAGCGCCATCCCGGCGAAATCGTACTGTGCGCCGTTGGCCCGGCGACCAATCTCGCCCGGTTGCTTGAACGTGACCCGGAGATCGTCTCGCGCCTCAAGGGGGTCGTCGTCATGGGCGGCGCGGTTCATTGCAAGGGCAATGTCACGCCGATGGCGGAAGCCAATTTCTGGAACGACCCACATGCCGCTGACATGGTGCTCGGCGCATCGTGGCCACTGGTGCTGGCGCCGCTTGATTGCACCATGCCGGTCCTGTTCACGCCCGATTTCATGCATGCGCTGGCCCGCGAATCCCCAACGCTGGGCCGGCCGTTGGCCGACATGGCTGAATTCTATGCGCGCTTCTATCGCTCACATCTGGGCCTTGGCGGCTGCGTCCCGCATGATGTGATGGCAATCTCCTGGCTCACCGTGCCGGGCGCATTCCGCCTGCAGAAGGGCGCGCTCGGCGTGCTGACTGACGGCCCGGCCATTGGCCAGACGATTTTCCAGCCGGGCGGCACCCGCAGCCGCGCAACCGTGTTTGAGGGCCGCCCCGATCACCTGGTGATGGTCGATACCGATCCCGGCCTGTTCATGGCCGACTACATGATGGTGATGACCCGCTACGCCCGTTAAAACCGCGCAACCGCAGGGGCCGACACTGCGCATGGCAATCCTCGCCGCGTCGCCCTTCATGCCCAAAAACAGAGATCACAAGCCCATGCAAAGCATCGACAGCGGCGGCCTCGCCGTCATCATTGGCGCAAGTGGCGGCATCGGCGAGGCAGTAAGCAATGCTGTGCGGGCATCTGGAACCTTTGCCGGTGTGATCGACTATTCCCGGGTTTCGGAACCCGATGTCGATTTGCTCGACGAGACCACCATCATGCGCGCGGCCGCACACACTGCGGCCACAGGCCTGGAGTTGCGGTTGGTGTTCGACGCCACCGGGTTCCTGCACGGGTCCGGCTTCAAGCCTGAAAAATCACTCTCCGCCCTCGATCCCGCACACATGGCCCACGCCTTCGCGGTCAACGCCGCCGGCCCCGCACTGCTGATGAAACATTTCCTGCCCCAGTTGCCCAAAACCGGTAAATCGGTCTTCGCGACGCTGTCGGCCAAGGTTGGCTCGATCGGCGACAATGCGCTGGGCGGTTGGTACAGCTACCGCGCGTCCAAGACAGCGCTCAATCAATTCGTCCATTGCGCTGCAATCGAACTGAAGCGCCAATCTCCCGAAGCGATCTGCGTGGCGCTGCATCCGGGCACGGTCGACACCGACCTGTCGAGCGGCTACGCCAAAACAGGACTGACGGTGCGCCCGCCAACGCAGGCAGCAGACCTCCTGCTCGCCGTACTCGACCAACTCACGGCAGAGCAATCAGGCGGATTTTTCGACTACCAAGGCACTGCCCTGCCCTGGTGAAGACCGCCTGCGCATCTCTCAGCGGCCTTTACCGGGCCTTCACCGGCACCGCTGTATGTTCACCCCATGACAAATTCCAAGACCATCCGCTGGGGCATTGCCGGAACTGGCGTCATTGCCGGACAATTTGCACACGATATCCGACACGCCGCAGGCGCCACGCTCAGTGCAGTGACGGCGCGCGATCCGGCCAAGGCCGCGGCTTTCGCCCGGCAGCATTCGCTGGCTGCCGGGTTCAGTTCGCTGTCAGCAATGATCGGTTCGGGCCGGATTGATGCGGTCTACATCGCCACCCCCAACACGGTGCATTGCGCCCAGACGCTCGAGTGCATTGCCGCGCGCATACCGGTGCTGGTCGAAAAGCCCCTGACGGCGTCACTCACCCAGGCGCGCGAGATCGAGACCGCCGCCCGTGCTGCCGGCAGTTTTGTCATGGAGGCAATGTGGAGCCGTTATTTGCCGGCGGTGCAGGCGGCCCGCACGGCAATTCGCGATGGCGTCATCGGAACTGTGACCCGTCTAGAGGCCGAGCTTGCCTGGAAGATCGACTACGATCCACAGAGCCGCTTTTTCGACAAGGCCAATGGCGGCGGCGCGCTCCATGACCTCGGGGTCTACCCGATTTCACTGGCGCGCTTTTTGCTCGGCGAGCCCACACAGATCACAGGTTCGTGGCGACCGGCCCCCAGTGGCGTCGACATCGCCGCAGAAATTTCGATGCACTTTGGCCAAACCGAAGCGCTCATCCGTTGCGGCTTTGACCGGACCGGGGCAAACCGGATGATCATCGAGGGCGACCGGGGAGTGATTTCACTCGGCGTGCCATTCATCAAGGCCGGGGCCTACACGGTGTTTGCCTCACGCCGAAGGGCAGATTTTACCGAACCAGGTGGCGATACGCGGATGGCCCGCATCCGCCGCAAGCTGTTCCGCCATATGCCGCTGCCCGGCGTTAGCCGTCACGACTATCCCTTTCCCGGATCAGGCCTGCAGTTCGAAATCGAGGCGGCCTCCGACGCGATTCGCCAAAACTGGAATGAGCACCCCGACAACCGTCTCGGCGATTCCCTTGCCACTCTGCGCATCATTGACGACGTTCTGGCAGCCCCGCCGTCAGGCACCTGATTTCACCTGTGGGAATGTAATGCCTTCTTCAGAAGTCAGACTGCGGCGCAAACACCCCGACACCACCATTGAGAGCCAGCGCCAGTTCGCTCAGATGCAAAGCGCGCTGGCCTGAAAAAAACGGCGTTTCGCCGGCGGCAAGCGCCTGTGCCATTGCCGCAATTCCGCGCGCAAAATCGATCTGCGAGGGAAACGACGCAAGCTGGCCGGAACTCGGAGGAAATGGATAGGCGACCGGCTTGCCGTGGGTCAGCCGCAATGGCAGCACCCGTCCGCGCTGCCGTTCGAACCGGCCCGCCAGCCGCTGCAGGACGGGACGTTTTTCATCAAAACGGCTCAGATGTACCGGCGAACGGTCGTCCCACAAATCGCGCACCACCAGCGTGCCCTCCTCGCCAACCACCGTAAGCGACCGGTCGCGCGGTGCGGCAAGTCCGCAGGTCAGCCGCGCGGTCACACCCGACCGGAATCTCAGACAGCCGACCGAAAAATCGGCTGCCATGGCAAGCCCCTTGGTCCCCGGCCCCTTGTCCGGAAAGGTCAGCGCCGAAAACGCCTGGCCGCTTTCGACTGCGCCGAACAATGCCACCAGCCAGGACAGGCCATAGCCGGCATGTTCAAGCGTACAACCAACCTCGAACTCGTGCAGACCGGGCCATTTTGCCCCCGAGCGCGAGCGCCAGTCGCGCCAATTGTCCTTGAACACCGGCCCGTCTTCCATCTCCGCGTAGGCCAGACGCGGCGCGCCGATCCGGCCCGAAGAGAGCAGCTCTGCTGCCAGTTTATGGGCATCCGACAGGCCATTCGCCGGCGCACCGCAGACCGTCAGGCCCTTGCCGGCCGCAAGCTCGATCACCCTGCGCGCCTCACCGAAACTCATCCCCAGTGGTTTTTCGCAATAGACATGCTTGCCGGCCTCAAGCGCTGCGCAATTGAGCTCAAAATGGCTTTCCGGCGGCGTCAGGTTGACGATGATGGCAACTTCGGAATCACCCAGACACTGCGTCAGCGAACCATAGCTGCGAACCCCGTGGAACTCCGAAAACCGGTTGAGCCGGTCGGGATCAAGATCCCAGACGCCAGCAATCTTCAGGTCGGGATAATTGGCGAGCGTCGTCATGTAATAATCGGCGACAAAGCCTGTGCCGACAAGGGCGATACTGGTCATGGACAAAATCCCGGCAGAGTGAACGCTTCTAGCCTATGCGGGTGACGTTAAGATGCGGTTGCGCTCGCTGTAAATGCCGCCCATGTGCTGCTCTGAGGCTTACTTCGCGTCAGCAAGAAACGAGGCAATCCAGGTCAGTGGCGCGTTCCAGTTGATGGCGATCTCGTTGGTCGAAAACGACCGCGGATCATCGACATAGCAGGCTTGCGGGGCACAGCCCTTGAGCACTTTCTGGGCGTAGTCATCGGCCGGTTTGCTGTTCGGACCGCCTGCCAGCGCGCCCTTGGGCGGTTTGGGATAGGACGGGTCGGTGGCATGGGCGAACATGTTGGAATGCTGCCGCTGTGCATAGGTGGTGCCGTAGCCGGTAACGTAGGAAATGCCGAGCGCATTGCGGCCCAGCACATAATCCATGCTCTCCTGCACCGCGTGCAGATAGCGGCGATCACCGGTGATGTCATAGGCCGTGGCGACGACGATCATGTTCTGGATCAGCGACTGGTTTGATCCCCAGCCGAAGCCTGATTTGGGATCATACATCAGCCCGAAGGCTTCCTTCTTCTGCACCTTCAGATAGGCGTCCGCCGCCTTCTTGACCGAGGCACGGACCACCTTGAGATCACGCGCGGACAGGTTTGAGGGCACTGACGCCAGTTCGATACGCGCAAGTCCAGCCACCGCGCGCCAGTTGAAGCCGTCGGGATAGAACACCGGACCGGACCAGTGCGGCGATGCCTTGGCGCGCTTCAGCCAGACCGCGTCGCCTGTGCTCAGATACAACTCGACTGCTGCCCAGTAAAACTCGTCGGAGACATCATTGTCTTCGTAATCGCCGCCACCGAAACTGCCGTCGGTCGATGGTGCATATAGCTTCGGATTGGCCTCCGCGGCCTGGTAGGCGCGGATCGCGGCAGCCAGCAGCCAGTTCGCATATTCCTTGTTGGTGCGTGCGAACACACGGGCGCCCTGCGCCGCCGCAGCCGCCAGATTGAGCGTCGCCGCCGTCGAGGGTCTGTGCAGCACCCGCTCCTCGCGATCGCGATGCGGCAGGATTGGTCCGACCGTCCAGCGACTGCCATGCACCTTGTGGTGCGCCATCCCAGCATAGGGTTGACCTTCGGGAACCATCATAGAAATCAGGAAGTCGAGTTCCCAGCGCGCCTCGTCGAGAATGTCAGCGACGCCATTGCCAGCCTCGGGAATCGGCACCAGCCCGTCGGCAAGCGCGCGCGAGCCCTTTGGAGCATAATGCAGCGCACGTTCGTACGTCGCCAGCAATTGCGCCGCGGCAATCCCGCCATTGACGACATATTTGCCGAAATCGCCGGCATCATACCAGCCACCCTCAACATTGAGCTTGTAGCCACAGCCCCAGGCCTTGCCATAGACCTTGCGCGCGGTGCGGCTGTCGACACAACCTACCGAGGTATCACCGCGGTTGGGCGCCTTGCCCAGATGCCCGGCCGGGCGGGCATAGTCCTTTCCGGCAAGTTTGGCCTTGATTTCGATGCCACTGCGCACCTTGTAGAAATAAGACAGCGCATCCGCCCGCAGACCAGCATAGGCCTCGCGCGAAATTGAAAACGGCGGGCTGGTTTCTCCGCCGACCTTCAGCCGATAGCCGTCGCCGGGCTTGTCGAAATCACTGAAATCGATGGTGTGAACCTCCAGCCCGGAAGAATTGTCCCTGCCGTTGGCGCGGGTGCGACCGTTGGCGACCGTTGCGCCGGAGGCCGAAACCAGTGTCCATTCAACCCGCGCATTGCCTTTGCGCACCAGATTGGCGCGCTTTGGTCCGCCGGGCAGATAGGCGGTCTGGTTGACCCGGATTGTCGCGCCCGTGCCACCTGCAGCCGCCGCAGATGCCGTTGCCGCCTTGGTGCCGCTGAGCAGCGAGGCCGAGTGCAGGCAGAATCGCCAGGGCTTGTCGGCGCCCCCAAGCTGGAACACCATTTGCCCCGCCTTGTGGCTCTCGCCCACCTGGAAATCGGTACTGGCGCTGACTTTCTTTCCTGACAGCCGACGGGTTATCTCGCCTTCTGGCGTCCACGGCTCGGCGGCCTTCTGGGCAATTGCCCGCATCGGTCCCTCGGGGTCACCTGAAACCACCAGCGACAGCCGGTAGCGCTCGCCCTTTTCGAGCGTGATGCCGTTGATACCGAGAATGGCGTCCCACGGTTGCGCCGTGCCGCCATCCACCGCGCCACACAGGGCGCCTGCCCGATACTCGAATTTGATGTTGGGCGTCGCCCACCAGTCGCCCACCAGCGCCGACTGGACGAACGTCGGGTCCGGTAGCTGTTCGGCGGCGGGTGCGGCGGAGGAAATGGCGAATGTCGCCAGCAATGCGGTGACGCCGATCATGGCCTTTGAATGCGTCATGTCTGGTTCCGGATTCGGTAATCGGGCATGGATCACGGTCCCGGCCTTTTCATGGCCGGATAGCCGCATTGCATAGACTACCGACCAGACTAAACGGTCGTCGTGAAGAAATACTTAAATACCGCACCACCGCTACCGAACTGGTGGTCAGCCGGCAAGCCCCAGAAACGCTCTGCACAGAGGATGCTGTGGGTCGGCCAGCCCGTCGATCACATTGAAATGATGCTTGTCGGTCTCCTCGATGATGCTCATCGGCGTCGCAAACCCGCGCCACATCTCATACAGCGCCCGGTTCTGTCGAACGAATTCCGGCCGCTCCGCCGCACCGACCCATGCGGTGACCGGAATGGCGCCGCGCGGTTCCAGCAACACCGGGCTTTCCGATTGCGCCGTCCCTGTGTCGATTTTCAGGATCTCGTTCATTTCCGTGCGGACCAGCGGGCGCAGATCGTGGACGCCGGAGATCGGGGTCACCCCCGCCACCCGTGCAAGCACGGCTTGGGGCAACAGCGGCGTGCCGCTGATCATCCTTGCGACCAGTTGTCCGCCGGCCGAATGACCGGTCAGACGGATCGGGCCGTCGACCTGCCCGGCCGCAAAACTGATCGCTGCGGCAATCTCCTCGCCAATTCCGTCGATGCCAATATCGGGACACAGGGTGTAGCCTGGCATCGCCACCGCATAGCCATGCGCCAGCGGCCCTGCAGCCAGATGCGACCACACCGATCTGTCAAAGGCCTTCCAGTAGCCGCCATGCACGAATACGGCCAGACCGTTGGGCGTACCCTCAGGCAGGAACAGATCAAGCCGGTTGCGTTCGCCCGGACCGTAAGCAAGCTCGAGCCGAGCCCTCCCTGCCGCCGCTGCCTGGTCGCGAAAAGCTTGCGCCAGTTCAGTCCATTTCGGCGGATACGTCCCGGCACCCTCAATATGAGCACCGTTGGCATAAGCATCGTCATAGTCCGCAATCGGGTAGTCAGTCACAGCTACATATCTCCATTTACAGCATAATTGCCGGGCGGGGCGTGAAGTGCAATCCATCGCCGCATCGTAATTTTTTGATCAACTGATAAAAAATTTGACCTTTTGATAAAACCAATTCATTCTTTCCCAATCGCGGCACCGGAGACGCTGAGGAGTAGCTCCGATCAAGACCGCAAAGAGGTTCTCGCAAAGAGGGGGTCCTATGACTGTGTCCGAGACGAGCGACGTAAAGGCGAGGCGTTTGTCGAGCGCCGATTATGCCGACAATTTTTCAGACATCCATCCGCCGCTGACGCCGCATGAGGCGCTGGTGGAAGCTGATCGATGCTATTTCTGCTACGATGCGCCGTGCATGACCGCGTGTCCGACATCGATCGACATTCCGATGTTCATCCGCAAGATCCAGGCCGGCAATCCGGTAGGATCGGCCAAGACCATCTTCGACGAAAACATTCTCGGCGGCATGTGCGCTCGGGTCTGCCCCACCGAAACGCTGTGCGAAGAAGCCTGCGTGCGCGAAGCCGCGGAAGGCAAGCCGGTCAAGATCGGGCTGCTGCAGCGCCACGCCACCGATACCTTCATGGAACGCGAGCAATCTCATCCGTTCCAGCGCGCCGCACCGACGGGCAAGAAGATCGCCGTTGTCGGCGCTGGCCCAGCGGGCCTTTCCTGCGCTCACCGGCTCGCCACCCACGGCCACGACGTCACCATCTTTGAAGCCCGCGAGAAAGCCGGTGGCCTCAACGAATATGGCATCGCCGCCTACAAGACGACCAATGATTTTGCCCAGGACGAAGTTGAATTCGTCACCGAAATCGGCGGCATCAACATCGAAAACGGCAAGGCGCTGGGACGTGACGTCACCCTTGATCAACTGGCCAGCGATTACGACGCGGTCTTCCTCGGGCTAGGTTTGCCGGGCGTCAACGCGCTCGGAATGGAAGGCGAGGACGCAAACGGCGTGGTCGACGCTGTCGACTTCATCGGCGTGCTGCGTCAGGCAGAAGATCTTTCAGCCCTTGAAGTGGGACGCCGCATCGTGGTCATCGGCGGCGGCATGACCGCCATCGACGCGGCAATGCAGTCCAAGCTGCTGGGCGCCGAGGAAGTCACCATCGCCTACCGACGCGGCCAGGAACACATGAACGCCTCGCTCTACGAGCAGGAACTGGCCCAGACCCACGGCGTCGTCATTCGCCACTGGATGATGCCCAACAGCCTGCATGTCAGCAATGGTGCGGTCACCGGCATCACCCTCGAGCGGACTGAACTCGATGCCAGCGGCAAGCTTTCTGGCACAGGTGAGACTGTGACGCTCGAAGTCGACCAGGTGTTCAAGGCAATCGGCCAGACGCCAGATGCCGGTCCGCTGGCAGGCGCAGACATCGCGCTTGAGAAGGGCCGCATCCGCACCGACGAGGCCCGCCGTACATCGCATCCCAAGATCTGGGCCGGCGGCGACTGCATTGCCGGTGGCGAAGACCTCACCGTGGTCTCCGTCGAAGACGGCAAGATCGCCGCTGAAAGCATTCACCAGGCCCTGATCGGCTAGAGGAGGAAACATCATGGCAGACCTTTCGACCAATTTCCTCGGCATCAAATCCCCCAACCCGTTCTGGCTGGCCTCCGCGCCGCCGACCGACAAGGCCTATAATGTCGAGCGTGCCTTCGAAGCCGGCTGGGGCGGCGTTGTCTGGAAAACCCTTGGCGAAGCCGGCCCGCCGGTCGTCAACGTCAACGGCCCGCGCTACGGCGCCATCTGGGGTCCCGACCGGCGACTTCTCGGTCTCAACAACATCGAGCTGATTACCGACCGCGATCTCGAGATCAATCTGCGCGAGATCACCGAGGTCAAGAAACGCTGGCCCGATCGGGCGATGATCGTCTCGATCATGGTGCCCTGCGACGAGCAAAGCTGGAAAGCGATCCTGCCGCGCGTCGAAGATACCGGCGCCGATGGCATTGAGCTCAATTTCGGCTGCCCGCACGGCATGAGCGAGCGCGGCATGGGCGCATCTGTCGGCCAGGTGCCCGAATACATTCAGATGGTGGCGGAATGGTGCAAGCAATATTGCCGCCTGCCGGTGATCGTCAAGCTGACCCCCAACATCACCGACATCCGCTACCCGGCCCGCGCCGCCAAGGCCGGAGGCGCCGATGCGGTGTCGCTGATCAACACCATCTCGTCGATCGTCTCGATTGATCTCGACAATTTCGCACCGATGCCGACGATTGACGGCAAGGGTTCGCATGGCGGCTATTGCGGTCCGGCGGTCAAGCCGATTGCGCTCAACATGGTTGCCGAAATTGCGCGCGATGCTGAAACCCGCGGACTTCCGATCTCCGGGATCGGCGGCATCCAGACCTGGCGTGACGCTGCCGAATATATCGCGCTTGGCTGCGGCACTGTGCAGGTCTGCACCGCGGCGATGACCTACGGTTTCAAGATCGTCCAGGAAATGACGCAAGGCCTGTCGGACTGGATGGACGAGAAGGGTTACGCCACTCTCGCCGATTTCCAAGGCCGCGCCGTGCCCAACGTCACCGACTGGCAGCACCTCAATCTCAACTACATCACCAAGGCCAAGATTGATCAGGATCTCTGCATCAAGTGTGGCCGTTGCCACATCGCCTGCGAGGACACCTCGCACCAAGCCATCACATCGATGGTCGATGGTGTGCGGCATTTCGAGGTGATGGACGACGAGTGCGTCGGCTGCAATCTCTGCGTCAATGTCTGCCCGGTGGATGATTGCATCACCATGGTGGAAATGACCGAGGGCACCGATCCCCGCACCGGTCGTCCGATTGATCCGGATTACGCCAACTGGACCACCCACCCGAACAACCCGATGGCAAAGCAGGCAGCCGAATAAGCCTGCCATCCTCGAGCAGATAACAAGCCCCGGCTGCCATTGCGCCGGGGCTTGTTGCGTTTGGGGGACCTGCATTGTCTTGAGATACCCATAGCCCCCTCGCCTGCAACCGAAGCCGGCCTCCGGCAAAACCAAGCCAGCGCCGGAACGCCCCCTGTCAGTTGCCTTGCGCAGACCGGGTTGGTATCACTTCCAAATTACCGGGCGGGAGGCGTTTCAAAGATGAGAATTCAAGCAATATTGGCGCTGATAGGTTGCCTTTTCCTGATGTCGTGTCAAACCATGTCGAAGGAAGAATGCGCGGTCGCAGACTGGCGCGTTGTCGGCGAGCAGGACGGAGCCGCCGGCTACAATCCGCAAGACCGGTTTGCCCGCCACGTCAAGGCTTGTGAAAAAGCCGGCGTCGCCGCCGACCAGACGCTTTGGTACGAGGGCTATCAGTTGGGCTTGCCGCGCTATTGCACACCGCTCAACGGCCTGAGTGTCGGCAGTCAGGGCAGATC
Source organism: Hoeflea algicola (assembly GCF_026619415.1). NCBI lineage: Bacteria > Pseudomonadati > Pseudomonadota > Alphaproteobacteria > Hyphomicrobiales > Rhizobiaceae > Hoeflea > Hoeflea algicola. Next base: position 2,112,799 of record NZ_JAOVZR010000001.1, read on the forward strand.
CTACGCCAATGTCTGCCCCGCCGATCTCGATCCCGGATTTCGCGATGGCTACGAACTGGGTCGGACCTACAACCGCAAGAAGAGCGAAATCCGCAGCGTGGAATCACGCATCAGCACCCTTGAACGGGAAATCCGTGAAGACGAGGAACTGATCAATCAGGGCAAGGCCGACAAGCACGCGACCGAGCGCAAGATCGATTCCAGCCGGAGGACCATTCGCGGCCTCGAACGTGACATCCGACATCTGCAATCGGATCTGCGTCGGATCGAGGACGACATGGAAGACTTCCCCTACGATCATACCCCGCGAACCTAGACGATTTCACGACAAGGCCGGAGTGGTCCGGCAGCCGCTACGAAAGCCCTAGCATGGCTAACGACAAACTCGACCTCAAGCTCCTGGCAACCCGGACCCGGGACATTTATGAGCGAAACGCTGTCCGCTTCGACGCGGAACGATCAAAACGGCTGAATGAAAAACCTTGGCTCGACCGTTTTGCCGCATTGCTGCCCGCGGGTGCAGCCATTCTTGATGCAGGCTGCGGCGCCGGCGACCCGATCGCCGCCTATTTCACCGGAAAAGGTTTCAGGGTCACCGGCATCGATCAGGCCAGGGCGATGATCGCGCTGGCGCGGGCCAGATACCCCGATGGCGAATGGCTTCTTGCCGATATGCGCGATCTCGAACTTGATCGCCGGTTCGACGGCATCATCGGCTGGAACAGCTTCTTTCATCTGACACAGGACGAACAGCGCACGACCCTTGCGCGGATGGCTGCTCACCTCAAGCCGGGCGGCGCACTGATGCTAACGGTTGGGCCCGACAGTGGCGAAGTCGCTGGGCATGTCGGCGTCGACGATGTCTACCACTCCAGCCTTTCGCCCCGGCAATACCAGGACATCCTCGAGAAATTCCAGCTTCGCATCGTCGATTTCGTCAAGGAAGATCCCGATTGTGCCTTGCAAACGGTGTTGTTGGCGCAAAAACATGCCGCCAACGACCAATAAGGAGACACGGCTCACAATCGGCTATCCTGACCCGATGTCAGCGTGTCCGGACGCCCTCGGCTGAACTTCTTGCTGCCCCGCCGCGCATGGCCAGCGGGTTCTTGCCGAAATGCTGCCGGAACGCCCGGCCAAACCCCTCCGGCGACCGGTAGCCATAGCGCCGCGCGATGGCATCGACGCGGTCGCCCCTTTGCAGGTCCTGCCGCGCCAATGTAAGTCGCCACCGACGCAAATAGGCCGAAGGTGTCTCCCCCACGGTTGCCACGAACATCTCGGCGAAGCGGCTGAGCGACAGCCCGGCAATTGCCGCCAGATCCTCATTGCGCCATTGCCGGCCCGGCTGTGCATGAATCGTCACCAGCGCGCGGCTCAGCCGCGGATCGGACAATCCTGCCAGCAGCCCCGGTTTTGTCGATCCGGTTTCGATCTGCGCCCGCAGCAGCCGCACGATCAGCACTTCGCCCAACCGGTTGACCACGGAAGCCGAACCGCAGCGCGACGCTTCCAGTTCCGATTGTATCAGCGCCACCAGGCTTGCCGTCTGCGGATCACCTGACAGATCGAAATCGATTGCCTCGGGTAAGACGGCAATCAGCGGATTGGCATCACCGCCCCAATCAACCGCGGCCGAAAACAGCACGGTTTGCCCCGCCCACGCCGGGTCCAGCCGGTCGGCATCAAACCAGACATGCCGGGCAATGCCGGCTGCATCAGCCGTAACCACAAGCGTCGCCGCTTCCACGGGCGCCACCCGCACCTGCAGACTGAAGCGTTCCATCAGGGTTGTCAGGCGATCAAATTCGGACAAATCGGTGTTCCAGTCAGTTAATTCGGATTTTTCAAACTGAAATTACGCTACTATCCTGACACAACACCCATTGAAAGGCTTTTCTCCATGCTCATGCCCCGCCAGAAAACTCCTGACCTGACGCTGCCCACTCTTGACCACGGCACGTTTGATCTTTCCACCGATGCATCGGAGCGGGGAACCGTCATCTGCTTTTACCGCGGCCTGCACTGCCCGATCTGCGCCAACTACCTGACCGAAATGCAAAAGCGCGTCGCCGATTTTGCCGAACGTGGCGTCGCCACCATTGCGATCAGCTCTGATGGCGAAGAGCGCACGCGGCAGATGGCCGACAAGATCGGCGCCGACACCTTGCGTTTCGGCTATGATCTTCCGCTGGAAAAGGCCCGCGAATGGGGGCTCTACATCTCGACTTCGCGCGGCAAGACCTCGATCGGCATCGAGGAGCCGGCGCTGTTTTCCGAGCCGGGCCTGTTCATGGTGACCCCGCAACAAACACTCTATTACGGCTCGGTTCAGACCATGCCATTTGTGCGTCCGCATTTCTCCGAGCTGGTCGGTGCGCTCGATTTTGCCATCAAGAACGACTACCCGGCGCGCGGCGAATATGCCGGCGCGGTGTAATCAGCGGATTGATCTAGATTGACCGAATGTTGACACGGGTGGAGAGGGCTTCGGCACTTTCCACCCGTTCGGAATAGCGATCGACCAGATAGGCCGAACGGCCGCGGGTCAGCAGCGTGAACTTCATCAGTTCCTCCATCACATCGACGACACGGTTGTAATAAGCCGACGGCAGCATCCGTCCCTGCTCGTCAAATTCGGCGTACGCCTTGGGCACCGAAGACTGATTGGGGATGGTAATCATCCGCATCCAGCGACCCAGCACCCGCATCTGGTTCAAACTGTTGTAACTCTGTGATCCACCGCAGACCTGCATCAATGCCAGTGTTCGCCCCTGGGTCGGACGGATTCCGCCGATCGGCGCCAGCGGCAGCCAGTCGATCTGGGTCTTCATCACCCCGGTCATGGCGCCATGGCGCTCCGGTGAACACCAGACCTGGGCTTCCGACCAGAGCGACAACTGCCGCAATTCCTCGACCTTGGGATGCTTCTCACTGTCTTCCGATACCAATGGCAGGCCGCTCGGATCAAACACCCGGACCTCGGCACCCAGCGCTTCCAGCACCCGCCGCGCCTCGTAGGTGAGAAACCGCGAATAGGAGCGTGCGCGCAACGACCCGTATAGCATCAGTACGCGTGGCGGGTGCTGCGGTTCATCAGGTAACGCCAGCCGTTCAGTATCAGGCGGGTTCAACTGGTCGGGATTGATATTGGGCATGCCATCTTTCATGGTGCTTTGATCACTTCCCCGTCTTCCTTGGTGTAGGTAGCGCCCGGTGCAACATCGAGCAACGCAAACACCGTTTCCGACGGCCGGCACAGCGCCACCCCCTTGGCGGTGCAAGCGATCGGCCGGTTGACCAGCACCGGATGTTTGATCATCGCATCAAGGATGGCGTCGTCAGAAACTGATGGATCGGTAAGGCCGAGTTCTTCGGCAGGCGATTTCGACACCCGTAGCGCGCTGCGCAGAGTCAGCCCGGCGGCAGCAAAAAGCCCTTGCAATTGCGCGCGTGTCCAACCGGTTTTTTGATACTCGACAATAATCGGCTCGCCGGCAACAGCGCGAATGATCTCAAGCACATTTCGCGACGTGCCGCAGCCGGGATTGTGGTGGATGACAATGCTCATGATTGGTTCCTCTTCAGCTGGCATTCTAGCAAGATCTTGACCCGTCGCCGCCCGTAGATGCTGCTATGCAGCCCCGTACTCAAGCTCGGCCGGACCGGTCAAAACCCATCCCGCATAACGCAATCGTCCACCCGGTACCAGCCACATATCATGAATTCTTGATAAACATACATCTCAACGCCTCGGGCCTGCCGAAGGGGACACGCTGCGCACACCAGATCTTACGGGGTTCGGATGCGCGGCTTTGTCGCGCCCGGCGTCTTGGGGCTGAGGCCTTCGAGGAACAGCGTTTCAAGATAGCGCGCCGCATCCTCGAAACGGCCTTCGGCGCCAAGATCGGGGCCGAGTACCACCTGAACCTGGACGTCGAAATCGGCGTAGTGCTGGGTGGTCGACCAGATCGAGAAGATCAGATGGCGCGGATCAACCGGGTTGATCTTGCCTTCCGCCATCCAGCCCGAAAGCACCTCGGCCTTTTCATCGACCAGCGGCTTGAGCTCGCTTACCAGAAGCTGCTTGATGCGCGGCGCGCCCTGCAAGATCTCGTTTGCAAACAGCCGGCTTTCGCGCGGAAAATCGCGCGCCATCTCCAGCTTCCGGCGGATGTAGCAACGAAGTTCCGGCATCGGATCGCCGACTGCGTCAAGCGCCCGCAGCGGCTCCAGCCAGGTATCCAGCAGCCGCGCGATCAGCGCTTCGTACATGTCCTGCTTGCGGCGGAAATAATATAAAAGATTGGGCTTGGACATGCCCGCATGGTCGGCAATCTGGTCGATGGTGGCGCCGCGAAAGCCATGGGCCGAAAACACTTCAAGAGCGGCATCGAGGATCCGTTCCTCGTTTTCCATCTGTATGCGCGTCTTGCGCTGGGTCTCCGTCGCCCGTGCTTTCAAGTCTTGCGTCCCCTGTTCTCTCTCGCCTGCACCCATCCATGACTTCCAAACTGGCGCGAACAACGCCGAATTGGCCTTGACCGAATGGTTGGCGCTGTTAGAGTTTTATCAAACAGTCAAGAAATTCGTATCACAGCTTGGCTTCCAAGACCAAGCCTTCGAATTGCCTATTGATTGATCGATCGGGAACCCTATGCGTCAGGAGGCGCCTCAGCCATGTCCAACCGGCTCAACACCACCCCAAACGATCTTCGCGCGTTCTGGATGCCGTTTACCGCCAACCGCCAGTTCAAGCAGAACCCGCGCATGATGGTCGCAGCCAAGGACATGCATTTCACCTCCTCTGACGGACGCCAGATCCTCGACGGCACCGCCGGCCTGTGGTGCGTCAATGCCGGCCACTGCCGCCCGAAGATCACCGAAGCAATCCGCCAGCAGGCAGGCGAACTTGATTATGCGCCGGCGTTCCAGATGGGGCACCCGAAGGCATTCGAACTAGCCAACCGGCTGGTCGACATCGCGCCTGAAGGCATGAACCATGTGCTGTTTACCAATTCCGGCTCGGAATCGGTGGAAACGGCGCTTAAGGTGGCGCTGGCCTATCACCGCACCAAGGGCGAAGGCGCCCGCAGCCGCTTGATCGGTCGTGAACGCGGCTACCACGGCGTCAATTTCGGCGGCATCTCGGTTGGCGGCATCGTCTCCAACCGCAAGATGTTCGGCACGCTGCTCACCGGCGTCGATCACATGCCGCACACCCACCTGCCGGGCCAGAATGCCTTTACCAAGGGTCAGCCCGAACATGGTGGCGACATCGCTTCCGAATTGGAACGCATCGTCACGCTGCATGACGCTTCCACTATTGCTGCCGTCATCGTCGAACCGGTAGCAGGCTCCACCGGCGTGTTGATCCCGCCAGTCGGATACCTCAAGAAGCTGCGCGAGATCTGCACCAAGCACGGCATCCTGCTGATTTTCGATGAAGTTATCACCGGTTTCGGCCGCCTCGGCTCACCGTTTGCAGCCCAGCATTACGATGTCATGCCCGACATCATCACCACCGCCAAGGGATTGACCAACGGTGTCATCCCGATGGGCGCGGTGTTCGTGACCTCGGAAATCCACGATGCCTTCATGCAGGGCCCCGAGCACATGATCGAGTTCATGCACGGCTACACCTATTCGGGCAACCCGATTGCCTCGGCCGCGGCACTGGCCACGCTCGACACCTACAAGGAAGAAGGGCTGCTCACCCGCGCCGCCGAGATCGCGCCCTACTGGGAAGAGCAGCTGCATTCATTGAGAGATTGCCCGCATGTCATCGATATCCGCAACACCGGCCTGATCGGCGCCATCGAACTTGAACCGATTGCCGGCGAGCCGACAAAACGCGCCTTCAGCGCCTTCCTCAAGGCCTATGAAGACGGTTTGCTGATCCGTACCACCGGTGACATCATCGCGCTGTCGCCGCCGTTGATCATCTCCAAGGACCAGATTGATGAGCTGTTCGACAAGCTGCGCAAAGTGCTCGAAGGGATCGACTGACCATGCAGATCATCGGGAATGCATTTGGCGGCCAGCAGGAAGGCGTACGATTCTGCACAGGGCTGGCAACCATTGCTTCGCTCGCGCCCAACGGCATCAAGACCGGCGCCGTGTTCAGCTTTCCGAACTAGAGATGCGCCCATGGCGGCCCCGACGGGAACCGGGGCCGCACGACAGACAAAACTGATTGAAGGAGACGATCATGTCCGTACCCGCCGCAAACCTCAGGATCAACGCCGACCGGCTGTGGGATTCGCTCATGGACATGGCCAAGATCGGCCCCGGTATCGCCGGCGGCAACAACCGCCAGACGTTGACTGACGAGGATGGCGAGGGACGCAAGTTGTTTCAGCGCTGGTGCGAGCAGGCCGACCTGACCATGGCCGTCGACACCATGGGCAACATGTTCATGACCCGTCCCGGAACCGATCCGGATGCACTGCCGGTTTATGTGGGCAGCCACCTCGACACCCAGCCCACCGGCGGCAAGTATGACGGCGTACTCGGCGTGCTCGGCGGCCTGGAACTGGTTCGCACGCTCAATGATCTCGACATCAAGACCCGGCACCCGATCGTGGTGGTCAACTGGACCAACGAGGAAGGCACACGCTTTGCCCCGGCAATGCTGGCGTCCGGTGTTTTCGCCGGCGTGATCGAACAGGACTGGGCCTACGACCGGACCGACGCCAAGGGCAAGCGCTTTGGCGACGAGCTCGAGCGCATCGGCTGGAAGGGCGACGAGGAAGTCGGTGCCCGCAAGATGCATGCGTTTTTCGAGCTGCACATCGAGCAAGGGCCGATTCTCGAGGCCCAGAAAAAGGATATTGGCGTGGTTACCCACGGCCAGGGGCTGCGCTGGATCCAGTGCACGGTCACCGGCAAGGAAAGCCACACCGGCTCGACCCCTATGCCGATGCGCAAGAATGCCGGCCGCGGGCTCGCCCAGATCACCGAACTGGTGCACACGATCGCCATGGACAACGCCCCCAACGCGGTGGGCGCCATCGGCCACATTGATGTCTATCCCAATTCGCGCAACATCATCCCCGGCAAGGTGGTCTTTACCGTCGATTTCCGCAGCCATGAACTCGACCGCATGAACGGCATGGTCGACCGCTTGATGGCCGAAGCGCCGAAACTTTGCGAAGCGATTGGCGTCGGTTTCGAGGCTGAAATCGTCGGCCAGTTCGATCCGCCGGAATTCGACCACAACTGCGTCAAGGCCGTGCGCGACGCCGCCGAACGGCTTGGCTATTCGCACATGGATATCATTTCCGGCGCCGGCCACGACGCCTGCTGGGTCAACCGCGTGGCGCCAACGGCCATGGTGATGTGCCCTTGCGTCGACGGGCTGTCGCACAATGAGGCCGAGGACATTTCCAAGGAATGGGCCGCCGCCGGCGTCGACGTACTGATGCATGCAGTGGTCGAAACCGCCGAGGTGGTGGAGTGACATTTTGCTGTGCCAAGCATTCCAGTGAGGCACAGCCTGGCAGATTGATCGAGAGGTTGACGTGATGAACAACCCGGTAAACGTAATTCCGCTGGATCGCGGTGACGAGAGCCAGTTGCGCGTCGACCTCGCCGCGGCCCTCAGGCTCGCGGCCCATTTCGAGTGGCACGAGGGCGTTGCCAATCATTTCTCCGCCGCGGTTTCGGCCGATGGCAAGAAATTCCTGATCAATCCGCGCTGGAAGCATTTTTCCCGCGCCCGGGCCAGTCAGTTGCTGCTGGTCGATGCCGACGACAGCGAGACCATGAACCGGCCCGACGCGCCCGATCCTTCGGCCTGGTCGATCCATTCAGCCATTCACCGCCGAGTGCCGCATGCCCGTGTGGCGCTGCATCTGCACCCGCCTTACGCAACTACGCTCGCGACACTGAAAGATCCCTCGATCAAGCCGCTCGATCAGGTCACTGCACGGTTCTTCAACCGGCTGGCCATCGACATGGAGTTTGGCGGCATCGCCAGCGAGGAAGCCGAGGGCGAGCGCATTGCCGCCTCGATCGGCAATCATTCCAGCGTCATGATGGCCAATCACGGCGTTACCACGGTTGCCCCCACGGTGGCCGAAGCCTTTGACGCCATGTACCATCTCGAGCGCGCCGCGCGGACCATGGTGCTGGCCTACTCCACCGGCCAGCCCCTCAATGTGATGAGTGACGAGATGGCCGAATCAGTTGCCCGCGAATGGGACACCTACAAGGACGCCGAGTTTTCCCATTTCGAGGAAATGAAACAGGTTCTGGACGAGGAGAACCCCGGCTACGCCGACTGACACGCATTATCGTTTGAAAAGACCGCGCCAAGACGGTTTAACAACACAAGATTCGGAACAGCAAAAGGACGTGCACCATGAGCACCACCGTCATCAAGAACGGCACAATTGTCACCGCCGATCTGACCTACAAGGCAGACGTGATGATCGAGGGAGGTGTCATCACCGCCATCGGCCCCAACCTCGTCGGCGACAAGTCGCTCGACGCCACCGGCTGCTATGTCATGCCCGGCGGCATTGACCCGCATACCCATCTCGAAATGCCGTTCATGGGCACCTATTCGACCGATGATTTCGAAAGCGGCACCCGCGCAGCACTCGCCGGCGGCACCACCATGGTGATCGATTTCGCCCTGCCCGCGCCCGGTCAGTCGCTGCTTGAAGCGCTGACCATGTGGGACAACAAATCGACCCGCGCCCATTGCGATTACTCTTTCCACATGGCGATCACCTGGTGGGGCGAGCAGGTGTTCAACGAGATGGAAACGGTCGTCAAGGAAAAGGGCATCACCACCTTCAAGCATTTCATGGCCTACAAGGGTGCGCTGATGGTGGATGACGACGAGATGTATTCCTCTTTCAGCCGCGTTGGCGAACTCGGCGGCATCGCCATGGTTCATGCCGAAAACGGCGACGTGGTGGCACAACTGCAGCAAAAGCTTCTGGCCGAAGGCAACAACGGCCCTGAGGCCCACGCCTATTCCCGTCCGGCCGAAGTCGAGGGTGAAGCCACCAACCGCGCCATCATGATCGCCGACATGGCGGGCACCCCGCTTTATGTGGTGCACACATCCTGCGAACAATCCCACGAAGCCATCCGCCGCGCCCGCCAGAAGGGCATGCGGGTGTGGGGCGAGCCGCTGATCCAGCATCTGACGCTGGACGAAAGCGAATACGCCAATCCCGATTGGGACCATGCCGCACGCCGGGTGATGAGCCCTCCGTTCCGCAACAAAATGCATCAGGATTCGCTCTGGGCCGGACTGTCGGCAGGATCGTTGCAGGTGGTCGCCACCGACCATTGCGCCTTCTCCACCGAGCAGAAGCGCTATGGCGTCGGTGATTTCACAAAAATCCCCAACGGCACCGGTGGACTTGAAGACCGCATGCCGATGCTCTGGACCTATGGCGTTGCCACCGGCCGGCTGACCATGAACGAGTTCGTCGCCGTCACCTCGACCAACATCGCCAAGATCCTCAACACCTACCCGAAAAAGGGTGCGGTGCTGGTTGGCGCCGATGCCGATCTGGTGGTCTGGGATCCGGAAAAGTCCAAGACCATTTCGGCCAAGACACAGCAGTCGGCGATCGATTACAACGTCTTTGAAGGCAAGCAGGTCAAGGGCCTGCCGCGTTACACCCTGACTCGCGGTCGCGTCGCCATTGACGATGGCGAAGTCAAGCCGCAGGAAGGCCACGGCGAATTCGTCGCCCGTAAGCCGGTTACCGCCACCAACAAGGCGCTGTCGACCTGGAAGGAAGTCTCCTCGCCGCGCAAGGTCGAACGCAAAGGCATCCCTGCAACCGGGGTGTAATGGCACGGAACTTGCTCGGTTTTCAGGACCGAGCAGGTTCAGGCTGACAAAACAAAAAGACTGGGGAACACAATGAAACAAAAAGCAGCAACTGATGAATGAAACGGTCATTACTGCCCAAAATCTGGACCTAACCTTCCAGACCAATGACGGGCCTGTGCACGCGCTCAAGGACATCACCTTCGACATCGCCGAGGGCGAATTCGTCTCGTTGATCGGCCCGTCGGGCTGCGGCAAGACCACGCTGCTCAGGGTCATTGCCGATCTCGAGCAGCCCACCGGCGGCACGGTGACCGTCAATGGCATGACCCCCGAAGAAGCGCGGCTGGCGCGGGCCTATGGCTATGTGTTCCAGCAGGCGGCGCTGTTTCCTTGGCGCACCATCAAGGACAACATCGCACTGCCGCTGGAAGTGATGGGGCTCGACAGGGCCACCCGTGACGCCCGCATTGCCGCCAATATGGAACTGGTCAACCTGACCGGGTTTGAACAGAAATTCCCCTGGCAGCTCTCCGGCGGCATGCAGCAGCGCGCCTCGATCGCCCGGGCGCTCGCCGTCGAACCGCATATGCTTTTGATGGATGAGCCGTTCGGTGCGCTTGACGAGATCGTCCGCGACCATCTCAACGAACAGCTTCTCAAGCTCTGGGCCAAGACCAAGAAAACTGTTGTGTTTGTCACCCACTCGATTCCCGAGGCCGTGTTCCTGTCGACCAAGATCGTGGTGATGAGCCCGCGCCCGGGCCGGATTCACGAAATCATCGATTGCAATCTCGGCGATGACCGGCCGCTCGATATCCGCGAAACGCCGGAATTTTTGGAAATCGCCCATCGGGTCCGCGAAGGCCTGCGCGCGGGGCACAGCTATGATGAGTAGTGCGCGCCAACCAATGTCGTCTGCACCTCACACCCCGTTGGCCAAAGCTTGTGACCTGCGGATGCGCTGGCCGGGAGGCGCAACATGACCGACCACAGCTTCATCAAGCACCGATTGTTTCCGGTGGGGACGATCCTGCTCGCCATTGTTGCGATCTGGTATGCCTTCGTCGTGCCGATGAACGCGCCGTTCCAGCGCGATCTCGACCGCCGTGCAGGCGTGACCTCGACCACTGCTGAATTCCTGGTCAAGACCATGACCCAGCCGAAACCGACCCTTCCGGCGCCGCATCAGGTGGCGGCAAATCTCTGGAAGAACACGCTGATGGTCAAACCCTGGTCAAAGCGCTCTCTGATCTACCATTCATGGATCACGCTGTCGGCGACGTTGCTCGGCTTCGCCATGGGCACCGCACTTGGCGTGGCGATCGCCATCGGCATCGTCCATATCCCGGCGCTCGACCGCTCGTTCCTGCCCTGGATCATCACCTCGCAGACGATCCCCATCATTGCGGTGGCGCCGATGATCATCGTGCTGATGTCATCGATCGGCATCACCGGGCTCTTGCCCAAGGCGCTGATCTCGACCTATCTGTCGTTTTTCCCGGTGGCCGTCGGCATGGTCAAAGGCTTGCGCTCGCCCGATGTGCTGCATCTCGACATGATGCGGACCTACTCGGCCACACCGATGCAGACCCTGTGGAAACTGCGGCTCCCGGCCTCGATGCCGTTCTTCTTCGCGTCGATGAAAGTCGCCGTTGCCGCCAGCCTGATCGGCGCCATTGTCGGTGAATTGCCGACCGGCGCGGTTGCCGGCATCGGTTCCAAACTGCTGGCCGGTTCCTATTACAGCCAGACCATCGACGTGTTCGCCGCCCTTATCGCCGGTTCGGTTGTCGCCATATTGCTGGTCACCGCCGTTGATGTTATCGGCCGGATTGTCAGCATTCGCATGGGAGCGAAAACCCCATGACCCTGTTCCGACCCAACTGGCAGGCGCTTCTGTCCCTGCTCGCAACGCTCTACAGCCTGACGGCCGTGCCATTCACGGCGACAATGAACGGATCGTCGTCCTACCTGGTCATCGCCCTGTTGTTGCTTGGTGCGATCGGCTCGATGCTGCGGCTTAGCGCCATGCTTGAAATCGCCATTCTGGTCGTCTCAAGCCTTGGTGCCGCAGCCTTGCTGATCGGTGGCCTGACGGATGCAACCGGCACTGCCAATGCGGGCTATTTCGCGGGTCTCACCGCGGCGTGGCTGCTGGGCTGGCGGCTGGTGACGGTGCTGTCCGGCGATGGCCGCAATCTCGGCACGCTGAGTTCGCTGCTGGTGCCCACCCTGTTCGGCATCTGGGTGCTGATTCTCTGGGAAGCCATCGTCCGCGGCACCGGCATACCCTTCGTGCTGCTGCCGCCACCGTCAGCCATCGCAGTCAGGGTCACCACCTCGACGTCGATCCTGATGGCGGACTTCAACCAGACCGTCCTCAAGGCGGTGCTGTTCGGCTACATTGTCGGGTCGCTGACCGGGTTCATCGTCGCCATTCTCGCCGACCGCTACCGGTTCCTCGCCAACGGCCTGCTGCCGGTCGGCAACATGGCCTCGGCACTGCCGATGATCGGTGTCGCTCCGGTCATGGTCATCTGGTTCGGTTTCGACTGGCAGTCCAAGGCCGCCGTGGTCGTGGTCATGACTTTCTTCCCGATGCTGGTCAACACCATCGCCGGGCTTGCCAGTGCCGGGGAAATGGAACGCGACCTGATGCGAACCTACGCCTCAACCCGCTGGCAATCGCTGTTTAAGCTGCGGCTGCCGGCGGCGATGCCGTTCATCTTCAACGCCCTCAAGATCAACTCCACGCTGGCGCTGATCGGCGCCATCGTCGCCGAGTTCTTCGGCACGCCGGTGGTCGGTATGGGCTTTCGTATTTCGACCGAAGTCGGTCGAATGAATCTCGACATGGTCTGGGCCGAAATCGCGCTTGCGGCCGTTGTCGGGTCACTGTTCTATGGGGCGCTCGCACTTCTCGAGCGCGCCGTCACATTTTGGCATCCGAGCTATCGCAGGTGATGGACCGGGGCCTTAACCAGAGGAGAACATAAATGAAAAAGACTATCGGAATTACAATGGCTCTCGCCGTGACACTGATGGCAGGAGCGGCAAGTGCCGCTGATCAGGTGACGCTGCAGCTCAAGTGGGTCGCCCAGGCACAGTTTGCAGGCTACTACGTTGCCCAGGACAAGGGTTTTTATGAAGAAGCCGGCCTCGACGTCGAAATCAAGCCCGGCGGTCCGGATATCGCCCCCGAACAGGTGATTGCCGGCGGTGGCGCCGACGTGATTGTCGACTGGATGGGCGGCGCGCTTGCTGCCCGCGAAAAGGGCGTCGGTCTGGTCAACATCGCCCAGCCCTACAAGAAGGCTGGCATGGAACTGGTCTGCCCGGCCGACGGTCCGATCCAGACCGTGGACGATTTCAAGGGCCACACCCTGGGCGTCTGGTTCTACGGCAATGAATATCCGTTCTACGCCTGGATGAACAAGCTCGGCCTGTCCACCGAAGGCGGCGAGGATGGCGTTACCGTTCTCAAGCAGAGCTTTGACGTGCAGCCGTTGATCCAGAAGCAGGCAGACTGCATCTCGGTCATGACCTACAACGAGTACTGGCAGCTGATGGACGCCGGCTACAAGCCGGAAGACCTGATCGTTTTCAATTACACGGAAATGGGCAACGACCTGTTGGAAGACGGCCTGTACACGCTTGAGGAAAACCTCGAGGATCCGGCCTATGTCGACAAGATGGTTCGTTTCGTGAAAGCATCGATGAAGGGCTGGGCCTATGCCACTGCCCATCCCGATGAAGCCGCAGCCATTATCATCGACAATGGCGGCCAGGACGAAAACCACCAGAAGCGCATGATGGGCGAAGTCGCCAAGCTGATCGGTGAGCCGGATGCCAAGCTCATTCCGGAAGCCTATGAGCGTACCGCCAAGGCGCTGCTCGATCAGAAGATCATCACCAAGGAGCCGGAAGGCGCCTGGACTTCGGTGGTCACCGACAAGATGAAGATGTAATCATGCCACTGGCGTGATACTGACCCGGCCGGCTTCACAGCCGGCCGGTTTGCATTTTGGAATAGCTTGAAAGGTCCACGGACATGAGCACACTCGGCATGAAGATCGATCAAGGCGCAGGCAAGGTGCCCGCCGACATCGTCCTGAAGGGTGGAAGACTGTTCGACCTGACCACAGGCACCCTGCGCGAGGGCGACATCGCCATCTGCGGCGACCGCATCGTCGGCACGCTGGAAACCTATTCCGGTGTCGAGGAAATCGACATTTCCGGCAAGACTGTCGTGCCGGGTTTCATCGACACCCATCTGCACATCGAGAGCTCGCTCGTTACCCCGCATGAATTTGACCGCTGCGTGCTGCCGCGCGGCATCACCACGGCGATCTGCGATCCGCATGAAATCGCCAACGTGATCGGCGCAAAGGGCATCCGCTATTTCCTCGATTGCGCGGTCCAGACCATCATGGACATCCGTGTCCAGCTCTCAAGCTGTGTGCCAGCCACCCATCTCGAGACCGCCGGCGCCCGGCTTGATATCGAGGACCTGCTGCCGTTCCGCGACCACCCACAGGTGATCGGCCTCGCCGAGTTCATGAATTTTCCCGGCGTGCTCGCCAAGGATCCGGCCTGCATGGCCAAGCTCGAGGCTTTCCAGGGCGGCCATATCGACGGCCACGCGCCCTTGTTGCGCGGACTGGGCCTGAACGGCTACCTCGCTGCCGGCATTCGCACCGAGCACGAATCCACCACCGCCGAGGAAGCGCTCGAGAAGATGTCCAAGGGCATGCATATTCTGGTGCGCGAAGGCTCGGTCTCGCGCGATCTCGATGCGCTGATCCCGATCATCACCGAGCGTAACTCACCCTTCCTGGCGCTGTGCACCGACGACCGCAATCCGCTCGATATCGCCGAACACGGCCATCTCGACTACATGATCCGCCACGCCATCGCCCATGGCGTCGAGCCCTTGGCGATCTACCGCGCCGCTTCGATTTCCGCCGCGCGCGCCTTCGGGCTCAGCGACCGAGGGCTGGTGGCGCCGGGCTGGCGCGCCGACCTGGTGGTGCTCGACAGCCTCGAAGATTGCAATGCCGAGATGGTATTTTCCGCCGGCCGTCGTGTCACCGACGCATTATTTGCTGCCCGTGCCGTGACGGAACTGGTCGGCACCGACAGCGTCCGCGCGCCAAAAGTAACGGCGACATCGTTCACGGTGCGCAAGAACCGCAGCGAAACGCCGGTGATCGGCATTGTTCCCGGCAAGATCATTACAGAGCGCCGCGATCTCGACCTCGCTATCGACAATGGCGAAAAGCAGATCGACCTGAGCCGCGATATCCTCAAGATCTCGGTGATCGAACGCCATGGCAAGAATGGCAACATCGCCACCGGTTTCGTTCAGGGGTTTGGGCTCAAGCGCGGCGCCATTGCCTCCACCGTCGGCCATGACAGCCACAACATCTGCGTTGTCGGCGCCTCCGAGACAGATATGGCTGTGGCCGCCAACCGCTTGAGCGAAATCCGCGGCGGCTTCGTCGTCGCCGAGAACGGCAAGGTGGTCGCCGAAATCGCTCTGCCCGTGGCCGGCCTGATGAGCGACCAGCCCTATGAATGGGTGCGCGAAACGCTGATTCCGCTGCGCGAGGCCGCAAAGGCACTCGGCGGCACGCTCGACGAGCCATTCCTGCAGCTGGCCTTCCTGCCGCTGCCGGTAATCCCGCATCTGAAAATTTCCGACCGCGGCATGATCGATGTCGATGCCTTCGAGATCATCGATCCTTAGGTCATCGGGCCTTATCGGAGCCGCGCACAGAAGGCATCAAGCCCAGACAACATGATCGTGCCGCCCTCATGGCCCGGTGCGAATCCGTGCAGCCTGACCACCTCGGTAATGTCGAGATCTGACGGCGGCGTCCATTCGGCGGGGCTGCGGTCGAGATTGAACACAAACAGGAACCGGTTCTGGCCTTCGCCACGGATGAAGGCCAGCAGATCGCCATTTGTTTCCAGGAAGGTCATCGGCCCGTCCACGAGACTGGCATGGGATCTGCGGAACGCCAGCGTCTCACGATAATGGTTGAGCAGTGATCCGCTGAGATGATCCTGCTGGTCCACCGCATGCCGGAGATGGCTGTCAGGAACCGGCAGCCACGTCCGTGCCGCATCGGAAAATCCGGCATTGGCAGCATCCTTCTCCCAGACCATCGGGGTGCGGCAGCCGTCCCGGCCCTTGTAAGCTGGCCAGAAGCGAATGCCGTAAGGATCGGCAAGATCCTCGAACGCAATCTCGGCCTCTTCCAGACCCAGTTCTTCGCCCTGATACAGGCAGATTGAACCGCGAAACGACGAAAGCAGGGTGATTGCGAAGCGGGCCAGATGCTCGGGGTCATCCCCCTCCTGCATCCAGCGCGAGACGTGCCGTTCAACATCATGGTTGGAAAAAGCCCAGCAGACCCAGCCGTCGTTCACGACCGACTGGAAATTGGCAATACTGCGGCGGAAATGCTCGGCTGAAAACTCTCCGCCAAGCATGTCGAACGTATAGCACATGTGCAGCTTGTCACCGCCATTGGTGTAAGCCGCGACTGTCTTGAGCGAGCGGCGGCCATCCCCCACCTCGCCGACGGTGGTGCGGCCGTCATACTCATTCAGCAGCGCCCGCAGCCGTTGCAGAAACACGATATTCTCCGGTTGCGACTTGTCGTAGAGATGATCCTGAAAGCCGTAAGGATTGGTGTCAGGCGCATCCACCCCCATGAAGTTGCCGTCTTCTGCCGATTGTGACAGCGGCGGGTTGTCGCGCAACTGCTTGTCGTGAACATAGAAATTGACGGTATCGAGCCGGAAGCCGTCAACGCCACGATCGAGCCAGAACCGGACCGTATCCAGAATTGCGTTCTGCACATCAGTATTGTGGAAATTGAGATCCGGCTGCGAGGCCAGAAAATTGTGCATGTAATATTGCCGCCGCGCAGTGTCCCATTCCCAGGCCGGACCGCCAAAAATCGACAACCAGTTATTGGGCGCGGTGCCATCGGGCTTGGGATCGGCCCAGACATACCAGTCAGCTTTTGCATTGTCCCGGCTCGACCGGCTTTCCTTGTACCAGTGATGCTGGTCCGACGAATGCGAGATCACCTGATCGATGATGATCTTGAGTCCCTTGGCGTGGGCCAGCCCAATCAGCTCGTCAAAGTCCGAAAGCGTGCCAAACATGGGATCAACATCGCAATAATCAGAAACGTCGTAGCCGAAATCTGCCATCGGTGACTTGAAGAACGGCGACAGCCAGATGGCATCAACACCCAGCGAGGCGATGTATTCGAGCCGTTTGATGAGGCCGCGGATGTCGCCAATGCCGTCGCCGGACGTGTCCTGATATGACCGCGGATAGACCTGATAGATGACCGCGCCGCGCCACCAGTTCGGAGACATTGATTTGCTCACCGCTTGCTCCACTTCGGACTAGACGCCCCAACGGCGTTATCGAGGGTTTCTAATCGTTTAAATTAGCAAACTTTTGCATACAAGTCTTTTGACGAGAAACATGATGCAAGCACCGGTACGAACACCGAAGACGGTTGCGCAATAAAGCCATCGCGTTTCGCAGCCAATACAGTGCTGGACGCACCGCGTGCTAGCATGCTCACTTGGGCGTAGATCATGGGGGGCGAGAACAATGACCGCACGCAGCTTCAAGAAACTGTTCTCGCCGGTTGACCTGCGTGGCCACAGTTTGCGCAACCGCATCGTCTTCGGCGCCCACACCACCAACATGGCCGTCGAGGGCCTGCCTACCGAACGCCTTGCCGCCTATTATGCCGAGCGCGCCATTGGCGGCGCCGCCATGGTGGTGGTCGAGCCGATGCCGGTGCATCCCGCAGCGGTACTGACCAGGGGCAATTTCCGTCACAGTGATGATTCCGTGATTCCACATTTCAGGCAGGTCACCGAGGCGATCAAATCAAACGGCGCGGTTGCCATACAGCAACTTTACCACATCGGCAGTCACGGCGATCAGGACAACGCCTTCCATCCGGCCTGGTCACCCTCGGGCATGCCGAGCTATCACGACAGCGACGGCTCGCACGCCATGAACGAAGCCGAGATCGAGCAGACCATCACCGGCTTTGTCGAGGCCGCACGCCGCTGTCATCAAGCAGGCTTTGACGGCGTCGAGGTCTGGGCCGCCTATCATGGCCTGGTTGATCAGTTCTGGACGCCGTGGTCGAACCGGCGCGACGACAAATGGGGTGGCAGCCTGGAAAATCGCACCCGTTTCTCCCGCGAAATCGTCACCCGTATCCGCGCCATTTGTGGTGACGATTTCATCATCGGCATGGCCGTCAACGACGAACCCGATGTCGAGATCGCCCTGCAGCGCGAATCGATCAGCGAAATCATCGAACGCCACGACCGCGAGCAGATGATCGACTATGTCACCTGCGGCTCGGGCAGTTATTTCGATTTCTACAAGCTGATGCCTACTTTCCTCTATCCCGAAAAGCTCGGTGTCGATCTGGCAGGAACGCTGAAGGGCGTTGTCAGACATGCGCTGGTCACCGCCGAAAGCCATATCCGCACCCCCGACAACGCCGAAACCGTGCTTGGCGAGGGACAGGCAGATCTGGTCTCGATCGTGCGTGGACAGATCGCCGATCCGCACCTTGCCAACAAGGCCCGCGATGGTCGCACCGACGACATCCGCGGATGCCTCTCGTGCAACCAGATGTGCTGGGGCCGGCGCTCGCGCGACTACTGGATATCCTGCGTGGTCAACCCGTCAACCGGGCGGGAATCCGAATGGGGCGGCGACCGTTTTATGCCCGCAGAAATCCGGAAATCAGTACTGGTGGTAGGCGGCGGACCGGCCGGGCTTGAAGCGGCCCGCGTTGCCGGCGAACGCGGCCACAAGGTGGTTCTGACGGAAGCCTCCAGTCATCTCGGCGGCGCCTACCGACTGGCCGGGCTGCAGCCGCGCCGTGCCCAGGTCACCGATCTGATCGACTGGTACGAGCGGCAATTAGGAAAGCTCGGCGTCGAGGTCCGGCTCAACACCTACATGGAAGCCGACGATGTGATCGCCGAACAGGCCGACGAAATTATTCTTGCAACCGGGTCACTGCCGCCGGAAACCGGTTTTCAGAAGGCGATCCCGCAGAGGGCGGAACTCGACGGTCTGGCCCATGGCAATGTCCACTCCACCGAGGAAATCATGGCTCGCCAGGTTCGGCCCGGCAAACGCGTGATCGTGCTCGACGAAGGCGGTAACTGGAAAGGCTGCGGCACCGCATGGAAGCTCGCCGAAGACGGCCATCAGGTCACCATCGTCACGCCCGATCCGCTGGTTGGCAAGGAGCTGCAACGCACCGCGTCCGATTTCCCGCTGCGACGGACGCTCGCCGGTCTCGGCGTGAAATTCATGGTTGAGAGCGCAATTATCCGCTGGAATGGAACAGCGGCAACCATTCGCTCGTTTGTTGACGACCAAGAGTCCGATATCGAGGCCGAAACACTGGTATTCGCCACTGCCAACCATGCGGAGAACGGACTTGCGCTGGCCTTGAGCGAACGCGGCGTGCGGTTTCAGGAAATCGGTGATGGCGCGGCGCCGCGGCAAGCGGCCTACGCCATTTATGAAGGCCGCAAGGCCGGGATCGAGGTGTAATTGGTGTTTAGGCTGCCGGCTGTTCTTCGAGCCCCAGCAGGAAATTGATCGAAGGCCGTGCCTTGACCAGATCATCAATCGAATAGCTCGCCAACACGTCAAAAAACGCGCCAAGCGCCTTGCGCAACGCCGAGTTCAGGCTGCAGGAATCAACCAGCGGGCATTCGCTTGCATCATTTTCGAAACACTCCGCCATGGCGAAATTTTCTTCGGTCACCTTGACCACGTCCAGGAGCGTGATCTTGTCCGCAGCCCGTCCCAGCCGGACGCCGCCATTGCGACCACGCACCGACTCCACCAGCCCGGCCTTCGTCAAAGGCTGCAGGATCTTGAACAAGAACAGTTCGGATACGGCATAGGCCTTGGCGATGTCGCCGATGCGGCTCAACGGCGCATCATTGGCGGCACAATACATCAGCATGCGTACCGCGTAATTGGTTTGGCGTGTCAACCGCATAATCTTGCTCCAGACATCAGGCTACGCTTCCAATCGGAAGACACCCTAGTTTAGAATGCTTCCAGAAAAAGGAAACCCTTTCTATCAAGTTTTTCCTGGACCGTTCGTCGCAAGGCTCCGGCACAAGGTATCCGATGACAAAAACCACAGATTTCGAAGCTTTGAACGGCTTTCCGCGCCATGCCATCACGCTCACCAACTGGCGCACCCGCCCCTATTGTTTCTGGTCGTTCCGACATGTCGCGGAAATGGTCCGCTCGGCGCGAGATCAGGGCAGCAGCCCCACGCAGCCTGCCGGCGCCTGTGGACAATCCGGCGCTGCTGGCTAGTCCTGTCTTCCCCGGCGCTTCTGAAACCATGGCCGGTTTGCTCGGCCGCGCCCAGGCAGACAGCTTCCTGCTTTCACGCGACGGCGAAATGGTGTGTGAATGGCACGCGCCCGGTGTCGATCGGTCCGATCCGCATCTGGTGTTTTCAATCTCAAAATCCATCACCGCACTGGTTGCGGGCATTCTCGAAGACCGGGGTATTCTAAATGTCAGCACACCGGTTGGGGATCTGGTGCCGGAGACCAAGGGCAGCGCCTATGCCGATGCCAGCGTGCGCGATCTGCTCGACATGCGCATTAGCCTGGACTTTGATGAATCCTACCTCTCCGAACAGGATTACGCCCGTTACCGCCGCGCCATGCTCTGGAACCCGGCAACCGGGGATGGCAGTGAGGAAAAAGGCCTGCTGGCCTTGCTTGGTAGCCTCGGCAAGGCCGACGGCCCCCATGGAGGCGATCACGCCTACCTGTCACCCAATTCGGACATGCTGGGGATCGTTCTAGAGCGCGCCACCGGCACTCGCTTTACAGATCTTTGCTCGGATCTTCTGTGGCAGCCGCTTGGCGCATCTGCGGACGCGCTCATCACCGTCGACAATCGCGGCGCGCCGCGCACCGCCGGCGGCATCTCGCTATGCCCGCATGATCTGCTGGCGCTGGGCCAGATGCTGCTCGATGGCGGCAAGGCCGGAGGCAACCAGATCATCTCCCGGCGCTGGATCGACGACATGCGCACAAATGGCGATCCGGGCGCCTGGGCACGCGGCACCCAGGCGGAGTTCCTGAAAACAGGCCGCTACCGCAGCAACTGGTATCAGCTTGGCGGCGGCTCCAATGCCTTTCTCGCAGCCGGCATTCACGGCCAGTTTCTCTACTGCGACCCCGACACCAATACGGTGATTACCTGCACGGCATCTCAACACGAGCCCCAGAACGATGCGCTCGACCAGGACATGCTGGCGTTGTTCGCCAATCTGGCCAAACCCACCTGAGCCGCACCTATTCGAACACGATCTCCGGCATGGTCCGGGCACCTTCGCCCGAGAGCGCATCAAGCTCAGCCAGCACCTTGACGGCAATGTCGCGATAGGCTTTCGCGTGTGGTCCGTCCGGGGCCGAGGCCACAACAGGCAGGCCGGCATCGGAGGTTTCGCGGATCGACATCGCCAGCGGCACTTCGCCAAGAAATGGAACATTGATCCGGGATGCTTCCTCGCGGGCGCCGCCATGGCCGAAAATGTCGTGCCGGCCTCCGCAATCGGGACAGACGAAATAGCTCATGTTCTCGACGATGCCCAACACCGGAACATTCACCTTGGTAAACA
Source organism: Hoeflea algicola (assembly GCF_026619415.1). Lineage (NCBI taxonomy): Bacteria > Pseudomonadati > Pseudomonadota > Alphaproteobacteria > Hyphomicrobiales > Rhizobiaceae > Hoeflea > Hoeflea algicola. Next base: position 2,134,348 of record NZ_JAOVZR010000001.1, read on the forward strand.
TGTTGAGCCCCTTGCGGGCATCGATCAACGCCAGGTCCTGCGGCGTCGAGACGATCACGGCGCCAGCCAGCGGCACATTCTGCGCCATCGTCAGTTGCGCGTCGCCGGTGCCCGGCGGCATGTCGACCACCAGCATGTCGAGTTCACCCCAGGCGACCTCACGCAGCATCTGGTTGAGCGCCGAGATCACCATCGGTCCGCGCCAGATCATCGGCGTGTCTTCCTCCACCAGGAAGCCCATCGACATCACCTTGAGGCCGTAATTCTCCATCGGCTTGAGCAACCGCCCCTCCAGCTGTTCCGGGCGCCCGGAAATACCCAGAAGTCGTGGCATCGACGGGCCATAGATATCGGCGTCGAGCACACCAACCCGCAGGCCTGTCGCCTGCAGTCCGAGCGCTAGATTGACTGCGGTGGTTGATTTGCCGACGCCGCCCTTGCCCGAGGCGACAGCAATGATTTTGCCAATGCCCGGTACATCAGTTTTGGTGCGACCCTTTAGGCGTGCAGCAAGCGTGGCGCTGGGGGCTGCCGGTTGCGGTTTGGGTTGTGGGCTCGGCTGCGCAGGCGCGGCAGCACCAGCTTCACGCGCAGCGGTTAGCGCCACCATCGCGCTTGAAAGCCCCGGAACAGTCTTGGCGGCACGCTCGGCCGCCTCGCGCAACGGTTCTAGTTCCTGTGCGCGCGCGGCCGGAACCGTCAGCGAAAAATAGGCTTTGCCATCAGCAATGAAGATATCGGACACCAGCCCAAGATCAACGATGTTGCCTTCGAGATCCGGTCCCTTCACCATCTTCAGCTTGGCCAGGATGTCTTCCTTGGTGACGCTCACGATGCACTCCGCATTTTCATTTCGGACCTCTCCCACATAAAGCAGGCGAACTGACAATAAAATGGCATAGCATAACAAAAGGCGGTTTGCCGCAGCTCAATTGCGTTGGCTGCGGATCACGAAAATCGGGACGATCACGGTCAGCATCAACAGCCGCGCAATATGATGCGTGGCTACGAAAGTCGGGTCGATGCCGAGTATGACAGACATCGCCGCCATGGTTTCCAATCCACCGGGCGCAAAGGCGATCAGCACCGCAATCAGATCCATCCCGGTCATCCAGTGCGCGATGACAGCGAAGAACCCCGCAATCGCCACGCCGAGCAGGGTCACGAATATCCCGGCACCTAAGGCGCTGCGCATCTGCGCCAGGGTGACGCCGGAAAACCGCGAGCCGATCAGTGCGCCAAGCGAAACAAAGGCGATCGCCGCCAGCCAGGCCGACATCACGCCATGCACCAGACCGGTTACATGCAACACGATCGAAACCAGCATGCCACCGATCAGATAGGCCGCCGGCAGCTTGAGACGCTGCAAAACAAATCCGGTAATCCAGGCGATGACAATCATGCCGGCAAGCAATTGGAGCGCGGTTTCGGCAGGCTGCGCCGCCACCCGTTGCGGAATCTGGCCAGTCAGGCTGATTACCACCGGAACCAGAAGCGTCAGCGCCAGAACCCGCATCGACTGGACGATGCTGACGGTCTTCAGATCCGCCTTCACCCCTTCGGTGAGGCCCAGTACATAGCTCAGATGCCCCGGTGACGAAGACAGGAAAGCCGTGGCGCGGTCCATCTGCCAGAACCTTACAAGCGCCGCGCGGGTCAGGAAGATGATGGCGAACAGACTTGCGGCCAACGACACCAGGGTCAACGGCCAGGACCTCATCGCGGTAAGAACTTCCGGCGTCACCCCCTGCCCGATTGACAGGCCGAGAACCACGAACACCAGATCGCGCAGCCGTTGCGGCAATGCCGCAGTCCTGATCCCGACGAGCCCGGCCAGCGTCACCGCCATCGCCGGGCCAGTAAGGAAAGGCGCCGGGAATAACAGCGCGTAGGTGAACCCGGCGCCGGCTGCGGCGATCACAAGCGTGATGAAGGGGGTCTGCCAGGAGCCCGGTGTCATTCGTCATTATCTCCCGAAGGATGGCCAGGCGCGACGCGGCCGTTGCAGGGAATCAGCCGCCGTTCGCCCCATCCTAGAAGGGCCACCACCGGCAAACCACCCAATCAATCGGGATCTGTGTCGCTGTCGGTGCGTGGCAGCTTGGAGCGGAAGAACCGTCCGGCGACAATCGGCAGAATAAAGCCGAAAAAAGCGAACGCCCACAGCCCGATTGCCAACGGCGAGGCTACCAGCGTGCTCCACTCCCCATCCGAAATGGTCATCGCCCGTCTCAGATTGGCCTCCATCTGGTTACCCAGAAGCACACCCAGAATGACTGGCACCAGCGGCACGTCGAGCTTGCGCAGCACCCACCCGAGCACGCCAAAGAACACCATCACCATCAGATCGAAGGTCGAGCCGGAAATACCGTAGATGCCGACAAACGAGATCATCGCCACTGCCGGCATCAGATAGCGCGACGGCACCAAAAGCACCCGCACGAAAAGGCTGACCATCGGAATGTTCATGATCAACAACATGAAGTTACCAATGAACAGGGCCGCGATCAGCCCCCAGACCACATCCGGGTTGGCGGTAAAGAGCAGCGGACCGGGGGTGATGTTGAGCGCCAGCAGCATCGCCAGCAGCACCGCAGTCGTGCCCGACCCCGGCACACCGAGCGCCAACATCGGCACCAACGCACCGCCGGCCGCAGCGTTATTGCCAGCTTCAGGGGCTGCCACGCCACGCGGATCGCCTGTGCCAAAGGTCTTGTCCTTGTCGACCAGCCGCTTTTCCACCGAATAGGCAATAAACGATCCCAATGAGGCGCCGGCCCCCGGCAGCACGCCGGCGAGGAAGCCGAGCACTGTCGACCGCGCCATCGTCGGCGCTGTCTGTTTGATCATCGACCAGGGCGGGGTTATGCGCCCGAGCTTGACCCCGGAGGCATCGCCCGTGGCCTTGGCAGTGCCGCGGTGTTCGAGAAAGATGAATACTTCCGACAACGCAAACAGACCGGCGATCGCCACCAGGAAGTCGATACCGTCATACAGATGCACTTCGCCAAAGGAAAAGCGTGGCACGCCGGTCTGACCATCGACACCGATCATGGCGATGCCGAGCCCGAGGCCGGCGGCCAGTGCGGCCTTTGCCTGGTTCTTGCTGGCGATGCCACCCAGCGTCGCGAAAGCCAGCGCGAACAGCGCAAAATATTCCGCCGGACCGAACAGCAGCGCCACCTTGACCAGCTGCGGCGCCAGGAAAACAAGCCCCCAGGTGGCAAAGAATGCGCCGACAAACGACGCAAGGCCCGACAGCGCCAGCGCTTCACCGGCCATGCCCTTCTTGGCCATCGGATAGCCATCCAGCGTCGTCATCAAGGCCGGTTCGTCACCGGGGATGTTGAGCAGGATCGAGGAGATGCGGCCACCATACATGGCGCCGTAGTAGACACTGGTGAGCAGTATCAGCGCCGGAGTTGCCGGCAGCCCCAGCGTAAACGCCAGCGGAATGAGGATTGCCACCCCGTTGGACGGTCCAAGCCCCGGCAGCGCACCGATGATGGTGCCGAGAAAACAGCCGATCAGCGCCAGACCGAGATTCTGGAATGTGAGGGCGATCGAAAACCCGTGTGCAAGTGCGTAAAGACTATCCATGACCCTACCTCAAAAGCCCCACGGGCCGCGCGCAAGCGACAAGCCCAGAATGAGATTGAAAATGACAAAGATGCCGACCGAAATGACGATCCCGGCGATCACCGCCTTGATCGGCGGTGTCCCCAGCCGCCAGGAGAGATAGCCGGCGGCGACCGCGGTTGAGACCACGAACCCGGCGATCGGCAGGGCATAGGCATAGGCAATCATCACAACGACGGTGAGACCAACCTCGAACAGCCGGCTGAAATCCGGCCATTCCGGTTCGTCATCCGGCTTGAGCAGAATCGCCAGGCTGGAAATGCCGACCAGCAGGCCGATGATGATTGGAAATATCTTTGGTCCGACAGGATCGGAAATGAAGCTTTCCTTGATCAGTGTCGCTTGCCAGATGAAAAATGCTGCCAGCAGGAGGCCAACGCCTCCCATGATCCGGTCGCTCATGGCGCCCTCCCCTCCACGGTGACCCGGCGATTGCCGGAACAGTCAGCCTCCGCCCGTTGGATACGGGCGAAGGCTTGGTCCCGATCCTTACTGGATCAGGCCGATTTCCTTGGAAATGGTCGTGATCGAATCGACCGATTCCTGAACGAAAGCCTGGAATTCCGCGCCGCGCAGGTTCAGCGGGGCGAGGCCATTCTGGGCCATCACGCCCTTCCATTCATCGCTATCGTAAACACCGCCGATGGCGTTGACCCAATAGTCATAGGCTTCGTCGGACATGCCGCCCGGCGCATAGAACCCGCGCCAGTTGGCGCCGATCACGTCGATGCCCTGCTCCTTGGCAGTCGGAAACGAGGCAAAATCGCCTTCAAGCCGTTCAGGCGCAAGTACTGCCAACACCTTGATGTCGCCGGAATCGACAAAGCCCTTGGCCTCGGATGCATCGCCCGTAAACGCCTGCACGGAGCCTGCGAGCAATTGCGTGACCGCCTCGCCGCCGCCATCGAAGGCAACATACTTGATGGTCCGGACATCATCGATGCCTGCCTTCTTGGCGGCGATCAGCACCTTGAGATGATCCCAGCCACCAACGGCCGACCCACCGGCGATCGAGACCGAGGTGGGATCCTTCTTGATCATGTCCAGAAGCTCGGGCAGCGTGTTGACCGGCGAATCCTTGGCCACCGCAACGATGCCGTAATCGGCGCCAACCGCACCGATCCAGCGCACCTGGTCCATGGTGTTGCCGGGATAGGCACCCTGCGCCAGACGAGTGGACGTGGCCGACGATGCGGCGACGATCAGATCGTTGTCATCATTGCGTTTGTTGACGACTTCAGCGAAGGCCACGCCGCCACCGCCGCCGGCCATGTTGGTGACCTGCATGGTGCCCGGCACAGCCTTGAGATCCTGCAGCGTCTTGCCGACCTGACGGCAGGTGAAATCCCAGCCGCCGCCGGGGTTGGCCGGTGCAATGCACTCGGTGGCTTCCGGCTCGAACGCGTAGGAAGCTGCGGTCAGCGAAACGACGGCAACAGCGGTTGCGGCAAGCCGTGTGATAATGTTCTTCATGATTTCCTCCACAATGAAGATGCCACCTTTCCTCAAAGGTGGAATGGTGGCTATGCTAACCGCCAAAGCTGTCAACAAGCTGTCAGCCGGCGGGAGGCCCCAGACCATGCATTTTCTGGTCGTTGAAGACACGGCCGATGTCGCAGAAGCCATAATCGAACGGCTGGGGCGCGGCGGGCATGCCTGCGACCGGGCTGCTTCGTTGGCCGATGCGATGCATTTTGCCGCAGCCTCGACCTATGATCTGGTGATTCTCGACATCAACCTGCCCGACGGTTCAGGCCTGGATTTTCTCAAATGGTTGCGAGGACGACGCAACGCGGTGCCGGTTCTGGTTCTGACCGCGCGGCTGGCGGTCGACGACAAGATCGGCGCGCTCGACTTCGGCGCCGATGACTACATGGTCAAACCCTTCGATCTGGGCGAGCTGGAAGCCAGGGTCCGCGCCATTGTCCGGCGTCGCAGCGGCGAGGCTGGTGCGCGCCTGTCGGCCGGCAATCTCGAATTCGACATGGTGACGCGACTGGCGACCGTGGATGGAGAACCGCTGTCGTTGACCCCGCGCGAGCAATTGCTGCTGGAGATATTCTTGGCCAACAAGGGGCGTGTGCTCGAAAAAGAAGAGCTGATCATGCGGTTGTTCGGCATGGATGCCGACGCTGGCCCCAATGCCATCGAGCTCTATGTCGGCCGGCTGCGCCGCAAGCTTTCCGGCGCCGGCATGGAGATCAAGACCCTGCGCGGCCTCGGCTATCAGGCACGCGCCTGTGAACCCGGACCTGCCTTGCCGTGAGCCCACCAGCCGCAATCATTCCATCCGCATCCGCCCACTCGATCGCTTGGCGACTGACGCTTCTGCTGACACTGCTTTTGACCATTGCCGTGGCCGGCACTGTTTACGCCGCACTGAACTACGGTCAGACCGCGGCCACCCGCGCTTTCGATCGACTGCTGACCGGCGCGGCGCTGCAGATCGCCGAACGCATCAGTGTCGTCGAGGGCGAAACCGTGATCGATATTCCGCTTTCGGCATTCGGCCTGCTGTCGCTGGCTTCCGAAGACCGGATCTTTTACCGGATCCTCGGTCCCGATGGCGTGACCCTGACCGGCGACGAGAATTTTCCGTTGCCTGAACAGACCGCCCCCCGGAATGAACCCTTGCTCTATGACGCCGACTTCTCCGGCGAAGCAGTGCGCGCCATCCGCATGCAGCGTTTTCTCGCCGAGCGCGCGGTGCGTGGACCGATTACGGTTGTGGTGGCGCAAACCCTGCGCGCCCGCTCCGAACTCGCCCATGAGATCGTCACCCGGGCGGTGATTGGCGTCGTCATCGCCGGCGGCGTTACCCTGATCCTGGCCTTGCTCGCCATGCGACTGGCGCTGAGCCCCTTGCGCCGCATCGAACGCGCCATTCTGGCCCGCGACCCGAAGGATCTGACGCCCTTTACCACCACCACGCCACGCGAAGTCGAGGCGCTGGTCGCCGCCATCAACCGCTTCATGGCGCGACTCGATCGGCGGGTCGGCGCCATGCAGGGGTTTGTCGCCGACGCTGCTCACCAGATGCGCACACCGATCACCGCGCTGCGCGCCCAGACCGAACTCGCCATGGAGGAAACCGATCCTGGTCGGTTAAAGACGCTGCAGCGGCGCATCCGCGACCGGGCGATCGGCATCAGCCGGTTAACCGATCAATTGCTATCGCATGCGCTGGTGACGCATCGCGCCGATTCCGCAACGCTGGCGCTGATTGACCTGCGGCGGGTGGCGGTGGAGGCAGAGCGCGAAGCCCGTCGCACCGGTGGTTCAGAGGGCATCGAACTCGATCTTCCCGACGATCCGGTGATGGTGACAGGCGATGCCTTCAGCCTGCGCGAAGCCGCCCGAAACCTGCTCACCAACGCGCTGGCCCATGGCCAACCGCCGGTCTGGCTGCGCGTCAGCATCACCCCCGACAACCGGGCTTTGATCGCCGCCCATGACAGTGGCCCCGGCATGAGCGCTGATCAGTTGAGCCGCATCGGCCAGCGTTTCGCCCGCGATACCACCAACCCGCAAAGCGCCGGATTGGGGCTGGCCATCGTTGCCGAGGTTGCCGAGTTTCACCAGGGCTCAATCACCACAGCACGCACAACCGGCGGCGGCTTTCTGGTCGGTGTCGAATTGCCGCTGGTGCCTCCATCAACGCCTTCCTCACCGGAAACCGGCCTTTCATGACTAATCCCAGGCTCCTCCTTCTGGGCACGGCCCTGATCACCATTGCCGCGCTACCGGGCAAACCGGAGGCCGCAGAAACGTTGACCCGGTTTGAAGCCGCTTCCGGCAACACCGAACTGGTGATCGCCAGCGTCACCGATCTTGATTTCATGCGGCCGCTGATTTCGGCTTTCCAACAGCAGAACCCTGGCATCTCGGTCAGCTATATCGAGGATACGTCCAACAGTCTCGACGCCACGGTTTCGAAAGCCTGCAGCGACCGGACATTTTTCGCCGACCTGGTGATCTCCTCATCGATCGCCCAGCAGGTACGCCTGGTCAATGGCGGCTGCGCCCGCGAGATCGGCAGCCCTGTTCTCGCAGACCTGCCTGACTGGGCACAATGGCGCGGCGAACTGATGGGCCTGACCTATGAGCCGGCGGTGATCGTTTACAACAGCGCCGAATTCGCCGCCGAAGGTCCGCCCTTGAGCCGGTTCGACCTGATCGACATGATGCGGCAATCCGACAAGCTCAGCGGTCGCATCGCCACCTACGATATCGAGGAATCCGGCGTCGGCTATCTGTTCGCCTTTCAGGATTCCACCGAGGCCAGCACCTGGGGACGCCTGATCGAGGGCTTTGGCCGCAACAACGTCGCCACTTTCTGTTGCAGCTCGGAAGTCATCGACCGGGTCGCCGATGGCCGCGCGCTGATCGGCTACAACGTACTCGGCTCCTATGCGCTGTCGCGGGCTGAAAAAGACCCGCGCATCGGCGTGGTACTGCCGAGCGATTACACCCTGGTTCTGGCTCGCGCCGGCTATATTCCGCGCGAAGCCCGTGCGGCGAACGCCGCCCGAGCGTTTTTGGAGCTGGCTCTATCCCCGGCAGGCCGTGCGATCCTTGACGGGGAAACCCGCCTGCTCACACCGCTGAGCGGCCCCGGCGCCCTGCCCGGACTGACCGACAACAAGGAACCGGCATTACGGCCGATCCCGTTGTCACCGGCGCTGCTGGTATCGCTCGACCGCGCCAAGCGGGCCCGGTTCCTGTCGCAATGGCGCAAATCGGTGACTCCGCCTTCGCCGTAGCATCAAACGGTCACAGACCTACCTGAACTGCAAGAAGCCGGGCGCATGACAACGCCCGGCCTCATTATTTCAATGCCTACGGTCAGTTGGAAACCGGTGCCAGACCGTCGACGGTGAAGAACAGGGTTTCGCCGGAGCTGTCATCGACGCCGTCATTGTCGGTGACGATGTAGCCCTTGCCGTTGGCATCAATCGCAAGACCTTCGACCTTGTCGACCACGTAGCCGTTGAGTGCCTTCAGCTCGTCAAGCAGGTCGCGAACTTCTTCCTTCTCCACCAGCGGCAATTCACCACCCAGCTTTGCCGGAACCATCTGGCTCAGGGCAACGCGGAAGATCTTCTTGATCGCAGCCTTGGCGCCGATCTGGTTGTCGCGCTCGATGATATAGGCATAGTCGCCGTGGATTTCGATGTCGGACAATCCGACCCAGCCCTTGTCGGCCGGTGCATCGAGCTGGTAGCGCACAGCACCCCATTCCTTGCTGTTGGTGTTATAGGCCACCAGCTTGACCTCATTCTTGGCGTCATCGTGCCAAGGACGCTGCACCGGCATCCACAAGGTGTCACCCAGACGGGCAATGCCTTCGAAGCCGAAGCGTTTTTCCTGCGCCAGCAGTTCCTCAGGCAGGGAGATTTCCTGCTTGATCACGCCCTTGGCGTTGACGTGGTACAGCGCATGCGGAACCATCCGGTCGGTCCGGCCTTCCGAAGCCAACCAGAAGCCGCCCTCGCCATCGGTCGTCACACCTTCCAGATCAAGCTTCTGGGCGGGGAAACCGGCCCGCGTGATCTCCAGTGCCGAGGTGATGCGCGCCGGAGTCTGGGTGGCGTCGATGGTGAAGATCGTCGGCTGATAGCCATAGAAACTGTCATTGACCGCATAGAGCTTGCCGGTGGTGTCGGCATCGGTTGCAAGCCCCGAGAGCGCGCCCCAGCCAATCAGCGCATCCGACCCTGCCGAAGTGATCTGCGGATAGGCGGCCGGCGCGTTCTCGCGCTGATACAGCATCACATGGCTGCGCACGCCGCCGTCTTCGATCAGATCGGCTTCGTTGGCCGATGCGACCAGGTTGCGCGAGGGGATGGCGACGATGCCTTCAGGCGCTATGCCCGACGGCAACATCTGGGTGAGCACCGGTTTTGCCAGGTTGCTGACATCGTAGACACCGATGATGGATGCCCGTTCGGCGCCGACGAACACATAGGGCTTGCCGTCAAATATCGCCACTTCGATTGATTCCGGCTCCGCGCCCTTGGCGTCCGAGCGCTTGTCCGGGTAATGGCCAGCCTCAACAATCGCATATTCGAATGACATGCCCGAATCATAGACCACGGTGCCATTCTTGTTGAAGATGGTCCAACCACGCGATCCACCCTCGTAATCGCCTTCATTGGCAATGGCGAAATGATCGTTGTCGATCCAGCCAACGGCATCGGGTTCACGCTTGCGGTCTGTCTGGGCTTCGGTGAACCGCAGCGCGCCGCGTTCATCGGTAAGGTCGACATTTTCCAGCGTCACGGCACCGGCAGAGAAGTGCGAGACCACCTTGCCAGCACGGTCGAGCACGACGATGTGGTTATTCTCCTGCAGCGTCACCACAGTTTCGCCAAGGCTATTGATATCGACAAATTCGGGCTCCGGATCTTCCGGCGCGATCTCGGCCAAACCCGTCACATCGGAAAACCGCAGGCTCGCACAATCAGCTACGCCATCCTTGACGTCGATGAAAGCAACCTGGCCAGCAGGCATCTGCGGCAGAACTCCGTTATTAAGATCCTCGTCACGCTCGTTCTCAATGGCGATGGCCAGGAACGAACCGTCCTTCGCGCTGGCAATCGAATCCGGCTGACCACCAAGATCACAGCTTGCGGAAATCGTGCGCCTTTCAATATCGACGGTCAGCAGCTTGCCGCCAACCTCGACATAATTACTGGAGGTGTTGACCGCGACAAAAGCGTTGCCGCCAATAACGGTGACAGATGTTGGCTCGGCTTCGCCACCGTCGACGGGCTGCATCGACACGTTTCCGAGCGGCTTGGGATTGGCCGGGTCGGCGATATCGATGATGCCGATCACACCCAGCGGGCTGTCGGTATAGACCAGACGCTGGCCATCTTCGCTGGCGGCGATGATTTCTGCGGATGTTTCACGGTTCATGTCTTCGCCGGCGGCCATGTTCGAAGGCGTGGCCAGCGATGAAATCCTGTTGAAATTCATCTCCGCGGCCGACGCCGAAGCGGCGATCATGGCAAGGGCGGAGGTGAAACAAAGCAATCTCGACATAGGGCAATCTCCCGGTTTGATTTCCGGCGATGTGCCATCAGCGAGATTGCAGGATCACGACAAGGACGTGACAGTTATGTGAAAACGGTGGACAACTGACCCTGCCCGGCGGGAAACGGGCGCCAACGGAAACTGGAACCCGCAGGCCATTGATCTCGGGATCAGGCCACTTCTCGTTCACTCTCCTGGTCCGGCGTTGCCTTGCCGTAGTCCAGACGGCTGCCGTCCATATCCTCGATGAAGCTCGGCTTGCCGAAATAGTAACCCTGGAAGCGGTCACAACCCGCCGCACTGGCGCGCATGAGATCGGCTTCGGTCTCAATTCCTTCGGCAACAATGCAATTGCCGGCACAGCGAGCGATTTCCACCACCGCACTGACAAAAACATCGGTGACATGGTCGGAGCCCAGTGTGCGGATATAGCTCTTGTCGATCTTGATCACGTCATAGGGAAGTGCCCGCAGCTGGTTGAACTCGGAATAGCCCATGCCGAAATCATCGAGCGCAATGCGGAAGCCAACATCCTGCAACGCCGAAATCTGGCCGGCAATGACCGGATTGGCCGCCAACGAGGCGCTTTCGGTGATTTCAAGGATAATCCGGTGCGGGTCCGTTCCGGTTTCCGCAAGGATCTTGAGCATCTGTGCTTTCAGGTCCGGCTTGGCGATCTGATTGGCCGAGAGGTTCACATTGACCGGCACGTCCGGCAACCGTGGCATGTCCTCGCACACGTGGCTCAGGACATAATCGCCGATGTCGCCGATCATCAATGCTCGTTCGGCGACCGGGATGAAGATATCCGGCGGGATCACGCCCCTCAGCGCATGCCGCCAGCGCAGAAGCGCCTCAAAGGCCACCAACCGGCCATTGGCATCGACAATCGGCTGATAAGCCACGCGCAAATGTCTGAGCAGAAGGGCAGCGCGCAATTCGCGAACCAGCGCCTTCTCGTTGCGAATGTCAGTCAGCATCTCTTCCTGAAACAGCGTCGCGCAGGCGCGGCCATTTTTCTTCGACGCATAAAGCGCCATGTCGGCATTGATGAACAGCGAGCTCCAAGTCTTGCCGTGATAGGGCGCCAGCGCAATGCCGATCGACGCAGAGACCGACAAACGATGGTTGCCGACGCTGGCCGACTTTGATAGCCCGCTCTCGAGACCGGCACACAACTCGTGAGCGTATTTTGCGGTAATCGGGTCAGAATGCTCGATCAGCACCCCGAACTCGTCGCCCCCCAGCCGCCCCACCTGCGCACCAGGGAAATGCATCCGCAGTTTTTCGGCAAAATGCACCAGAACCGTATCCCCCGCCGGGTGGCCAAGGCTATCATTGACTTGTTTGAAGTGATCGATATCGGCCAGGAACAGCGCAAAGAACGATGTGTTTGAACGGGTTTCGAGCGCCAACTTGGCTTCAAAAACAAATTTTTCACGATTGAAAACGCCGGTCAGTGCGTCACGTTCGGATTGCGCAAGAACCCGGGCGTGGTCTTTGCCGAGGGATTTCAGCCGGCTCTTCAGGTCCAGTACCGAGATCAGCAGAAACAGCGGCACGCAGGCAGCGATACCGATGAGGAGCACGCCGGAAGTAGTATACCCGGCATTTTCCGGCTGACCGACACCCTGGAACCATAGAATGAGGATCCCTCCCAAAGCCAGTAGGCCGAGAAGGATGATGGAAAAACTGAACTCCGCTCCCCAGTCAAACCATCTATTTCGTGTCTGCTTCAGCATTTACTCAGTCCTGCTACTACCACGTAGTCGTCGGGCGATTTGGGAACCGGACCGATCCCCATTCATCCAACTCTTATTCATCTTCATCGACAAATGCCGGCCGAATATTCCCGGGTGCTTCACACCCATTGGACATTCGGCTCCGTTGCCCTTGCCAGCTTTCATTCGCATCATGCGCTTGATGACGGTAGCTGCTGCTTGTTAACGGAAACCAAACAACCGATTGCAATTGCTAGCATTTTTGCCGCAGCGATCGGTCACAACGCCGCAGCATGCGCAATTCCGCCCTGAACTCGGCTTAAGGGGCGATGCCGAAACTCACATATGTCGCATCCAGGAATTGGTCGGCGCAGGCCTTCCAGGAGAAGTCCATGGCGCGGGCGCGGGCATCGACGCCAGAAAGCGAAAGGCAGGCAAGCGCCGCCTTGTGCAGGTCCTCATCCACAACCCCTGCACCGCAGTTTCCCAGAATATCCTTCGGCCCGGTGACCGGATAGGCAGCAACCGGCACCCCCGAAGCAAGCGCCTCAAGCACCACCAGACCAAACGTGTCCGTTAGCGACGGAAACACGAAGACATCACCCATCGCGTACAACGTTGCGAGCTCCGTGCCCGACTTGGCGCCGGTAAACACCACATCCGGGTAGCGCGCCCTGAATTCTTCCAGCAAAGGTCCATCGCCGACGACCAGCTTGCTGCCAGGCAGCTTCATCTTCAAAAAGGCCTCGACATTCTTCTCCACCGCCATCCGGCCGACATGGACAAACACCGGACGCGGCAGCTCAAGCGGAGGCGCGTAGTCCGGTCGAAAATGCTGTGTATCAACGCCGCGCGACCAGATGTGTATATTTGCAAAGCCCCTGGACGACAGCTCATCGCGCAGGCTGGCGGTCGCCACCAAGCAACCGCGCCCCGCATTGTGAAACCACCGCATGAACCAATAGAGCCATCTCTCCGGAATGGGCGAGCGGGCCGCGACATATTCCGGAAAACGGGTGTGATAGCTTGAGGTAAACCCATTGCGCTTTAGAGCAGTGCGGCGGGCAAGCACGCCCAGAGGTCCCTCGGTGGCGATATGGATATAGTCAGGGTCGCACGCCTCGATCCGTCGCCGCACGCGCCCCGGCGTTGTCAGCGCCAGGCGGATCTCCGGATATCCCGGCAACGGCGCGGTGTGGAATTCGGCCGGCGACAGGATATCGACCTCGATGCCCAACCGCACAAGCCACGGCACCAGGTTCTCAATCGAGCGGACAACGCCGTTGATCTGCGGTCGCCAGGCGTCGGTGACTATGAGCAGTTTGGGCATTTGCCGATCCGTCCGGACGATCGCTCTGGCGTGTATGTTCGCAGCTAATACCCGCCCCACATCCGCCGATCAACCACCGATATGCGCTCACAGCGCCAGCCGCAGCATTCCACCGGCGCTGCGTGAGCAGCAAGCCATCATCCGCCCGCCTTCCGCCCGTTCGGCGGTCGACAGTACCCGGTCGCGATGATCGACCCCGCCTTCGAGCACCCGCACCTCGCAACTGCCACACAGCCCCTCCTCGCAATCGCTCGGCACATCAATGCCCGCGGCGCGCACCACATCGAGCAGCGTCTCGCCGGCGGGAACAGTGAGCGTCAGATTGGAATCTTCCAGCTCGATCTCAAACGAAGTATCGCCCTCAAGCGCCATTCCTCCGACATCAGTGGTAAACCGCTCGCTTTTGAGCATACCTTCCGGTCGGTCCGCGCAAAGCCGGGCAAGCGCATCGAGCAAACGCTGCGGCCCGCAGGCGTGAACCCGCACATCCTCGCCACAATCGCAAATAATCGCGGCGAGATCGGCGCGGCCACTTTCATCCGAAACATGCAGCACCGCATGTTCGCCATGATCGGCGATCAGCCGGTCGGCAAGCGCCATTGCTCCGCGTGACCGACCGCAATAGTGGACGACGTAATCGGCGCCGATCTGCTTCAGTCGGTCGGCCATTGCGACAATCGGCGTGATGCCGATGCCGCCGGCGATCAGAACATGGCGTCCGGCCTGCTCCTCCAGCCGGAAATAGTTTTTCGGGCCGCGCAGCCGCACCGTCATACCGGGCCTGAGTTCCTCGTGAATGAACTGCGAACCGCCGCGACCATTCTCCTCGCGCAGCACTGCGATTGTATAGTCAGACGCCGAAGGATCGCCGCACAGCGAGTATTTACGGCTAAAGGCGCCAAGCACCAGATCGATATGGGCACCCGGCGTCCAGGCCGGCAGTGGCAGTCCGTCGGGGTCTTCCAGCCGTAACAGCTTGATCCCGTCGGCGGCAACGCTGATCTCGGCAACGCGGACACTCCGGGTGATCTCCTTGCTGGTCGGCGCGCCGACCGGGAAAGAGATTTCGCGCTCGACAATCGCCGGATCGGTACGCTCCGGGTTGTTGGCCGGGTCCCATTCGACCTCCAGCTTCTGGGGCCCGCGAAAGGCGAGGTTTGGCAGGTAGGTAAACTGCTGGCCCTCAACCAGCCGCATATGCGGCAGCCTCCGGCACAGTTCCTCGATAAAGATCCGCATCTCTAGCCGCGCAAAATTCTTGCCCATGCACTGGTGGCTGCCATAGCCGAAAGTCAGGTGCTCGGCGGCGCTGTCTCGATAGATGTCGAGAAAATCGCTGTTCTCGAAATGCCGAGGGTCGTGGTTGGCCGAGGCGCTGACGATCAGCAGTTTGGCATCCTTCGGGATGGCGATGCCGGCAATTTCGGTGTCGCGGGTGGCCTGACGGCGCCACGCGACGACCGAGCCTTCAAGCCGCAAACACTCCTCGACGGCGTTCGGGATCAGCGCCGGGTCGTTACAGATCCGCTCCCAGACAAGCCGGTTGGATAGAAGCAATTTCAATGCGTTGGTGCTTGCCAGCGCGGTAGTCTCGTGCCCGGCCACGATGATCGCCATCATCATCGAGTGCAGATAGGAATCGGTCACTACATCGGGAATTTCCGCATTCTTGCGGATTGCTTGGTGCATCCAGCCCTGGCCGTCGGGTTCCTGGCGCATCTTGTCGAGCACTTGCCCCGCATATTGCCAGAACCGGCCGACAGATTCGGCCACATGCAATTGCTGCTCGGGCGAGGGTTTGCCCCAGGTATTGACCGTGTGCGCCACGGAAAATTCCTTGAGCCTGTCCATGTCTTCCTTGGGAACCCCCAGAAAATGCAGCGCCACTGTGAGCGGAATTTCCCACAGCATCGCCTCGACCAGATCAACCCGCCCATTATCGATGAAAGCATCGACCTTTTCGCGCGTCAACCGCCGGATCATCGGCTCCTTTTGCGCGAGATTGGCCGGCAGGAAATGATCCATCAGCGCCCGACGGCGCTCCATATGCGCCGGTTCATCCTCATTCACCAAAGTCCGGTTCATGGCGTAATTGTAGCGTTTGAGGGTCGCAAGCGCCGCCTCGCTCGGCGGTACCACCCGTTCCAGCGCAATCGACGGCGAGAAGGTGATGTTGTCGCGAAACACCGCCTTGACGTCATCGTAGAGGCTGACCACCCAGTAGCCGAGCTCGGGGTTGTAAAACACCGGTTCCTGCTCGCGCGACCACTTGAGCGCTTCGGCTGGATTGGCGAGATAGGCCGGTGAAAACGGATCGAAGGCTGCCGCTTGCGGCGATACCGGGCATCCGCCCATCGCAGCATTGCCGGATCCGGCTGCAGCGTGAGCCGGACAGGCGTCCACCGCTCCGTTCCCGCGCGCCCCCGCCTCCCGATCAACCATGGCTACCTCGCCTTGTTAATATTCGCAGCCTATTCCTTGATATAGGGCTGCCCGTCCGCAGCTGGCGCGCGCGCGCGCCGACAAAGCCGGCCACCACGATGATAGTAGCGATATAAGGCGCCATTGCCAGAAATTCCGATGGGATCGGCGTTTGCAGCAAGGCCAGTTTCTGCTGCATGGAATCGGCAAAGCCGAACACCAGCGCCGCCATCAGCGCGCCCACCGGATGCCAACGGCCGAAGATCATCGCCGCCAGCCCGATATAGCCGCGTCCGCCGGTCATGTTCTCGTCAAACCGCCCGACCGAACCCAGCGTGAACCAGGCGCCGCCAAAGCCCGCGACCATGCCACCCAGCGTCACATTGATGAACCGGGTGCGGTAGACATCGATCCCCAGCGTATCAGCAGCCCGCGGGTGTTCACCTACCGCCCGAGCTCTCAGTCCGGTACGGGTGTAGAATAGGTAGTAGGTTGCCACCGCCACCATGACCAATGCGCCATAGACAAAGATGTTCTGGTAAAACAGCATCGGCCCGATCACCGGAATGTCACCCAAAAGCGGGATTTTAATCGCCCGGAACACCGGCGCATTGTTAAGCGAGCGGTATTCCTGGAACACCTGGCTGCTGACATAGGATGTCAGCCCCAGCACGAACAGATTGATCACCACCCCGGCGATGATCTGGTCCATCCGGTAGGTCACCACCAGCGCCGCCAGGAAAAACCCGAACAGGCCGCCAACTGCCACCGCAGCCGTCAACCCGGCGATACCACCGAGCAAAGAGCCGACCAGCGCGCCGGCAAAAGCACCGGCGAGCAACATGCCTTCGATGGCGATATTGACCACCGCCACGCGCTCGCACAGCACACCGGCGAGACCGCCAAGCGCGATCGGCACGGCGCGAACCATGGTGGCCTGCAGCATGCCGGTGAGCGAAAACGCCTTGCCGGCAGTGGCCCAGACCAGAAACGCGACCACGGCCAGCGCCAAACCGAGCCCGAGCGAAAGCGATGTCCAGCGCACGCCGCCGCGCAGGAACTGCCGCGCGCCTAAAAATGCGAGAATGCCCGCCGCGATGAAATTGAACTGCGCCGCCGGCACGCTCAGATTGGGCAACACCAGCGCATCGGTCGGCCGTGACAGCCTGAACACTGCGCTGCCTTCGCTGCCGGCGCCAAACACCAGCGCCACCAGCACCGCCAACGCGATCAGCACCGCGCCGGAAATCCGGGCATGTTTCTGCTTTCCAAGATCAAGCCGGGCCGGGCTATCGGCGGTGGGGTTTTGAATTGTTGTCATGACCTACTCCTTCCGCGCCGTTCCGGGCTTGCGAAAGCCCCATGGGAAAATCGCCCGCACCAATAGCGGTGCAGCGATGAACACGATTATCAGGGACTGGATGATGCCGATCAGGTCGATGCTCACCCCGGCGTCAACCTGCATCTGCCTGCCCCCGGCCTCCAACCCGCCGAACAGCAGCCCGGCCAGAAGCACGCCGAACGGATGCGACCGACCCAGCAACGCAACAGCGATGGCGTTAAAGCCGATCCCTGCCGAAAACCCTGGCGTCGCCCGGTCCAGCACACCCAGCACCTGCGCAGAGCCGGCAAGGCCTGCAAGCGCGCCCGCAGTCGCCATCGCCGCAACGATGATCAGACCGGAGCGCATGCCGGCAAATCGCGCCGCATCGGGGCTTGCGCCGCTGGCGCGAAATTCGAAGCCGATCTTCGTCCGGTACAGGATCCAGTAGACCAGCAGCACTGCGGCGAGAGTGAGGAAAATACCCGCATGCACCCGCAGATTCGGGTCGATCCATTCCAGCAATCTGGGCAGCTGCGCATTTTCAGGAACCGATTTGGAAATCGGGTCGCTGCGCCCGGCGCGCTGCACGTAGGGCAGCCGCAACATGTAGTCGACCAACCTGTAGGCAATCAGATTGAGCATGATCGTCGAGATCACCTCATGGGCGCCGGTGGCTGCGCGCAGCCACCCGGCAATCGCCGCATAGAGCCCGCCCACCAGCGCGCCAGCCAGCAGGCTGATGGGCAACAACACAATGTAGGGCAGTCCGGAGAGGCTGAACCCGGCGATCACCGACGCCATGCCGCCGACCAGGATCTGCCCCTCGGCTCCAATATTGAACAGTCCAGCGCGGAAGCCGAGCGCCAATCCCAACCCAGCAAGCACCAACGGCGTGGCTGCCGTCAGCGTTTCCGAGATGGCGTTGACCGAACCGACCGAGCCTTTCAGCAGCGCCAGATAGGAGCGGGCGATCGTGCCCGGTTCCACCCCGGTAGCCAGCATTGTCAGTGCGCCCAGGATCAAGGCTGCGACAATGGCGAACACCGGTACAATCACCAGATCCTCGAATTCGGTCCGCCCCGGCGCGGCGCGTTTGAGCAGGGCCTGTACGGCCTCGTCGATATTGGAATCGCTCATGCTTTTGCTCCCGCCATCGCCAGTCCCACGGCGTTCTTGTCGACCGGGCCCTTGCTGGCATCGAACTCGGCCACGATCCGGCCCTTGAACATCACCAGAATCCGGTCTGACAACGCCAAGATTTCGTCGAGTTCCGATGAGACGATCAGCACCCCGTCGCCCTCGTCGCGGGCATCAATCAGCCGCTGATGAATATACTCGATTGATCCGACATCAAGGCCACGGGTCGGCTGCGCCGCAATCAGGAACTTGGTGTCGCGGGACATTTCCCGGGCCACCACCAACTTTTGCTGATTGCCGCCGGACAAATGCCCGGCCGCGGCATAGACCGACGGCGTGCGAACATCGAACTCGACAGCATTCTGCGCTGCATTTTCGCGGACCTTATCCCACTTGATCTCGAGCCCGGAAGAAAAGCGCTCGTCATAATAGGTGTCCAGCACCATGTTTTCCGCGACCGTGAAACTGGGGATAATTCCGGTGCGTTGGCGGTCTTCCGGAATATGCGCAATACCCATCTTGTGGCGCGCCCTGGGTGATGCGCGTGTGATATCCTCGCCGGCATAGCGGATCGAACCGCCCACCACCTCGCGCAAGCCCGCCAGCGCCTCGACAAGCGCAGACTGGCCATTGCCCTGGACACCTGCGATCCCAACGATTTCACCGCTCTTGATGGTGAAGTCGAGATGGTCGACAGCCACGGAATCATTCTCGTTGAGCACCACCAGGTCGCTCACTTCGATCATCGACGGTCCCGGCTCATATGGTTTCTTGACAACATCGAAGCTCACCGGTCGTCCGACCATCATCTCGGCCAGATCAGTCGTAGACAATTTTTTCGGATCGCCTTCACCAACAATTTCACCGCCGCGCAGGACGCTGATCCGATCCGCAATTTCGAGAATTTCGTTGAGCTTGTGGGTGATGAACACCAGCGCCTTGCCGGCATCGCGCAGGGATTTGACGATCTCGAAAAACTCAGAGACTTCCTGCGGTGTCAGCACTGCGGTCGGCTCATCAAGGATCAGCACTTCGGCAGAGCGAAACAGCACCTTGATGATTTCCACCCGCTGCTGGACACCCACCGGAAGGTTTTCAATCAGCGCGTCCGGATCGACCTCCAACCCGTATTGCTCGTGAATCTGCCTGACCTGAGCCCTGGCGGCGTCAAGATCCAGATAGTCCGCCCGGCCCGTCGGCTCGACACCGAGCACGACATTTTCGGCCACGGTGAAAACCGGGACCAGCATGAAATGCTGATGCACCATGCCGATGCCGGCCTTGATCGCCGCACCCGGTCCATCAAAGGTCACAGGCTTGCCGTCGATCAGGATTTCGCCTTCATCAGGTCGGTAGAGGCCACACAGCACATTCATCAGGGTAGACTTGCCTGCGCCGTTCTCCCCCAGCAGTCCGAGCACTTCACCACTGCGAATGGTCAGGTTGACGCCTGAATTGGCGACCACAGGGCCGAAACGTTTGGTAATTCCGCGAAGTTCGACATCCATCTCATACACTCTGATTTTTAGAGCTGACCATCCTCAGATGCGACTGCGTGAGCGTTGGCCACCGAAGAACCGCAAAAAATGCAGAGCGAATCCATTCAGCAAGCACGTAGGGTATCTGCAGATATTCCGGCCCTGGCAGCACGAAAAATCCACCCGCTTCAATTAAATCTTCTGCAATGGATAGGCCCGGAAACCAAGCGAGCAACCGGGCCAGGAAATGGGGTCGACCCACCCCTGGCTCGATGTGCTGCCGATGCGTTACTTGTTGTCGACAGAAATCGATCCGTCGATGATGCCGGCGCGAATGGTTTCGAGTTCCTGCTTCAACTCGGCCGGAACCGCATCTTCCAGATCATGGAACGGCGCCAGGTCGACACCACCATTGGCCAGCGATCCCTCAAGCACGCCACCTTCGAATTTGTCATCCATCACGCTCTTGATGACATCAAGCACGGTGGCGTCCATCCGCTTGGTGATGGATGTCAGATACACCTGCTTGTGCTCTGGGTCGCTGAGATAGAGATCGGCATCGACACCGATGATCTTGAGCTTGTCGGCACCGAGCTCAGCGGCCAGCGTTGCCGATCCGAGGCCAACCGGCCCGGCCACGGGAACGATGATATCGGCACCTTCGTCATAAAGGTTCTGGGCAAATGCGCGGCCATCATCGAGCGACTCGAAATTGTTGGTGAACAGGCCCTCGCGGGCTTTCGGGTCCCAGCCGAGCACGGTGACAGAGGTGCCCTTCTGTTCATTGTAATAGCTGGCACCGGCGGAAAAACCGTCCATGAAAATCGTCACCGGGGGAATGTTGATCCCGCCAAACACGCCGAGCACACCGGTCTTGCTCATTCCGGCGGCGAGGTAGCCAGCGAGGAAGGCAGCTTCGTCGGTGGCATAAACCTGGCCCAGAATATTGGGCACCATCGGGTCATAGGCAAAATCGACGATCGAGAATTTCTGATCCGGGTTGGCCAGCGCCGCATTCTTGGTGGCGTCGCCAAGCAGGAAGCCAACGGTGATGATCACGTCGCATTGGCCGCCGATCAGCGAATTGATATTCGCCTCGTAATCTGTCTCTGCCTGGGATTCGAGAAACCGACCTTCAATGCCGAGCTCTGCCTTGGCGTCCTCGACACCCTTCCATGCTGTCTGGTTGAAGCTGTTATCGTCAATACCGCCGGTATCGGTGACCTGGCAGGCGGTAAATGCCGCCGCCATCGGCGCAGACGCGAGAAGAAATGCTGCCGCGATTGCGAGACAGCCCGAGCTTTTCCGAACATGCTTCATGATAACCTCCACCTAGGGTTCGCGCTTCGATCACCAATCCGCAGGGAGGCAGCATGCCGTTCCCGTCGGTATGATCAAACAACGCCTGACTGAAACCTTAACGTCTGTTCATGCAGTCCCATTGATATACATCAACCGGGGGGAAAATAATATGCGGACGGTCTTCATCCTCGCCTCCCGCCGCGTGGCCCCAACCTGCGAACTGGTTGGGTACCGCGATTATTGCGGTGCGCGCCGGATGTTGAGTTTGAGAAACGCAACCAGCAGCGCCAAGGCCAGTGTCGGCCCGCTGCCGACACCAATCATCGCGTCGTTGTCGCGCGAATCCGATTGTCGCAGCGTACAGTGCCAGTCGCCATCCGCCTCATGCGCCTTGCCCTTGAGCGTGATCGACCAACCGGGCAGGTGGGTGTTGACCATGTGCAGTGCCGCATCGGTTGGATGGCGTGCCGCCAGAGCGCCGGATTCGCCAAAGTTCTCATTCGGAAATGCAGCTTGAAGCGCACCGATCACTTCCGCATAGAGCTCTGCGTCGAGATCTCGCGCCCGCGAAACCCGGTTTAGAATATCGGCCAGACCATTGATCACCATAGTGTCCTCATTCCTCAGATTTGCTTGCTCGTTACTTCACCGTTTCGGACGGAACCGTCGCCCTGACGGGGGCTAATGCCCCGTCTTCATTGGGGTGCCTATTTCCTGCTGCAACGCCAGATAGTGCACGAGATCGGAGAGCGAAATCACGCCGATCAGTTTGCCGGCATCGGCCACCATCAGCTTGCGCCGCGTGCCGGCGCCCAGCCGCTTGAACACTTCGTCAAGCGGTGTATCTGGCGTCACCATGTTGTCGGGGCCAGCCGGAGTTGCCACCTCAAAAACCCGTCTGGTGGACCATTCAACCCGATCGATCGATCCTGCACCGGCCGTATCGACATAGCCGAACAGACGCCCCTGCGAGAGAACCGGCACGAAGCTTACGCCATGGCGCAGCATCACATCGTCGACCAACTGCGCAATCGATGCATCGGCATCCACCGTCCAGAGCAGATCGCTCATCAGCATCCGTGCCGACTTGCCCCGCAACGCATTCTTGACAAGCAGGTTCTGGTAGCTGCCACTGGAGGCATTGATGACGAAAAAGCCGATCAGGATCTGCCACACGCCACCAATACCCTGGCCGCCGAACACGGCGAAAGCGCCCGTAACCATCAAAAAAAGACCGAAAAACGTGCCAATACGGCTGGAAATTCGTGTCGCTCGCACCACATCACCGGTCACCTGCCAGATCGCCGCGCGGAAAACCCGACCACCATCAAGCGGGAACGCCGGAACCATGTTGAACACGGCGAGCACCAGATTGATCAATGCCAGATATCCAAGCACCGCTCCAATCGCGCCGATATTGTCGCCGTCGATGAACGGGCCTGACGCCAGATAGAACAGACCGGCCAGCGCCAAACTCATCAACGGCCCGGCAATGGCAATCTGGAATTCGGATTTCGGCGTGTGCGGCTCTTCACCGAGTTCGGCCACACCACCAAAGATGAACAGGGTGATACCGCCGATCTCCAGACCATAGGCCCGTGCCACCACCGAATGCGCCAGTTCATGCAGGACCAGCGAGACAAACATCCCGAGCATCGCAACTATGCCTAGGGTCGTGTAAAACGTGGCCGTCTGGGCGGGCAACATCTCCGGGAAATAGGAGGTCGACAGGCTCCACACGATCAGTGCGGCGATCAAAAGCCAGCTAGGGTCTACCCGGAGCTTGAAGCCGAAAATTTCAAAAAGCTGGACCGCATTCTTGAACATGATGTCTCTCGCTGCCTGCTGCTGTTGGCTTACAATGCACCAGACTGGCGAGCGGCGTATTGATCGACGTCATGTTGCGCGAAAGATCACACCGCTGGCTCGCGATGACTTTTTGCCCCTAGCCCTGCCCCCTATTCAAGCCGTGCAGGAAACCCATCAGCGCGCAGATCCGTCTCGAGCACATCCTCCAGCAGCTTGACGATCTGGGTCGATTGCGCCTCCCCGCCATAGGCTGCCTTGCCGCGCACGAAGGTCTGGTTGGTCAGCCCGGCCAGGTCCATTGGTACGCCGAATTCGCGGCCGAAATTCATTGCAAAGCCAAGATCCTTGAGCGCCAGATCCATGTTGAACGCCACATCATAGCTGCCATTGAGAATGAGCTGTCCTTCAGTCTCATGCACGAAACTCGAGCCGGAACTGGCGGCAATGGCTTCCCACGCAGTCTTCAGGTCGAGCCCGCCACGCTTGGCCAGCATCAAGGCTTCGCCATCAGCAACCAGATGGATGAAGGCCAGCATGTTGGTGATCACCTTGATGATCGACGCAGAGCCGAGAGGTCCCATGTGAAAGATCTTGTCACCCATCGCCTCAAACGCAGGCTTGTGCTTGTTGAACAGCTGCTGTTCGCCGCCGGCAAGCACGGTGATCTTGCCTTGCGCCGCCAGATGCACCCCGCCGGTCACCGGTGCCTCCATCGTCTCCACGCCCTTGGCTGAGGCGATCGTGGCAAGCCTCAAGATGTCGTCGCGGCCCAGCGTCGACATCTCGATCCATGTGGTGCCGGGCCTGGCAGTGGTCAGCATTTCGGTGAGCACTTTTTCCGACACTGCCGGCGATGGCAGGCAGGTGATGATCGCGTCGCAGTCGCGCGCCAGTTCCGCCGGACTGTCAGCCCAGATGCAGCCCTTGCCCATATCCAGATGACGCTTGGCCAAAGACGGATCGATATCGGTGACCGAAACGTCAAAGCCTTCGCGCAACAGGCTTGCCGCCATATGCCCGCCGAGATTGCCCAGGCCGATGAAACCATAGCGCATGGTGATGCTCCAAATATGCAAGTTCAGATGATAGTGAATGCGCGGTTTTAGCCGTGGCCGATCAGCGCCTTGGTTTCGAGATAATCGCACATGCCCCAGTCGGCATATTCGCGGCCATTGCCCGATTGCTTGTAGCCACCGAATGGGGCGAACATGTCTGCATCGGGGTAGTTGATATGCACTTGCCCGGCGCGCATCTGCCGCGCGATCACCCGCCCATGTTCGAGATCGCCGGACTGCACATAGGCGGCAAGCCCGTAGACCGTGTCATTGGCGATTTCGACCGCCTGCTCTTCCGTATCGTAAGGCATGATGGCGAGCACCGGACCGAAGATTTCCTCGCGCGCGATCCGCATGTCAGGCGTCACGCCGCCAAACACGGTCGGCTTCACGTAGTAGCCATGGCTCAGCCCTTCGGGCCGGTCGCGCCCGCCGGTCACCAGCGTCGCACCATCCTGAATGCCTGACGCGATCAAGCCTTGAATCTTGTCATACTGAACCTGGCTGATCACCGGCCCCAGATTGGTTTTCGGATCACGCGGATCGCCGGTGACAAGTTGCTCAGCGGCCTGTTTTGCAATCGCCATTGCTTCCTCATGGCGGTCCCGTGGTACCAGCATCCGTGTCGGCGCATCGCAGGACTGGCCGCTGTTGCCGAAGCACCACTCGACGCCACTGCTCACCGCGGCTTTGAGATCAGCATCTGCCAGAATGATGTTGGGTGATTTGCCACCCAGTTCCTGCGCCACGCGCTTGACCGTATCGGCTGCTGACTTGGCCACAAGGATGCCCGCCCGCGTCGATCCGGTGAAGGAGACGATGTCGATATCGGGATGGCTGCTCAGCACCTGGCCCACGCCGGGGCCGTCGCCATTGAGCAGATTGAATACGCCCGCAGGCACGCCTGCCTCATGCAGGATCTCGGCAAACACAATGCCGCTCAGGGGCGCGATTTCACTCGGCTTGAGCACCATGGTGCAGCCCGCAGCCAACGCCGGCGCCACCTTGGAGGCAATCTGGTTCATCGGCCAGTTCCACGGCGTGATCAGGCCGGCAACCCCGATAGCTTCGTGCATGATCAGTGTCGTGCCGCGTTTTTCTTCAAATGCAAAACCCTTCAGCGCCGTCATCGTTGCTTCGATATGGCTCAGCCCGGAGGCCGCCTGCTCGGATCGAGACATCTTCGAGGGTGCGCCCATTTCCATGGTGATCGCTTCGGCGATCTCGTCCAGCCGCGCTTCATAGCCATCGCGGATACGACCGAGCAACGCCAGCCGATCCGCCACCGACCAGGCGCTGAATGCCGGAAATGCCGCCCGCGCTGCTGCGATGGCTTTTTCGGCATCTTGCCGGGTGCCAATCGCCACGCGAGCTACGCTTACCTCGGTGGCCGGGTTGACAACGTGCATCATCGTCGCCCCGGAGGAAGGCTCGACCCAGCCCCCATTAATATAAAACCGTGCAATATTGTCCGGGATGCTCATCGATCATGCCTTATACGTAAATGTTGAACGCCGCACGGATTGCAGCGTCGGTCGCGGCATCAAACAAGGGAGCCGAAGACTGCGCCAGAATTTTGTTTTTCCGTTCAATCGCCTTTTGTACCAGATCCGGCTTGCCGATTTCAGCCCATTCCTTCGGGCTGGTCCGGTCGGCGACCACAGGGTAGACATATTCGGTCTGCATCACGCCCAGCGTCTGCGGATGACCGAGATAGTGGCCGGGACCCTCCAGGCAAACCTCTCGCATCGCGTCCAGGCTGACGCTGTCCTCGGTCACATCGATCCCGCGCACGCAGCGCAACACCTGGCCCAGCAGGTCGTCACCAAGCACCAGCGATTCCATGCAGAACCCGAGCAGCGAGGCGTGCATGCCGACCGCTTCATAGACCATGTTGAGACCACTCAGCCCCGCCATGGTGTTGGAGATCGCCTGCTCCCAGCCGGCCTGCATGTCGGGCAGTTTCGCATCGGCGATACCGGCGGCGGCGCCACCCGGCAAGCCGTAAAATCGGTGCATCTGGGCACATCCGGCCGACAGCAGCGCCTGTTCGCCGGAGCCGCCCGACATCGCCCCTGTGCGCAAATCGGAAACGAAAGGCCATGTGCCGAACACCGCCGGATGGCCCGGCGCCATGGCGTTGACATAGACCACGCCTGCCAGGCATTCAGCCACCGCCTGCACGATCGCGGTGGCCAGCAGCGCCGGAGCAGTGGCGCCCGCCTGCCCGGCTGAAAGCAGCAGCACCGGCATGCCCGCGCGAACGCATTTTTCCATGGTGACGCAGCTCTCTTCTGCAAACCGCATCGGCGGCACCACAAAGCAATTGGAATTGGAGACGAACGGCCGGGCCCGCCAGTTGGCCTCACCGCCGGCAATCATGTGAATGAGATCGAGGCAGCCTTCGAAATGAGACGGATCAGAAAAACTGGTGCCGACATGCTTGGTGGTGCCTGCGCAACAGGCATAGATGGTGTTGATGTCCATCTCGTAATTGTCGACCACGTCGCGGCAGACCATGGTGCGCTGAAAGAAGTGCACATTGTCGAGCGCGTGGGTGATCCGCGCCGCGTCATACAGATCCTTCGCCGTCGACTCGCGATAATTCCGGTTCTCGACATCGACAATGTGGACCGCAGCACCAGCCGTGCCGTAATGAACCCGGGTTCCGGACAGATCGAGATCGTGGGCCGGATCGCGTCCGAACAGCACCAGATCCTTGTTGGCGAGCGCCAGCATGTCCTCGACCAGCGCACGCGGAAAGCGGATGCGCCCGTCATCACCAAGGATAGCGCCTGCGCCGGTGAGAATTTCAACACCCGACGGCGGAGCCTGCGAAAGCCCTATGGTTTCCAGCGCATCGAGTGCTGCCTCGTGAATGCGAAGCACATTGGCGTGGCTCAGCGGTGAATATTGCCCACCGCTCATTCCAGCCCGTATTGGCCTGAGATTGACAGCCAGCGGTGCCGATCTGGCGGCTACCCGGCTGGCGCGCCCGCCAGAACGGCGGCGCTGCTTTACAGCTTCAGGAGACTCGATTGCAGTGTTGGTTTCAGTTGCGATGTCCATCTTGGTCTCCATGAGGTCCGAAGCAGATTTCAAGTCACATCCGGACGCGCAGCGATCCGGGGTCGTAAAGCGGTTTCAGGGACGCGACCGCAGTATGGCGTTCCCCGGCAATTTCGATTTCATAGGATGAGGCAAGCATCTCTTCAGTGTTTTCGCCCGCGCAGGGCACGTAGCCGAGCCCGATAGCGCCGCCGAGATGATGGCCGTAATTGCCCGAGGTGATGATCGAGACGATCTCTCCGTCACGGACGATCACCTCGTTGTGGAACAGCAGCGGCTCAGGGTCCTTGAGCTGGAACTGCACCAGCCGACGCGAAAGCCCTTGCTCGCGCTTGCGCAACACCGCGTCGCGGCCGATGAACTCGCCTTTCTTGGTCTTCACCGCAAAGCCGAGACCGGCTTCCAGCACGTGATCCTCGTCCGTGATGTCATGGCCGAAATGGCGGAAGCCTTTTTCGATCCGGCAGGAATCGAGCGTATGCAACCCGCAGAGTTTGAGCCCATGATCAGCCCCTGCATCGATCAGCGTTTCGAATACATGCGCCGCCTGATCACTGGATACATAAAGCTCCCAGCCCAGTTCGCCGACATAGGTGACGCGATGGGCGCGGGCGAGGCCCATGCCGATCTCGATTTCGCGGGCGGCGCCAAACGGGTGCGCCTCGTTGGAAAATTCATTCGGACTGACGGCCTGCATGAGCGCGCGCGCATTCGGACCCATAACGCACAACACTGATTCACCTGCCGTCACATCGGTGATGACGACAAACTCGTCACTCAGATGCCGCCTCAGCCAGGTCAGATCACGCTGCAAGGTGGCGCCCGGCACTATCAGCAGGTAGGCGGTCTTCGACAACCGCGTCACGGTCAGGTCGCACTCGATGCCGCCACGCGTGTTGAGCATTTGGGTGTAGACAATGCGACCCGGCTCGACATCCATCTCGTTGCCGCACAGCCGCTGCAAGAACGAAGCCGCATCGCGTCCCTCGACCCGGATCTTGCCGAACGAGGTCATGTCGAACAGGCCGACGGCCTCGCGCACCGCCATATGCTCGCGCTTCTGGTTGTCAAACCAGTTCTGCCGCTTCCAGGAATACTTGTATTCGCGGGCCTCACCTTCATCGGCAAACCAGTTGGCCCGCTCCCAGCCGGCCATTTCGCCAAACACCGCGCCATGCGCTTTCAACTGTTCATGGATCGGCGAGCGGCGGATACCGCGCGCGGTCGCCATCTGCCGGTAGGGGTAGTGATCGGCGTAGAGCAGGCCGAGGGTTTCGGTGACCCGCTCACGCAAATAATGCCGATTCTTCTGGAATGGCTGCGCCCGGCGAATATCGACTTCCCACAGATCGAACGGCGGCTCGCCATCATTGATCCATTGCGCCAGCGCAAAGCCTGCGCCGCCGGATGAGACAATGCCGATCGAATTGTAACCGGCAGCGACCCAGTAGCCTTTCAGCTCTGGCGCTTCGCCAAGATAATAGCGGTCGTCCGGCGTAAAGCTTTCCGGGCCGTTGAAGAAGGTGTGAATGCCGGTTGTCGCCAACAGTGGCAACCGGTTGATCGCCTGTTCGAGGATCGGCTCGAAATGATCGAAATCCTCCGGCAACTGGTCAAAGCAAAAATCCTCCGGGATTCCCTGCATGCCCCAGGCCTTGGCTTTCGGCTCGAACGCGCCGAGCAGCATCTTGCCGGCGTCTTCCTTGTAATAGGCGCATTCATCTGGCACGCGGAGCACCGGCAACCGCGGCAAGTCCTTGATCGCTTCGGTGACGATGTAGAAATGTTCACAAGCATGCAACGGCAGCGTCACACCGGACTGTGCCGCGAGATCGCGGCCCCACATGCCGCCGCAATTGACGACGATGTCAGCCGCAATCGAGCCGGTCTCGCCGTCTCTCTCCCAGTCGACGCCATTGACCTTGCCGTTGGCACTCGTCACCGAAGTGACCTTCACACCCTCAATGATGCGGGCGCCGTTCTGGCGTGCGCCCTTGGCCAGCGCCATGGCGATATTGGCCGGGTCGCATTGCCCGTCGAGCGGCAGATGCACCGCCGCGGTGACGTCGGAGATGTTGAGATGCGGATACATCTTCAACACCTCTTCAGGACCAATTTCCTGAACATCAATATCGAAGGCCCGGGCCAGCGAGGCCTGGCGCAAAATCTCTTCCTTGCGTTCCTCGGTCAGCGCCACGGTGATCGACCCGCATTGCCGCATGCCGGTAGCGACACCGGTCTCTTCCTCGAGCTTGATGTAGAGGTCGGCTGAATATTTGGCGAGCCGGGTCATGTTGAGCGAGGCCCGCAACTGTCCGATCAGCCCGGCGGCATGCCAAGTGGTGCCGCAGGTCAGTTGCTTGCGTTCCAGAAGCACGATGTCGCGCCAGCCGAGCTTGGCCAGGTGATAGGCCACCGAACAGCCCGAGACGCCGCCGCCAACGATGACCACGCGGGCCTTGTCGGGGACAGCCGTGCTCATGCCCGAATCCTCTCGTTTTTCGGATCCCACAGCGGCTGGTCAGGTTGCACGGTGGCGGGGAACCGCTCGCCGAATATTTCAACTTCAAGCTCGGTGCCCGGCTCCGTCAGATCGGCCCGCAGCATCCCCAGCGCGATCGACTTGCCGATCCGGTGGCCCCAGCCGCCCGAAGTGGTTTCTCCCACCACCGCACCGTTGTGCCAAAGCGTCGACATATAGGGCGCATCGCAGTCCCCGGCCTCGACCACCATCGTGACGAAGCGCCGATTGACGCCGCGCTGCTTTTCGGCCTCGAGCGCCTGCTTGCCGATGAAATCGGGCTTTTCCCATTTTATGAAACGCTCAAGCCCGCCCTGCAGCAATGTATAGTCGGTCGACAGATCGCCCTTCCAGGCGCGGTAGCCTTTTTCCAGTCGCAGCGAATTGAGCGCGAACATGCCGAACGGCTTGAGACCGAGCGGCGCGCCGGCTTTCATCACCGCATCGAAGACCGGTGCTGTGTCTTCAACCTTGGTGTGGATCTCCCATCCCAGTTCGCCTGCGAAGGAGACCCGCACCAGCTGGCACCATGTCCCCGCCACTTGCGCCGATTGATGCGTTAGCCATGCCTTACTCAAATCGGCATCGGTGATCCCGGACAGGATCTCGCGTGACTTGGGTCCGGTCAGGATCTGGCAAGAGAATGCTTCGGTAACATTCTCGATCGCAATGTCAGAACCGGCAGGAAGGTGTTTCGTCAGCCATTCGAAATCGTGCCATTGCGCGGTGGCGGCAGTGATCAGGAAGAAGACATCCTCGTCCAGCGCCATCAGCGACATCTCGGTGACGATACGGCCCTTGGCGTCGGAGAAATAACCAAGCCCGATCCGCCCCGGCTTCGGCGCCATGCCGGTAATCAGCGTGTTGAGCCAGTCGCGCGCGCCCGGCCCCTGAACCTTGAACCGCGAAAAGCCCGGCAGATCGAGAATGCCGGCAGCGTTGCGCACCGCCAGGCACTCTTCCCGCACCGCCTCGAACCAGGCGCCTTCGCGCGCCCAGGTCTGGGTCGCTTCCTCGCTTGTGTCGTCACCGGGCCGGGCATACCAGTTGGCCCGCTCCCAGCCATTGTACGCGCCGAATTGCGCGCCAAGCGCCGCAACCCGGTCATGCACCGACGAGAGTTTCTTGTTGCGCCCGGCAGGCCAGGCATGATGCGGAAAGTGCATCGCGTATTCATGGCCATAGACTTCCATGCCCTTGGCGATCGCGTAGTCCTGATCGCAAAACGCGGTGAAGCGGCGCGGATCGCACGACCACATGTCCCACTCGGTTTCACCTTCCATCACCCATTCGGCCAGCACCTTGCCGGCACCGCCGCCCTGGCAAATGCCGAAGGTGAACACGCAAGCCTCAAATGCGTTTGGCACGCCGGGCATCGGCCCGATCAACGGGTTGCCGTCCGGTGTGTAGGGAATGGGGCCGTTAATGTTCTTGGTAAGACCCGCCGTGCCCAATAGCGGCACCCGCTCGACAGCATCATTGATGTACCATTCCAGCCGTTCGAGATCGTCCGGATAGAGCTGGAACGAGAAATCCTCGGGCATCGGATCATCGGGCGTGACCCAATGGGCCTTGCAGTTGCGTTCATAGGGGCCGAGGTTAAACCCGTTCTTTTCCTGCCGGAGATAGTAGGAGCTGTCGACATCACGCATCAACGGTAGTTTGCCACCGTTCTCCCGGCTCCAGGCGGCAACCTCGGGCACCTCGTCAAACAGCATGTATTGATGGCTCATCACCATCATCGGCATGTCGCGGCCAAACATCTTGCCGACTTCACGAGCATAATAGCCCGCGGCGTTGACAACATATTCGCAGCGAATTTCGCCTTTCGGCGTCGAGATTACCCATTCGTCGCCGTCGCGGCGCACACCGGTGGCCGGGCAGAAACGGTGGATTCTTGCACCCATGTCGCGCGCGCCCTTGGCCAGCGCCTGGGTCAGCTGCGCCGGGTCAATGTCGCCGTCATAGGGATCATAGAGCGCGCCGCTGAGATCGTGGGTTTCGGTAAACGGGTAGCGCGTCCTGATTTCGTCGGGCGCCAGCACCTCAAGCTCCATGCCCTGGTAGCGTCCCATGCCCGCCACCCGGTGGAATTCCCGCAGCCGTTCGGCAGAATGACCAAGCCGGATCGAGCCGGTAACATGGTAATTCATCGGGTAATCGACCTCGTCAGCCAACCCCCGGTAAAGCTCGGTCGAATAGCGCTGCATGTTCATGATCGACCAGGAAGACGAAAACGTCGGTACATTGCCGGCCGCGTGCCAGGTCGATCCTGCTGTTAGCTCGTTCTTCTCGAGAAGCACGCAATCTGTCCAGCCGGCCTTGGCCAGGTGATACAGCGCCGAGACGCCAACCACCCCACCACCGATTATGACGACCCTCGCATGCCCGGAAATTTCGACCACTGGTGCCTCCCGAAACCGGTTGATGACAGCGAGTATCCGACCTTGCCTGCCGTTCCGCTATTCCGCTGAAAGGCCTTTATTAATCGGAAAATCCGATTAGGGTGCAAAGCAGCAATTGGAGCGCCCCGGCAATGCAGATCGAGCAGCTGGAGACTTTTCTCGACCTGATGGAAACCAACAGCTTCAACCGCACTGCCGAGCGGCTGAACCTGACGCAATCAACCGTATCCGCCCGGATCCACGCGCTGGAAACCTCACTGGGACGGAAATTGTTCACCCGCAGCCGCGCCGGCACACAGCCAACCCCGGCCGGTTTCCGCCTGCTCGATCATGCCCGCTCGCTGCGCCACCAATGGACCCAGGCACGCCGTTCGGTGCAAAGCACCGGCAATTTTGCCCTGTCGATGCGGATCGGCATCCAGCACGATCTCGTTTCCAACCATATTGCCGACTGGGTGACCGGGTTTCGCCGGGTCCTGCCGGACGCGTCTTTCTATATCGAGCACGATTTTTCCAACCAGATGAGCATCGACCTGCTGGCAGGCGAACTTGATCTATCGATCCTGTTCACACCCAAGAACCTGCCCGATCTGCATCATGAACTGATCGGCGAGGTCGGCTACCGGATGATCAGCTCCCACGCCAATTGCATCAAGGAGATCGTGCCCGAGAGCTACATCTTCACCAACTTCTCTCCGGCTTTTGACAGGATGCACCGTCCGGTGGTCGCCGGGCTTGACGAGGCGCCGCTTTCGAGTGGCCAGAACATTACCGTCTGCGGTCTGCTGAGTTCGCTTGGCGGGACTGCCTATGTGCTTGAGGACTCTGCCATCGAAATGGTCGCGGACGGCGCATTTCACTATGTCAACGACGCCCCGCGCATCCCGCAGGCCGTCTATCTGGCGATGCACCTTCGCAACCGCCATTCGCATGTTCACCGCCGCATGCTCGACAGTGCCCGAAAACAATTGTCAGGCACCTGATACCGGCAGCTTATCTCCCGCCGCAGGCGGCTTATTATGGATCGGCAACTGTTGCCCCGCTCACCACCCCGATGATCGGCATAGAAAAAGGGCGCCAACCGCTTTCGCGCCGGCGCCCGATTTTCCGCGGGTCCAGAGCGAGCCCGCAGCAAGGATGGGGTCAATCAGCCTTAGTGTTTGAACTTGCGGATCTCGCCTGACTGCAAACGCGAGGCGTAGGAGATCAGCTCCTTCTTCACCAACTTCATCAGGAAGTAGAGGCAGAAGATGTTGACCACCGCCATGGCAAAGATCGCGGCATCGGAGAAGTCGATGACCGGACCAAGGCTTGCTGCGGCACCGATGACGATGAAGACGCAGAAGATGATCTTGAAGGTCAGCTCCGAATTCTTGCCCTCACCGAAAAGGTAGGTCCAGCTTTTCAGCCCATAGTAGGACCACGAGATCATGGTTGAGAAGGCAAACAGGATCACGGCGATCGCCAGCACATAGGGGAACCAGCTGATCGCCGACCCGAATGCAGCGGACGTCAAAGCCACACCGCTGACGTCACCAATGGTGGCAATCGACGAACCGGCTTCATTGAGCACATAAAGCCCGGTCGCCGGGTCAACGATCAATTGCTGCGAAATGGTGATGACCAGGGCGGTCATCGTGCAGATCACGACGGTATCGATGAGCGGCTCGAGCAGTGACACGAAACCCTCGGTGATCGGCTCCTTGGTCCTGACCGCGGAGTGGGCAATCGCTGCCGAGCCAACACCGGCTTCGTTGGAGAATGCTGCCCGTTTGAAGCCCTGGATCAGGGCGCCAACAAAGCCGCCAGCAACGCCGAGGCCGGTAAAGGCGCCACCGAAGATCTGGCCAAAGGCCCAGCCGATCTTGTCGTAGTTGACCAGCAGGATGATCAGCGCTGCACCGACATAGAGGAGACCCATGAACGGGACCACCTTTTCGGTGACATTGGCAATCGACTTGATGCCGCCGACGATGACCGCGAAGACCACGGCTGCGAAGATGATACCTGTAATCCATCCGGGATAGTCGCCGACAATTCCGGAAATCTGGGCGTGAGCCTGATTGGCCTGGAACATGTTGCCGCCGCCAAGCGCACCCAGGATACAGAAGATCGAAAACATCACGGCGAGGAACTTGCCGCCGGGAAGGCCCAGTTCCTTGAAACCCTTGGAGATGTAGTACATCGGACCGCCGGAAACCGTGCCGTCCTCATATTCATTTCGGTATTTAACACCGAGCGTACATTCGGTGAATTTTGATGCCATGCCGAGCAATCCAGCCAGGATCATCCAGAAAGTGGCGCCCGGGCCGCCGATGCCGACAGCAACCGCCACACCGGCGATATTGCCGAGCCCCACAGTGCCAGACAGCGCTGTGGCCAAGGCCTGGAAATGGCTGACCTCGCCGGCATCATTGGGATCCGAATAATCGCCCTTCACCAAGCTGATGGCGTGGCCGAAGAACCTGAACTGAACGAAGCCGAAATAGAGCGTGAAAATCGTTGCGGCGATCACCAGCCACATCACGATCCAGGGAAAACTGGTGCCCGGAATCGGTGCAAAGATAAGACTGACAAAAGGACCGGTCACGGCGGCAAAGACCTGGTTGACCTGTTGATCCAGCGTCATCGCTTCCTGCGCCTGCGCAACGCCAGGTACTGCTGCAACCGCAAAAAATGACAGCATTAATTTCTGAAAAAAATTCATGATATTCCCCTCAGCTGACCACAGTCACGGGCACTTTGGCGTGCATGACAAGATTGGAAGTCGCGCTGCCAAACAGGCGCTTGGCAAACCCGCCCTCCGACGAACGGCTGACGATGATCTGGGCGGCCCCTTCTTCTTGTGAAATATCCATCAGGATCGAAGCCACATCCCCGTGTCTGACTCTGCCGGTGGCCTTGATGCCAGCCTCGTGCAGGCTTTTAACCGCCGGGTCAACGACCCGTGACATTGCCGTTGAGATCTCCTCTTCACGGCGTTTGTGGCGCTGTGCATTCTCCTCGGCGGTCTGAAACGAATAGGGCGACCATTCCACCACATAGACTACCACCAGTTCGCAATCCCCGATCAGTTCGGCGAGTTTTTTTGCATGGGCCACAGCACGATCGCCGGTCCCGTGGCCATCCAGGCCAACTACCAGTTTTGTTGTCATTATTGTTCCCTCCCGTCATGATCCCAGAATCGCTCCGGCTTCAAAGAAGAGGCAACCCGTTCCGATCAGTAGAAAGATCGAAACCGGCACGCGGGATCAGATGCTTGATTGGGCACCCCTCAGCATCAAGTGTAATCGAAAAGACACGGATCGGGTGTTCTTCTTGATTATTATCCAGAATTAATTCGCAAACATCAGGAAATAAAAGAAAAAACGTCAGAGAAAGACAATATCAGGGGCGATTATACCACTGCAATTCGATGGTCATGCGTCGTCAAAGCTGACATTTGGATTCGCTCGTGCGCCCCGTTCCACCCGCCCACAAGGCGCAGGCACGCCTCGGGAGGGTGAAGACAAAATCGTTGCATCCGCCATTGCATGCGGCGTGCCTCACGCACCGCAAATTCGGCTACAACGTTTTGCGGCAGATCGGTTCACATGCAAGAAACGGAAGGCACAGGCTGGAGTTGTGCAAGCTGATCCCCTGCCAACGCGCCGACAAACATGCCGGCCGATCAGGCTGTCACTGCAGGTAATCGCATTCTTCCGCCGCAAGAATCCGGTGCATGCTGGCAAGGTGAAGCCGAGCCGATTCCTCGTCGCCGTCACGCATCTGCGCCGCGGTGGCTTTGGCGATCTCCGGATCAACCGGAATGATCTGCCGTCCCGTCGACAGCGCCAGGCACTGCACCTCGCATGCCCGTTCCAGATAATAGAGATCGTCCCAGGCTTCTGCGATCGAACCGCCAAGCACCATCACCCCGTGATGCTTCATGAAGACGATGTCGGCGTCACCGACTGCCGCTGCGATCCTGTCGCCTTCGCCCTCATCAAGTGCCAGCCCGTTGTAATCCTCATCCACCACCGTCCGGCCATAAAACTTGAGCGCAGTCTGTCCGGCAAACACCAGCGGTTCGCCCTCCGTCATCGTCAGCGCAGTCGCGTAGGGCATGTGAGTGTGGAAGGCGACGCGGGCGCGCGGCACATTCTTGTGCAGGCGCGCATGAATGTAAAAGGCCGTCGCTTCAGGTTCACCGTCGCCGGCAACAACATTGCCATGATAGTCGCAAACCAAGAGGCTCGA
Source organism: Hoeflea algicola (assembly GCF_026619415.1). Taxonomy (NCBI): domain Bacteria; kingdom Pseudomonadati; phylum Pseudomonadota; class Alphaproteobacteria; order Hyphomicrobiales; family Rhizobiaceae; genus Hoeflea; species Hoeflea algicola. The sequence goes on from NZ_JAOVZR010000001.1 coordinate 2,170,836, forward strand.
AGCCGTAATCTCGCTAAACGCATAGCCATAGGGATTGACCAGAAACAGGTCATCGTGGCCTGGAAGCAGCGCCGAGAAATGGTTGCAGATGCCCTCATGCATTCCGAGACGCGCAGCAAACCGGAAGCAGGCGGCCAGATCCCGTCGCGCCTGCATCACCTCTTCGCTGTCGACCGCCGGGCGGTTGTGGCGCAGATTGCTGTCTGCGGACGGCAAGGCGCTGCCTTTGTTGCTGAGCGAATGGGCCATGATGGTTGTCTCCGATAGTTCAGTAGGGCTACGCAGTGGAAGCTGTGTCGGGCGTCGTCTCCACGTCTGGGAAACGGGTGAGATAACTCAGGATGACATCGACGATATGCGCCTTGCGCTTTTCGAGGTTGTCCGGGGAAACCAGCGCACGGTTGAACAGCATCGACAGGGTGTGCTGGTTCGACAGGTAGAAGTAGCCCAGCCCCGACATCGAGATATAAAGTTCGACCGGGTCGACATCGCGCCGGAAAACGCCTTTCTCCTCGCCATCCTTGAGAATGTCCCTGAGAACTTCCGAAAGCCGGTCATACAGCGACCGGATGATCGGCGATTTGGCGATGTGCTTGCCGCGATGCAGGTTCTCGGTGTTGAGCATGACGATGATATCCGGTTCGTCCACAAACGTCTGAAACGTAGTCTCACACAGCTTTGTCATCGCCTGGATCGGGTCGAGCCCGGCGAGTGAAACATCTCCCTGGCGCCGGCGCAACGTCTCATAGGTGCGTTCCAGCACGCGGATATAGAGCTCTTCCTTGCTGCGGAAGTGGTGGTAAAGCAGGTTCTTGCTGATCTTCGCCCGTGCGGCGATCGCATCGACGCGGGCGCCGTCATAGCCCTTTCGTGCGAACTCGTTTTGCGCCGCAGCAAGTATCTTTTCCTGGGTTCGGATTCCGTCCCTCTTCCCGGTTGTGGCTTTCACGATTTCCAGTCCTCCTTGCGCCCTGCCCGTTCACACCCCGGTTATGCCGAGACGGGCCGGAACATCAAGCATTCTCTTGCACCCGGCGGTTAACCAACGGCGCACAGCGCTCGATCGAAATCCTCACAGTCTCCTCGCCATCACGCTGCCACCAGTCCAGTTTCGAGAAGATTTCGATCTCGAACGGGCCATCATAACCGATCTCGTCCAGCACACGCCGATACTGGGAAAGATCGATCACACCATCGCCGACCATGCCACGATCCTGATAGACGTCGCGGGTGGGAACCAGCCAGTCACAGAGATGAAAGCTCAGGATTCGCTCCGGCCCGGCCTTGCGCAACCCCTCGGCGAACTGAGGGTCCCACCAGCAATGGTAGACATCGGCAACCATGCCGGTTCCCTCGCCAAGGCGGTCACACAGTTCGAGACACTGGGCGAAGGTGTTCAGGCAGGATCTGTCGCCGGCATACATCGGGTGCAGCGGCTCGAGCCCCAGCGCCACACCCGCCGAACGGGCATCGGGCAGAAGGGCTGCTAAAGAGTCCTCGACCCGGTTGCGGGCTGTCACCAGATCCTTTTCACCTGCCGCCAGACCACCAGGCACCACCACCAGGCATTTCGCGCCGATTGCTGCGGCGGCATCAAGACGTCGCCGGTTTTCATCAAGCGCCTTGTCAAAGGCTGCGACGTCGTCGGTGTTGACCCAGGCGCTGGTGCAAAGGCTTGGGACGAAAAGGCCGGCGTCGCGAATCTGCCGCGCGGCCTCTGTCACCCCGGTCGCGTCAAGATAATCGACCCAGACGCCGATGCCGCCGACACCTTGGCGGGCATAGCCTTCGATTGCCTCAGGCAGCGTCCAGTTGCGGGTGGTGATCTGGTTGATGGCAAACCGGCTCAGATCGTCCATCACACCGCCCCGCCTGCGGATACCTTTGCCATCGACGCCCGCAACGTTTCGGTTGCCGCCTGGTTGAGACCCTTCCCTTCGATCACGACACCATAGAACTGGCGCGCATGATCGGTGGTGATCTTGCCATCGAGAACATCTTCAAGAATGGCGTCGAGATTGCGTTCGAGCGGCATGCCGTAGCCGCCACCGCCAGCCTGTTCGTGGCGGATCACATCGCCGGTGCGAACTGTACGCGTGACCTTGCTGTCGAGAAGGTCGAACGCACCATCATCCGAACTCAGCAGATTGCGCGACGCTGCCCCCGGCTCTCCGCCAAACAGACCATAAGGCCGTGTCTCGTAGCGGTCGGCACGCAGCTGCAACACCGCTTCATCAGCCATCAGCCGGTATTGGCGCACCACGCCAAGTCCGCCACGGGTAGCCCCGGCCCCTGCAGAATCCGGACGCAGACCGTATTCCTCGATGCGCACAGGATACGTGGATTCCATTACCTCCACCGGCATGTTGGACATGTTCTGCGAGGGATTGGTAATGGCGTCGATGCCATCCTTGGTGGCGCGGGCGCCGAGCGCGCCATTGATCATGTCGACCATGATGAAGGGTTCGCGCGTGGTCTTGTCGTAACCGCCAAGACAGACAACCGAGTTACCGCCCTCGCCGGCCGCAACCACCTTGCCGGACACGATTTTCGACAGCGCGCCAAGCACCGTGTCTGCCACCCGGTAGCCGGTCAGCGCACGCGCTGCCACCGGCGCAGGGAAATCGGGATTGAGCAGACTGCCTTTCGGAGCACTGACATCGATGCAGCGGTAAACCCCCGAATTGTTGGGCACCTCGCCATCAAGCACGCAGCGGATGGCAAGATAGGTTGCCGATTTGACGAAAGACAGCGTCGAGTTGATGGCACCCTTCACCTGCGGCGAACTGCCGGTAAAATCAACATTGAGCTGGCTGCCCTTGACGGTGATCGTCACCTTGATCGGGATCGCCGCCTTGGAAAAACCGTCGCCGTCAATGTAGTCGGTGAAGCTGTAGTCGCCGTCGGGCCACTCGGAAATCTCGTTACGTGTCAGACGCTCGCCGTAATCGAGGAATTCCCCCAGGAATGAGCGAAACAGTTCCACGCCATATTTATCCACCAGCCGCAGCAATTCTCGCTCGCCCAGCGCGCAGGTTGCCAGCTGTGCCTCGAGATCGCCGATGACGAGATCAGGCAGCCGGACGTTCTTGCGGATGATATCGAACAGCGCCTTGTTCGGCACGCCGCGGTCAAACAGCTTAAGCGGCGGAATGCGCAGACCTTCCTGGAAGATCTCGGTGGAATCGCTGGCGTTGGAACCGGGAACCCGGCCGCCGACATCGCAATGGTGGCAGATCACCACCGAGAACCCGATATGCTCGTCACCGCGAAAGATCGGCTTGAACATGAAAATGTCGGGCAGGTGCATGCCGCCATCATAGGGGTCGTTGAAGATGATCACATCCTCTGGCGCGAGATCATCGCCATAGTGGCGCAGCAATGCCTCCATGGCGTCGGGCACTGCCCCCAGATGCAAGGCAACGGTCTTGGCCTGCGCCAGAATCCGCCCTTCCGCATCGCACATGGTGGTCGAGTAATCGAGAACATCGCGCACGATCGGCGAGCGCGCCGTGCGCATCACCGTATAGGCCATGTCATCGACAATCGACTCCACAGCGCTTTTGAGAACGGCGAAGGTGATGGGATCCAGAGTGGAAGTCATGAAAGTGTCCCTCCTCGCTCAGGCGAGCTCGATGTGGAGATTAAGTTGCGGGTCGACGGTCGCCGTGGCGTTTGGCGGGATCACCACCGTGCTGTCGGAGGCCTCCAGAATGGCCGGCCCCTGCAGCGTCCGCGGGCAGCGCAGGCGCTCATAGACCGGGGTCGAAACCCACCCTTCCTGCTTCCCAAAAAAGACCTCGCGCCATGAGACCGGATCGGTTGCATCCGGCCGGTCGGGGCTGACTTTCTTGAAGTCCAGCTTGCCGGGCAGATACCCGCGTCCTGTTAGCCGTATGCTCACCGCCTCGATGCTGTCGGAGGAGGAATAGCTGTAGATCGACTTGTACATTTCCAGAAACCTGTCGCGCACTGCTGCCGTATCGAACGGCTCACTGAACGGCACCGCCAACGACATTTCCTGACCCCGGAAACGCAGATTGATTTCCGAAATCAGCTCGATCCCGCTTTCGGCAATTCCTTCTTCCAGAAGCGATTTGCGGGCCTGCTGCCGCAGATTTTCGGCAACACGCGAAAGTTCATCAAGGTCGAGCCCGTCGAGAGCCCCGGCAATCGGCGCAATGTAGTAGCGTTCGACATCGCCGGCGAGCATCCCCATGGCGGTAAAGACGCCGGGCGAAGCAGGGATCAGCAAGCGCTTGATCGACAACAATTCGGCGATGCTTGCGGCGTGAACCGGGCCTGAACCGCCAATCGCAACAAGCGTGAAGTCGCGCGGATCGACACCGCGTTCGACGGTGACCGCGCGGATGGCGCGTGCCATGTTGGCATTGGTGACTTCACGGACGCCGTAAGCGGCTTCCACCGCATCCAGCCCCAGCCGGGTTCCGAGTTCCGCACTCAGCGCGTCACGCGCCAGGTCGCTCGAAAGCGACCGCGAACCGCCGGCAATCGAGCCCGGCAGGTAGCCCAGAACCAGGTTGGCATCGGTCACCGTGGGGCGATTTCCGCCCATGTCATAGCACACCGGCCCCGGATCGGCGCCAGCCGAGATCGGGCCGACCTTGATCAATCCGGCGCTATCGAGATGGGCGATCGAGCCGGCGCCGCTGCCGACTTCTGCGACGTCGACCGTCGGCACGCTCATCATGTAGCCGCCGGCCTTGATGAACCGGCTCGGCGTGGAAATGCCGGCCCTGAATTCATACTCGCTGACCCGGCTCAACTCTCCATCGCGCACCAGCGAGGCAGAGGCAGTGGTGCCGCCCATATCGAAAACCACCAGATCCTTCACGCCCAGCGCTGCACCCAGCCGGCCGCCACCGACAACACCGGCTGCCCGCCCCGAGGAGATGAAGAACACCGGCTTTTCACGCGCCGTTGCAGAAGACGCCAGCGCTCCGTTGGAATTGCCAACCAGAAGCGGCGCATTGATGCCGAGGCTGGCGATGCCTTCTTCAAGCTGGGTCAAGTATTTTTCCAGAACCGGAGCCACATAAGCATTCACCACCGTCGTGCTGGTGCGCTCGTATTCCTTGGCTTCGGGCAGCACAGAAACCGAGGCGGTCACCGGAAGATTTGGAAATTCTCGCGCCAGCAGCGACTCTGCCCGCAACTCATGCGCCGGATTGCGGTAGCTGTTGAGGAAACACAACGCCACCGATTCAATTCCTTCGGCGACCAGTTCGCCGGCCACCCGCAGCAATTCGTCCTCATCCATCGGCGTGATGATGCTGCCGTCAAAGGCGATCCGCTCGTTAACTTCCAGTCGATGACGGCGGCGTACCAGCGGCTCCGGTTTTTCCCACTGCAGATCGAACATACCCGGCGTGCGCAGGCGACCGATCTCGAGAACGTCGCGGAATCCCTTGGTGGTGATCAGCCCGGTACGGGCGCCAACCTTCTGTAACAACGTGTTGGAACCGACCGTCGTACCGTGCACGATCTCGTCAATATCAGCAAAACCGACGCCCGATTCAGCGACGATCGCGCGAATCCCCTCGAGCACCGCCATTTCCGGCGCCCGCGGCGTCGAAGCGGTCTTGTTGTGAAACAGACGCCCCTCTGAATCGATCAGCACTAGATCGGTAAATGTGCCGCCAATATCGACGCCGATACGGTTTGATCGACTTTTTTCATCACGTGTCCTTCACGATTTGAGTTGTACCAATTGGTTAGTATAATCGAATTCAAACGTCAAGAAGCCATGCAACACATGGCCTGAAAGCGAATACCGTCTTTTTCTGTTGCGGAACGATATTGCACTATGTAGTCTGAATTTCGTGTTCAATCAAAAATGGGGAACTTGAAATGAAAATGCTTACACGACTTATCTCCGCCGCTTCGGCGCTGGCGCTTTTCGGCGCCGTTGGCTCCGCCACCGCCGAGCCGCTTACCGTCAGGCTGGACTTTTCCCCATGGGGCGTTCACGCCGGAATGCATCTCGCCGAGCAGAACGGCTGGTTCGATGAAGCCGGTCTGGATGTTGACGTTCAGGACGGCCGTGGATCAGGCAACACGCTTCAGCTGGTCAATTCCGATCAGGTCGATGTCGGCCAGATCCAGCTCGGCCTATTGGGCTCCGCCCGCAAGCAGGGCGCCGAGGTTAAATCCTTCGCGGGCTTTCTCAGGCGGACCGATCTGTGCGTTCTCGTCGACAAGGATTCACCGATGTCGACCGTGGCCGACTTGAAGGGCAAAAGCGTTGTCGTGTTTGCCGCAAGTCCCTGGGCGCCTTTCATCGACGCCTTTCTCGCCGGTGGCGGGCTGACCCAAAGCGATGTCGAAATCTTGTTTGTCGACCCGTCTGCCTTGTGGGGCACCTACACGGCCAAGCGCGTGGATGGCCTGATGTCCACCGTCAGTTCGGCCCTGCCCGTGGCCGAAGCCAACCGTCCCTCCAAATGCATCACGCTTGACCAGGCCAACCTGTACTTTCCTAGCTATGGCCTGATCGCCACGGAAAAGACCATCAATGAGCGCGGCGAAGAACTGGCCAAGCTGGTTGCGGTCGAGCAACGCGCCTGGCAAGCAATCAAGGAAGATCTCGAACTCGGCGTCGATGCCATGGTCGCAGCCCGACCCGATGCGAACCTCAACCGTGACGTGCTGCGCGAGCAGATCCGGCTGTCGATCGAATATTTCAACACCCCGGCAACCGAAGACTCGCCGATCGGCTTCCAGGCCAAACAGGACTGGGAAGACGCGCTCAAGGGCATGGAACAGGCCGGAATTATCGATTCAGGCTGGAAGGCGGAAGATTATTACACCAATGATTTCGTCAAGTAATGGCTGAGCCAGAAAGGTACACACTTGTGGCATCAGCAGTACCCAATTTGGCGATCGACCGTGTGGGGAAGGTTTATCCTTCCTCACACGGCGCGGTGACGGCTCTCAAGGACATCAACCTTGCGATCGCTCCCGGCGAATTCGTCAGCATTGTCGGCCCCAGCGGTTGCGGCAAGAGCACTCTCCTGAAATGCGTCGCCGGGTTGGAGCCCATCAGTTCGGGCTCAATTGCGGTTCATGGCAAACCGCTCGACGGCCCGCCCGATGCGCTCGGTGTGGTGTTCCAGCGCGATGTGCTGCTCGACTGGCGAACCATTCTCGACAATGTCTTGCTGCAGGCAGAATTCCTCGGCCATTCAAAGGCCGAATACCGCCCCAAGGCGCAGCAATTGCTCGAACGCTTCGGCCTCAGCGGGTTCGAGGACCGGCACCCCTGGGAGCTTTCCGGCGGCATGCGACAACGCGCCTCGATCTGCCGGGCGCTGTTGTGCGAGCCGGAACTTCTGTTGATGGATGAGCCTTTCGGCGCGCTCGACGCCATGACCCGTGACGACCTCAATGTCGAACTGGCGCGGATCTGGCAAGGCACCAACAAGACAGTCATGTTCATCACTCATTCTATTCCCGAGGCGGTTTTTCTCTCCGACCGGGTGGTCTTGATGTCCCGCAGCCCGGGCGAGATCGTCGACATCATCGATATCGACCTGCCGCGCCCACGCTCGCTGTCGATCCGTGAATCCGCCGCCTTTGGCGACTACACACACCGTATCCGGCATCACTTTGCCGAACTGGGGATTGTTCAGGAATGATCGACTGGATTTACAACAAGCTCGTCTTCGATACCCGCGCCCGCGACGTCATCCTTGTGCTTGCGGTCACCGTTCTGGTCTGGGAATTTGCGGTCTACATCTTCCAGCCGCCGGCGATCCTGCTGCCCGCGCCGTCCGCGATCTGGGCCGATTTCATCTCCACCCCCGGCACCTTCCTGCGCCACATGCTCTACACGCTTTCGACCACCGCCATGGCCTTCGTGCTCTCGGTGGTGCTTGGCGTGGTGCTGTCGATCGGCATCGTCCAGTCGCGACTGCTCGAACGCACCATCTACACCCTGCTTGTGGCGCTCAACTCGGTGCCGAAAGTGGCGCTTGCGCCGCTGTTCGTGATCTGGCTCGGCACCGGCCTCGAGCCGAAACTGGCGGTTGCGGTAATGCTGGCGATCTTTCCCATCGTCATCGACACGGTCCTCGGCCTGCGCTCGGTCGACCCGGACATGCTTAACCTGGCCCGCGCCACCCGCGCCTCCAACTTTCAGGTGCTCTACAAGATCAGGTTGCCCAACGCGCTGCCGAGCCTGTTCGCCGGCATGAAGGTGGCGATCTCGTTTGCACTGGTCGGCGCCATTGTCGGCGAGTTTGTCGCCGGCGGCAACGGTCTGGGCTTCCTCGTGCTTGTCGCCCAGGGCCAGTTCGACACCACCAGGGTGTTCGTCTCGCTGGTGCTGCTGGGCCTGATGGGAACCGTGCTGTTCTACATGGTCGATTTCGCTGAACGACTGATGCTGCCCTGGCACGTGTCACAACGCTGATACGGTTGACAGCCCGCCCGAACACCAGCGGTCCCGAACAACGGGGCCGCTTTTTTGAACAACCGTCCCGAACGGACCGATTGACAGTGACCTAGTGGGATGGTTGCCGCCCATCTCCATACGGCATCGCAATGTGCCAACATGGTGGTCTTATGAGAAACACGTGGGAAAGGACAGCGAGATGAAAGACAAATTGTTTGTGTTTCGGCATGCAAAATTGGATCTGACTCACGTTAGCTGCCGTTTCGGGCGATTGCGGCCGTCCGCTGCAATCTGAAATGCAGCTGCATCGAGCGCGGTCACTGCGGTGCTTGTCTTACGCTCCGTGCGGATGCAGCAGAATACCGTGTTGTGTCCCGACTCGATTTCCTCATGAGTGGTCACTACGACTTCCGCGTCACCGAACCGGGGCGAAAGCGATTGCGGCGCGCGTCGGGTTTCGCCCTGTCCCCATTGCTGGAAGAATTGCAGCAACTCGGCGCAAATTTGTCGATACTCGGAAGCATAGCCGTGCCCGATCGGTCCATGCTCTGTCGCTGGCCTTTGGCGAAACGCTGGCGGTAACCGTGTGCGCTGAAGCATACGGGTAGAACATTCCTTGAAAATCCAGCGGCGGGCCCGGCAATCTGTAAAATGCAGCCGATAGCCCGAAAGCTTCCTGACCAGCAAGCCAGCGTTGCAATTATTCGTTGTTGATTTCCGCACGGGAGTGGTTTCAGGCTCCCTCCCGCACCCCCGACTGATGCTCATCACCTGCGGCATAGCGTTGGGCTATGGCTGCACAGACGAACAATTGGAACTGATGGTAGAGCATCAGCGGCAGGATGATGAGCCCGGTTGCATGACCTGCAAACAGAATATTCACCATAGGAACACCATTGGCCAAGCTTTTCTGCGAGCCGCAAAACAGAAGACTGACCTCGTCTTCACGGCTCAAACCAGCCATTTGGCCCATTCGCCGCACAATCACCATTACCAGAAGCAGCAGGATCAAATCGAGTCCGATCAATAGGGACAGCGTCATGCCGTCAAGCCTCCCCCAGATACCGCCCACGACTCCTGCACTGAAAGCCGAGTAGATGATCAACAGGATCGAGCCGCGGTCGACGGCCATTGTCAGCATCCTGTTCCTTTCAATCCATGCTCCGATCAACGGTCGCAACAGTTGCCCGGCAACGAACGGCAATAACAGCTGCACGAAGATACCGATTACGGCATTCGCATCGAGCTTTATGCCGCTGGTCGACAACAGCACAGCCGCAAAAGCCGGGGTCAGGACAACGCTTAAAACGTTGGAAAGGGAAGCGGCGCAAATAGCTGCGGGTACGTTGCCTCTGGCCATGCCAGTTAACGCAATGGAAGACTGTACGGTCGACGGCAGGATGCAGAGAAAGAGAAAGCCGACGACAAGTTCTTCGGGCAGCCATGAACTGGCAAAGAACGCCAGACCGAAGCCGAGGATCGGGAAAACCACATATGTTGTGAAGACGACCAGTAATTGCAGCTTCCAATTGGAGATACCGGCAACGATAGCCTGCGCCTTCAGTTTGGCGCCGTACAGAAAGAACAAAAGCGCGACCGCCGCGGAGCTGAGGTGGGAAACAAACCTGGCGGCAGAGCCGGATACGGGCAGCACGGTGGCGATCACGACCGTGGCAATCAGCAACAGCATATAGGTGTCGATCGGTAATTTCTTCAGGACGCCGCGCATGACCCCTCCGCTACGGATTGTTGCATGTCACTATATTCTAGGCGCTCTTGCGCTCATTTGACATCGTGATAGCCTGAATATCAGTAATCACAATATGAAATAACCATGTCTCCACACCCGCTGCTTGATCTACCTCCCTCCCTGTTCCGCAGCTTTCTGGCGGTTGCCAACAGCCTGAGTTTCACGGCTGCAGCTGCCCGGCTGGATTTGCGGCAATCCACCATCAGTCAGCACATCAAGAAACTGGAGGACGCGACCGGCCAACGTTTGCTGTTGCGGGACACCCACTCCGTTGCCTTGACCGAAGAAGGCGATGCGATGATGGAAATCGCCCGCAACATCCTTGACGCCAATGACAGATTGGTCAGTTACTTCATCGACAAGGGAACCCGGGAAAGATTGCGTCTCGGCATCTCTGAGGATTTTGCAATGTCGCGACTGGCAAACGTGCTGATCGCGTTCAAACGCCACGATCCGCATGTCGATATTGAACTCACGGTCGGCCTTAGTGGTTATCTTTATCAGCGCTTCGATGCCGGCGATCTGGATGTGATTTTTGTAAAGCGCAAACCCGGCGACCGCCGCGGCAAGATCGCATGGCGCGAGCGCCTTGTATGGATCGCACGCCCGGCATTGCTGCTCCCGCCCAATCTACCCGTGCCGCTTGTGGCATTCGCGCCGCCAAGCATCACCCGGTCGCTGGCAACCGAGACGTTGCAGAAGGCCGGCAGGAGCTGGCGCATCACCTGCAGCAGCGGGAGTATCAGCGGATTGCGCGCAGCGCTTGTCGCGGGGCTCGGCCTGGCTGCTCATTCCGGCCGCCTTGTGCCGAGCGGGCTCGTGCAATTGTCGAACGAGGCCAATCTACCGCAATTGCCCGAGATAGAGTTCGTCGCTATCGGTCCGGGACGGACCCAGCCGCTGGCGATGCGAATGGTCGATATGCTCGTCGAGAATTCAGAGAGCCTTCGCCAGGCAAGGCATTAGAGCATCGTTAGAACACGCGCCGCGTGATACCGAACCTGGGCGACGCGCATTTGTTCCTTGTTATTGCGTGCGGTGATCGCAAAACCGCTGCACATGTTTGCGCGACATGCTTCAAGCCCCAGAGACGTGGTTTATCTCGTAACCACAACCAACGGGTTTGCGAGAGCGCGTTTGCCACTGATGGCTGATCACCCGATCGGGTTTGCCAAAACACCAATGCCCGATATCTCCACCTCCACGTGATCTCCGGGCTGGAGATAGCGCGGTGGAGTGAAGCCGATGCCGACACCTGCCGGTGTACCCGTGGCAATCAGATCGCCCGGCTCCAACGTCATCGATTTCGAAAGCGTTTCGATTAGCCGTGGTATATCGAAGATCAGGTCCTTGACGCTGGCGTTCTGGCGCACTTCGCCGTTTACACGGGTTGTCAGTTGTATGGATCGTATATCGTGCAACTCATCAGCCGTCGTGATCACTGGTCCCATCGGGCAGAACGTGTCCATCGACTTTCCCAGAAACCACTGCTTGTGTTGGCGCTGGATATCGCGAGAGGTCACATCGTTGATGATCGTATAACCGTACACATGTTTCATCGCATCGGTGCTGTTGATGCCGCGTCCGCCGGTCCCGATGACAACGGCCAGTTCGCCTTCATAGTCAACACTACCGGTCGGATCGAGCGCACTTTCCACCGTGTCGCCAGAACCAACGACAGATGTGGTGGCCTTTGTGAAGATAATCGGCACCTCAGGGATCTGCTGACCAGCGGATGAGCTGTCGAAGCCCGAAACCTCGAATTCCCTGGCGTGGGCATAATAGTTTTTGCCGACACAAAAGACATTCCGGCGCGGGCGCGGAAAGGGCGCCAACAGCGCCACATCCGTCGGATCGAGCGGCGTTGGAGAAGAAGCGATGATTGCATCTGCTATCTGGTTGAGAAGAACGGAACCTCCAGCCACGACAGCGTGCATCTCGTCGGGCATGTCAGAATTTAGAATACTGAGCGGGATGATGCCCTCATCAGTCATCACACCAACATGCTCTGCACCGTCCAGTGCGTACGTCACCAGCTTCATAGATTACTACTCCTATTTAAGATTGAGTGGTGCGGGTCCGCGGCCCAGCATTAGTATTGCAGGCCTGCTCTGCGGTCGTTCCTCTGCCTACGCTTCTTGAGAAGCAGCGGCACGATCAGCGTTGCCGCGAGCATTGCCCACAGGATTATGGTGATTGGCGATGAGAAGAAGACGCCGACATCGTTGCCCGAAAGGCGCATCGACAGGATAAAGGATTTCTCGATCAGCGGGCCGAGGATCACGCCGATCAAGATGGCGGCAACATGGTAGCCCGTCTTGCGCGCTATATATCCAATGATCCCGAATACGACTGCAATTGCGATGTCATCCATGAAACCGCGGGGGACAAACGCCCCGACGAGTGTGAATGCAACGATGAGTGGCGCCATGTAATAATTTGGGATCAGCGTGATGCGCGACAGATAGCGTGTCAACGGAAAGATCATGACGAGCATGAAGACATAAGCGACAAACATCGACATGATGACGCCATAGGCCAGCGTCGGGTCCTGCACGAAAAGCCGGGGTCCAAAAGGTATGCCCTGAAATTGCAGTACGACCATCATGACCGCTGCGGTCTCTCCGCCCGGTATCCCGAGCGCTAGCAAGGGAACCATCGCGCCGGTGGTGACGCCATTGTTGGCTGCTTCGGGAGCAATGATTCCTTCTTCGGCCCCGGTGCCAAACTTCTCAGGGGTCTTGGAAAAGGCCCGCGCTTGCTGATAGGCAACAAAGGCAGCGATCGGCGCTCCGGCGCCAGGAAGCACACCGATGACAAGCCCAAGCACGCTGGAGCGCAAGATTAGCCACCAGTGGCGAAAGCAAGCCAAGACATCATGTAGCGCCCGGGACCAACTGGGTGTGACGACATCTTTATTGTCACCCGCAACGGCACCCTTACCCTGTTCGAGCATGATAAACGCTTCGGAAATGGCAAAGAGGCCGATAAGAGCGGGTACCAGTGGAACTCCGTCAAACAGGGAGAGCAAGCCGAAGGTTCCGCGCGGTGTAGCGTAAATGTGGTCGGCGCCCATTGCCCCCAGGAGCAGGCCGAGTGCGCCGGCGATGAGACCCTTGAGCATATCGTCGGCGGCGATGGCGGCGATAAGCGCGAGCCCGAAGAGCATCACCACCACCAGTTCGGGTGAATGCACGTAGTAGCCGATATGAGACAGCAACGGCAAACTCGCAAGGGTGATCAACGAGGTCAGGAGGCCGCCGATCACCGAAGCGGTGAAGCTCAGGGCCAGCGCCTTGGAGGCCAAGCCGCGTTGCGCCATGGGATGCCCGTCGAGCATGGTCGCAGCCGCTCCACCTGTGCCGGGGATGTTCAGCAGGATGGCTGGAATTCCTCCGCCCAGTTGGCTGGCGCAATAGAGCGCCACCATGAACGTCAACGCGACATGCACGTCCAGCACGAGTGTAAGAGGCAGTAACATAATGATCGTGTTGGCGGCGCTGAAACCGGGAATTGCACCCATCAGAACCCCAGCTAACACCGCGGGAATGATGACGTACCACATCGACAAAGAATAAAGTAACAGGTCAAAATAACTGGCGAGGCTCAGATCCATGATTGCACGACCGTAACAAGCTGTTCGAAAGGACCCTGTGGAAAACGCGTGCCAAGGATCAAGATGAAGAAAACCCACCCGCCGATCGCACCGACCGCGGCATAGACCAGCGCTTTGGACCAAGGCCGAAGTCCGGCGAGATAGCTGCCGACAAGCAGAAACACGAAGGTAGTAAGTGTGAAGCCACCCCACGGCACGAGATAGAGATAGCCGAAGACCAGAACCAAGAAGCCCGCGCGCGCGCGGTGTTCCTGAGGTGGGCCGAGCAACTCGGCCACGCGCCAGTCAAACCTGTTGGTGACGATCTGACCGAATGTTCGCAGAAAAAACAGCAGGGCAAAGAATAAAAATAGCCCTGCGAGAACCACTCCGCTCAGTTGAGCCTGGAACGGAAAATTCCAAACCGAAACGATATAATAGACGGCGTACAAGCTTCCAGTAACAGGAATGATGAGTTCCGTTGCTGACGCAGCCCCGACCTTCGCTTCTGGCGATGCCATGTCAATCTCCACTCGTTGGGAAGTAAAGCGAGCCAGCACCGTTGGTTGGCTCGCAATGCTCTCACTTTTTGCCAGTTAGAAGATCGCGATATTTCTTGGCCATATCAGCGAACTGCTGGGCGCTTGCCATTGCGATCTCGCGATCACCCGGATCAATGAAGCTGGCCGGGACGCCTGCCGCTTCGACTGCATTTGCATAGGCCGGATCCTGCAACGTGGCTTGCATACTATCGGCCAGGATCTTCACCTGATCCGGATATGCTTCTACGGCCGCCCCCTGAAGCCCCCATGCGCGCGAAGAGATCATCGGGGGAATGTTCGTGCCGAGCGCCTGGTTGACCGGCGGCGCGTTGTCTGTGCTTCCAGGCACCACGTTCTTGTTGGCGAACACACCAAGCACACGAACCTGATCGCCGAGTACAATGGAGTTGGTCAACGGCAACGCGCAACAATCCGCTTCACCGGTAATTGCCGCCATTGCCGAAGGATTGCCGCCGCCATAAGGCACGAGCGTGAAGTTGGCGCCTGTGGCCTCCCCCATAGCCAGCATACCGATCGAAGCGGGATGGGGCAGACGACTGACCGCGCAGGTAACGGTCCGCTTTTTTGCGGTATCAATCAGGTCTTCGAGAGACTTGATCGGGCTATTGGCACCGACCCAGACGTTCATTGGCTCAGACAGGGTCTGTTCGACATAAACAATGTCGCGACCGACCTCGATCCCGGTTTTCTGTAACTCGAGCATGATAACTTCAGGCCCAAGATTAGCGAACAGCAGGTTGTAGCAATCAGGCTCACTGCTCATGAAGAACCTATAGCCCACCTCGCCGGCCGCGCCCGGGTAGTATCTGAAGTTGAAATTCGTCTTCAGATGGTTACCCCAGATCTTTGTGAAAACCCGGGCGTCGCGGTCAGCGCCACCACCTTCGCCCGTCGGGATAATAATATTGATATCACGGCTCGGGTAACCGGCAGCGAACCCCGGGCGAGCGCCCGCAAATCCGCCGATGCCGACTGCAGCCGTAACAAGCGCGCTGTTTCGCAGAAACCCGCGCCTGCTCATACCCGTATTGCAACTATGGTTATCTTTACGCATTTTCTCCTCCTCCTTTAGAAGTAATTGCCAGATCGGTCAGTCCTTTGCCTTGCTGGATTGGTTTCTCAATGCATATTCACACTGGGCTAAACGCAACTATTTTGATGTATTGGTTTATTTGGTCTTCTTCTCACCAGTGTAGAGCGCAGCAGGTTGTTCGTAGAAGGACTGCAGGATTTGATAGACCATCATGTAATTCTTCTGCTGAAATGAAGCGTGCGAGATACCCTGCATGACACTGAACTGCTTGTTGGGATGAGGCAGTGCGGCGAAGAACTTCAACAGGTCGTCGAAGCTAGCGATACCGTCATACTCGCCGCGCATAACAAGCGTCGGCATGGTGAGTTTGGCCGGATCGGTCAGCGGCAGGTTCGCGCACATATCGACATAAGTGCCGGTCGGCATCGAATCGTCCAACGCCAGGATTGCATCGGCAAACGCCTCGACAACCTTCTCTTCCGCTGTACCAGGATGATCCCGGTTAAAGACCGAATGGACAAAGGCGCGATCTATGGGCCGACGCTTCATGGCTCGAAACGTATCCAGCTTCTTCCGGCGTTCGGCCAGGGTTGGACTGCCCTCGCCTGTCCAAACAAAAGCATCTAATGCAAGCTTTTCAACACGTTCGGGGTGCCTCTCGGCAAACGCTGCGCCCCTAAGCGCACCCGACGAGATCCCGTAGACAAGGAACTTTTCAGCACCCGTCGTTTTCATTATGTAGTCGCTGGCAGCGGACAGATCGTCCGCTCCGTCGGCTATGCTCGCTGCGATGTCCCGGTTCTTGTCCGATCGACCGTAGCCCTCCATGTCGACACACCAGGCGTCAAAGCCCTGAGAGGCGAACCAGTCCATAGCAGAGGACCATGGCCGACCCTCGACCTGCAGGTCAAAGGTTGGTTGCGACGCCATGGAGGAACCGTGGACGAAAAGGACAGTCCCCTTGGGCGTTCCAGAAGGTGCGCGCTTCTGCCAGAGAAAGAGATTGACGTCGCCCTTCCTAGCCCAGTGTTCGACACCGACGACGCTTTGTGCAGTTTCTGCCATGCAGGCCTCCTATCCTTGAAACAAGCTCGCCAGAATCAAGATCGGGGTCACAATTCTGGCCAAATACGAATATTGGTGCTACCATTAAGATCCGTTTGGTTTAAATGGTCAATACCGATTTGGATTTTTTTCCGATTGAACGTGACGCACCTACGCCTTTGCGATAGACATTGGTCCGATCAACATTCAACCATTTGAGGTCTTTGGAATGAGTTTGCCGTCCCTTTCTTTGCAGGACATCGACAGGAAATCTCGAAAACCGTCCCATATCGTTGATGCGGCGATCGAGAAATTCCTGGAGCGGCCGGATATCGGGCCGGGGAGCAAATTGCCGACCGAACGCGCGCTCGCTGCGGAGCTCAACGTTGCGCGCAGCGCGGTGCGGGTAGCGCTGGCGCGGCTGGAATTGCAGGGACGCGTGGTCCGTATTACCGGCAGCGGCACCTATGTCGCGGATCCCGACCCCCTGGCCAAACCCGAAATAAGCACGGCAGCTGGCGATTCGAGCCCGATCGAGATCATGGAGGCACGACTGCTGATCGAACCCTGCCTTGCAGGCCCCGTGGTTGCGCGAGGCAACAGCGCCGATCTTGCCGCGATCCGCCACGCCATGAACCAGGCTGTCGAGGCCGTTGATTTCGAGATGTTTGAATATTGGGACGGTGTATTTCATCACGCAATTGCGGAAGCGACGCACAACCAGCTCCTGATTGACGTCTATCAGACCATCACCACCTCGCGTGAACAGGCCGACTGGGGTGATATGAAGCGCTCCAGTTTCACGGAAGAACGGCGCCAGACCTACAACAGGGAGCATGGCGAAATCATAGCCGCGCTTCAAACGCGAAATACCGCTCGTGCAGAGGCTGCAGTGCGCGCTCACTTGCTGACGGTACGCCATAATCTGCTCGAGCTTTGAGAATTTTTCTTTTCTAAGAGCTTATAATAATGTCACTTCTCGCGATTTCCTTCTTTGCCTTCCTTGCGGTTGGCACGTCCTTTCTGTCTGGCGTTTTCGGTATGGCCGGCGGCATGCTGTTGATGGGAGGGCTACTTTACATGGTGCCTGTGGGCGACGCGATGATCCTGCATGGCCTTACCCAGCTCACCTCGAACGGATGGCGGGCGCTACTCTGGCGACCTTATGTGCGCTGGACGATCATCGCTCGATACGGATTGGGCCTGCTTCTGGCCGGCGCGCTCTTCTCATCCATGGAAATTGTGCCTCAGCAGGAGTTGATCTTCCTTATACTCGGGCTCGTTCCCTTTATCGGCAGAGTTCTTCCGGCACAGTGGGTTCCCCCTGTCAATCAGCGCGCAGGCGCCGAGATCTGCGGCTTTATCGGCACTTCATTCCAGTTGCTGTCCGGTGTCTCCGGACCGATGTTGGACATTTTCTTTATTCGCTCCCCCCTGAACCGCCGTGAAATCGTCGCCACCAAGGCGATGTGTCAGGTCATCACCCACATTTCGAAACTGCTGTATTTTGGCATGCTAATCCGTGGCGAGACCACGGATGTCACGACGCCTCCGGTGATTGCCATTGCTGCGCTTTGCGCTGTGGTCGGGACCATTCTCAGCCGCTCCGTGCTTGACCGGCTGACCGACACCAACTTTCGTCGTTACACTTGGTGGATACTCTACGCGATTGGCACTGCCTACCTCGCGCGCTCGCTGTATTCCCTGATTCAGACAACCTGAAACTCGAACCTTCCGGTCACCTCCGGTCTGCCTTGCAATAACGGCACGCAGAAACACAGAACATATGCGCATTGCGCTGGTTCGGTTTGGTTGACGCAGGGCTACGATTTCACCCATCCAGCCAAACCATCCTTCCAAGGGGAAAAACAGGTACCATTGACAGGACTTTGGTTCGCCTTTATGGATTTTTTGGTTAACCGGTTGGCCAATTATAAGTTCGAGGTGTTGAATATGAAAGTTGCAGTTATGGGCGCCGGTGGCGTCGGAGGATTTTACGGCGCAAAGCTGGCCGAGGCGGGGCATGATGTTTCATTCATCGCGCGTGGCGCCCATCTTGAGGCAATCCGCGAAAAAGGCCTGCTTATCGAGAATATCACCGATGGAACTTCGCAAAAATATGACGTTATGGCGACCGAAAAGCCTGCAGATATAGGCAAGGTCGACTTCCTGCTCTTCGCCGTCAAAATGTGGGATATGGAGGCGGCGATAGAAACCGTGAAGGTCGTTGTCGGTGACAACACGAGCATTCTGTCGCTGCAGAACGGGGTGATAAAGGACATCATTCTCAAACAGCGGTTCGATGAGAAGGCGGTCCTCGGCGGCGTCGGCTATGTGGCGACCGCAATCACACGGCCCGGCGTGGTAGGGCAGACCGGCGACCTCCAGAAAATCACGATCGGCGAATATGACCAATCGGTTTCGGATCGAGTCAGAACCATTGTCGCTAGTTTCGCCTCGACAGGGATCGAAGCCAAGGCCTCAAGCGACATCGAAAAGGTCCTCTGGGAGAAGTACGTATTTCTGGTTGGTCTATCCGCGGCCACCGCCGCAACGCGTTTGCCGATAGGAATACTGCGTAAAACCCCCGAAACCCGCCAGTTGCTGCGCCAGATTATAGCCGAAGCGGTTGCCGTCGGACGGGCGCGCGGGGTCCATTTACCCGAAGACTATGCCGACGACAGGATGCGCTTTGTCGACACACTGCCGGACGCCATGAAAGCATCCATGCTTCACGACCTCGAAGCAGGCAAACCGATGGAGCTTCGTTGGCTAAGTGGCGGCATTGTCGACCTCGGCCGGGAAGTCGGTGTGCCAACGCCGGCCAATGAGTTCATTCTGGCTGTTCTGGCGCCGCTGGCAGAGGGCCCCGCTGCAGCTTGACACCTTTGACCATCTACGGAACCGAGTGCGTTCACCATCACCTAAAAAGGGAAAATGACGCACTGTAGATCCGCAGTACTTCTAGTCACCCGAGGCATAAACAGAGCTGGCTCGCCACTGCGGGAAAGCCACTCCTCAAATGGGCCCGTCGCGATTACCAAGGCATACCCTGAATGGGGCATGCCGGCGGCGCGCCCAAACCGGGAATATGCTGCAGATCACGTCACGAAGCCCCCGGCCATAATGGGGGTTACATCCGGTTACGGGCACATCCGGCCAAAGCAAACCGGCGCGTAGTCATGATTACATCAATTTTTGAATATTTACGAAGGAGTAAATAAAATGCTGACGATAGATGGGGTTAAAACACAATTGATCGAAGTTCCCTTGCGGTTTGTCTTGGGAACAAGCGCGGCTCAAGTAAAGTCCGCCCCCCTTTTGTTGGTAGACCTCTTCACCAAAGAGGGGATCACAGGGCGAACATATCTATTTACATACCGCAGGAGCGGAGGATCCGCGATCGCAGCCTTGCTTGAGGATGCTGTCGAGGTTGTGAAAGGAAAACTCGTCGATCCCGTTGCGATCGGAGCATTGCTGGAACGCAGGTTCGCGCTTCTGGGTGTCGTTGGCACCGCACGTATGGCGCTTGCCGCACTCGATATGGCATTGTGGGATGCCAAGGCGCGCGCGGCCAATCTACCGCTTGCCACGATGCTGGGTTCAAGTCCGAGGCCAATCCTTGCGTATAACTCCTGCGGGCTCGGGTTAATGTCGCCGGAAGCCGCAGCAGACGAAGCCGAGGCCTTGCTGGAAGGCGGCTTCAGCGCGGCAAAGCTGAGGCTCGGATATCCCACGTTGAATGAGGACCTGGCGGTTCTGCGGGCGGTTCGAAACCGTCTTGACGATGAAATCAGGATCATGGTCGATTACAATCAGGCTCTAACGGTCACTGAAGCCCTGCAGCGGGGAAGAGCAATCGAGGCCGAAGGTGCCTATTGGATCGAGGAACCGATCCGTCATGATGATTGGGCGGGTAACCGCAAGATAACCCAGACTCTAAATCTGCCGATGCAGATCGGCGAGAATTTCAACAGCCCGGCGGAATTGGCAGAGGCCTATTCGGAACGCGCCACTGATTGGGTTATGCCAGATGCGGGCCGCATCGGAGGGGTTACGGGATGGATCCATGCTGCCGGCATTGCCGCTGCGCACGGGCTGGAAATGTCCAGCCATCTGCTGCCCGAAGTCAGCGGCCATCTCCTGTGCGCAACACCAACGGCTCACTGGCTTGAATATGTTGACTGGGCGGATGCCATTCTCGTTGATCCGCCGAAGGTCGTAGATGGTTTCTATCACGTACCCAACACGCCCGGGATCGGTATGGAATGGGACCACGAGAAGGTTGAAAAACTCTTGGTCTGAGTGGCAAATGACGAATGGGCCGTAGAGTGGCACCCCAAACCTGAACCTCTCCCGCTGTTTTCGGTGCGAGCGATATGCCGTTTCTTTCGCATCCTGAACCGCCTCAGGTTTTCCGGAGGTTGTTTGGATTGAGTTAAGCGGCCTTGTCTGATCTTTCCAGAGCTGCTCAGAAGCTTGCGTCGGCTTCGGCTTGCGGGATGTTCCCGATGGGTTCCAGCAGGCGGCGGTTGTTAAACCAGTCGACCCATTCGAGGGTGGTGTATTCGACCGCTTCAAAGCTTCGGCCGGGGCCGCGTCGATCGACGACTCCCGCCTTGAACAGGCAGTTGATCGTTTCGGCGCGCCTGCGCTCTCTATGCATCTTGCGGCCGCCTGGACGCAATACACTCCCGACGCCGCACTCTGGCCGCCTCAACTGGATCTTATTGTTATTATTTATATTTCTCACGTTCTTGCGCGTCCATAGTTGAAGAGCATCAATGATATCAAAGAAGGAAATTATTGTTCATATGGTTTTGCAGCAGGAAATACCGCACAATCCCTGATTGATTAACCAGTGGAGACCAGCCGCAGATGTCGCCAATGCTCGGTTCCTCTTCCGACAAGAATGCCTGCGATTACGCAGTTCGACAGTGGCCTCTAAACGGGTAGGTCAAGCTGGACAATCCAGAAGCGGCAAACTCTTCCTTGAGCCTTCGCACCCATCGGGCACCAGACAGCATCACAACTTCGATCTCGGCAAGCCCGCTGCGTGGGGCCACGGCCCCCGATGTGCCCTATTCGGGAAATGTTGGTCACGCCCGAACCATCGCGCTCTGTGCCCGCTCGCCCCAGCCAAGTTCGTTGACTTAACTGAGGCAGGCCAGAAGCCATTCGCAAATGGTAGATAGCAAACATTCAGAAATGTTGGCGACGTGCCCTTGCGGGCAACAAACTCTAAGCATTTTATTTCATTAAAGAAATTTGGTAGCGGGAGAGGGACTCGAACCCCCGACACGCGGATTATGATTCCGCTGCTCTAACCAGCTGAGCTACCCCGCCGCCAGCCGCCGGTGAAAACCGGTCTGGACGGGCGGGATATAAGGGGCGGCGCCTGCCGGTGTCAAGCGTACTTTGGGCTTTTCGACGCCAATTCATCCATAACTCCCGCGCGTGCCGTTTCACGGTCACCGCCGCGTGCCTTGGGGCTTTCGGTCGCGGCCCCGCGCCTTGCCTTGCGTTGCCAACGGGTCTAATTCCGGAGCCATACTCCGCAGCCCCGAGATGACAGGACCAGATCCGCCCATGCAAAGCTCCCCTCCCCCCAACGTCGTGGTCATCGGTTGCGGTTACTGGGGGTCCAACCACGCCCGCACATTGTCCGAGCTCGGCGTGCTCTACGGGGTCGCCGATCGTCATGATGACCGCACCCGGACGCTGGCCACCCGCCATGACGTCAAGCCGCTCAAGCTTGAGACAGTGTTTGACGATCCGGCGATCGATGCTGTGGTGCTGGCGCTGCCGCCGCAATACCATGCCGACACGGCGGTTGCGGCGCTGGAAGCGGGCAAGCATGTGCTGGTCGAAAAACCGATCGCCCTGTCGGTGGCCGATGCCCGGCGCGTGGTCGAGGCCTCGGCACAAAACCCGCATCTGGTTGCCATGACCGGCCATGTGCTGCGCTTCCACCCCGCTTTTGAGGCGCTTGAAGCGATGATCGCCAGGGGCGAGCTCGGCGCGATACGCTACATCCATTCACATCGTGTGGGGCTGGGCAAGTTTCACGCCGAGAACGACGCTTTGTGGGACATTGCCCCGCATGACCTGTCACTGATTCTGGCGATCACCGGCGAAAAGCCGATCAATGTGCGCGGCGTCGGCTCGGCGATTCTCAACCGGCTATCCGATTTTGCGCATCTGCATCTGCAATTTCCCGGCGGCATCCGCAGCCATGTCTTCACCTCGCGGCTCAACCCCTACCGCGAACGCAAGCTCACCGTAATCGGCACCAAGGCGATGGCTGTGTTTGACGATGTCGCGCCCTGGAACCAGAAACTGGCCATCTATCACCACAAATTGTGGGAGGATGAATCCGGCTGGCAATCGGAAATGGTTGATCCGGAATATGTCGACATCGCCGATGGTATGCCGCTGACCCGTGAATGCAGCCATTTCATCGAGTGCATCCGTACCGGTGCCCCATCGCGCACGCGCGTGGCCGATGGTCTGGCGGTGATCGAGATCCTCTCGGAGGGCAGCGTCCGCCACGATTGAAGGCAGCTTCCCGCCCCCGATTGTAAAGTCAGGGGCGGAATTTTCAACGGGAGGCCCGCTCAGGCCGCCGGGCGCAGCAGGGTGGCAAGCATGGCTTCGGCAGCGGGCGAGCGTTCCGAACGGCTGATAAAACCGCCGCCATACACCCGCGCATCGTCACCCGGGGCCGAGTAGAGCACACAGGCCTGCCCCGGCGCGACACCGGCTTCGCCCTCGACGAGCTCGACCGAGATTTCGCCGTCAACGCACCGCAGCACGGCCGGCTTTGGCGGCCGTGTCGAGCGCACCTTGGCAAAGCACTCCAGCCCGTCCGCGCCAAGCTCGGCCAGATCCATATCGCCCAGCCAGTTGACATCGCGCAGCATCAGCCGGCGCGTATCAAGCAGTTCGCGCGGGCCGACAATCACCCGCCGCGAGCGCGCATCGAGATGCACCACATACAACGGGTCTCCAGTTGCCACGCCAATGCCGCGGCGCTGGCCAATGGTGAAATGAACAATGCCGGGGTGCTCGCCCAGCACACGCCCGTCAATATGGACGATCTCGCCGGCCAGCGCCGAATTGGGGCGCAGTTTCTCGATCACGGTGGCGTAATTGCCCTGCGGTACGAAGCAGATGTCCTGGCTGTCGGCCTTCTGCGCTACCGTCAGACCCATTTCCGCAGCGAGCTCCCGGGTGCGGATTTTCGGCAATTCGCCAAGCGGAAAGCGCACGTAATCGAGCTGGTTCTGGGTGGTGGCAAACAGGAAGTAACTCTGGTCGCGGTCCGCATCGACCGGCCGGTAAAGCGCCCGACGGCCCGGATGGCCTGGAACCGGGTTGGCCCGTGAGCGGATATAATGCCCGGTCGCCAGCGCATCGGCGCCCAGATCGCGCGCCGTCGCCAGCAGATCGGCGAATTTGACAGTCTGGTTGCAGGCAACGCAAGGGATTGGCGTTTCGCCCGCCACGTAGCTTTCGGCAAACGGGTTGATCACCGCTTCGCGAAAACGTTTTTCATAATCCAGCACATAATGCGGAATACCGAGCGTTTCGCAGACTCGGCGGGCATCATCGATGTCCTGCCCGGCACAACAGGAGCCGGCCCGGTGCACGGCTGCGCCATGGTCATAAAGCTGCAGCGTCACGCCCAGCACATCATAGCCCTGACGGGCAAGAAGCCCGGCCACGACCGAACTGTCCACGCCGCCAGACATGGCGACCACTACCCGCGTATCGCGCGGATCCTTGTCTATATCGAGATTGTTCACTGTCTTTCCCGTCATTCAACAGCGTTCAAGGCGCTGATCAAGCGGTTGCAAATATGTCCGTTCCGGACACTCCCTTTATAGGGTTTGCAGCCGCACGCAACAAGACACCCCCCGCGACTTGCGGTCGCGGGCCATCCGTTTTGCCCCCTGTGCCAAAGATTACCGAAACCTTGTCAGGCCCTTAGGCAAATTTTAAACCCACGCCTGTAGGGTCAGGTCAGTAGGTCTTGAGTGTGTAAGAGAGTCCAATGACCGATATGGTACGACCCCGCGTCAAATATGTGATCGGCCCCGACGGGAGTCCGTTGACGATCGCCGATTTGCCGCCAGCCAACACCCGAAGGTGGGTAATCCGCCGGAAGGCAGAAGTGGTAGCCGCTGTCCGCGGCGGCCTGCTCAGTCTCGAAGAGGCCTGTGCACGCTACACGTTAACTGTCGAGGAGTTCCTCTCCTGGCAGTCGTCGATCAGCGACCATGGCCTTGCCGGTCTGCGCACCACGCGCATCCAGCAATACCGGCACTGAGCCGCACTGCCGTCACTTTTCCGTCCCGTATCTCAATCCCGTCCCCTTCCGGGGGCGGTTCAAAGATACGCGCTTCGGTTAGGCAACCGGCGTGACGGCAAACACCGTCGGTTCACTGTGCTGAGGCTCGTCCCGCCAGTCCATGGGCCAGTGCCGCCGTCAAGGCGGAGCCGGCGTAAAACCACAGACCGGGCTGCGAGAACGCGCTGGCGATTCCACCGGTTTTCGCCGCGACGATCACCAGCGCCACCAACACCACATCCATCAGCGACCAACGGCTGAGCTGCGGCAGCACCGCCTGCGCCAGCGCTGATTCGGGCCGCTGTCCCAGTGCTTCGGTGGTGATCACCAGCATCTTGATCACCGGAAACACCAACGACACCAGTGCGACCACAATCGCCAGCACCGCATCATCACCGGTCCACAGCGCCGCGACCACGCCCAGGAGCGATGGCGACTGATCGAAAAAATACAGCGTTTCAAACCGAACCAGTGGCAACACCACGCCAAGGCCGAAAAAAGCGGCGCAAGCACAAGCGCCGCCACAAGCATCCAACGCATTGTCTCTCCTGTGAACTTGATCCGGTGCCGCCTGATCTCCATATCCGAGATCAACGCCAATTGGCAAATGGGGGACTGTCATGCAAATCACCGAGGAAACAGGACCGAGCGGCGGCCGTTATATTGCCCGCCTCGATGGCGTTGAAGCCGAAATGACCTATTCACGGACGTCACCCCAGTTGATCATCATCGATCATACCGGCGTTCCCGACAGCTTGCGCGGCAAGGGCGTGGGTCAGGCGCTTGCCGCACATGCCGTTGAAGCCGCCCGTGCCGGCGGCTGGAAAATCATCCCGCTCTGTCCGTTTTTCAAAGCCCAGGCACAGCGCCATCCGGAATGGCGCGACGCGGTCGTCTGACCGCAGCGCCAATCAGCCACACGAGTGCATTGGCCCTGCCCGCATTAACGGGTCTGACCGCGGCACACATTCAATCGCAGGCGCGAGCTTGAGCCCGCGCCTGACCATGAAATGATCGTTTCCTCAGGCCCCGAAGGCCCTGGCCGTCAAACCGCCCGGGTGGACCGGTGGCCGGCGTCACGCTCTTCAAGCGCTGCCGCCTTATCATAGTCAGCCTGTGCCTCTTCGAGCGCGAGCTCGGCCGCATCAAGCTGCACTTTCAATTCGCGAATTGAATTCTGCAGATTGTCCGACCGCTGACGCGCCGCCTTGGCGAAGGTTGGATAGGCAAAATGGGAGGGATCGGTGATGCCGGCCTTTTTCTCCTCGGCGGTGATCTGGTACTCCAGCTCGGCCGCCATCTTTTCCATTTCCGCCATCATCAGTTGGATCTGCCCAAGCTGACGGGTTTTTTCGTTGACCTGAAATTGTTTCAGGCGAACATGGCTCTCACGCGACTTCATACGCAATACTCCCGTGATGCGAGACCCCGGTTACTGAAAATTCACAACTCCGGCACAAGCGCCGCACCCGCTGTCTCAAAAAATGACCATAGCGTTAACTTTTTTACCGCCACGGTAACCATTCATTTACGGGCATCGTTAATACTAACGGTCATGGTTTAAGGCGGGGTAAACGGAAAACATGTTTTTTCGGCCTGCTTTGTAGAGTCCTTTGAATCAGTTGATGATGTTTCTTCATGTTTCACATCAACAAGATTGATAGGGATTTCCAAATATGAATCAGGAGTTTGCCCGTGATAATTAACAATTCGATATTGGTTGCGTAACCCGATTAGAATTTGTTAACCATTCCATGGCAGCCTCCAAATCAGGCAACGACTGGATCCGTATCGCACAAGTGGATCAGGATGACCTTTCGGCGGCGGAAAAGGGGACAAATATGCGGGTTTTATTGATCGAGGATGACAGCGCCACAGCGCAGAGCATCGAATTGATGCTGAAGTCTGAAAGCTTCAACGTCTACACCACGGATCTGGGTGAAGAGGGCGTCGATCTCGGCAAACTTTATGATTATGACATCATCCTTCTCGATCTCAATTTGCCGGATATGTCCGGTTACGAGGTTTTGCGGACATTGCGGCTTTCAAAGGTCAAGACACCGATCCTGATCCTGTCCGGTATGGCAGGCATAGAGGACAAGGTGCGCGGGCTCGGCTTCGGCGCTGATGACTACATGACCAAACCATTCCACAAGGATGAACTGGTCGCACGTATTCATGCCATCGTTCGGCGTTCCAAGGGCCACGCCCAGTCGGTCATCACCACCGGCGACCTGGTCGTCAATCTCGATGCGAAGACCGTGGAAGTCGGCTCGCAGCGGGTGCATCTGACCGGCAAGGAATACCAGATGCTGGAACTTCTTTCGCTGCGTAAGGGCACGACCCTGACCAAGGAAATGTTCCTCAACCATCTTTATGGTGGCATGGACGAGCCGGAATTGAAGATCATCGACGTCTTCATCTGCAAGCTGCGCAAGAAACTGGCCACATCGGCTGGTGGCAAGAATTACATCGAGACGGTCTGGGGCCGTGGCTATGTGCTGCGCGAGCCGGAAGAGGCCGAAATTCGGGAAAGTGCCTGATTTCTCTCAGGCGCAATAACTGAGACAAAAAAACCCGCCAGACATGGCGGGTTTTTTGCTGCATGAATTTGGAAAAGCCCAAGCCAAGGGCTTGGCAAACACCAGCCCCGAAAGTCGGTCAGGCCGCAACCGCGTAGGGAGCAAAAGCTTCGGTCAGGCTGCGACGGTCGAACGGCTTGAGCAGAAAATCATCCGCGCCCGCGCGCTTGCCGGCCATCATCTGCTTGAAATCTTTCTCGATCATCAGGTAATGGATGCGCACATTCTTGCCGCCATCCATCTGCCGTACCGAGGAAATCAGATCCAGAGCATCGGTCATGCCGGCGTCGACCAGCAGAACCTCGGGCAGTTGCGCATCGCACATGATCATCGCCTCGCCCGCGTTTGATGCCTCAATGACCAGGAAATCCAGACCTGTCAGGATGCGCTTGGCTACCTTGCAGATTACGGCGGAATCATCGGCGATCATCAAGCGGCGCATGGCGGCTCTCCTCTTGCTATGTCTTTTGACAGCTCCAATAGCGAGAACCGTCGGTATAGTTGAAAGACTAGCGTGAGGAAGCAAAGATTCCGTAATCAGACAGGCTTAACGGAGCGTTGCCGAAAGGATTGGGTTCCCGGCAACGCTCTGATCAAATTCAGGCCGGCGTCGCTTCTGTGCGCTGGGCGGTAAACACGACTTCATCAGCATTTGCCGAACAGGCCAGCGTCAATCCTGCCTCCTGTGCCAGAAGCACAGTGTAATAGGGCTGGATCGAATGGGCATCGATCGCCTCGTCGAGGTCACCGGAATAGATTTCGAGGAATTTTGGCGGCACTCGAACCATCCGGCCCTTGCAGACCAGCCGGAACCGTGGATCGGTTTCCGGTGTTTCCAGCGTAACATCGATTTCCCCGCCACGCGGAATTGCTCCATAGGCGACCAGGAACAGGTTGAGCAGTAATTTGACCTGGTTCTTGGGAATGATCGCCCGCGGGCCGCTCCATTTCACTTCGGTCTTCTTGTCTGCGGACACATAATCGAGAACCGCTTTTTCAGCCTCGCCTGTATCAATCGACGCACCCACCGAGCCAGATGCGCCAAACGCAAGGCGGGCAAATTTCAGCCTGACCGAGGCATTGAACGCGCTGGTCCGAATCAGGTCCATGGCGTCGGCATCGGCACCGCCCTCATCGAGCAGTTCGAGCCCGTTGTTGATCGCCCCGACCGGCGAGATGATGTCATGACACACGCGGCTGCACAAAAGCGCAGCCAGGTCTGGGCCTGCCAAGGTCAAGTTGTGGTTCTTCGACATCGAAATCTCCTGTTCGCGCGCCCCGCGCGCCGAATTGTCGTGACAGCAAAATTGCACCAGGTGCGTTTTATCGCAAGCGCCGCCTCCCGCCGGGTGACCGCAAGGTGGCCTATCGCCCGCCGCACCGGAAGGAATATCGCCCTAAAGACACCACATTTGGTAAACCGCTTATTAAGATCGGCGCGCCACAATGTGATCAATCTTTCCTGCGGTATCTATCGCCTTGTCAACGGAGTGGACCCCATGATCGCGTCCCGCCTTTACCTTTGCGCCATCACCTCATTTTTGCTGTCGCTGCTCGTCGTTGTTGGTTTGGCACCCAGCGCCCATGCCCAGACGGCGGCAAATTCATCTCAATACACAACACAGGAAATCGTCGACGCGGGGCACGGCTTCTTCGGGTCCACCTCGGGCGGCCTCGCCAAGATTGTCGAGAAGGCCTTTCAGTCCTACGGGCTCCCCAACGGCTATATCCTCGGCCAGGAAGCCTCGGGCGCCTTCATCGGCGGCCTGACCTATGGCGAAGGCGCATTGTTCACCAAGAACGCCGGCCAGCACGATGTCTTCTGGCAGGGACCGTCGCTGGGCTGGGACTACGGCGGCAGCGGCAACCGGACCATGATGCTGGTCTACAATCTGCCGAGCGTCGAAGGCGTGTATGGCAGGTTTGGCGGCGTTTCCGGCTCGGCCTACGTGATTGCAGGCCTTGGCATGACCGTGTTGAAGCGCGATGGCGTTCTGGTGGTTCCGATCCGGACCGGCGTCGGCGCACGTCTCGGCATCAATGTCGGCTATCTCAAGATGACAACGGCGCCGACTTGGAATCCATTCTGACAATTAGTCTGGAGCCACAGGATGAAGCAGCCGCAACGGCTGCTTTTTCTTTACAGCAAATTCTCCTCTGGCCTCACCCCGCCGCGGTCTGACCAACCTCCCACACCGACAAAGTTTGCGGCCATGACACGGCAATTTGAACCTGACCGGGTGTGCAGCAATGACCTGCAATGGAGCAGCTGCTTGCCGAGGTGGGTCTGTCATGCTTAAAGCTTGTTTCCTGGTTCAGACGCGACGACATCGGCCCGGTTTTTGTTAAGATGGATCCACTGTGATTGAGTTTGTCCTGCTGTTTGCTCTGGGTTTTCTTGCCGCCGCTCTGGTGGCGCTGATCATCGCGCCCATTATTCAGCGCCGCGTGGTAACCCTCACCGAGAGGCGCATGCGCGCAAGCGTGCCGCTCTCGGCTGCCGAAATCCGTGCCGAGAAGGATATGGCGCGCGCTGCTTATGCGGCGGAAAACGCGCGAGATCTCGGTCGACCTCAGGCACAGCCGCGATGAACTCAGCCAAGCGAGCGCCCGCGCCACCCGACTGTCCGCAAACCTGATCGCTCTGCGCGCGGAAAAAATCGACGCCGAACAGACGATCGAGGCCAAGGATGCCAGTATTCGTGATCTCAGCGCCGACCTGCACAAGCGTGAGGAAGAGATCATCAATCTCACCGCTGAATTGGGTGTGGCAACACGATTGGCCGAAGCCCGCCAGCATGAAATCGAGCACCGCAACGATCAGATCAACCGCCTTGGTTCCGAAATCGAGGAGATGCGCATCGATCTGGTGACGCTCGACACCGAAGCGGAAAACTTCAAATCGCAGATCCGCGAGCTGCGCGACGAACGCCGCGCTTTGCGTGAAACGCTCAAGGAAACCGAAGCGGCAAACCAGGATCTGTCGTTCCGCCTGAACCGCGAGGAAACTCGTCTCGCCGAGATCGAGCAGAAGCTGGCAACCACCATCACAAAGCTCACGGACCGCGAAGATGCGCTGGACCGACGCAGCGCGGATGTCGAGCGCTACAAACAGAAAAACAAGGACATGTCGAACGAACTGAGGTCAGTCAAACGCGACCTCAGGGATGCCCAGAAGACTGCACGCGCAGCAGGGGTACCCGACAAGCCCGAGCGCGCCACCACCAATGAGCGTCGGGTGGAGAATGCGTCGCAGCCGGTTTTGGCGACAAGCCGTGACGACAATGACGTCGCCAACAACAGCGATGACGAGCCTGCCGACTTCGAAGGTGCGGACGATATTGCCGAAGATCTGTCCGAGGATGAAAAAATCGACCGGCTTCGCGCCCGCCAGGCAGCGCTGATCGAGCGGCTGATGAAAGCCAACAAGAGCGGCAATGATGCAGCCCTGCGGCGCGAAATTGCCGCCGTCGCCGCCATGATGGTGGAACTGACCGCCAGCCGTGATGGGCCCGCGTCACCGATTCGCAAGATTCTCAAAGGCAGCGAAGAGCCCAACCGGGCGAGCAATTCAGGCCCGAGTCTTGCAGACCGTGCCCGCCAGATGCTGGATGCCAGCCACTGAGGCGGCTGCCCGTGCACTATCCTGGGTGGATCAGATCAGTCTCGTATTTCGCCCAATCGATACAAATGCGCCGGGTCGATCTGTCCCATTTCCAGCGGCTTTCGGCGCGATCGCAGTTAGCGACTGGTCCGGCCCATCCGGCTCGCCGCATGCCACAACGCAATGCCGCTCGCTGTCGCCACGTTAAGGCTGTCGAGCCCTGGCGCCTGCTCAATTCTGAGCGTCTTCACCCGGTTGATGATTTCCTCGGGCAATCCCTCGCCTTCGGTTCCGGCCAGCAGTGCGACCCGGCGGCCAGGCTGAAAATCGCTCAGCGCTTCGGTGCCGCGCGGTGACAATCCGACGACCTCGAAACCGTGGCTCGACAATTCGGCCACCAGCTCAGTAATCGAACCGCCGCGGCAGAACGGAACCCTGAGCGCCGCGCCGACCGAAACCCGGATAGCCTTGCGGTACAAGGGATCGCAGCAGCTATCGTCGAGCACGACGCCATCGGCGCCAAACACCCCGGCATTGCGAAAGATGCCGCCGATATTGTCATGATTGGCAATGCCGCAGGCCGCCACCAGCAATGCTTGTTCCGGCAATCGGGAAATGAATTCACGCAATCCCGCCACCGGCAGGTGCCGCCCCAGCGCCAGAACCCCGCGATGCATGGCAAATCCGACGGCCGCATCAATCACCTCACGCCCGGCGACATAGACCGGACAGTCCGGATCGAGCTGCGCGATCAGCTCGCTCAACCCGGCAACACGGTTTTCCAGGATCAGGACCTTTTCGATCACGAACCGCTTGTGATCTGCCTCGGCGTCGGCAAGCGCCTGCAGCACCACCCGGCCTTCGGCGATGAAACGGTTGCCGCGCCCCGCCAGATCGCGATCGCGCATCGCGGTAAATTCGGCGATGCGCGGATCTGCAGGGTCGGTAACAGGCGTCAGGCGCGCCGGCGCGGTCATGCTCAGCGGTTGATCACGACGATGTCGCCGACATTGCGGCCCACCGACAAATCATGAATGATCAGCCGTCGCGACCCATCCTCGGCCCGGCCGAAAAACCCGATGCGGGTGCCGTCAAGCGACACGCTTTCGACCGTAAACCCCTGCGGCAGCCCCGCCACGGCCTCGACCGGTGCATCGGCGGGCACCGTCATAGACGAGCTGGAAGGTACCTTGGCCGCAACATTTGAATCGTCGCTGCGCGTGAATTTATAGACAATTGCGCCCAGCACGGCCATAAGGCCGATGAACATGATGGCGATCGACACGGCCAGCAGCCGTACCATCTTGCGCCGCACCTTTTCCATATCCGGATCAAGCGGCTTTTCGTCGAGATCGTCCTCGTTGACTTGCGACATTACCATTCCTTGCCGGGCGGACCCTGAAATTGAAGAACGCGACACCGTTTACCGAAGCCCAGCCCGATAGGGAACCCCACGCGGCGCCTGAAATCCTTGTGGCGGGCGAAGATGCCGAAGGCCGGCTTGATGTCTGGCTGGCGGCGACGCTCGAACCCGACATTTCTCGTAGCCGGGTCAAGGCGCTGATCGAGGCCGGCGCGGTCAGTGTCAACGGCAAGACCGCCACCCACGCCAAGCACAAGATCCAGGCGGGCGACCAGGTTGAACTGGTCATGCCCGAGCCCGAGGACCCGATTCCGCAGGGCGAGGATATCGCGCTGGATATCCTGTATGAGGATGCCGACCTGATCGTGCTCAACAAGCAGGCCGGTCTGGTGGTGCATCCCGGCGCCGGCAACTGGACCGGAACCCTGGTCAACGCCCTGATCCACCATTGCGGCGACAGCCTGTCGGGGATTGGCGGCGTGCGCCGGCCCGGCATCGTCCACCGGCTCGACCGCGACACCACCGGTGTGATGGTGGTGGCAAAGAACGATCTCGCCCACCGCCATCTCGCAGAACAATTCGCTGACCATGGCCTCACCGGCCCGCTGGAGCGCGCCTACCAGGCGCTCGTCTGGGGCAAGCCGCACGGGCTCAAGGGCACCATCAATGCCAGCCTTGGTCGCGGTCGCGACCGCATTCGCCGCGCCGTGCGCAAGGATGACGGCGACGATGTCCGCCACGCCGTGACCCATTATCTGGTCACCGAGCGCTATGAGGAAAAGCCCGACGGATCCTGCGCCGGCTCGATGGTGGAATGCCGTCTCGAAACCGGTCGCACCCACCAGATCCGGGTGCACATGGCCCATATTGGCCATCCGTTGGTGGGCGATGCCGAATATGGCGGCGCTTTCCGGACCAAGGCCAACCGGCTGCCCGACAATGTCCGCGAGACCGTCAACGCCTTCTCGCGTCAGGCGCTGCACGCATTTCTGTTGGTATTCGAGCACCCGGCAAGTGGCGAAACCATGCGTTTCGAGGCACCGTTGCCGCCGGATATGGAAGAATTGCGGCTGGCTTTTGCAAGCCTCTGACCGGCGGGACCCCTGCAATCACGCGAGCGTGAGCCGTTTGCACCTTGATCCCGGGTTTCGCCACAATTAGATGACACCTAGACAGGTTCGAACGCATCGTCCGGTTCGAGCCGGGAAGCTTGCCGTCAGGAAGCTGAAATTCGGGAGAAAGGGTGCTGTTGTGGCCCAATCAAGTATGCCAACAATCTCCGCAGGCGAGAACGGTCTTAACCGTTACCTAGCGGAAATTCGCCGGTTCCCCATGCTGGAGCCTCAGGAAGAATACATGCTCGCCAAGCGTTTCCTCGAACATGAGGACACCAAGGCGGCGCACAAGCTCGTCACCAGCCATCTCCGGCTGGTCGCCAAGATCGCCATGGGCTATCGCGGCTACGGCCTGCCGATCGGGAAGTGATCTCCGAGGGCAATGTCGGGCTGATGCAGGCGGTCAAGAAATTCGATCCGGAACGCGGTTTCCGGCTTGCCACCTACGCCATGTGGTGGATCAAGGCCTCTATCCAGGAATACATTCTGCGCTCCTGGAGCCTCGTCAAGATGGGCACCACCGCCAACCAGAAGCGGCTGTTCTTCAACCTGCGCAAGGTCAAGAGCAAGATTCAGGCTGTCGAGGATGGCGACCTGCGCCCCGACCAGGTGGCTGAAATCGCCACCAAGCTCAATGTCTCGGAAGCCGAAGTGATTTCGATGAACCGGCGGCTTGCAGGCGACGCCTCGCTGAACGCGCCGATCAAGGCTTCCGAGGGCGAATCCGGCCAATGGCAGGACTGGCTGGTCGACACATCCGAGAGCCAGGAAGACATGCTGGTCGAACAGGATCAGCTTGAAGGCCGCCGAGCCATGCTGCAGGGCGCGCTCGACGTGCTCAACGAGCGCGAACGGCGTATCTTCGAGGCGCGGCGTCTGCGTGACGATCCGATCACGCTGGAAGACCTGTCGACCGAATTCAGCATCAGCCGCGAGCGGGTGCGCCAGATCGAGGTTCGCGCTTTTGAGAAGGTCCAGGACGCCGTCCAGAAGGCCGCTGCTGCGCGCGACAAGGCACTGGTCACCGTCGCCGACTGACCGCACACTGATTGCGAAACATTTGCGACCCCGGAAGCGCCCCCCGCTTTCGGGGTTTTGTTTGCGTGGGTTTTGGGGACCGGCATTGCCCCGTCATGCTCGGCACAAACCTTCGTCATCCTCGGTCTCCAAGGCGCCATTCCGATCATCCGTGTGCCGGACTTGATCCGGCATCCAGCGACCCGGCGTCTGCCGGGTCAAAGGACTCTTTCCGCCCAAGGACTTGGACGTGCTGGATACCGGATCAAGTCCGGTAAGACGGTGTGGAGTGATCGCGCCCGCAATGCGTCGCGGCATGTATGTCCTGTCCCGCCAGCCCACCATCCACACCAAAACCCCGCGCGCGAAACATAACTCGCCGACGGCCTGGGGTATGTGCTGGTCCGGCAAAAACAATCCGGACTTGTGGGGCGCGGGCGAATGGCCCGTGGTGCTATGGAGTATGTGGCTTGGCGCAGTCAGCCGCGCCCCACCGGTGAGGGACACATGCGCCTTCCGGGCGCACATGGGGCTCCTCCCCGCGATCAGGTCGACACAGTCCCGGACGGTTTCGTCTCGTTCGGCTGAACCGCCAACCGAACCCGCCCACTCCCGATCTGCTCCCGGCCTCAATACCGTCCAGCCTGATCAGGCCTTGTCAGGACCAGCGTCTTTCGACGCCGCCGGTGCTGGCGCGGACCAGCAGGTCTCCGGTTCCGGCTTTTTTGCCGGAATGTTCCCAATCGCCGAGTTTCTGGCCCGCAGGTACGGTGCCCGTACGCCAGAACTCACCGCCTCCCGCCGGCCAAGGCTCCGTCAGCCCCGGCCATCCGCTTGGAACGGAAGGTCGGATGAGTGTGGCACGGGGGCAAAGGGTGTGGAAAAAATGGTGGGATTTTTTGGATGGGGTGAGTGCTTGTTGCGTCGAAAATGAATGGCTACTGTCTTTCATGCAATGTGGCTCTGGCGCAATAGGAACAAATAACCAGCACACACCGATTAGGAGTTAACGACAGACCGCTGTCTTATCGATTGAACCCTGCTATGATACGCAACCTAGGGAGTCATGCATGGACGATGTCAGCGAGCAAGAAATCCATCTTCACATGAGGACCGACAAGACCTACGTCAGCCCGGTTTTTAAAGGCTTTGTGGGCGAGAAGGTCCGGATTGCGAACAAGGTTATCGACAATCCGGGCGGCCACGAATTCGGGCTGGTCAAGGACGAGATCGTGCTTCGAGAAACGCCCGCCGGGCGCTTCCAGATCAAGGCAACCTTCTTTG
Source organism: Hoeflea algicola (assembly GCF_026619415.1). NCBI lineage: Bacteria > Pseudomonadati > Pseudomonadota > Alphaproteobacteria > Hyphomicrobiales > Rhizobiaceae > Hoeflea > Hoeflea algicola. The sequence continues at coordinate 2,206,555 of NZ_JAOVZR010000001.1, forward strand.
AGGCCAGCCGCGGTATCCAGACGCTCACCATCCAGAAGTTCACGAAGACCGGAGCCAAGGAATACTTTACATTTCGGCCCAACGAAATCACCCGACTGCTCAAGTTCCTGACAGACATTAAGCGAATTAATTTCCCCGACGAAGGTAAGATTAACATCTCGGACGCGGATCTTGAGCAGTTGCTGCTCAGCCCGGCCCAGATGAAGCGATTGGCAGCCGACAACCAACCGCTACTCGCAGAACTGGCCCGCAACGAGATCACGACCGAAGACGTCATCGCGCTAGGCTATCGCAAACGTGAGCTCCGCACATTCGAACGTCTTCTGACGGAGCAAGCCTTCTTTCAGGCCACGCGGGAGCACCGAGGCCTTACGCCGGAGGGTGTGTGGCAGAAGTTCTTCGAGCGCAATGCATGGATTTTCGGCACCAGCCTGTCGCTGATCCACTTCGGTCCGCTCGACAACCGCAAGATGGAACAGGTCGTTCGAGGGTTTTCGGTCACCGGTCCAGGTAAGCGCGTCGATGCGCTGCTCCGATCAAATGCAGTCGTATCGACGACTTGCTTTGTGGAGATTAAGCGACACGACACAGCTCTTGTCACCGATGACCAGTATCGGTCCGGTATCTGGCAACCGTCCAAAGAACTGTCGGGGGCCGTCGCCCAGATACAGGGAACCGTGGCGTCGGCATTAGACCAATGGCACTCGCAGGAAACTGTGTATGCCGTCGACGGTACCCCGACGGGAGAAATCCTATTCACCACCGAACCGCGCTCATATGTCATATGCGGCTGCCTTTCGGAGTTTCAGACAGCCCCCGGGGTCAATGACCGAAAGTTCCGTTCGTTCGAACTCTTTCGCCGGAATCTTTTGCGGCCGGAGGTGGTCACATTCGATGAACTCTACCAAAGGGCGCGGATGATCGTTGAGGCAGATCAGGGAACAACAGACGCCAACCATGCCTGAAGCACAAAAATCCAGCGATATAGGCATGAAACGCGGCCGCGTGATCGCGAACATGACCCCGGACAAGCAACTCGACCTGATCGCCGAGGGGCTGCCGATCCTGATGAAAAGTGCCACCGACCTGCTCAATGCCGCTATTGCTTTACCGGGTCACTCCAGAGCTTCCAAGATACTTGAAGGTCACGCTCTGGAGGAGGCAGCAAAGATACTAATCCTCATGGACATCGTCAGGTGCCCACCCAAGATCAGGCCTTCGCTCATTGGACCAATGATGAGGCTGTTCTACGACCACCTCGCGAGGTTGCTGTACATCGAAGCCCAGCACTGGCGGCCGATGGACCTGAACGAACTCCGTACATACGTAAACAATGAACGCCGCTCCCATTATCTGGAGGGTTACAACGGCGAGTACATCCTGCCGAACTCGGCTACATCGACCAGAGAGACCCTTCTATACGCCGACATCATCACATACGAAGAAGGGGACCCAATTTGGAGCGAACCCAGCTATGATGACCCGGAAAGCCTAACGTTCCCGCAGTATCCAACCCCATGGAAGACCTGTGAGGCCCTCCAGACTGTAGGCGCCTTCACCCGAAAAGGTCTCGACCTCGTCTCCTCGGCATGGGCCGAAGTCGATTTCTCGGGAGAGGAAACGTCAGGGCAAAGCTCAGAGCTAGCCTACAATATGCTCAAGTCCCTGGAAGGTGAGAACCTCATTTCCGAAAACGCAACGAACGATCACGTCGGGCATTTGCGGCATAGCTGGCAGTTGCCGATGTATCGACTCGATTTTAAAAGGCAGGAAGTGTCTTTGGAAGAACTAAAGGAGCAGCGGGAAGCCAATTTCTGGGCCGAGGTAGGATACGACGGGCAAGACTATTACTAACTTCAGATAGACGTGCCAGAGAGAACTGATTGAAGCAGATCTCAGACAATTCAGCCCAGGATAATGACCAACATCATTCCAATCTCGCGGAGAACGAGAGCCTTTCCCAGCCTTGCCCAAACCCGCCCGCCGCTTTACCACTCAGGCCTCTTTCAAAAGCCATCTTTTCCTGTGCTCCGGCGGACATGTGGGCAATCGAGTGGGCAGACCGTGAAGCGCATCTTCTTTCGAGTGATCTTTGCGTTTGGACTGGTGTCCGGCCTGAGCGGGTGCATCGGGGTTTCCTATTATGCGCAGTCGCTGAAGGGGCATGTCGAGATCATGACGGCGCGCCAGCCGGTCGCCAGGCTGATCGACGATGCGTCGACGCCCGAGGGCTTGCGCGCGCGCATGGCCTCGGCGCGCGCCATCAGGCAGTTTGCTACCGACAAACTCGACCTGCCCGACAATGCGAGCTACCGCTCTTACGTCGATATTGGCCGGGACTATGTAACCTGGGCGGTGTTTGCAGCACCCGAATTTTCGCTCATGCCGCAGGTCTGGTGTTTTCCGGTGTTCGGCTGCGTGCCCTATCGGGGATATTTCTTCAAGGACATTGCGGTTAAAACCGCTGCCGGGCTTCAGCAACAGGGTTTTGACGTCCATGTCTCGGGCGTCACCGCCTATTCGACGCTGGGCTGGTCAAGTGATCCGCTGCTGTCGACCATGCTGCGCCAGGATGAAACCTATCTCGCGGGCCTGGTGTTTCATGAACTGGCCCACCAGCGCGTTTATGTCGATGACGATTCCGCCTTCAACGAGGCCTTCGCCGTGACTGTCGAAACCACCGGGGTGAAGACATGGCTGCGCGCGAATGGCGATACGGCGGGACTTGGCCGCTACGAGGCTGGGCTGAAGCGCAATGCCCAGTTTCTTGCGCTGGTGGCGCAAACCCGGACCGAGTTGAGCAACGTCTATCAGGGCACTGGCAGCGTTGCGCAGAAACGCGCCGCGAAGGCAGCCGCGATCGAACGGCTCAGGACGCGCACCCGGCGGATGCGCAAGCAGCAATGGGGTGGATTTAGCGGATACGATGCCTGGGTCGAGGCCCCGATCAACAATGCCAAGATCGCCGCGACATCGGTTTATAATGACCGGGTGCCGGCTTTTGTGCGCCTGTTCGAGCTGTGTGCAGGCGACTATCCACGGTTTTACAAAGCGGTGGGGCGGTTGGGCCGGCTAGCCAAGGCAGATAGGGCCGCGGCGCTTGAGGCAGCAAAGAGGTGCGAGTGAATTGGGCCGAGGCTTAGAGCATCGCCCACCTTCGCGTTCTCGAATATTGAACCTGTTGAAAATGTCGCGTTATGGGCAGTGGTCAGCGGCGACTGATCTCCCCCTTGCGGGGGAGATGTCACGAAGTGACAGAGGGGGCAAAAACCCGCCTCCTGTGATTGCCGCGCCCCCTCTGTCGGCCATGCCGACATCTCCCCCGCAAGGGGGAGATCGGAGGGCATCTCGCCCGTCAGTTCTGCGGCGTGGCGCGGGCCCAGGCGTCGAGCGCCTCGTTGAACACCTCGGTGCCGGTGGCGCCTTTTTCCAACGTGATCAGCGCCTGCCGGCCATTGGCATAGACCAGCGGGATATCGATCCAGCTGCGATCGCGCATCAGGCTCTCATTGGTCTTGCGCGCTTCATCGAGGTCGTTGAGCGCCACCATGTAGAAATCCTGAGTGATCTTGGCCGGCACCGCGATCAGTGGGTTGCCCTGATCGGCCTCGGTCTGCTTGAAGGCGATGCGCTGCAACTGGTCGATCGAGCCGCCGTCAAAATCCGCAGGCACGGCGAAAACCACTTCGACGATGTGGCTCGCCGGCAAGGACGGGTCGGTGTTGCGCTTGATGGTGAGCATCGCCGAAAGCCCCTTGTCGGGATTGTTGATCTCGCCACGAATGACGGCTTCATCCGGACCAGCGTCGGATTTCTCGTTGACAAGGGTCCAGACAACCGTGCCCTGCTTGACCTCCAGCGACTGTGCGCCGAGCCGCTCTTCATACAGGATCATCTTCTGGGCGACGCCAAGCGGCTGGGAATCCGGGGCCGTGGCCTCTTCGGGTGCGACGGCCGCATCGGCAGTGGTTTCCTCGGCCACGGCTTCATCGGCAGGCTTATCATCGGTCAGTTCGGCAACCGAGCGGCCTTCCACGGTATCATCGGCGGCAGGTCCGGGCGCCGGACCGGCATCGGTTTCGGTGCCATCGGCATTGAGCCGCTGGGTAAACTTGTCGCCGGCACCGGATTCGGTTTCCGGCGCAGCGGCCTCCGGCGCCGCCAGCGCGGTCTCGGTGGCCGGGGCCGTTTCAGGTTCAGCTGGTGCTGCAACCGGCGCGGTCTCCGTCACCGGCTCGGACTCTTCAACCGCCACCGGGGTGTCGATCGAGGCCGCACCAAACATCGCCACGAAGGTATCCTTGTAGGCCCAGCCGGCAAATGCGGCGATGCCGAGCACCAGGATCACCACCAGCGCCAGCATGCCGCCCTTGCCGCCGGATGCAGGCCGCTTGCGCGCATTCCTCGAGGACTGGACCGCTTTTTCGGCCAGCCCGAAAGCCTCGTCATGGGCGCGGCCGACCAGCTCGGACGGGCGTGACCCGGTGCCGTGTGCCAAGGGCGGGACAGCGGCATCGGCGTCAACCGGTTCCGGCGTTGCAGAGACCGACGACCCCAGGACCGGGGTCGCGGCAGGTTCAGGCTCCGGCTCAGGTTCCGGAATCGGATCGGCGAGCACGGGGCTCTTCTCGACCATCGATTCCAGCTCCGCCATCAAGGCGTCGGTTTCATCGATATCGGCCGGAAGCGCTTCGGTGTGCTCGCTTTCAACCTCCTCGATCGCCATGTCGAGCTTGTCGAGCTGGCGGGCAATCACCTCTTCAGCGGGTGGCGGGTTGATGGCTTCGAGTTGACGGCGGATTGCAGCCCGCGCCTTGCCATAGACCTTGGTTCGGTTCTCCGGTGTATTGTCAGGCAGGTTATCGACCGCCTTCCGGATGACTGCTACAAAATCCGCCATGGTTTACCTTGGTTCGATGCTACAATGCGCGGAAAGCGCGCGTTTGCGCTAACCTAGTCTTCAAAAGGGTCAGTCACAAGTATCGTATCATCCCGCTCAGGACTAGTAGACAACAGCGCCACCGGTGCGCCGATGAGCTCTTCGACCCGCCGCACATATTTGATCGCCTGCGCCGGCAGATCCGCCCAGCTGCGCGCGCCAACGGTTGTCTCTTCCCAGCCATCGATGGTCTCGTAGATCGGGGTTACCCGTTCCTGCGCACCCTGGCTGGCGGGAAGATGATCAATTCGTACGCCATCGAGCTCGTAGCCCACGCAGATCTTGAGCTGCTTGAGCCCGTCGAGCACATCGAGCTTGGTCAGTGCGATGCCGGTGGTGCCGTTGACGGCAACCGATTGCCGCACCAGCGCTGCATCGAACCAGCCGCAGCGACGCTTGCGGCCGGTGACGGTGCCGAATTCATGACCGCGTTCGCCAAGGAACTGGCCGGTTTCGTCATTCAGCTCGGTCGGGAACGGCCCCTCGCCGACCCGCGTCGTATAGGCCTTGGTGATCCCCAGCACATAGCTCAGCGCCCCCGGCCCAAGCCCGGATCCTGCGGCAGCCTGCCCAGCCACGGTGTTTGACGAGGTGACGAACGGGTAGGTGCCGTGGTCGACATCGAGAAGCGAGCCCTGGGCGCCTTCGAACAGGATGCGTGAGCCGCGCCGACGCGCCTTGTCGAGCAGCAGCCAGACCGTTTCGCGAAACGGCAGAATGCGGTCGGCAACGCTTGTGAGTTCCTCAAGAATTGTCTCGACCGAAATTTCCGGCTGGCCAAGCCCACGCAGCAACGCATTGTGGTGGGTCAAGAGCCGGTCGACCTTGGCCGGCAGGGTGTCGAGGTTGGCCAGATCCATCACCCGGATCGCCCGGCGACCGACCTTGTCTTCATAGGCCGGGCCAATGCCGCGCCGGGTGGTGCCAATCTTCGTGCCCGAGTTCGACGCCGCATCTTCGCGCAGCGCATCGAGTTCGCGGTGCAGCGAGAGAATCAGTGTGGCATTGTCGGCGATCCTGAGATTGTCCGCATTGACGACCACGCCCTGTTTGGCCAACCGGTCGATTTCGCTGACCAGCGCATGCGGATCGATCACCACGCCATTGCCGATAACAGCCAGCTTGCCCGGACGCACGACACCCGAGGGCAGCAGCGAAAGCTTGTAGCTTATGCCGTCGATAACCAGCGTATGGCCGGCATTGTGGCCGCCCTGAAAGCGCACGACCACATCGGCCCGCTCGGAAAGCCAGTCGACAATCTTGCCCTTCCCCTCGTCACCCCATTGCGACCCGACGACAACTACGTTGGCCATGACATCCTCTTGATATAGGGCCCGCAACCGGGGGCCAGAAAAACGAAAACCCGCGCATGCATACCGGCTAAGGCCGCCGAAATCGAGCCTTCGTCTCCATTAATGACGTTTTTTTGCGTGACAATTTCGCGGCTTCTGGCCAAACAGGAAGTGGGGGAGTGATGGACGTTCCCCATACGCCGTCTGGCGGGCCTTTCAGCTGCGCCGAAATCCACCCTCAAAGTCTGGATACCCGCCGTGTATTTGCGCGCCTATCTGCTTCTGACAATCACCGCTCTCACCTGGGGCGGCAACGCCGTGGCCGGCAAGCTCGCGGTGGGGCACATCTCGCCGATGTTGCTGACGTCGTTCCGCTGGGGGATAGCGCTGACGATTGTCCTGACATTCGCACTGCCGCAGGTGCGGCGCGATATGAGGGTGATCCGCGCGCATCTGCCGTTGCTGGCCAGCTATGGCATCTTCGGCTTCGCCTTTTTCAACGTCCTGATGTATACCGCGCTCACCCACACCACGGCCATCAATGTGGCGATCGAGCAGGCTGGCATGCCGATGCTGATATTTCTCGCCAATTTCTTCCTGTTTCGCATCAAGGTCAGCTTCGGCCAATTCGCCGGATTCATGCTCACGCTTGCCGGCGTTGTGATTACCGCCTCAAGCGGCAGCCTCGAGCGGTTGATCGGGCTTGAGCTCAACCGCGGCGACGCGATGATGCTTGTCGCGGTGATGCTTTATGGCAGCTACACCGTGGCGCTTCGCTACAAGCCGGCAATTCACTGGCAAAGCCTGATAACGGTGATGGCGGCGGCGGCATTTCTCACCTCGCTGCCATTTGCGGCCTGGGAGGCAACCCAGGACACGTTCATCTGGCCCGACACCCGCGGCTTCATGCTGGCCGTCTACACCGCCGTGTTCCCCTCGCTGATCTCGCAAGTACTGTTCGTCAGGGGCAACGAGATCATCGGATCGAACCGGGCCGGGATTTTCATCAACCTGGTACCAATCTTCGGCACGCTGTTGTCGGTGCTGATTCTTGGCGAGGTCCTGCACGTCTATCATGTGATCGCGTTGACACTGGTGCTGGGAGGAATCTGGCTGGCCGAACACTACAAGAAATGAAAAGCCCCCGGCGTGGTAAACGCCAGGGGCCGCTTCTTCGACATGTAGCGGTTCTTAATCGATGTTGAAGACCAGCGGCTTGGCCTGCTTGATGGCCGCATGGGCGGTCAGCTTGTCGAGCACATCCTGTTCAACCAGCTTGTCGACATAGAGAAGTGCTATCGCATCACCGTTTTCCTTTTCCCGACCGAGTTGGAAATTGGCGATATTGACGTTGGCATCGCCGAGCGTCGAACCCATGAAGCCGATCATGCCGGGCACATCGGTATTGGCGATGTAGATCATGTGGGCGCCGACATCGGCATCCATGTTGATCCCCTTGATCTGGATAAACCGCGGCTTGCCATCCGAGAACACGGTACCTGCCACCGAGCGGCTCTGACGCTCGGTTGTCACCGTCAGCTTGATGTAGCCATCATAGACGCCGGTCTTGTCGCGCTTGACCTCGGACAGGACGACGCCCTTTTCCTTGATCATGATCGGCGCCGAAACCATGTTGACGTCGGCCACCTGGTTGCGGATCAGGCCGGCCAGCAGCGCGCTGCTCAGCGCCTTGGTATTCATTGATGCCGTCGCCCCGTCATAGAGGATCTCGATCTGCTTGATCGGGCTCTCGGTAACCTGGCCCGCGAACGACCCCAGCACATCGGCAAGACGGATGAACGGCTTCAGAATTGGCGCTTCTTCTGCCGTGATCGAGGGCATGTTGATGGCGTTGGAAACAGCGCCGCGAACCAGATAATCCGACATCTGCTCGGCTACCTGCAGAGCGACATTTTCCTGTGCTTCGGTGGTGGACGCGCCCAGATGCGGCGTGCAAACCACATTGGGCAACCCGAACAGCGGGCTGTCGGTGGCGGGTTCGACTTCAAACACATCGAAACCGGCACCGGCAACCTGGCCGGATTTGAGCGCTTCGGCGAGATCGGCCTCAACAACCAGACCACCGCGCGCGCAATTGATGATGCGGACGCCCTTCTTGGTCTTGGCCAGCGCCTCGGCGTCGAGGATGCCACGGGTCTTGTCGGTCATCGGCACGTGCAGCGTGATGAAATCTGCCTGAGCCAGCAACTCGTCGAGCTCAACCTTCTCCACACCCATTTCCCCGGCACGTTCTTTCGAAAGGAACGGATCATAGGCAACGACACGCATTTTCAGACCGATGGCACGCGCGCAGACGATCGAGCCGATATTGCCCGCGCCGATGACGCCAAGCGTCTTGCCGGTGATCTCCACGCCCATGAACTTCGATTTCTCCCACTTGCCGGCCTGGGTCGAAGCATCGGCCGCCGGAAGCTGGCGGGCGACTGCGAACAACAGGGCAATCGCGTGTTCAGCTGTAGTGATCGAGTTGCCGAACGGCGTGTTCATGACGATGATACCGCGGCGCGATGCAGCCGGAATGTCGACATTATCGACACCGATGCCGGCCCGTCCGATCACTTTCAGATTGGTTGCGGCGGCAATCATTTTTTCCGTCGCCTTGGTGGCAGAGCGGATGGCCAGGCCATCATACTTGCCGATGATCTCGAGCAGCTTTTCCTTGTCCTTGCCGATTTCGGGAAGGTAATCCACCTCGACACCGCGGTCTTTGAAAATCTGCACAGCGGTGGGGGAGAGTTTGTCGGATACGAGTACGCGGGGCGCCATGATGGCCTCCATTGCTTGATAGTATTTCGATGAATTGGGAGCAGGACCGCGCCGTCTCGGCGACAGCGCGGTCGGCGCAACTGAAAATCAGGCCGCTTGCTTGAGCGCGGCTTTTTCCTGTGCGAAGGCCCATGAGAGCCACGGCGTCAGCGCCTCCAGATCGGAGGTTTCCACCGTTGCGCCGCACCAGATCCGCAAGCCCGCGGGGGCGTCACGGTAGGCGCCAATATCCAGCGCCACGCCTTCCTTGTCGAGCCGTCCGACCATCGCCTTGGCGAAGGCTGCCTGCGCGTCGGCAGGCAGTGCCGTTATCTCCGGATCCGCAATCACCAGACAGACCGAGGTGTTGGAGCGCGTCTCATCAACCTTGGCAAGATTGGCAATCCAGTCATTGTCGGCAACAAACCGATGCAAGACATTGGCATTGGCATCGGCGCGAGCCATCAGCCCGTCAAGGCCGCCAAGCTTCTCTGCCCAGGTTAGCGCGTCCAGGTAATCCTCGACGCACAGCATCGACGGCGTGTTGATGGTTTCGCCGACGAAGATGCCCTCGATCAGCTTGCCGCCCTTGGTCATGCGAAAGACTTTCGGCAACGGCCAGGCCGGCTGGTAACTTTCCAGCCGCTCGACGGCACGCGGCGACAGGATCAGCACGCCATGGCCGCCCTCTCCGCCGAGCACTTTCTGCCAGGAAAATGTCACCACATCGAGTTTGGCGAAATCGAGATCCTGCGCAAAGGCCGCCGAAGTGGCATCGCAAATCGTCAAACCGGCGCGGTCGGCGGGGATGAAATCGGCGTTGGGAACTCGCACGCCGGATGTCGTGCCATTCCAGGTGAACACCACGTCGCGGTCAAAATCGATCTGTGCCAGATCCGGCAATTCACCATAGGGTGCGGTAATCTTGCGAAATCCGTCGAGCTTGAGTTGCTTGGCCACATCGGTAATCCAGCCTTCGCCGAAACTTTCCCAGGCGACCATGTCGACACCGCGGGCACCGAGCATAGACCACATGGCCATCTCCACCGCACCCGTGTCCGAAGCAGGAACGATGCCGATGCGATAGTCGTCAGGCACCTTGAGAACGCTGCGCGTAAGCTCGATGGCCTGCTTGAGTTTGGATTTGCCGATCTTGGCCCGATGCGAACGGCCCAGCGCTGCATCAATGAGCGCTTCGGGCGTCCACCCGGGACGCTTCGCGCAAGGACCAGAAGAAAAACGGGGATTTGCCGGACGCAGGTCCGGCTTGGGAGCAGTCGTCATAAAGCTATCCTTCCAGATAGTGGCCCCTCGTTGGGGAGGGGTGGCCCACTGACCGGATTAGACTTCTGCAAAATTGAAGTCAAGCGCGATCCTGCAGTCGCGCGCACAAAAAAAGGCGGAGAATTTCCGCCCTTTCTGCTCAATGACGATTGTCTGCTGTCGCCTACCAAAGTGCGTAGCGCAGGCCCGCCCGGATTTCGTGCTTTTCAATGCCGTTGTCATAGGACTGGACGCCCACCGCGCCGGCAGCCGCCGTTACGGCGTCATAGCTGAACTGTGCGCCGCCATCCACCTTGGAATAGCGGTAACCCAGATCGAGCTTGAGATCCTTGGTAATGTCGTAGGAAAAGCCAGCCATAAGCGCGTAGGTAAAGCGCCAGGTCTCCTCACCGGCATGGGTGCTGTCGACCGCAACGCCGGCACCGCAAACATTGCCGACGACTGAAACGCAGCGCTGGTCATTGGTAAGCGCACCCCAGGTCACCCGGGCGATACCGGCGCCCGCGCCAACATAGGGTGTGAAGCCTGAATAGGTGCCGAGATCGACATAGGCGTTGGCCATGAAGCCATATTGTTCAAAGTCCTGGGTGTCGATGCTGGCGCACTGACCGCCCACCACACCAGCGCAACTCAGCAGCGAACTGGTGGTTCCGTCGAATTTGCCCTCCGCGTAGTCGAAGGTAAGGTCGGCACGCAGATAATCCGTGAAGCTGTACCCCATACCGATCGAACCCGACCAGTTACTGTCGAGAGATGAGGTATCAAACTGCTCGCCGGCATAGGCCGCGGGCGGACCGACGTTGAAGACCGAATAGTTGGTGGCAGCACCGCGCGTGCGTGCCGAGTAACCAAGATCGCCACGCAGATACCATCCGGTGCCAATTTCGACCGGCTGGGTTACCGGCAGATCCGGTGCATAAATGATGTCGTCAAGATCGGCTGCTTGCGTGGGCACTGCCAGTCCCAGAACCGCAATGCACGAGGTTACAGCTATTCGCGTCAACATGACTGTTTTCCCTTCAATGGCTCCGGGCCAGCGATAGAGTGGCCGAATGCGTGTGAAGATCACTATGGCGGTGACAGGTTAAGTCCCGGTTAAGCACGTTTGTTAAGCACGTCTGTTAACCGTATAATTGTGCAGGTTTGGTCCAGGATCGGCCCTGCCGACCCACCCTCGCTGCAGCGAAAAACCGCCCGGCGATTGACCGGGCGGTTGATATTGACAAGGCCTGATTGGCGAGTGGGAAGTCTTACTTGTAGACCGCCGGCATGACCGGAGCCGGCTCGATGTAAACTTCTTCCTCAGCGCAGCCGCCGAAGCTGTAGCGAAGGCCGCCACGGACTTCATGGGAATCGAAACCGCGGTCATAACCCTGGGTTCCCGCTCCGGCCGGGAAGCCGAACATCCGGCCGCCACTGATATGGCGATAGCGGTAACCGACATCAGCCTTCACGTTGCAGGTCACATCAACCGAGGCGCCGGCCATGAGGGCATAGGTGAAGCGCCAGGACTTTTCGCCGCCGTGGTTGACAGACGGGTCGCAAAGCGCCGGGTTGCCGTCAGCACAGGAAGTATTCCTCAAACCACTCCAGGAGACATAGGAGCCGCCGAGACCGGCACCGCCGTAAAGCGTGAACCGGCCGCGCTTGTAGAAGTCGACATAGGCGTTAGCCAGCAGGCTTATGCCGCTGACCAACGAGAGGTCAGTGGACGTACAAGCGCCGGCCACGCCGCAGCTACCTCTGGTGGAGCCGCGAAACTTGGCGTCATCGAAGTAATCAGCCGTCACATCACCGCGAAGATATTTCGTCGCCTGATAACCGACACCGCCGCCGACCGTGTAGGATCCGCGCAAAGTTGAACTGGTAAAGGACGTATAGCCGGCAACCAGAGGGCCCTGGAAGAAATCGGTGCCGCTGCTGCGGTTCCAAGCATAGCCGACATCGCCGCGCAGGTACCATCCGCTGGCTGACTCGACCGGCTGCGCTATCGGAGCCTCGTAGTAGGGTGCATCAACAATCGGCGCGGGCAGAACATCGGCTGCTCCGGCCGACCCAGCACCGGCAAGCATAACGGCCGCTCCAGCCAGGAAAATCTTTCTCATGGTAGACTCCATCGTCGAGACATGCGCGGCCGCCGGTTTTGGAGACTTCACGCTGTTTGGTTCAACCCGGATAATGGAGCGAAAAAGTTAAAAGCCACTTAACCACGTCTCTTTACCACGAAACCAGCTTTTTGAGGGAGTTGTGATTGCATGTTGCCCGTTTCAGGGACGGTCTCATCACGCTTCAATTGGCGGCGGAAAAACAAAAACCCGACCAAGTTGTTCAGCCCGACCGGGTTTGGATATGGCCGAACGGTTCATCACCGAACGGCAGAATTCTGAAAGAATTGTCAGGCGGCGTCGCGCGCACCGGAGATCACGTTGATCAGGTCATCGACAATCGTCTCGATCTGACCCCGATCATCGCCTTCGGCCATGACCCGTATCAGGGGTTCGGTGCCGGACGGACGGATGACCAGCCTTCCCCCGTTGCCGAGCGAAGCTTCAGCATCGGCAATCGCGCTTTTGACATGGCTGTCGTTGAGCGGCTTGCCGCCTGAATAGCGCACGTTCTTGAGAACCTGCGGCACCGGGTCGAACCTGCGGCAGACTTCCGATACCGGCCTGCCCATGCGCTGGACGCAGGCCATCACCTGCAGTGCCGCGACCAGGCCATCACCGGTAGTGGCGAAATCGGAAAGCACGATGTGGCCCGATTGCTCGCCGCCGACATTGAAATTGTGTTTGCGCATGTGCTCGACCACATAGCGGTCGCCCACCTGGGTGCGAGCAAGCGAAAGCCCGATCCCGCCGAGAAAGCGCTCCAGCCCGAGATTGGACATCACAGTCGCGACGATACCCTCGCCGCGCAAGCTCTGGTCGGCGGCCCAGGATTCGCCGATCAGCGCCATCAGCTGGTCGCCATCGATCACCGCGCCGGTTTCATCGACAATGAGCACCCGGTCTGCGTCGCCATCAAGTGCAATGCCGACATCGGCCCGCACTTCGTTGACCTTGCGTGAGAGTGCCAGCGGATGGGTCGAGCCGCAATTGAGATTGATGTTGGTGCCGTTCGGCTCCTCGCCAATCGCCACCACTTCAGCGCCCAGTTCCCACAGCGCCGCCGGCGCCACCTTGTAGCCGGCACCATTGGCGCAATCGATCACTACCCGCATACCCGACAGGGTGATGTCCTTGGGCAGGGTCCGCTTGGCGAATTCTATGTAGCGATCGTGAACGCCATCGACGCGCTTGGCCCGGCCAATAGCATCCGGACGCGCGAGCTGAAGCTGGATGTTGTCATCCATCAGCTCCTCGATGCGATGCTCGATCTCATCGGAAAGCTTGAAGCCGTCGGGTCCGAACAGCTTGATGCCATTGTCCTGATAAGGATTGTGAGACGCGGAAATCATCACGCCGATATCAGCGCGCAAGGAGCGCGTCAGCATGGCAACGGCCGGTGTCGGGATCGGACCAAGCAGAAACACATCAAGGCCAGCCGCGGTAAAGCCGGCGACCAAAGCGTTTTCAATCATGTAGCCTGAAAGGCGGGTGTCCTTGCCGATCACCACCCGATGTCGGTGATCGCCACGGCGAAACAGGTTTCCTACAGCAACGCCAACACGCATCGCCAGATCTGGGGTCATGGGCGCCTTGTTGGCCTGCCCGCGAATTCCGTCGGTGCCAAAATACCGTCTACTCATGGAGCCCCCGACTCATACCAACCAGATACTTACTATATTGATCCAACAGATTTGATCATAAATACAATCAAAATTTGTTACAAATAGTTTCACCACGTAAAAAATAACAGCCGCCGGATGGGCGGCTGTTATGTGTTTCTTGTCTTCTGCTTGGCGCCGCCGCGGCCTGATTACTGCGGCTGCGGCTCCATTCCCGGATCAGGCTCATCGCCCTTCTTCCCGGAACTGCCTTTCTTGTGGCCGCCGGCAGTGGGAACCGCTGTTCCCCTGCTTGGCGGCGTATCGTCGCCGATATCGCGCGCCGGCTTTTCACCGCGGATCAAGGCGTTGATTTCCTCGCCGGTCAGCGTCTCGTACTCAAGCAGACCTTCGGCAATGGCAATGAAACCCTTCTTCTTCTTGGTCAGGATTCCACGTGCCTCGTGATAGGCCTGATCGATCAGACGGCGGATTTCGCTATCGATCTTCTGCGCGGTCGATTCCGAAACATTCTTCTGCTGCGCCACCGAATGGCCGAGGAAGACTTCCTGCTGGTTCTCACCATAGGCGACCAGTCCGAGTTCGTCGGAAAAGCCCCATTCGGTCACCATCGCGCGAGCCAGTTTGGTGGCCTGCACAATATCGGAGGAAGCGCCGGAGGTGATGTTCTCCTTGCCGAAGGTCAATTCCTCGGCGACGCGGCCACCCATCATGATCGCCAAACGTGAGACCATCCATTTGTAGCTCATCGAATAGCGGTCGCCTTCCGGCAACTGCATGACCATGCCTAGCGCGCGACCGCGCGGGATGATCGTCGCCTTGTGCACAGGATCGGCTGCAGCGACATTGAGCGCGACGATGGCATGGCCGGCCTCGTGATAGGCGGTCAGCTTCTTTTCTTCCTGGGTCATGGCGGTGGACCGACGCTCGGCCCCCATCATCACCTTGTCCTTGGCGTCCTCGAATTCGGCCATTGTCACCAAACGCTTGTTGCGTCGGGCAGCCAGAAGCGCGCCTTCGTTGACCAGGTTCATCAGGTCGGCGCCGGAAAAGCCCGGTGTGCCGCGTGCAAGCACCTTGAGATCGACATTGGGCGCCATCGGCACATTGCGCACATGCACCTTGAGAATCTTCTCGCGTCCATTGACGTCGGGAAGCGGCACCACGACCTGCCGGTCGAAACGGCCCGGCCGCATCAGCGCAGGATCCAGCACGTCGGGACGGTTGGTGGCCGCAATCAGGATAATCCCCTCATTGGCCTCGAAACCATCCATCTCGACCAGCAACTGGTTGAGCGTCTGCTCGCGTTCGTCATTGCCGCCGCCGAGACCGGCGCCCCGATGGCGACCGACAGCATCAATTTCGTCGATGAAGATGATGCATGGGGCGTTTTTCTTGGCCTGTTCGAACATGTCACGGACACGGCTGGCGCCGACGCCGACGAACATTTCAACAAAGTCCGAACCGGAAATCGTGAAGAACGGTACATTGGCTTCGCCGGCAACCGCACGTGCGGTCAGGGTCTTGCCGGTACCGGGAGGGCCAACGAGCAACACGCCGCGCGGGATCTTGCCGCCCAGACGCTGGAATTTCTGCGGGTCACGCAGGAATTCGACGATTTCCTCGAGATCCTGCTTGGCTTCGTCAACGCCCGCCACATCAGCGAAAGTGACGCGGCCATGCGCTTCTGTCAGCAACTTGGCCTTCGACTTGCCGAAGCCCATCGCACCGCGCGAGCCGCCCTGCATCTGGCGCATGAAGAAAATCCATACCCCCAGGATCAGCAGGATCGGCAGCCACGAAATCAGATAGCCGACCAGCGTGTTGGAGCTGTCGACCTCAGGCTTGGCAACAACGGTTACATTCTTGTTGCTCAACCGCGTGATGAGAGACGGGTCGCCAGGAGAATAGGTCTGAAAGCCGGTAGCGGTATCGGTGTAGTTACCCGAAATCCGCTCGCCGATGATGGTCACATCACGCACGCGGCCGGTATCAACATCCTTGAGGAATTGGGAATAGGCGATATCACGCCCCGTGTTCCGTTCGCTCGGACTCTGGAACATGTTGAACAATGCGATCAACAGTAGCGCGATGATTGCCCACAGGGCAAAATTGCGGAAGTTAGGATTCATGCTCTTCCTCGGGAATCTTGGCCTGTAGCCGCCGGCTCACAACCGGTTTTCGAATTTCAATACATAACATAGGAGCCAAGCAGCCCATTGCCAAGGCTACAGCCTGCCTTTGTCATCGCACGTTCGTCTTAAAGTCTCCTGAATTGCCCCAGGGACACTCGGGAACGGCTCCGTATCGAGCAATTGTGCGATGGCGCGCGCCAGCGGCGCCTCGTAGACCGGCAAAATTCTCGAATATCGACCGATCAACGCCTCCGCGCAAAAACCACCAACCACTTGCTCGTCCAGACGCCAGTTCTTCGAACCTTGGCCATAATCACGGCTGAACAATGGCGACACGCCCCTTGATTGCCCAGCACTGACCATCAGGGAAGAATTCCGATCAAGATTATGCACCCGGAAACGGCCATCCCAGTCAGCATAGGCACCTGCCGGAATCTCGCGATTCTCAAGCCCTCGCCGCTCGCGCCGCACAACCAGTTCCCCGCGTTCGCGCCGCAACACGGTTCGACCGACGGTGATGGCCGGTTGATCGCGGCTGCCAACGACAAAGGCTTCAAGCGTCGTTTTGCCACGGCGGTCAAGCGGCCGCGAAGCCCCGCCGAGCACGTCGATCAAGGCAATAATCGCGGCTTTCACTGCATCGGTGGCGCTGTCCGGGTGAAGCCGGATCCTGACTGTTCGATCCGCATCGGCGCGGCAATGGGTGGTGATCTGGTCCGCGGCCTCTTGCGCAAGCCGAAATCTCTCGGCGATTGCACGCTGCTCACCGACGTCCAGCTCCAATGCCGGATTGGTTTGGAGTTCGGTGCGCACCCGCACCCGCTCGTAATGAAGCTCCCGGTTGGAAGGATCCTCGATCCAGGCAACCCCGGTAGCCTTGAGAATGTCCCGGATCTCCGTCCGGCGCACCTGCAACAGCGGCCGCAATACCCACATGCGTCCGTCAAACAGGCTCGCCTGCGGGATTCCCGCCAACCCTGGCGCCAATTCGGTCAAGCCGCGCGCGCGGCGCATCACAAGCGTCTCGTGCTGATCGTCGCGGGTGTGGCCGGTCAGCACCGCCGCCAGACCGAGCTGTTGGGCAGCCTGACCAAGCAAATGGTAACGCGCGGTTCGCGCCGCCGCCTGCACTCCTGTCTGGGGTTTGTCGCCCTCCCAGACGAGCGTCTGATGACGTACGCCGATCCTGCGGCACAGCGACTTGACCTGACGCGCTTCATCGGCGGAGGCCGCACGCAGACCGTGATCCACGGTCAGGGCGACCACCCGGCCGGCTCCAACCGTTTGCACCAGCCCGTAAAGCAAGCCGAGCGAATCCGAGCCGCCCGAGACGGCAACGCCAAGCGGTCGTCGGTCGGCAATGCCGTCGCAAAATTCAGCCAGAAGATTGTAAAAACGGGTATTCATCGGATCGTGACGGGCAGAAGTCATTGAGCTTCGCCAGTCCATCACGCAATTCAGCAGCTGGCCCGCAACTGCTCTTCACTGACCTTGGCGCGGACCGCTGCCGAGGCGCCGGGATAGCGGATCAGAACCTCGCGCAGGGTTGCGCAGGCGGTATCGCGGTTATCAAGCTGGGACAGCGACATGCCGAGTTTCAGCAGCGTATCGGCGCCCTTGTCTGCCTGCGGATATTTCTTGTGGGCGTCGAGAAAGGTTTTGGCCGATTCCTGAAACCGC
The DNA here is from genome assembly GCF_026619415.1 of Hoeflea algicola. NCBI lineage: Bacteria > Pseudomonadati > Pseudomonadota > Alphaproteobacteria > Hyphomicrobiales > Rhizobiaceae > Hoeflea > Hoeflea algicola. The sequence goes on from NZ_JAOVZR010000001.1 coordinate 2,224,378, forward strand.
CCCTGCGAGTATTGTGCCTCGCCGAGCCAGAACATCGCGTCAGAGGCGCGCGCGCCATCCGGATGCGAGGCCACATAATCCTGAAACACCTGCTCGGCCAGCGCATAATCACCTGCCAGCATGTGGTTGTAGCCGGCCTGGTAGATATCTTCGGCCGACCCCAGTGACGCGGTTTCGGTTCCCGACGACAACGGCTCGATGATACCGCCGATGAGGTCTCCATTGCCATCAACCTTGAGCGAACCCAGATCGATCGACGGTGTTCCAGACGGCTGGGTATCGCGCGTTGTCGACGCGGTTGCCGATTGTTCGACGCCCGGCTGCGGAACGCCGGCATCGCTGCGTTGGCTGCCGGTTTTTTCGAGTTCCTGGAACCGGAATTCGTTGTCTTCCTGCATCTGCCGCATCTGTTCCTGCATCTGCAACAGTTGGAAACCTAGTTCCTCGATCCGGCCATTGAGCCCTCGAATTTGTTCCTCGAGTTGCCCGATCCGGTACACCGGGTCGCCGGCTTGAGCCAGCACCACCGGTGCGCGGATATCCTGGCCTCGGGTGATGGCCACCGGCGGCGTTGGCGCAAACTGTGAGAATCCGGAGAGCAGCGGCGCCGCCGTCGCGGGAACCGCGAATGCGGCCAGCGCCACCGTGACAAGCAAATTGCAAATGGGTTTCATCAGCCTAACCTTATTGCGCCACGCCATAGACGGACGGTTGCCCCTGTTAATCGAATACCGCAGGGCCGCCCCTCAAATCAACGTAGAAACCGGCCAAACTATGATCAAAGGCGTGATCTTAATCAAAAAGGGCGGCCCGAAGACCGCCCCTGTAGCTTTCGCCGTCACATACGAGGTCAGCTTCCGGCGCCGCCGAGCACAGTGACCGCCCGCCGATTCTGGGACCAGCAGGAAATGTCATCACAGACCGCGACCGGACGTTCCTTGCCGTAGGAAATCGTACGGATACGGTTCGCTGCAATACCCCGAGACGCCAGGTATTGCCGGGCTGCTGCCGCGCGGCGTGCACCAAGCGCGAGGTTGTATTCACGCGTGCCGCGTTCGTCGGCATGGCCTTCCATGGTGATCTGATAGTTCGGATACTGGTTGAGCCACTGCGCCTGTCGGTCGAGTGTCGACGCGGCATCGGCACGAACCACGGAGGAATCTGTATCGAAAAAGATCCGGTCGCCGACATTGACCGTGAAGTCCTGTTGCGAACCCGGCGTGGCGTTCCCGGCAAGGCCGAGATCAGCCGCGTTGTTGGGCAAGTTGTTCTTTTTCGAGGCGCAGCCGGTCAGTACGAGTGCGGTAAACAGCACGAGCATCGCCGGGTTGCGGGCAATCATTTGCATGCGGCGCATGGCCGGTCTCCTTGGAAGTTGTAGTTGACCATTTCTAACCGATTGCGGTTAATCCGCCCTGAAAGAACACAGTTAACATTTTACGAATTGAGGCTCCCTGTCCCGCGTTTGGACGCACAATGCGGCGCAAACGGGGCAAAACGCCGACTCCGGCGAGATCCGCGCTACTCGAGCAGCGGCGACCAGGCCGGGTCGGACGCGTAGGTGGGCGTTTTCACCAGCTGTTCATTGTAACCGGTCAGGTCGATCGAATAGATCTGCGGACCGCCCGAACCTGCCGGCTGGCGGAAGAACATCAGCACCCGGCCATTGGGCGCCCAGGTCGGCCCCTCATTGTGAAATCCGGTTGTCAAAATCCGTTCACCCGAACCGTCTGTGCGCATCACTCCGATCGAGAACTTGCCGCCCGACTGCTTGGTGAAAGCAATCAGATCGCCACGCGGAGACCAGACCGGAGTCGAGTAGGAACCATCGCCAAACGACACGCGACGCTGGTTCGAACCATCGGCCCCCATCATGTAAAGCTGCTGGCGACCGCCGCGGTCACTTTCAAACACGATCTGGGTGCCATCGGGCGAATAGGATGGCGACGTGTCGATCGCAGCCGTGCTGGTCAGCCGCGTCGTCGCCCGCGAGCGCAGATCCATGGTGTAGATATTGGCATTGCCGTCCTGCTGAAGGCTCATGATCACCTTCTGGCCGTCCGGCGAAAACCGCGGCGAGAACGTCATGCCGGGAAAGTTGCCGACGAGTTCGCGCTGGCCAGTTTCAAGCTGCAGCAGGTAAACCCGCGGCTGACCGCCTTCAAACGACATATAGGTGATTTCCTGACGGCTGGGCGAAAACCGCGGCGTCAGCACGATATCATTGGCATTGGTCAGCATGCGCAGATTCGCGCCGTCCTGATCCATGATCGCCAGTTGCTTCTTGCGGTCGATCTTCGATCCGCTTTCGGACACGAACACCACCCGGCTGTCGAAATAGCCTTTTTCACCTGTCAGCCGCTCGTAAATCGCGTCGGCGATAATGTGCGCGACCCGCCGCCAGTTTTCGGGGCTGGTGAAGAATTGCTCCCCCGAAAGCTGTTGATTGGCAAATGTATCCCAAAGCCGGAACTCGGCCCGCAACCGGCCATCGGCTTCCCGCGCCACGCGCCCGGTCACAAGTGCCTGGGCGTTGATCACGCGCCAGTCCTCGAACCGCGGCGCTGCGTCCGGATTGGAAATCTTTTCAATGAATGCCGCCTGGTCGATCGGGGCAAACAGTCCCGACCGCTTGAGATCGGCAGCCACGACAGCCGATATCTGCGCTCCGATGGCATCGCCCGAGATGAAATCGGTGATCGCGATCGGAAGCGGCTCGACATTGGCGCGATTGATATCGATTTCAACCACGGCACGCGCCGGACTGGTGGCCATCAATGCCATCGCGGCAACAATCGCCATCGGCAGAAACAGGTAGCGGTTCATCATTTTCATGGTGCAGCCTTTCAGCGCCATTTCAATCATAGTCATGGATCCTGACACTAGAACATCTGACTGGGGTCAAAGTTCACGATCACGTCCGCCCAGGAATCATATTTTTCCTTGGGAAGTTGGTAGGGCTGCGCCCGCAGCACCGCGCGTCTGGCGCTGGCGGCAAGCGTGCCCCGGGTGCCGGCGGCTCCGCCGGTGGCCGAAACTTCTGGTTCGCCGACGATGTTACCGGTCTGGTCGAGCTTCATTTTCACGATCACCCGCACATCTCCACCATCGGCCATGCCTGGAATAATGTTCCAGTATTTCTGGATCTGGCCGCGCAACGCGTCCATTTCGCTCTGGCTCAACGTATTTCCGCGCGTGGTACGGGTCCCACCCAGGGACGCGGTTTCCGTCGAGCGCTTGGCGCCGCCGCCGGCCGCATCCTGCTTGTTAAGCAGTGCTGCCACCTGATCGGCATTGAAATCACTTTGCTTGGAAGACGCGGTTTCTGCGGCCGCAGGTTTGGCCTGCGCCTTGGGTGGTTCCGGCCGGGCTTGCGGCACCGGGCCATCGCTTGGCAATGTGGTAAATTGCGGCTCGGCGGGTGCCGCTTCGCTAATCGCCTCTGCCACCGGATCAGGCGTCGATTCGGCAGGCAAGGCAGCAACTTCCACCGGCGCCGGCTTGGGTTCAGCCGGCTTTTCAGCCGCAGGTTTGGGCTCAGGCGCCGGCTCCGGTTTTGCCACCTTGACCGGCTCGGGGGCAGGCTTGGGTTCCGGTGCGGGCTTGGGTTCGACCGCCTTGACCGGCTCCGGCGTCGGTTTTTCAGGAACCGGTTCCGGTTTTGGCGCAGGCTTTTCGGCAGGCTTGGGCGGCGCTTCGGAAACCACTTCCTTGGGGCTTGGCTTGGCAGCCTTGGCGGGTTTCAGATCAACGGTATTGTCGCCGGCATTCTCGGCATCCGGCACCGGGTCCGGCCGTGCAGTCGGGATCGGCGCGGCCTTTTCGGCGATCGGCGCGGTCTTTTCACCCTGCTGGATCTGGGTCAGTTCTTCAATCGGCACAATGTTGACGGGAAACGATTCAACATCTTCCACTTCAAGCGTTCTCGGCGCAGTGAAAGACGACAGCGCGAATCCCAGGACCAGCACGTGCAAAACTGTCGATGTCGCCAGACTTCCCTTCATCAGCGCGCCGTCAACTATCCTGTTCCTGGAGCGTAACCAGCCCCAGGTTCTTGAACCCGGCAGCGGAAATCCGCGCCATCACCTTCATCACGGTGCCATAGTCGGCGTTGGTATCACCGCGCACATAAATGCGCTCGTCATAGCCGGTAGTGGCAATCGCCTCGAGCTTGGGAACAATCTCCTCGATCGGGATCTCGGTTTCCTGCAGATAGATCTGCCCCTCGGAATTGACAGATACGGTAATCGGCTGCGTGTCCGAGTTGAGCGCATTGGCCTGCGTTTCTGGCAGGTCGATAGGCACGCCCACCGTCAACAGCGGCGCCGCCACCATGAAGATGATCAAAAGCACCAGCATCACGTCGACGAACGGCGTGACGTTGATCTCGCTGACCAGTTGGGTGCGGCCACTGCGACGCCCGCGTCGCTGTCCGCCGCTCCGTCCGCCTGATGCGCTCATGCCCATGTCAGCCCCCTATTCCGCGGCCTGACGCGCGCTCAACCGCTCGTCGATCTGGCGCGACAGAATGCCGGAAAATTCGTCGGCAAAACCTTCCATCCGCGCTGACAACTTGCCGGCATCGGAGGAAAACTTGTTGTAGGCAATCACCGCCGGAATAGCCGCCAGCAAGCCGATGGCGGTGGCCAGCAGCGCCTCGGCGATACCGGGCGCAACCACGGCGAGATTGGTGGATTTCGACCCGGCAATCGCCTGAAACGAGGTCATGATGCCGACCACGGTACCAAACAGGCCGATGAACGGCGCCGAAGAGCCGATCGAGGCCAGGGAACCGAGCCGTGATTCAAGCGCATCCGCCTCGCGCGAAAGCGTCACATCCATCGCCTTGTCGATCCGCATTTGCAGACCAATCGGTGACTTGGCGCCGCGTTCGAAGGATTTCTTCCATTCGCGCATGGCAGCCACAAAGATCGAACTCATGCCGACGGTCTTGCGATCAGACAACGTCCGGTACAATTCCTCCAGCGACTGTCCCGACCAGAAAATCTGCTCGAACTGATCGAGTTGCCGCCGGAACTTGCCGAACGAGATCCATTTGTCCGCGACGATAGCCCAGGTCCAGATCGATGCGCCGATAAGACCGAGCATCACCAATTTGACCACAAAGCCCGCCTGCAAGAAGAGTGACCAGAGTGTCACTTCGCTGGTCGCAGCCAGTCCAACCTGTTCCATTTACATAACCCTCGAATCCAAACGCCCGGTTGTTGCTACCGGGCGGCTAAGACGTCACTTTTGCCGGGAATCCAGAAGTGCGCGATTGCCGCCAACTCACTTCTCAGAACTTCTCGCGGCCAATTTTGGTTAAAGGATGGCGCACACCGTCCGCACCAAGCTCTCCAATTTATTCATAATTGGTTATGGTTAAGGCTTGGTTAGGATTCAAACGCCAGTGCCTGACCGAACTTGGGGCGCTGCGTCAGTGCGGCAGTGTCAGGATGACCGGACCATTGCGGCTGGCGACCACCGTATGTTCGAACTGGACTGTCAGTGCCGGGGGATAGCTATACAGCGTCCAGTCATCATCCCCCTCGCTGTCTGCTATCGACGCGCCAAGCGACAGGAACGGCTCGATTGTAAAGACCTGACCGTCCTTCATGAGGCGTTTTTCGTGCCGGTCAGGCCAGGTCGCGATTTCCGACGGCTCGTCATGCAGCGACAGACCAACCCCGTGGCTGGCAAGGTTGCGGATGAGCGTATAGCCGTTCTTGCTGGCGAACTTGCCGATCGCATTGCCAATCGCGGCATAACGGGCGCCGCTTTTGACCTGACCAAGCCCCGTCGAAAGCGCCCGTTTGCCGTCACGCAGCAAACGCACGGTTCTTGTTGCCACCGGGGCAACACCGAATGATGCGCCGGTGTCACCGAAATAACCGTCCTTGAGCGCAGAGACATCTATGTTGACGAGATCGCCAGCCGCAATCACCCGTTCCCCGGGAATGCCGTGAGCGACTTCTTCATTGACGGAAATGCAGGTCGCACCGGGAAACTGATAACTGAATTCCGGCGCAGACTGGGCGCCCTGGGCTTCAAGATATTGCCGCCCGATCAGATCAAGATCGCGGGTGGTCATGCCCGGCTCCATCGCCGCCGCCATCGTTTGTATCGTATTGGCGCAGATTCGCCCGATGTGCCGAAGCTTCTCGAGCTCATCATCCGATGAAATCACCACTGCCTTTACTCCTTCGCCGCATCTGCGGTTCGACCATTGTCCAGAAAACGCTCCATCAGCGGATCCGGCAGCCTTCGCGCCCGTCCAGATCCGTTGATCACCGCAACCGTGACCGAAGCCGTAGCGAGCAAATCGCCTTCGCGGCTTATGCTCTGCTCAAGCTGCATGCGCGCGCCGCGCACCTCCGCCGGTTTGGTGCGAATCGTCAGCACATCATCCATACGCGCCGGCGACCTGAAATCGATTTCCATTCTCCGCACCACAAAGGCCACGGCATCGACCGGATCGGCGCCTTTATGCAACGCGCCCTGCGAAACCCCAAGCAGCCGGATATAATCGGTCCGCCCACGCTCGAAGAAATGCAGATAGCGCGCATGATAGACAAAACCGGAAAAATCCGTGTCCTCGTAATACACCCGCTGGGTCAGCTCATGGCCACCATCGTCGAGCTTGCCCGATAGGGGTGTGTTCATTTTCAGCCGTCCCACTTGCTCTAAATCGAAATGAGGCGGTTGCGAAAGCCACATCCCTTTGATCCAATCGTCGTTCTGTCATAAATCCGATCTATCAAGATTGAAACCACGTCGGCACAGGAGAATTTTGAATGAAAATTGCAATCATGGGCGGCGACGGTTTCGTTGGCTGGCCGACTTCACTGCACCTCTCCAATGCCGGACATGAGGTCCACATCATCGACAACCTGTCGCGTCGCTGGATCGACACCGAACTCGGTGTCCAGTCACTCACACCGATGGATTCGATCCAGGAACGGACCCGCATCTGGCACGCAGAAACCGGCCGCAAGATCCATTTCCATCTCATCGATATGGCGCGTGACTATGACGTATTGAAGAACTGGCTCGCAGAAGAGCGTCCTGATGCCATCGTGCATTTCGCCGAACAGCGCGCCGCACCGTACTCGATGAAGAGCGACCGTCACAAGAATTACACGGTCAACAACAACGTCAATGCCACCCACAATCTGCTCAACGCCATGGTGGAGATCGATCTCGATGCCCATCTGGTGCATCTGGGCACCATGGGTGTCTATGGCTATTCCACGGTCGGTGCAGCCATTCCCGAAGGCTATCTGCCGGTCGGCATCGAGACCATGGACGGCGAGACGGTCAAACAGGACATTCTCTATCCGGCCAATCCCGGCTCGATCTACCACATGACCAAATGCCTCGATCAGTTGATTTTCCAGTTCTACGCCAAGAACGACAATCTGCGCATCACCGACCTGCATCAGGGCATTGTCTGGGGCACACACACCGACCAGACCCGGCGCCATGAGCAACTGGTCAACCGGTTTGATTATGACGGCGACTACGGCACCGTGCTCAACCGCTTTCTCATTCAGGCAGCCATCGGCTATCCGCTCACCGTGCACGGCACCGGCGGTCAGACCCGCGCCTTCATTCACATTCAGGACTCGGTGCGTTGCATCGAAATCGCGCTCAACAATCCGCCGGAAGCCGGATCGAAAGTGGAAATCTTCAACCAGATGACCGAGACCCATCGGGTCCGTGATCTGGCTGAAATGATTGCCGGCATGACCGGCGCCGAAATCGCCTGGTTGCCAAACCCGCGCAAGGAAGCCGCGGAAAACGATCTGGTAGTTCACAACGAGAAATTCCTCGAACTGGGACTTGAGCCGACCACACTGAAGGAAGGCCTTCTCGAAGAAGTCGTCGATGTTGCCAAGAAGTTCGCTTACCGGGTCGATCGGACGCGGGTTCCGGCAGTATCGGCATGGACCAAGGACATCGCCAGCTCGATTAATCGCGATCCAGAAGGCAAGAAGCTCAAATCAGTTTCATGAGCAGCGCCAGCCGCCTTCCCTCATCCGGCCTGACTGCGAACAAACCCGCAGTCAGCCATCGCGCCTATGTCACGCTTGTCACCAACGCGGACTACGCCATGGGCGCGCTGGCGCTTGCCCGGTCGATCAAACTTGCCGGCGCGGAAGCCGACATCGTCGTTCTGCACACCGGCGGTGTCGACGCCTCAGTGCTGACACCGCTGTCAGATCTTGGCTGCCGGCTGGTCCAGACCGAGTTACTGGACACATGCGATGCGTTCAATGAGCGGCATGCGCGCGGCAGACTTCACGCCAACGCCCCCTTCACCAAGGGGCGCAAGCCGGCGTTTCACTCACCGCTCGATAATTTCTGCAAGCTCCGGCTCTGGCAACTGACCGAGTATCAGTCCTGCGTCTTCATCGACGCGGATGCGCTTGTGTTGCGCAATATCGACAAGCTGTTCGACTATCCCGAATTCGCCGCGGCCCCCAATGTCTACGAGACACTCAAGGATTTTCACCGGCTCAATTCCGGCGTGTTCGTCGCTCGTCCGTCTGCAGAGACCTTTGGCTCCATGCTGAAAATGCTGGACCAGCCGGATACATTCTGGCGGCGCACCGACCAGACATTCCTGCAGACATTCTTCCACGACTGGCATGGTCTGCCGGTCACCATGAACATGCTGCAATATGTCTGGTTCAACCTGCCGGACCTGTGGGACTGGAAACAGATCGGTGTGCTGCATTATCAATACGAAAAGCCCTGGGAAAAAGACCATCCCCGATCAGCAGAACTCAAACCGCTGATTGATCTCTGGCATGCCTTCCACACCGGCGACAACATTCCCGATATCGCTTCTCTTGCAAACCCGACAGAGTCAGCTGTCGCATGAGAGCGCTGGTCTCCGGCGGCACAGGCCTGGTCGGGCGCTATATCGTCGAGACGTTGCTCGACGCAGGCTACGAGATAATTATTGGCGGACGGACGAAGCCGGCTGATGACCTGTTTACAAGCGACCTGGAATTCCGCCCGCTCAGCCTCGAGCCTGACCAAAACAGCAAGGCATTGTTTTCCGGTGTCGACGTATTCATTCATGCCGCTTTTCAACACCTGCCCGGCCGCTACCGTGACGGCGAAGGCGATGACCCGGCAGGGTTCCGCCGCATCAATCTCGATGGATCGGTGCGGCTGTTCGAGGCTGCGAAACAGGCGGGCGTTGACCGCACGGTCTTTCTGTCGAGCCGCGCAGTCTATGATGGCGTCGCTGTGGGAACGCCACTGGTCGAAACACTGAAGTTGCAGCCGGGCTCGCTCTACGGAGAAATCAAGCTTCTGGGGGAACAGGCACTCGCCAGATTGAACGATCCGCATTTTACCACGTCGAGTTTGAGATTGACCGGTGTCTATGGCGACCTGCGCCCGAACAAGTGGGACAGCCTATTTGCCGATTATCTGGCGGGGAAAGAAATGGCACCGCGCGCGGGTTCGGAAGTCCACGGTCGCGATGCCGGACAGGCAGTGCGGTTGATGCTGGAGATAGAACCCTCGCTCATTGGTGGCGAGACTTTCAATGTCTCGGATCTGATTGCCGATACCCGAAGCATCCTCGCGCCCCTGCATCGATCCTGGCCATTCTCGCCGGATCTTCCGCAATCAGCAAACAAGACAACTGTCGCTGAAATGGACACGCAAAAGATCCGAAAACTCGGCTGGCGTCCCGGTGGTCAAAAGCTGTTTCAGGATACCCTTGCTGGGCTGGTCACTGCTGTTCCGAAAACACCCACATAGACAACTCACCCGCTACCTATTCTTCTTCGAACAGGCTAGCCTGGGTGGCAGCTAGATCCTTGGGTGGATTGAGCCCCATGTGTCCCCAGGCGCGTGCTGTCAGCACACGTCCGCGCGGCGTGCGCTGCAAAAAGCCCTGCTGGATCAGATAGGGCTCGATAATGTCCTCGATGGCATCACGCGGCTCTGATAATCCTGCTGCGATGGTCTCGATGCCTACCGGCCCGCCGCCAAAATTCCGCACGATCATGTCGAGATAGCGCCGGTCGAGCTGATCGAGCCCAATGCTGTCGACCGACAGCCGGGTCAGTGCTTCATCGGCGATCAGTTGGGTGACGGCCTCGGCCTTGGCCACTTCGGCAAAGTCCCGCACCCGGCGCAACAACCGCCCGGCAATGCGTGGTGTGCCGCGGGATCGGCGGGCAATCTCCAGCGCCCCCTCATCGGTCATTCCAAGCCCCATGATCCGCGCGCCGCGCCGAACGATCAGTTCGAGCTCAGCAACCGTGTAGAACTGCAGCCGCACCGGAATGCCAAAACGGTCGCGCAGCGGATTGGTCAGAAGTCCAAGCCGTGTCGTCGCCGCCACCAGCGTGAACCGCGACAGATCGATCTTGACCGACCGCGCCGCCGGCCCCTCGCCAATGATCAGATCGAGCTGAAAATCCTCCATCGCTGGATAGAGAATTTCCTCAACCGCCGGGCTGAGCCGGTGGATTTCGTCAATAAACAGCACATCGCGGTCTTCGAGATTGGTCAGAAGGGCTGCCAGATCACCGGCCTTGGCAATCACCGGCCCGGAGGTCGAGCGGAAATTCACCCCCAGTTCCTTGGCCATGATCTGCGCCAGCGTGGTCTTGCCCAGGCCGGGCGGCCCGACAAATAGCACGTGGTCGAGCGCCTCGCCGCGGTTCTTGGCCGCCTCGATGAACACTTTCAGATTGGCCCGCGCCTCGGCCTGGCCGGTGAACTCGTCCAGCGATTGCGGCCGCAAGGTAGTATCGACATCCTCACCGCGCTTGTCGGGAGATATCAAACGATCAGCGTCACTCATGCGAGCAGCTCCATGCCGGAAACGGAATTGGCGGCCTTGCGATCGAAGGTCATTGTTTTCTCGCATCCATTCGCGCGGTTGATTTCAGAAATGAGGATATCCGAGAAGTCCGGATGCGGCGAGTTGAGCAAATCCGCCCAATTGCCCATCCGCAAGACGTCCGGAACCGCAATTTCCACCGTATCGAGCAGGCCTGCTACCTGCGTGCGCACGCTTGCCCGGTCCGTCTTGTATACCCGCTCAAGCACACAAACGGTTTCCGCAATGACGATTGGATTGACAAATAACGGTGCATCGACACTGCTGGACTTGAACAGCGCCACTGCCGCATCAAACTGCTTTTGATCGTCACGCGTCAGCAGCCGGACGATGATGTTGGTGTCAATCCCGATCACACGACCGCCCAAATCTCTCGGAGATTCCCTCGTTGATCGCATCGTTCATGGTCTCGATCGAAACCGGTGCACGGGTCGGCTGGTGAAGAACCCCGGCAAAATCCAGCGCGCTCCGGTTTTTCGGCACCAGCACGACTTTCCCGTCAACGAATTGATAACCGACACGGTCGCCTGCGCCGATCTTAAGAAATTCCCGCACCTCCGCAGGAATCGTTGTCTGACCTTTTGAGGTGATTTTCGACTCGAGGCCCATATCCTTACCTGACAATTATTTCCTTACTTGCAAACATAGTAAGGATTTGCACTTTCTGCAAGGAAGAGGCTACCGCGCCAACTCCTTCAGCCCCAGCCTGATCAGCTTGGCAGAATCGGCGTCCTCACCCGCAAGCTTCATCGCTGCGGCCACCGCATTGGCCGCCTGATCACGCGAGTAGCCAAGATTGGACAGTGCCGAAACTGCATCGGCCACCGGTGCAGCCGCAACGCCTTCGCCAAGCTCCTGCTTGAGCCCCATCGCCCCGCCCGCGTCACCACCGAACGCCGGCGCCTTGTTTTTCAGTTCGCTGACAATGCGCTGCGCCACTTTCGGCCCGATGCCGGGTGCGCGCGTCACCGTTGCCTTGTCCTGCAATGCGATCGCATTGGCGAGTTCGGACGGTGTCAGCGTCGACAGCACCGCCAGCGCCACCTTGGCGCCCACGCCCTGAACGCTCTGCAGCAACCGGAACCACTCCCGCTCGAGCGCAGTCTCGAAACCGAACAGCCTGAACTGGTCCTCGCGCACATAGGTTTCGATGAAGACGACGACCGCTTCGCCAACAGAACCAAGCCGCGACAAGGTGCGCGCCGAACAGAATGCCACATAGCAGACGCCGTGTACGTCGATCAGCACATGGTCTTCGGCGATCTCCTCGATTGTTCCCTTGAGTTTTCCGATCATCGGTTGCTCCTCATTCCGCCGCCATCCGCCAGGCCATCGAGGTCCGGTGGTGTGAATGGCAAATGGCGATCGCCAGCGCATCCGCGGCGTGATCACTGTCAAATGTTGCCTTCGGCATCAGCACCTTGACCATCATGACGATCTGCTTCTTGTCGCCATGACCAACGCCAATGACCGCTTTCTTGACCGCGTTGGGCGCATATTCGGCAACTTTCAACCCGGCCCGCGCCGGCACGACCATGGCGATGCCGCGGGCCTGGCCGAGCTTCAAGGTGGCTGTTGCGTCCTTGTTGACAAAGGTGTTCTCCACCGCTGCCTCGAACGGTTGATACTGATGCAGAACCTCTTCCAGACCACCATAGAGCTGGTTCAACCGCGAGGCGAGATCAAGCTTGTTGTCGGATTTGACCGTGCCGGAGGCGACAAAGCGCAAGGAATTCCCGAGGCTGTCGACCACACCCCAGCCGGTGTTCCTCAGCCCGGGATCAATCCCGATGATTCGAATCGCTTCTGCCATGAAAAAACCCTAGCCCGACAGGCCTGACCATTCCATCTAAAAGTGAACAAACCAAAAACAAACACCGCTGCCAGTTCCAACTGGTTTTGCATTTCGCTGGGCGGCTTCCTACATGAAGGCAACCCGAGACACTCTCTGAAAGATTCCCCATGACCGCCTTTTCCATTCTCGATCTCTGCCCCATTGTGGAAGGCGGCACAGCCGGCGAAGCACTCGCCGGTACCCGGCTGATGGCCAAGCAGGCCGAAGATTCCGGCTTCACCCGTTTCTGGCTCGCCGAACATCATGGCATGCAGGGAATTGCCAGCGCCGCCACCGCGTTGGTGATTGCCGAGGCTGGCCATGCCACCAGCCACATCCGTATCGGCTCCGGCGGCGTCATGCTGCCCAACCATTCGCCACTGGTCATCGCCGAGCAGTTCGGAACCCTGGAGGCGCTGTTTCCCGGTCGGGTCGATCTTGGTCTCGGCCGGGCGCCTGGAACCGACATGAATACGGCGCGCGCGCTACGCCGCAACCTTGAAGCCGGCGCGCAATCCTTCCCCGACGATATTCTCGAACTTCAGCATTATCTGGGCGATCCCGTCGAAGGCCATCTGATCGCCATCCCTGGCGCTGGCTCGCATGTGCCGCTGTGGATTCTCGGATCCAGCATTTACAGCGCCCATCTGGCCGCAGCACTGGGGCTGCCTTACGCCTTCGCCTCGCATTTCGCACCCGACATGCTGAGCGAAGCGCTTGACATCTACCGGTCCAAATTCACCCCGTCTGCGCAACTCGATACGCCTTATGTGATGGCGGCTGTGATGGGAGTGATGGCCGACACCGATGATGAGGCACGCTATCTGTTCACCACCTTGCAGCAGACCTTCGTCAACATGCGCCGCAATGCCCGTGGCAAGATGCCCAGACCGATCGACACCATGGACGGGTTCTGGACAGACATGGAAAAGACCGCCGTCGAACACACGCTGCGCTACTCGGTTGTCGGTGGTCCGGAAACCGCGACCCGCAAGATGCAAGACTTCATCAAGGCTACCAATGCCGACGAGATCATGATCTCGATGCCGATCCACTCATCCCAGGCACGGCTGAAATCGGTCGAGCTGTTCGGGAAGATGCAGCAGGCGCTCTGATACAAAGAAGCCGCCGGCCCTTGGGACCGGCGGCTTGATAGTTCAGATATCGATATGATCAGGCCGAAAGCTTGGCCATCACCTCGTCGGAAACTTCAAAGTTGGCGTAGACGTTCTGGACATCGTCATCATCGTCCAGCGTGGCAATAAGACGAAGCACCGATTCCGCCTTGTCTTCATCGACCGGTGTGGAGGTCTGTGGCTTCCACACCGCCTTGATCGACTGTGCCTCGCCCAGCGCTTCTTCAAGCGCACTGGAAACCTCGCCGATATCCTCGAATGCGCAGATGATGGCGTGCTCGTCCTCGCCGCTGCTCACGTCCTCGGCGCCAGCCATGATCGCGGCTTCCATGATCGCATCGGCGTCGCCGGCTTCCGGCGGATAGATGATTTCACCGACACGCGTGAACATGAAGCCCACCGAGCCGGTTTCGCCAAGCGCGCCGCCGGATTTGGCAAACGCCGCACGCACATTCGACGCGGTACGGTTGCGGTTGTCGGTCAACGCCTCAACGATCACGGCCACACCGGCAGGGCCGTAGCCCTCGTAGCGGACTTCCTCGTAATTCTCGCTGTCGCTGCCCGACGCCTTGTTGACGGCCCGCTGGATATTGTCCTTGGGCATCGATTGCGACTTGGCGTTCTGGATCGCCAGCCGCAACCGGGCGTTCATCGCCGGGTCCGGCGCACCCATCTTTGCGGCAACGGTGATTTCGCGTGCGAGTTTGGAAAACATCTTCGATCGGACAGCATCTTGCCGCCCTTTTCTGTGCATGATGTTCTTGAATTGTGAATGGCCGGCCATGACGCCCCTGATTATTGTGCTGTACTTAGGATCGCCGCCTTATAAATCCCTTGCCCTGTTTCGTCCAGAAGGTTCGGACATGCATAAGACAATCATCCCTTCACTGCCTCTGACCGGCGGCTGCCAGTGTGGCGCCGTCCGTTACAACGCACAGGCCCTTCCATTGGTGTTTTACCTTTGCCACTGCAGCGAATGCCAACGCCAGACATCATCGGCTTTTGGCGAAAGCCTGCGTTTCATCCGCTCTGCGGTGGAGATCAGCGGTTCGCTTCGCTGCGTGCGCCGCAAAAGCAGTTCCGGAAACACGCGCGAAGGCTGGTTCTGCCCTGACTGCGGCGTTCGCATTTGGCACGGCACCGAGGGATCTGCGGAAATCAACATCAAGGCAGGCACGCTTGATGACACCTCATGGCTTGTCCCGGCCGGCCATATCTGGACCCGTTCGAAGCAGTCTTTCATCACCATCCGCACCGGGGAACTCGATTATCCGGGACAGCCAAGCGACGGCTACGCCGAACTCAAGCGACGTTGGAACCTGATGACACTCGCCGAGTAAGCATGACACCGGATGCATTCCGGATCCTGCCAAAAAACGCCGGTTGCCAGAGAGCAGCCTTTACCTCTGCCGCCAACGCGCTACATTTAACGGCACCCCGAAAAGTCTACCGCGGAGCCTCGCATGCCCCGGATGATATCTTTTCTGCTGGCCTGCATTTGGATCGCCTTGCCGGTCCACGCCCAAGCGCAGCAACAAGCTCAACCGTTCAGCCAATGCATGGCTGTGGCCGAGGCCCTGCCCGGCGCCAGCTATGCCAACCTGACACCTGCAGATCCCGCTGCAAGCTTCACGCCGGCTGCGTTCGGTGACGACGAGGTCGAGATCCAGTTCGCCGGCCATTCCACCTATGTCATCACCACCCCCTCGGGTGTCACCATTGCCACCGATTACAATGGATGGTCGGGCAAGGTCGCGGTCCCGCGCGTCGTGACCATGAACAAGGCGCATTCCTCGCATTTCACACTGGCCCCGGACGAGCGGATCGAGCATGTGCTTCGCGGTTGGAATTTCGACCACAGCCGGGCCGATCACGATGTTGTCGTTGACGATGTCTATATCCGCAATGTCACCACCGACATCCGCAATTTCGGCGCTGTCGAACAAGACGGCAATTCGATCTTCATCTTCGAAGTCGCGGATCTTTGCATCGGTCATCTCGGCCATCTGCATCATCCCCTCCAAGACAGCCATTTTGCACAGATCGGCCGGCTCGACATCGTCATGGTGCCGGTTGATGGTGGCCTGACGCTGAGCCACGGGGCGATGACCGGCATTGCCAAACGCCTGCAATCCTCGATCCTGCTGCCGATGCACCGCCGTGGGGCGCCGCTGTCGAGTTTCATCGACATGATGGGTGATGCTTTCGTGACTGACTATGTCGGCAGTGACAGCGTCACCGTGTCTGCCCGCACCCTGCCGCGTCGCCCAACAATTCTGGTGCTCAAGGGAGTTTGATCATGCTGCGACGCGCGTTTCTGAGCTTCATAGCGACCTTTGCCCTTGTGACGATGGCGCCATCAACGTTGCTTGCGGCCGGCGAAAGCCAGCGCGAGCAATTATTTGCGGCACTCAAGAGCGCGGAAACCGAAGCCGAAGGACGCACGGCCGAAAACGCCATCTGGCGCTGGTGGCTGAACCAGGCGCCAACGCTTGCTGTCCGCGACGCCATCGATCTGGGCATGGAACGGCGCGAAAGTTATGATTTTGAAGCCGCCGAGGAAGCTTTCAACAGCGCCATTCGCGATGCGCCCACCTATGCCGAGGGCTGGAGCCAGCGCGCCTTTGTCCGGTTCCTGCGCGACAATATCGACGGATCGCTATCTGATCTCGAAAAGGCGGTGGAACTCGATCCCGATCATTTCGGCGCCTGGTCGGGCATGTATCACGTACTCATGCGCATGGGCCGCACCGGGGTCGCCTACTCGGCACTGGCGCGCGCCGTCAAAATCCATCCATGGCTCAAGGAACGTGGCTTGTTGCCGCCCGATCCGGATGCCAAACGGCCACTGATCAAAGGCACGCAACAAGAGCTCTGACGAAGACGAATCAACGCCCGTCGGTCAGTTCCAGAAGTCCGGCATTGTCTCGCTCAGACGCGGCCCGATCCGCAGCGGCGCGATCTTTTCAGCCAAGCCGGTGCGGTCGGAAATTTCCACCGCGACGCCACAGATCGTTGCCGGGCCTGAGGCCACTTCAAAGCGGCCTTTCGGAATCCGTGTCAGGAACCGGTTGATCGGTTCTTCCGTCTCCATGCCGATCGACGAATCATAATCGCCGCACATGCCGGCATCCGACATATAAGCGGTGCCGCCATTGAGAATCTGCGCATCAGCGGTAGGCACATGGGTGTGGGTGCCGACAACGAAACTGGCCCGTCCGTCGATAAAATGCGCAAAGCACAGCTTCTCGCTGGTCGCTTCGGCATGAAAATCAAACACCACCGCATCAGCCTGCTCGCCCAGCGGACAGGCCGAAAGAATGGATTCGCCGGCCGAGAAAGGGTCATCGAGATCCGGGTGCATGAACACCCGCCCCATCACATTGGCGACCAGCACGCGAGCGCCATTGCGGGCAATGTAGAGATTGGAACCTCTCCCCGGCGTCCCTGCGGGATAATTGGCCGGACGCAGAAAACGTTCCTGCCGGTCGGCGTAGACAAGCGCCTCGCGCTGGTCCCAGACATGATTGCCCGTCGTCACCACATCGGCGCCGGCGTTGAGCGTTTCGAGAAAAATCTCTTCGGTAATGCCGAAGCCGCCAGCGGCGTTCTCGCCATTGACGATGACAAAATCCAGCTTGAAATCACGGATCAAGCCAGGAAGGCGGTTCCAGACCGCGGTGCGGCCGGATCGTCCGACCAAATCTCCAAGAAATAACAGGCGCATCAGTTCTCTATAGGCCTTCAGGAAATCTGTGCAAGCCTCGCTCGGTCACCACCATCTCCAGCGGCACATCATGCCCCTCAATTGGCAGGCATTCGGCCTCCTGGCAGGAGAAAGCTGCGCCGATCAGTCGCGGCCGCATGCCCTTCGCACGCAGCCGGGCGATGGCGCGGTCGTAGTGGCCAGCACCATAGCCCAACCGGTTGCCCGCTGCATCGAATGCCGACAGCGGCATCATCAGCAAGTCCGGATCGAGGATTTCGGCCTCGGGGCCCGGACCGACGGTCTTGAACCCGGTATCGACCAGTTCTGCGCCGCGCACGAATTCACGAAAGACGATGGTCTCGCGGTCGATAACGACCGGCAAGCAGAGCCGCGCCCCGCGCGTACGAAACCGCGCCAGCAAGGGCCGCAGGTCAGGTTCTGAACGAGATCGGCAGATAGCCGGCGATCACCGCGCCCGGCTCAAACTCGATGGCTTCGACGGCATCCGCCATCGCCAGACTCATCTCGATCCGGTTCTCCGGCGTGAGCGCGTCACGGCGAGCCAGCATCGCCATCCGAACCTGTTGCTTGCTTTGCATGCCCTCAGCCTTTTCATTCATTGCCGGACGTCGTGCCGCCAATTATCGCCAAGGTCAATGCTCTGCGCACTGGCCTTCAGGCGCAACCGCGCCAGGCCGTGCCAATTCGAGACAAGCAATGAAACTCTGTAAATGACGTTGGTGAGATCAGATTGCCTCGCAGACGGCACGGTCGCATAGACGCCTCAGACAACAATAAGCCATGTATTCCAGCATATTCAATTTTGGGCTTTATGACCGAGGCTTCCACCCAACTGTCCGATTCCGAACGAATCTGCCTCCAACTGGCGGCAAGAGGCGAGAGTGTGGATGCGATTGCCGGCCATCTTGACGATTGTCCGAACAAGGTCGAATTGCTGTTTGCCTCGATCCGCAAGAAGCTGCTGGCCAACACCATGGTCGAGGCCATCGCCCGCGCTCTCAAAATGGGCCTGATCGAGTAGGCGTTCCACAGCAAGGGCGCGTCAGAGCCGCTGTTTCCAACCGGTCCATACTGTCTCAACCTGCAGGAAAAGTGCGATCCACGGCAACCGATGGATTTTTTCGATCCCGGGAACCTACAACGTAGGTGGGTGCCATATGACCGGACCCACGAGTCCGGCCAGGGACAGCTCCCTTAGGATCAATTAAGGCCCCGGGGATTGTGTATCCTGTCGAGAGGCGCAGATCGCTTCTGCTATATAGGGTATCTGTTGGCCAACTCCAATTGCCAAATGAGCAAGGCGCGTTTTCACCCGTTCAGGTGATTGAGCCGCACACGACACCTCCCCTAAATCAGAATACCGGAATGTGAAGAGTTCTCTCCGTTCCGGCATCAAACCGCCTCGCTTTCCTGAGGTCGGGATCTCTGCGGCACTCCGGAAAACAGCCCCATTTCCGGCGGGCCGCATTTGAGCGGATAACGCTGATGGTAAGTCTGGTGTCGGGGCGGGGGATAAATCATGAAAAAAACTGTTTCAATTTCCGGCGCCTTGCTCCTTGCCCTGGTTCCCGCCATCAGCGGATGCACCTCGTCAACAGGCGGCGCGATCGGGCTCGCCGCTGGCGGCGCGCTGCCAATCAAGGCCTCGGGCAAGGCCTTGGCATTCCGCGCCAACGCCACGAACACCGCGTCGACTAACAGCTACACCAAGCTGCCAACCTCGCAGCATCAGATCCAGCAGGCCAAAATACTCGAAAAATCAAAGGCCGGCGGCATCCAGATCGAAGGCTCCGCGGACGAGGACAAGAACCCCACCAACACTCAGGGCACCAATCCGGCGCTGATTTCCGCTTCCTCTCCCGACATGCTCGAAAATGGTACCGCCATTGCAGGCATGAAGGACGCCAAGGGCAATGTCTATTTTGAGAACGGCAATTTCGGCGATGCCCAGGCCTCCAACGAAACAGCAAACCTGTCATCTGTCGGCGTCTACAATGTCTATGAGAACAACAAATTCGTTGAACAGATCGTCATGAAGCATGGCACCACGATCCGCTATCAGGAGGGCAAGGACGGTGACGCCACCGCCACCTACGCGGTCGGTTACATCGGCAACAACACGACCAACATGCCCGCAACCGGAATGGCGACCTACAAGGGCTTCACCGAAGGCGGCACATCTGTTTATGACGACAATGGAACCATGCAGCAGATGGGCCTTCGCGGCGGCAAGGTTGAACTGGCGGCGGATTTTGGAGCCGGCAAGGTGACCGGCGGCATCAGCGGCGCCCAGTTTGTCACCTACAAAGGCAACAACATGGTCGTGCTCAACAACGACATCACCGGGCTCGACATCAAGGCCGATATCACCGGCGCCGAGTACACCGGCACCGCCACCCTGGTTGACGCCAACAAACAGGCGATCGGCACCACCAGCAGCAATGAAGCAATCGGCGCCTTCTTCGGAGACGGAGCGGCGGAAACAGCGGCTGCCTTCCTGATCGAGGGCAATGCCCCGATTGACGGCCAGAACCGCGATTACATCATGTCCGGAGGGATCGGTGCGGTGAAACAATAATTGTTGCAGGCCAGTGCAGCAATGACCCACGCGGGTTCCCCGACACCAGCGCGAAAGTGGCGCACGGCAACGAAGCAGCGAGGAGCGATGATAGCATCGCTCCTCGCTGCCTTGCTGCTCGCCACACCGGTGCACGCAAACATTCAGACGCAAACTCCGTTCAGGACTGCCGAAACTCTGGTCGCGGCTGGCGACTACCCAGCCGCCGAGCGTATTCTTGCAAAAAGCCGCTTCCAGGGGGCCGAAGCGATCCCGGCCGCCTATCTGCTTGCCGTGGTCTATGCGCGTACCGGTCGCCCGGACCGCGCTGAAATGATATTGCGCGAGATTCTCTCTCGGCAACCCGATATCGACGCGGTTCGCATCGAACTGGTCAAGGTCCTGGCGATCCAGGGAAAGCGGCAGGCGGCGGGCTATCATCTCAACCAGGTGACCGACGTCGTCGACCTTGAACGTGACCGGGGTCAACTCGAGCAGCTTTCCCGCCGCATCGGGGCCACCGAAGGGTTTTCGCTTTCAGGCTACTTTTCCCTGGCGCCCTCAACCAATGTCAACGACGGCACCACGCAATCAACCGTGATGATCGGCGGGTTGCCGTTCCAGATCGCCAACAGTGCTCGCCAACAATCGGGAGTGGGCTTCAAGGCCGGAGCCGTCGCCGGTTATTCCCACGCCCTGACGGAAAAAACTTCGCTTTACGGCGCGCTTTCAGCTGGTGTCACGGATTATTCCAATGATCAGTACGACCAGCAGCAAGGCGAGATCAGGGCCGGCATTCGCCACAGCGAACTCCGCTATACACTGCAAGCCGAAGCAATCATCGACCGGCGCTGGCAAAATCTGAAACGGCACAGCTACGCCATCGGCGGGCGTCTGTCGGGAAAATGGAATTTTTCGCAAGGCTGGTGGGCGTCAGGCGAAATCATCCACATGGACAGATCTTACGACGGCAACGCCGCCGCCAATACGCGCACCACGCGGGCAACGGCGTCGATAAGACGATCATTTTCGACCCGCCTGGCGCTCAGCCTCTCCGGCAGTTTCGAGAGAGAAACCGACCCGGCGCGGCCGTGGAACTCCTATGACAGCAGATCGGGGACAGTTGGGCTCGAGACCGCTCTGGGATTTGGCGTGCGGATGCACGCATCCCTCACCGGCGGGACCCGGGATTTCAAAAGCCCATTCCCCGGGCTCGGGCTCGTGCGCGAGGACAAGTTCTGGGAAGTCAGAAGTTCATTCCGCAAGGACGGATTCCAGATTGCCGGTTTCTCTCCGATCATCGGAATATTCCACAAGGCGCAAAGTAGCAACGTCGCCTTCTTCGATTATCAATCAAGTGGAATGGACCTTACTTTCACCAAGGCATTCTGAGCTCCACCAAATACATGTCCCTTACACAGCGCCTCGCCGGATTTGCTGTAATCTGCTTGAGAGCGGCGCAAGCTTGTGTAAGATCGCCGCACAACAGCAGCGCACAGGGATGGTACTCGATCCATGAATGCAGTCGGAGGGCCGACCCCGCTTACACAGGCGATCGAAGCGATCTATTCCTACTTCAAGGGCGAGCAGGAATTCACCGACTTCATGCAGGATCTCGAGGATTTTCTGGTTGTCGGCGAAACCGGTCACCCGGATTTTTCGGGCGAAATCGAAACTCATTTCCAGATCGCCGCTGAACTGGCGCAGGTCATGGCGCCAGCGCCGGAAGCGAAGTACCGTGGACTGGTCGAAGGGCCGGCGCTCAAACTGGTGGTCGACCGGGCTTTTCGCATTGTCGCACAATCCGCAGAAGCACGCCGTATTTTCGGCTATCTCGAAGGGGTCGGGATCAAGCTCGACAAGAGCAGGCAAACCATCATTGCCGATGGCGAGGACCTCTGCACCGCCGAACAGATCGATCAGGTGCGGCAGCATTTCAGCGGTGCCGTTGTTGCCGGCATTGCCCTGCTTTTTGGCCAAAACGAGGTCCCCCAGCCCAGCAGGCGCAGCTTCATCCGCACCGAAGGCGATGGCGGATTCGTCTCGCTGACACGGGATGACGCACTGGACGTCATTGTCATCACCCTTCCCGGCGTCAGCTGGAGCCGCAACATCTCTGTCATCCTCGCCGGCAGTCTCGGCCTGTCTCCTTCCGAAATCGAAGTTCTCGAACTGATGGCCTACGGCAAATCGAATGTCGACATATCCAAGGAGCGGTCCCGGTCCGTCGACACCGTGAAGAGCCAAACCCAGGCAATCTTCCGCAAGCTTGGTGTCACCTCCCGCGTGGAAGCAGTCCAGGTGGTCAACGATCTCATCAGCCTGGCAGCCCTGTCGGGCGAACCATTCACCCCGGTAAGTCTCGAGGGACCGGCTCCCGGCAATTTCCCGTTTGCGCAGGATGGTTCGGCCTGGCGCAGGATGACGGTGGAAGGACGCACCGTCAGCTATGTCCATTATCCGATCGACCGACGGGCAAGGCAGAAGCGTCCCCCGGTCCTGATGTTCCATGGGCTTTTGCAGAGTCCGGAACTTTCACCGGCCATCCGGCAAAGCCTGCGGCAATCGGGGTTTGAACTGTTGGGCGCTTCCAAACCCGGCTACGGCGCCAGCGACGGCCCACGCCGGGGCACGTCGTTCATGCACACATGCGTGGATGACGCACTGCATCTCTGCGACCGCCACGATGCTGGTCCTTGCCTTGTCCTGGGGCATCTGTTCGGCGCCAAGGCAGCGATCGAATTCTGTCTCGCCTATCCGGAACGGGTCCGCGGTCTGGTTTTATGCTCTGCCTATTTTCCGTTGCAGATCGCCGATCACCTGATGCCCACCGGCGGGCTTCAGAAACTGGCCATGTCAAGCGGCATTGCCTCCTGGGCGGCGCACCGCTTCATCGCCCTGACGGCGGTTTCCTATTTGCGTTACGGGGGGTCGCGCCGATATCTGTCAACGCTCACCGAACACAGCAACGGCGACCGCCAGGCGATCCGGGACCCGGAAATATACGGGCTTCTGCGCGCTGGCATTCGCCACGTCACCATCGGTGGAGCATCTGCCTTCCTCGCCGACACTTCTTCAAGCAATTCGGACTGGAGCAATCTCTTGCCGATGCTGAATCTGCCGGTGGTGGTTCTCCATGGCGATTCCGACCCGGCGGTAAATCCGCAGCTGGCGCGTATTGCCGCCAGCCGCATACCGGGGTGCCGCTACGAAGAGGTCGAGGGTATTGGCCAACATGTCCTGCACGCCCGCCCCGACAGGGTGGTCGCCGCGCTTGAAGAGGTTGGCGCTGTGGCCGAAACCGCGGCCTGAACGCAGTCAGCCATTCAATTTCTTGGCGATTTTCTCGATCTTGCTCGTCACCTCGGTCAGCGCGGCTGCCAGATCGTGATCAGTTTTATCAACCTTGGTCAGTGCGTTGTCGCGGGTTTTCTTCAAGGTTTCGACCTCAGCTTCAAGCCCGCGCATGCGCCGCTGCAATTCATGCAATTCATCCATCACCATGATTCCCGCCATCACGGTAATGCGCAGATCGCCGATTTCGCCAAACTGGCCCTTGAGATGCCCGACATAGCGATCAAATCGGCCGGCGAGTTCGGTCAGATGCTCCTCCTGGCCTTCCTCGCAGGCCATTCGGTAGGTCTTGCTGTCGATACTAACGGTGACCTGAGCCATTCAACCTGTCCTGTTAACTCGGTAAACTTTAAGCAGCCCGAGACCTCAGCGGTCCAGCACTGCCCGAATGGTTTCCATCGCCGTCACCAACCGGCGTGAAACCTCGCGATTGGCTTCCTCCAGACGGTTGGCGCGGTCCTGTGCCAGATCGAGTTCCTGGGCGATGTGGGACCGATCTTCAATCATCCGGTTGAGCTCCGCAGCGGCCTCGACTGAATTGCGACTCGCTTCAACTTGCCGGTCAACCTCATTGTCGAGCTGGTTCAAGGCTTTGTTTAATGCCTCAAGTGCAGATTTCACTGTTTTTTCAGTGGGCATCGTCAGCTTCCCTGGATCTGGATTACAAGCCGAATCGCTTGAATTCCGGATACTTGTGGCAGCTAGCTTACCCATCAGCCGAACAAGCCGTCAACAAAACCGCGCGTTTGATCCCCAGTCGTCCACCGGCCAGCCGTTTTCAGCCCTTTGTTGACTCCGCCGAAGCAACTGCTATGTGTGCGCGGCCTTCAATCCGGTCCACTAATGGCCCGGGTTTGACCTGAACGCGACAAGGCGGAACTGTCATGATTTCACGCGAAAAACACGACCGGATGGCAAATGCAATCCGGTTTCTATCCATGGATGCCGTTGAGAAAGCAAATTCCGGTCATCCTGGCTTGCCGATGGGTGCAGCCGACATCGCCACGGTGTTGTTCTCGCGCTACCTGACCTTCGACCCGAAAAAACCCAACTGGCCAGACCGCGACCGCTTCGTGCTTTCGGCCGGCCACGGATCGATGCTGCTCTACTCGCTGCTCTATCTGCTCGGCTATGATGATATCTCGCTCGATGACATCAAGAATTTCCGTCAATTGGGCTCTCCCACTGCCGGTCACCCGGAATACGGGCACGCTGCCGGCATCGAGACCACCACCGGTCCGCTTGGCCAGGGCCTCGGCAATGCCGTCGGCATGGCTATCGCCGAACGCAAGCTCGCCACCGAGTATGGCGCCGAACTGGTCGATCACCATACCTATGTGCTCGCCGGCGACGGCTGCCTGATGGAAGGCATCAGCCAGGAAGCGATCACGCTTGCCGGCCATCTCAAGCTGAGCAAGCTGATCGTGTTCTGGGACAACAACTCGATCTCCATCGACGGCCCGGTCTCGCTGACCGATTCCACCGATCAGCTGGCGCGTTTCGCCGCCTCTGGCTGGAACACGCTGGATATCGACGGCCATGACCCGGACGCCATCGCCCAGGCGATTGAAGCCGCGCAGGCTTCCGACAAACCGACCCTGATCGCCGCCAAGACGGTTATCGGTTTCGGCGCACCGAAGAAGGCGGGCACCAGCGGCGCCCACGGCTCACCGCTCGGCGACAAGGAAATTGCCGGCGCCCGCGCTGCCCTCGGCTGGGAAGAAGAACCCTTCGTCGTGCCGTCGGATATTCTCGACGCCTGGCGTCTGGCCGGTCTGAGATCGGTAAAGGACCGCAAGGCCTGGGAAGCACGTCTTGCTGCAGCCGACAACGATATCCGCATGACCTTCGAGCGCCGCATGAGCGGCAACCTGCCAGGCGGCTTTGAGCCGGCCATGATTGCCTACAAGCAGAAGCTGACGGAAGACCTGCCGAAGGTGGCCACCCGCAAGGCCTCGGAAATGGCACTGGAAATCATCAATGGTGTGATCCCCGAAACTCTCGGCGGCTCGGCCGATCTGACCGGATCCAACAACACCCGCACCAGCCAGACCAAGGCGATTACGCCAGACGACTTCTCCGGGCGGTACATTCACTACGGCATCCGCGAACACGGCATGGCTGCCATGATGAACGGCATCGCGCTGCATGGCGGGCTGATTCCCTATTCCGGCGGGTTCCTGATCTTCTCGGATTACTGTCGGCCTTCGATCCGCCTGGCGGCATTGATGGGCATCCGCGTGATCCACGTGCTGACCCATGATTCGATTGGTCTTGGCGAAGACGGCCCGACCCACCAGCCGGTCGAACACATGGCCGCGCTGCGCGCCATCCCCAACCTGCTGATGTTCCGTCCCGCCGATACGGTGGAAACCGCGGAATGCTGGCAGATTGCCTTGGAGCAGCAGAAGCGCCCCAGCGGCATCGCCCTGACCCGGCAAAACCTGCCGACGGTGCGAACCGATTTCACTGAGGAAAACCTTTCCGCTTACGGCGCCTATGACCTGGTCTCGGCCGGCGATGCGGAAGTGACAATTTTCGCCTCCGGCTCCGAAATCGAGATCGCTCTCGAAGCCCGCGAGATGCTTGAGACAAATGGTCATACCACCCGCGTCGTTTCGGTTCCCTGCTTTGAGTTGTTCGAAGAGCAAACTAGGGAGTATAAGAACGCGGTAATCGGAGATTCCAAGGTCAAGATCGCCATCGAGGCCGGCATTCGCCAGGGCTGGGACCGTTTCATCGGTTCCGACGGCCTGTTCATTGGCATGACCGGCTTCGGAGCTTCCGGCCCCTACAAGGAACTCTACGAGCATTTCGGCATCACCGCCAAGGCTGCAGTGACTGCGGTTGAAGCGCGCCTACATGACGACAAGGCCTGATCCCGACAAGGACAGGCCCCCCAGACCCAGGACGGAGGAATAGGATGAAGACCAGGATCGCCATCAACGGATTTGGCCGGATCGGCCGCAATGTGGTTCGCGCCATTTTTGAATCGGGCCGCAAGGACATCGATATCGTGGCCATCAACGACCTCGGTCCGGTTGAAACCAACGCCCACCTGATGCGCTATGATTCGGTTCATGGCCGTTTCCCGCATGAGGTTACGGTCGACGGCGACACCATCTCGGTGGGCTCGGAGAGCTTCAAGGTCTTCGCCGAACGCGATCCCGCAAACCTGCCCTGGGGCGATCTCAACATCGACATCGTGATGGAATGCACCGGCATTTTCACCGCCCGCGACAAGGCGGCGTTGCATTTGAAAGCCGGCGCCAAGCGGGTTCTGGTGTCGGCCCCGGCTGCTGGCGCCGACAAGACCATCGTCTATGGCGTCAACCATGGCATCCTGACCAAGGACGACATCGTCGTTTCCAACGCCTCATGCACCACCAACTGCCTGTCACCGGTGGCCAAGGTGCTCAACGATGCCATTGGCATCGAACACGGCATCATGACGACGATCCATTCCTACACCGGTGACCAGCCGACCCTCGACACCATGCACAAGGATCTCTACCGCGGCCGCGCCGCGGCGATGTCCATGATCCCGACCTCGACTGGTGCCGCCAAAGCCATCGGTCTGGTGCTGCCCGAGCTCGACGGCAAGCTTGACGGCTCGTCGATTCGCGTACCGACCCCGAACGTCTCTGTCGTCGACCTCAAGTTCGTGGCCAAGCGCACCACCTCGATCGAGGAGGTAAACGGCTTCATCCGTGCGGCCGCCGCCGAAGGTCCGCTCAAGGGCATTCTCGGCTACACCGAGGAAAAGCTGGTGTCGATCGACTTCAATCATGATCCGCGGTCGTCGATCTTTCATGCTGACCAGACCAAGGTGATGGACGGGACACTGGTGTCGATCCTGACCTGGTATGACAATGAATGGGGCTTCTCAAACCGCATGGGCGACACCGCTGTCGCCATGGCGAAGCTGATCTAGCACCACCCGATCCGCAGCTTTTGAGCCGCGACATCGTTTTGACGATTGTGCCGCCACCGTTTGTTTCGAACGGTGGCGGTGCTGATTCTGGTGCGTAATACGCTATGAAGCGGGACGCCCACCGATATTTCCGTAGCCGGCCCAACTCTCACCGTGATTATCGTTAAATTTCCGTCTTTTGAGGCTCGAAGCATTGCTCCGCAGCCCCGGCCATTTCATATTCTTTGACAGCGCCGCAAACTGCGGGCCGGCCAGGGCGATCAGGATTAGGGAAGACGGTTGGACACATTCTACATTGTAACGCTGGCGTCGACGGCGCTTGTTCTGATCGCGGCATTTTCGAGCCTTCTGGCCGAACGTTTTGGCGCTCCATTGTTGCTGCTGTTTCTGCTGATCGGATTGGTGGCCGGCGTCGACGGGTTGGGTATCGATTTTTCCAACAATTCCGCTGCCTACATGCTGGGCTCCATCGCACTGGCGATCATCCTGTTTGATTCAGGCTACGGAACCTCGATGCAGTCTTTCAAGCAGGCCTCGTTCCCTGCCCTCACGCTGGCAACGTTTGGCGTGCTGCTGACCGCTGTCCTGTTTGGTGTCGCCGCACGCTTCCTGCTCGATTTTTCCTGGCTGGAGGGGCTGCTCCTGGGCTCCATCGTCGCATCGACCGACGCGGCCGCTGTGTTCTTTCTGCTTCGTACCGGCGGCATCAGCATCCGCGACCGGGTCCGTTCCACGCTGGAAGTCGAATCCGGCACCAACGACCCGATGGCGATATTCCTCACCGCTGCGCTGGTCGGCATCATGGCCAACAATCAAGGGTTGGACGATATCGGCCTTGACCTGCTTATCCTGTTTGCCAAACAGATCGGCGGCGGTTTGCTGCTCGGCCTCGGCGGCGGCGTTCTCATTGTCCAGATCATCCGCCGGGTTCCTGTGGAACGCGGGCTCGCCCCGATCTTCGTGCTGGCGTTGGCTCTACTGGTATTCGCCTACACCTCGGCCATCGGCGGCAGTGGTTTCCTGGCGGTCTATGTTGCCGGGATTTACGCCGGCAACAAGAAGCTGCAGGCCCGGACATCAATCGTCCGCTTTCAGGAAGGCATGACCTGGCTGGCGCAGATTATCATGTTCCTGGTTCTGGGGCTGCTGGCGACACCTTCGCAATTCCCGCAGATCGCCCTTCCCGCCATCGCACTCGCAATCTTCCTGGTCTTCATCGCCCGGCCAATAGCGGTCTGGCTGTGCCTGCTGCCCTTCGACTATACCCAGCGCGAGACCGGGTTTGTCGCCTGGGTTGGCCTGCGCGGCGCGGTTTCGATCCTGCTGGCGATCCTGCCGATTCTCGGCAATCTCGAAAATGGTCAGCTCTATTTCAACACCACCTTCATCGTGGTCATGGTTTCACTTGCCATCCAGGGCTGGACCGTCAAGCCGATTGCCCGACGCCTTGGCCAAATCGTCCCGCCGCAAATCGGCGCCATCGACAAGCTCGAACTTGATCTGCCGGGCACGGCCAACCATGAACTTCTCGCCTACCGGGTGGTAGCAGACAGCCCGGTGTTGCGCGGCGAACGGATCCCCCGCTGGGCACGGCCTTCCCTCGTCATTCGCGACGGCATATCCATGCGCTATCAATATGCCGGCCGTTTACGTGAGAACGATCAGGTCTATCTCTTCATCGCACCGGGCTATTCACGCCTTCTCGACCGGCTGTTCGCTTCCAAGGTCGCAGTTAGCGAAAACGACAATGAATTCTTCGGAACCTTCACGATTGCCCCCACCCGAACCGGGGAAGAGCTCGATGCTGCCTATGGCCCTGGCCTGCTCAGCAAGGCCGAAAAATCAATGACCATTGCGGAACTGATGGAGCAGCGGCTGGGCGGCAAGCTCGATTATGCCGACCGGGTAAAAATTGGCCGCATCGTGCTGATCGTTCGCCAGACCGACGAGCATGGCAACGCCACCATGATCGGGGTTTCGCTCGAACCGGTCGCCCCGGCCACCCGCCTCCCGCTGTTTTTAAACCTGCGGGAAATCATCCATGCGATACGCGAATACACCCGCAAACGCCGGAAGTGAGGCATCCGGGCAGGCATCGTCGCACCAATGCTGCCTTGCACCACACGGCAAGCGGTGTAATGTCCGCCCCGAAATTCCGCGGCACAGCTACTTGACGAATGGAACAATCAATGACGGCTTTCAAAACCCTCGATGATCTCACGAACCTCGCCGGCAAGCGGGTTCTTCTGCGCGTCGATCTCAATGTCCCGGTCAAGGACGGCAAGGTTACCGACACCACCCGCGTCGAACGTGTGGCGCCGACCATTATGGAACTGTCCGGCAAGGGAGCGCGGGTAATCCTGCTCGCGCATTTCGGCCGTCCGAAGGGCAATGTGGTTCCATCAATGTCGCTCGAATCAATCGCCGGCGTGGTCGAAAACGTGCTTGATCACCGCGTCCATTTTGCCGCCGATTGCATCGGCGAGATCGCCGAGAAGGCAATCGCAGCGATGGTTGATGGCGATATCCTGCTGCTCGAAAACACCCGTTTCCATGCCGGCGAAGAAACCAATGACCCGGATTTCGCCGCGGCCCTGGCCAGGAACGGCGACATCTTTGTCAATGACGCCTTCTCCGCGGCCCACCGCGCCCATGCGTCTACCGAGGGCCTGGCGCATCACCTACCCGCCTATGCCGGTCGCGCCATGCAGGCGGAACTCACCGCGCTGGAACAGGGCCTTGGCAACCCGGCGCGCCCGGTGGTCGCCATTGTCGGCGGCGCCAAGGTCTCCACCAAGATCGACCTGCTCAAGAACCTGGTAAAAAGGGTCGACGCGCTGATAATCGGCGGCGGCATGGCCAATACCTTCCTCGCCGCCCGCGGCATCAATGTCGGCAAATCACTGTGCGAGCATGACCTTGCGCAAACCGCTCGCGAAATCGAAACCGAAGCCAAAGCCGCCGGCTGCGCGCTGGTGTTGCCGGTTGACGGCGTTGTGGCACGTGAATTCAAGGCTGACGCCGACAACGAAACTGTTGATGTTGATGCCATTCCCGCTGACGCCATGATGCTCGACGTCGGGCCGAAGTCGATCGAGGCGGTCAATGCCTGGATCACCAAGGCCGACACGCTAGTTTGGAATGGCCCGCTCGGCGCCTTCGAGATCTCACCCTTCGATGCAGCCACGGTGGCAGCAGCTCAGCATGCAGCCCGCCGCACTGAGGAAGGCTTGCTGGTCTCGGTGGCCGGTGGCGGCGATACAGTTTCTGCACTCAATCATGCAGGCGTTGCCGAAGATTTCACCTATGTTTCCACCGCTGGCGGTGCGTTTCTGGAGTGGATGGAAGGCAAACCCCTGCCCGGCGTTGATGTGCTCAAGGTCTAAAAGCAGCGCCTTTGCTGCTTAACGCGCGACCCATCGTTAAGCATGCTTCAAAAACACTTGTGTTTTCAATCGATTGAAAGATTTTCAATCGATTCAAGCTGCCACGAGCCTATTCTCCCCCGGTTGCAGCATCTGCTAAAGCAGCCCTCAAGATTCTGATGAACAGGGGATACGGCATGATGAATGCGACCATGGCGCAACAAATGGCAGAGAAGGACGGCTTTATCGCCGCGCTCGACCAGTCGGGCGGGTCCACACCCAAGGCGCTGAAACTCTACGGCGTGACGGAGGACAGCTATTCCAATGACGAGGAGATGTTCGCGCTGATCCACGCCATGCGTGCCCGCATCATCAAGTCGCCCGCCTTCACCGGCGACAAGGTGATTGGGGCGATCCTGTTCGAACGCACCATGGATGGTGAAATCGACAGTATTCCCACCGCCGATTATCTTTGGGACAAGCGCGGGATTGTACCGTTTCTGAAAGTCGACAAGGGCTTGATGGCCGAAGAAAATGGCGTGCAATTGATGAAGCCAATGGGTGGCCTCGATGCACTTCTTGAACGGGCGATCGCCAAGAATGTCTTCGGCACCAAGATGCGCTCGGTCGTCAACGCCGCCAACAAGGACGGG
Organism: Hoeflea algicola; assembly: GCF_026619415.1. NCBI lineage: Bacteria > Pseudomonadati > Pseudomonadota > Alphaproteobacteria > Hyphomicrobiales > Rhizobiaceae > Hoeflea > Hoeflea algicola. The sequence continues at coordinate 2,255,817 of NZ_JAOVZR010000001.1, forward strand.
ATCGAGGCGATCGTCGCCCAGCAATTCGAGATCGGCAGGCAGATCCTCGGCCACGGGCTGACGCCGATTCTCGAACCGGAAGTCAACATCAAGATCGCCGACAAGGCCGAAGCGGAAAACTTGCTGCTGGATGCGATCCGCCAGCACCTCGACACCGTTCCCACGGGGCAACAGGTGATGCTAAAACTGTCGCTGCCGACAAAGGCCAATCTCTACAAGACGCTGGTCGATGATCCGCGCGTCATGCGTGTTGTTGCCCTGTCTGGCGGCTATTCCCGCGATGAAGCCAACAGCCTGCTCAGTGCCAACAAGGGCGTAATCGCCTCGTTCTCGCGTGCCCTGACCGAAGGGCTGTCGCAGGGCCAGACGGATGCCGAATTCGACGCGATGCTGGCCGCCACAATCGACAGCATCTTCAAAGCCTCCCGCGCAGCCTGATCGGCGCTCCCGCCTTATCCAGGATCCCGAACTACCCGGAAGCGACAGTTTCCGGGTGGTTTTTTTTGTGATTACCGACCTTGGAAATAGTTCAACTCGAAACAAAAATCCGCTAAAGCCACATCATGAATACGGTAACCGCAAGTCTACTGAGTTGGCTTTTGCTGCCCGTGGCCCTGATCAAGGGCCTGGGCGTGCGTAAAACAGCACCCCGCCTGCCGCCCCCGCCAGGATTGCCCCGCGGCCAGATAGGCGAGGGTCCGGCTGAGATCCGGCTGCTGGTCATCGGCGATTCATCCGCAGCCGGCGTCGGTGCGGCTGAAATCGATCAGACGCTGGGCCCGCAGCTATCCGCCCTACTGCACCAGGCAACCCGCAAGCCGGTGTCGTGGCGCACTGCCGGCGCCAACTCGGCTATCGCTGAACAGATCCGCGATCATGTCGTCCCCAATATCGAGGAACGCGATTTCACCCATGTGGTGCTGACCGTCGGCACCAATGACGCCAAGAACTATGTCACCCGCGCCCGCTTCAAGAAGGGGTTCGGTGGACTTTTATACGCCGCCCACGCGCGCTGGCCGGAAGCAAAGATCTTCTGGTCACCGGTGGTCGACATGCGTGGCGTTCCGGCGCTGCCGCCCGCGCTGGCCTTCATCCTGTCCTTGCGTGTGCAGATCATCAACGCGATGGGCGCCCAGCTCTGCCGGGAGCGTTATGCCACCGCAGTGGAACCCCTGCCGATCGAAGGGCCTGAGGGCTTCGCCGTCGATGGATTTCACGCCAATGCGGCCGGCTATCAGCATTGGGCGGCACATTTGGCCCGTATCATGCTGGCCGAAACACCAGCGCCATCATCATCGCGGCGATCAGAATAAGCGCGATCTTCCAGGCATCTTTACGCTGCCGCAGACCCGGAAGCCCGAAGGGTTTGATCAGGTGCAGGACCATGGCCACCAGAACCAGAATAACCAGAATTTTCACCGCCATGTAACGCGCCCTTATTTTGCCATTCAGCCATACACCGGTCATGATTGGGGTCAAATACCTGTGTCATCCTGATTCGGGGCCGAAGCAATACCCGACGGCCAATCCTCCTCCAGCTTTCCGGAACGTCATGCGCAGCAATATTCTTCCCGTCCTGTCCTTGCTGTTGGGCACCGCCTTCCTGTTGGCCGGTAATGGCCTGCACGGCCTGTTGCTGCCCATGCGCGGCAGCGCCGAAGGCTTCTCGCCAACATCGCTCGGCCTGCTCGGTACGTCCTGGGCGACCGGCTTCGTGCTTGGCTGCATTTTTTCACAGCGGCTGGTGCGCCGAATCGGCCATGTCCGGGCGTTTTCGGCATTTTCGGCGATGATCGCCATCATTGCCCTGCTCACCGGTCTGCTGGTCGATCCGGTGATCTGGATCGTGCTGCGGGTAGTCACCGGCTTTGCCATTGCCGCCTCGTTCATGATCATCGAGAGCTGGCTCAACGAGCGCGCCACCAACGAAACCCGCGGACTGATCTTTTCGCTCTACATGACCGTCACATACATCGCCATCGTCGCGGGGCAGATGAGCATCGTGCTGGGGGATATTTCGCAGACCACATTCTTCATCATCGCCGGCATTCTGTATTGCCTGGCGCTGTTGCCGACGGCGATGTCCACGGCATCGAGCCCGGCGCCGTTGAAGGAAGTGAAGCTTGATCTGAAGATGATCTACCGCAACTCGCCGGTATCGTTTGTCGCCATGCTGCTAATCGGCATCGCCAACGGCGCCTTCGGTACGCTGGCGCCGGTTTTTGGCGCCGACGTCGGTCTTTCCACCATCACCATCGCCACCATGATGTCGATCACCATCTTCTCCGGCGCGGTCATGCAGTTGCCTGCCGGACGGATGTCCGACCGGATAGACCGCCGCTATGTGCTGGCCGGCCTGGCGGCTGTCGCCGGATTGTCAGGATTGGCCATCGTGGTTGTGATGCCGTCGGACATTGCCGTCTTGTTCGGTCTGATCTCGCTCTATGGTGCGATGTCCTACACGCTCTATTCGATCATCGTGGCCCATGCCAACGACTATGCCGCCAACGACCAGTTCGTCACTGTGTCGGGAGGGCTGCTGCTGCTTTATGGCATAGGCACCATTGTCGGTCCGCTGATCAGTGGCGTGGCGATGGCCTACAGCCCGTATCTGCTGTTTGCCGTCACCGCCGTGGCCCATCTCGGCGTCGCCGGTTACGCCATCATCCGCAGTCGTATCCGTGCGGCGATCCCAGCCGACGAACGCGAGAACTTCGCCTCGATCCCGTCGGCGCGCGCCGCCACACCGGAATCGATCAATCTCGATCCGCGCGCGTCAACGACGGAGAACTGAGCCGAGTGATCGTCAGCTGACGTCGAGCACGATCTTGCCGATGTGCTCGCCATCCTCCATGCGCTGGTGCGCAGCGGCGGCCTGGTCGAGCGGGAAGATTGAATCCATCACCGGCAACACCTTGCGGTCGCTCAACAGCGGCCACACCTGCCGGCGCAACTCATCGGCGATCGCGGCCTTGAAGGCGATATCGCGTGCGCGCAATGTCGACCCGGTATGGGTCAGCCGCTTCATCATCAGCAGCGAAAAATCCGCCTCTGCCATCCGCCCCTTGAGAAACGCGATCTGAACGATCCGCCCCTCAACGGCGGCGGCCTGGTAATTGCGGCTGATGTACTCGCCACCAACCATGTCGAGAATCAGATCGGCGCCCTTGCCGTCTGTCGCCTGCTTGACCGCGGCCACAAAATCTTCCTCACGGTAGTTGATGGCAAGATCAGCGCCCAGATCACGCATGGCAGCGCATTTGGCTTCCGAACCGGCGGTGGCCAGCACCTTGGCGCCAAACGCCTTGGCGAGCTGAATTGCCGTTGTACCGATGCCCGAAGTGCCGCCATGTACCAGGAAGGTCTCGCCCGCAGTCAGTCCGCCGCGCTGGAAAACATTGTGCCAGACCGTAAAGAAGGTTTCCGGAATCGCCGCTGCTTCCACCATGGTCAGCCCCTGGGCGCTGGCAGGGCGTTGGTCTCGTTGACAGTACAGAATTCAGCATAGCCGCCGCCCGCCACCAGCGCACAGACCCGGTCTCCCTGCTTGAAGCGGGTAACGCCCGCACCGACGTCTGCCACCTCGCCGGCAATCTCCAGGCCGGGAATGTCGGAAGCCCCCTTTGGAGGCGGATAGGCACCCTGCCGCTGCAGGCAATCGGGGCGGTTGACCCCGGCCGCGGCCACCTTGACTAGCAATTCTCCCGCGCCAGGCACCGGCCGGTCACGGGTTGTGAGAGTCAGCACTTCGGGGCCGCCGGGTTCCCGGATCTCAACTGCACGCATCAATTCACTCTCCTTCTACCGCTTTGCCGAACCATAGGCTTGGGCTAAAGTCCGGGCAAGGTTCACGCTGCGCGGACACCACTGCTGGAACTGTGAGGGCCATTAAAATGTTTGCTGACGATGACCGCCCGAAATCCAACAAGCAACACGAGATCGGGGCCGATCTGACCTTCCTCTCGGCTGATGAGCTGGACGAACGAATCACCCTTCTCAAGCAGGAAATCGTCCGACTGGAAGCCGATAAGGCCTCGAAAACCTCCAGTCGCAGCGCTGCAGAGGATTTTTTCAAATCAAAATAGTTCAGTAAAAACATATATTTATTGAATTTGCGAAGTTTGTTAAGCTCCAGGTAAGCTTTACAAGTGTTTACTATAAGCATCCAGGCTTCCTGGATTTGACAGTTTGACCCAGGGTCACACTGTTTGACGCCTCCCTGTTAAACTCTTGAGAGCCGCTGGTGCGGCTCTTTTTTTGTTTATAGCTCCCCGCATTGAGTTGTTGATTGACCGGGATAACCGGCTGAAAGCCATTGCTACCGGCTTGTGCGTGCTGCAAAATCCTCTTCGAAAACCATGCTGAATCCCGGCAAGAATCCACTATATGCCGGCATTTGTGACGTTAACCCTTTCTTAACAATAAACTTGCCGAGGCGCTCTCAAAGCGCCAAGATACAAGGGCTCGGCGCCAATGGATGACGTCAAGCCGATAGCCGACTTGCAGTGTATTTCGTAATCAGGATTTCCCGGCCAATGTCAGAACCCCGTCTCAACACCGTCAATCTCGCAGACCGCATGGCCAATTCGGCCCAGTTCAAGGCGCTTTACGCCGAAGGAATGGGGCTGGTCGAGGAAACCGCGAATTATCTCGACGGACCGGGGCGAACCTCGTCGAAATCGCTGCCGCGCATCGCTGCTGTGCTTTACGCAGCAGAATCGATGCGTCTGACCACGCGGCTGATGCAGATGGCCTCCTGGTTGCTGCTCCAGCGCGCCGTCAACAATGGCGAAATGAACCGCGACCAGGTCATGGCCGAAAAAAGCAAGGTCCGCCTCGACAGCTTCAATTGCGACCGCTCGGCGCCCGGTTGGGTCGATCTGCCCGAAAATTTCCGTGATCTGGTTGAACGCTCGCTGCGGATCCAGAATCGTGTCGCGATGCTCGACCGCGAAATCTACCGCCCGGAGGAAGCCGCAGCGATCAAGCCTGACAATGAAAACTCGGTTCAGGCCCAGCAGCATCTCCTGCAGACGGTCTTCTCCAGACGTTGAACCGGTGCTGTGCTTGGGCAGACCTGCTTGAGCACGAACAACCAAGACAGTCAGGCCCGCACATCCGTTGCGGGCTTTTTTTGCGTGTGTGGCAGGGATATGAACGCCCAGGCATCCATCATTCGGACCAGACTATTTCGGATGGGCAGTGGCGGTCCGCACCGGGCCGGCAGACACAAAAAAACCCGCCGAAACCGGCGGGTTTTGATCGTCCGGTTAAAACCGGAAATCTTACAGGCTGAGGCCTTCGAAGCGCTTCTTGAACTTCGACAGGCGGCCACCGCGGTCCAGCATCTGCTGATTGCCGCCGGTCCATGCCGGATGTGACTTCGGGTCGATTTCCAGGTTCATGGTGTCGCCTTCAGCGCCCCAGGTCGACTGGGTCATGTATTCTGTGCCGTCGGTCATGACCACCTTGATCATGTGGTATTCGGGATGGATGTTCGCCTTCATTTTTTCGTCCTGCCGTTGGGAGGCCCCTGCGCAACAATGCTTGCGGCATATTGGCCAAACACATAAATGAAGCCGGTGTCCGTGTGGGCAACGGCTTTCCAATTCGATGGCGAGCCTATACATGAAGGCACCGTCGATAACAAGGGCCGCGTCTGTTTTTGCGAGCCCCTCACCGGCCGCCTACGCATAGCCCAGGAGAAGACGTGGCAGATCAATCCAACACCCAACCGGCAGCGCGCCGTTCCGTGCGGCCGCTTACCCGGCTTTTCCCCTACATCAAGCGCTATCCGCGACTTGTGCTGGGGGCCCTTGCCGCGCTGTTGGCAGCGGCGATCACCACCCTGACGCTTCCCACCGCCGTGCGCCGGATGATCGATCACGGTTTTTCGGCTCAGGACGCGGGCTTCGTCAACAGCTACTTTTCCATGCTGGCGGCAATTGCCCTGTTGCTCGCACTTGCCTCGGCCTGTCGTTACTATTTCGTCATCACGCTTGGCGAGCGCGTGGTCGCCGACATCCGCCGTGACGTGTTCGACCATGTCACCCGGCTGTCGGCTTCCTTTTACGACGCCAATCGGTCGGGCGAAATCATTTCACGGCTGACCGCCGACACCACCCAGATCAAGTCAACCGTCGGCGCCACCGCTTCGGTTGCCCTGCGCAACGTGATTCTGTGCGTGGGCGCAGGCGGCATGATGTTCATCACCTCGCCCAAGCTCTCGGGTTTGGTGCTCGCGGCCATTCCGCTGATCGTGTTTCCACTGGTTGGTTTTGGCCGCAAGGTGCGCAAGCGCTCGCGCATCGCACAGGATACCCTTGCTGAAGCGATGACCTTTGCCGGAGAGGCGATCGGCGCCACTCGAACAGTGCAGGCCTTCAATACCGAGGCCCACGCCCAGGCGAGCTTCGGCGAGGCGGTCGAAACCTCCTTTGGTGCTGCCCGCAAATCAATCCTGGCCCGCTCCGTGCTGACCGGCTTTGCTATCGCCATGGCATTCGGCTCAGTGGTAGCGGTGCTCTGGTACGGGGCGCAATCGGTGCTGTCAGGCGAACTGACACCGGGAACCCTCGGCCAGTTCCTGCTGTATTCGGTGTTTGCCGCAGGAAGCCTTGGCGCACTGTCGGAAGTCTGGGGCGAACTTTCACAAGCCGCCGGCGCCGCCGAACGGTTGAGCGAACTGCTCGATGAAGTGCCGGAGATCCGGGCACCCGCAAACCCCACGCGCCTGCCCAATCCGCCGATTGGCGATATCCGTTTCGACAACGTACGTTTTGCCTATCCGGCACGGCCCGGCACCTCGGCGCTCACCGGCGCCAGCTTTCATGTCAGGCCCGGCGAAACCGTCGCCGTGGTCGGAGCATCAGGTGCCGGAAAGTCGACCCTGTTTTCACTGATCCTGCGATTTTACGACGCCACCGCCGGCAAGGTAATGATCGATGAAGTCGACATCCGGGAGGCCGACCCCACGGATGTTCGCGACCGCATCGCGCTGGTGCCGCAGGACGTGACCATCTTCGCCGGCAGTGTTGGCGACAACATTGCCTTCGGCAGGGCTGACGCCAGCCAGGCAGACATCGAGGCCGCAGCCCGCGCGGCACAAGCTCATGAGTTCATCCTAGCGCTGGATCAGGGATACGCCACCCCGGTTGGCGAACGCGGCATCACCTTGTCGGGCGGCCAGCGCCAGCGGGTTGCCATTGCCCGCGCCATCCTGCGCGATGCACCGATCCTGCTGCTTGATGAAGCCACCTCGGCGCTGGATGCGGAAAGCGAGACCCTGGTGCAAAAGGCGCTGGAAGGGCTGATGCAGAACCGTACGACCATCGTCATCGCCCACCGGCTGGCAACAGTACTTCGCGCCGACCGCATTCTGGTGATGGACAAGGGCAGGATCATAGAAGAGGGCAATCACACCGAACTGGTGGCGCGCGGTGGTCTCTATGCCCGTCTGGCACGCCTGCAGTTTGAACTAGGCGCCGAAGCGCTGACCCCGAATACTGCGGCAACCGAAGCGGGCTGAGTCTCCAAACCACGACCCGAGCCTGCTCAAACCGGGCTCGGCTCCGACTGACCTGACTATATCACTCTGCCGTGTTTCTTGGGATCGGGAGACTGCTTTTGCGTCGCGAGGCGAACACGCGCCACTACAGCCCGTAACAATCTTGTGAAATCCCTCAAATCAGGGTAAATAGCCTTTGTTCGTCTGGAAGCCACGCGGGAGACGGGACCTTGTCCGCGGGCTATAACAGGAACATTCAGAAGGTGTATCCACAATGCGGAATGACGCGGAGTGGCGGACCCTGCTCTTGGCAGGCGTTTGCTATACTGTGTGGTTTTTGCTGGCGTTTGGGTGGGCTGACCTACCGGACACGTTACGTGTCCTTTTCATGATCCCCATCATCACGCTGCATTCCTCGCTTCAACACGAATTTTTACACGGTCACCCATTCAGGAACCAAAAATTAAACGATCTTCTGATCGCGCCACCAATCGGAGTGCTGGTGCCCTACCTGCGCTTCAAATCCTGCCATCTTACCCACCACATCAATGAAAACATCACCGACCCCTATGACGATCCGGAGAGCTATTATCTCGACCGGCAGGTATGGGCATCGGTTCCTGCCTGGCTCAAGCGCCTGCTGGTTGCCAACAACACCCTGACCGGACGCATGACCCTCGGCCCTGCACTGGCCACCGTGGGCTTCATCCGCAGCGAATATGGCCGGGTGAGAAACGGCGACCGGTCGATCATCTGGATCTGGGCAAGGCACCTCATTGCCGTCGCACTGCTGTTCTGGCTTGTTGCCCGCTATGGCAGCCTGCACCCCGCAGCCTATTTCATTGCCGCCTATTTCGGCATGGGACTGCTGATGGTGCGCTCATTCATCGAACACCAAGCCGTCGAGAAAGCCAATCAGCGCTCGGTGATCATCGAGACCAGCGGACCATTGAGCCTGCTGTTTCTCAACAACAACTACCACTCGGTGCATCACGCCTATCCCTCACTTGCCTGGTACCGTATTCCCGAGTTCTTCCGGGAAAACAGGGCGCGATTCCTGCGCATGAATGGCGGCTACCGTTTTGAGAGCTACTGGGAGGTGTTTCGCCGTTTCGGCTTCCGGCCCAAGGAACCGGTCGCCTATCCGATGGAACCCAACCGCACGCGCCGCAACGGCGACGGCCAATGAAGTTGCCGCGACCGGAAGGCGACGCCACAACCGGCGTTGCCTCGTTACCCATGTATGACTGGCCTGAAATCCGCGCAGCAACCGATGCGCTGTGGACAGCGATCCGCCAGCAATTGCGAAACATCGGCATCGCTGCGCCTTTCCTATTGGAGCGCAGTGATGACCCCGAGCCGCTCTGGCGCCATCCGGGCCTGGTTCTGTCGCAGACCTGCGGTTTTCCCTACGCCAATGGACTGGCCGGCAAGGTTGCTTTGATCGGCGCACCAGCCCACGCCGTTACCGGTGCCGCGCCTGGCCGCTATTTCAGCGTGCTGGTTGCGCGCAAAGCCGACGCAGCGCCCACAATGGCTGACCTGGCGGATCGGCGCTTTGCCTACAACATGACCCATTCCCAGTCCGGCTTCGCCGCCCCGGTGCGGCTGCTGGCAGCAGGAGGGCATGCCTCGCGCCCGCAGCCATTACAGACAGGCGCACACCGCGCCTCGATCCACGCAGTGGCCAGGGGCGAGGCCGACTGGGCCGCAATCGACGCCGTGACATGGGAACTGGCCAAGCGTCACGATGCGGCGGCAGACGAGTTGCAGGTCTTCAGCAGAACGCCAGAGACCCCGGCGCTGCCGCTGATTGCCAGCATCCGCTACGCCGATCAAGCGGAAGCCATCGCCAGTGCAAACGAGGTTGCCTTCAGCTCTCTGCCCGCCGGCATCCGCGATGCGACGCTGGTCACCGGGTTGGCACGGGTCAAACAGTCAGATTATGCGGCCCTGGCAATACCGGTTCCCGCACACGAGGCGCTGCCCGGCTTGAGCATATGACGACCTAATTCGACGCCGGAATCAGCGTTCAGTCAGCTTGAGCTCGATACGCCGATTGGTGGCGCGATCAGCATCGGTATCGCCTTCGGCGATCGGCTGGAATTCGCCAAAACCGGCGGCCACCAGCCGGTTGGCCGGCACCCCTTGGGAGACCAGGTATTTGACCACCGATGTCGCACGCGCACTGGAAAGCTCCCAGTTGTCGGCATAGCGGCCATTGCCCGACAACGGCACATCGTCGGTATGGCCGTCGACACGAAGCACCCAGTTGATCTCCTCGGGAATTTCCCGCGCCAGTTCGTTGATCGCCGTTGCCAGTTTGGCCATCTGCTCCTTACCGGCGGCATTGAGCTCGTTACCGCCCGAGGGAAACAGCACTTCCGACTGGAACACAAACCGGTCACCGACGACCCGCACATCCTCACGGCTCGCCAGGATTTCACGCAAGCGTCCGAAAAAGTCAGAGCGGTAGCGGTTGAGTTCCTGCACCCGCTGCGCCAGCGCCACGTTCAACCGTCTTCCCAGATCAGCGATTCTGGCCTGTGTCTGCCGGTCCTTGCTTTCGGAAACCTCGAGTGCGTCTTCGAGAGCGGCGAGCTGGGTTCTCAACGCCGAAATCTGTTGATTGAGCAACTCCACCTGGCTGAGCGCGCGTTGTGAGACCTTCTTTTCGGAGTTCAGTGTTTCGGTCAAAATCCCGATCTTGTTCTCCGCGGCCGCGCTGGCGCCCGACCCACTGGCAAGCAATTCCTGCAATCGCGACCGGTCGGCTTCCGCTTCCGACAAGGAGGCCATCATATTGGCCAGGTTGTCCTCGAGATCCTGTTTTCCGGAACGCTCGAGCGCCAGAAGCTGGGTCAGTTCATTGATCTGACTGTTGAGCCGGTTGAGCACCTGGTCACGGCCGGAAATTTCACGCGAGAGGAAAAACTGTGCCAACACGAACACGGTAAGCAGGAACATGATCGCCAGCAGCAGCGTCGACAGCGCGTCGACAAAGCCGGGCCAGTAATCGACCGTCCGCTCCCGTCGCCGGTTTCGCGCCAGCGCCATGGTCTATTTGTCTCCAAGCTTATCGGCGAGCTTGTCCAGCGTCTCGCGCATCCGACGCGATTCGACCTGCTGCGCCTCGATCCAGTCCCTGAGCATCTGTTGTTCGTTGCGCATGTTTTTCACCAGGCCCTGAATACCTTCGGCAAGGCTCGCCATGGCCGCCGTGGTTCGCGGCGTCACGCCGGAATCCTGTGACAAAGTCTGCATCCGTTCGGTCAGCATCCGGATCTCTTCGGCGGCCGCCGTGCCATCGGCGGGCACGGCCATGCCGGAATCCAGATCCGTCATGGTCGACAGCCAGTTTTCAAGTTCGGTGTAAAACCGGTTCTGCGCCCGCCCCGCCTGCAGATCTAGGAATCCCAGCACCAGCGAACCGGCAAGGCCGAACAGCGAGGAGGAAAATGCCGTTCCCATGCCGTCCAGTGGCGCCGACAATCCGGTTTTCAGCGTCGACAGCAAGTCCTCGGTGCCGCCGGAGCCGGGGTTGAGCGACTGGATCACCTGATTGATCGAACCGATGGTACCGAGCAAACCCCAGAATGTTCCGAGCAGGCCCAAAAATACCAGCAACCCGATCAGGTAGCGCGAGGTGTCGCGTGATTCGTCAAGCCGGGTGGCGATCGAATCAAGGATCGAGCGAAGCGACGTCGTCGACAGCGCCATTTCCTGACGCCGCCCGATCAGCGCCCGCATCGGCGCCAACAACACCGGATCGCGGCCAACTTTCTCCGCGTCCCCGGTAGCCCTGAGCGAATTTACCCACCGCACCTCGGGGCGAAGCCTCAGCACATGGGTGAACACCAGCAACACGCCAACCGCGAGAACCCCCAGGATCAGGCCATTGAGCCCCGGATTGGCAAGAAAGGCATCATGAATCTGCCGGTAAAGAATCGCGGCGACGAATCCGGAGAGGATGAGAAATATCATCATGCTCCAGAAAAAAACCAACGGGCTTGAGAGCTTGTGAGGATCCGCGCCGCTACCGTCCTCGGAGATGCCCCATCCAGACAATGTCAGTTTTGCCATGCTTGTCCGTCCCGGCCTTTGTCTAGCTTCAACTGTTGCCGCGAACACTAACCGATAATATGGCGGAATTGAAAGCGCGCCGGAAAAACAACCTCATGCCGGCTTGCTCAGGCTTTCGGAACAGGCCTTTGCACCAGTTCCAGAACGCCCTTGAGGATATACTCGTTACCGGCTGCGATGGAGCGTGTACCGAACATGTCGGTTCCCCCTTCGTGTCGGCAATAAAACCGCCGGCTTCGCGGATCAGGATCATGCCCGCAGCCATATCCCAGGCTTCAAGCGGCTTTTCCCAGAACCCGTCAAGCCGCCCGGCCGCAACATAGGCCAGGTCCAGCGCCGCGGCCCCGAACCGGCGGATACCGGCGCATTCACCCATGATGTGGCGCAGCTCGACCAGAAAGTTGCCGTGATGGCCACGTCCGAGATGAGGCACACCGGTGCCAATCACCGCGTCCGACATCGCCTTGCGGCCGGCAACCCGCAGGCGTCGGTCGTTGAGGAATGCCCCGCCACCACGTTCAGCGGTGTAGAGCTCGTCCGTGGAGGGGTTGTAGATAACCCCCGCCACGATCTCGCCATTGCGTTCAAGCGCAATCGAAACCGCAAAATGCGGAATGCCGTGCAGAAAATTGGTGGTGCCATCGAGCGGGTCAACGATCCAGCGGTGGGCGCCGTCGGTGCCCGCCATCTCGATGCTTTCCTCACCCAGGAATCCATAGGTGGGACGCGCACGCAACAATTCGGTCTTGATGATCGACTCGGCCTTGCGGTCAGCCTGGGTGACATAGTCGCCCGGCCCCTTGAGCGAGACCTGCAGGTTCTGCACCTCGCCGAAGTCGCGCGCAAGCGAGCGCCCGGCTTTCAGCGCCGACTGCACCATCACGTTGAGAAGGGCTGAACGCGCCATCTATATCATTCCTTGGTTTTTGCGACCGGGGTTATGCGACCGGCCGGCGCCTCGCGCCAACCATCCGATCGAACGATTTATTCGGCGCGGCGCAAATAGGTCAGTTCGTTGGTGTCTACCACAACCCGTTCACCCGACGAGATAAACGGCGGAACCAGGATGCGCACACCGTTTTCAAGAATGGCCGGCTTGTAAGACGATGCCGCTGTCTGTCCCTTGACCACAGGATCCGCCTCGGCAATCGCCAGGGTCACATGATCAGGAAGCGCGATGCCGATCGGTCGTTCATCGTACAATTCCACCGTCACCATCATGCCGTCCTGCAGGAAGGCGCGGCGATCACCGACAAATTCCTTCTGCAGTTCAAGCTGCTCGTAGCTTTCCAGATCCATGAACACCAGCGCCTCGCCCTGTTCGTAGAGGAACTGAAAGTCCTTCTGTTCAAGCCGGATGCGCTCGACCGTCTCCGAGGCCCGGAAACGCTCGTTGAGCTTGGTACCGTCGATCAGGTTTTTCATTTCCACCTGATTGAAGGCGCCGCCCTTGCCGGGCTTCACCGCGTTGGTTTTGACCACTGCCCACAGGCCGCCATTGTGCTCAAGCACGTTACCGGGGCGAATTTCATTTCCGTTGATTTTCATGAAAGCGTTCCGCGTCAAGCTTGTCCGGGCCGACATTCGGCGCGGTTTGGCGGCTTCAAGACCACAATTGGCGCGGCTTTTCAAGCCTGCCCCAATCTCGACCGGCCGCAATCACCTGATTCAATGCTTGCCGAACGCGTTCGCGGCCTCCAGCGCCTGCTTTTGCTGTTCTTCGGTCAAACCCTGGTAGAAATCATCGAGCGAGCGGTCGTCAAACCCCGCGCGGCGCGACAGGATATACCATTTGCCCGCTTCCACCGGATCGCCGAGCGTGCCGATGGCATTGATATGCAACACCGCCATCCGGTTCTGCGCAACAACGTTGCCGCGATTGGCAGCCACCTGCATCCAGCGGAACCCTTCGTCGTAGTCCTTGTCGCCGCCAATCCCGTCGATCAACCAGATCGCATAATCGAGTTGTGCTGTGTCAAAGCCGGCCCGCGCCGCCTTTTCCATCCACTCGCGCGCCCGGCTGCGTTTTGCATCGGGCACACCATCGGTGTTGATATAGATCTGCGCAAGCGCATATTGCGCATCCGGAATCCCTTGTTCGGCCGACTTCTCGAAATACGGCAAAGCTTCAAGAATGCCCGATGGCCCGGGCTTGGCGGAAACCAGGATTTGCGCATAGTTGAACTGAGCGAATGCGTTGCCGGCATCGGCGGCCTTTTTCATCAGGGCCTCGGCCTTGGCCTTGTCGGGGGTGACATATTTGCCTTCAAGCAACATCACGCCGTATTTGAACTGGGCTGAGGCGTCGCCGCTTTCTGCTGCCTGACCATACCAGAACGCCGCATCATCCATGCTACGCGGAACGCCGAGGCCGGAGGCGAACAATTCGGCCAGCAATGTCTGCGCCGCCGGATCGCCCAGTTGCGCTCGCGGCAGCGCCAGTTCCATCGCCGTCAGATAGTAACCGCGTTGGAACGCGCCGAATGCCCTGACGGTTGCATCATCGGATGCCGCCGTTTCAGCTCCACCTTCCGGCTGGGGCGGCGCGCTCGCATCGGTCGGCGCCTTGAGAATTTCGGCCGCGTCAGGGGCGCTCGTAGCCTCCTGGGACATCGCCGGCGTTGCACTTGCCAGCAACAGCGCTGCCAGCACGGATAGATACCGTGATCGCTGAAAATATTTACCGGCGTAAAAATAGCCGCCGGAGCCAACCGCAAAATCAATCATGCGGTGCATTATCGCCCGAACCGTGGCGCTTTTTCGTCAAGCACCGCATTGATTTCCGCAACCACGCGCGGCGCATTCGCCGGATCGGAAAACACCGCCTGCCCAAAGGCGATGAATTCAGCCCCGGTCTGTGCCATTTCCTCGACAAATGCGGTACTAGTTCCGCCCATCACCACACAGGGCAGTTCGATCATGTCGGCCCACCATTCCCCGAGTGCGATGTTCTTGCTGTGTGGCTCTGGCTTGATGTCGCCGGTGATTGACCCGAACATGACGTAATCCGGCTGCGCCTCGCCGATCGACAACGCTGCATGCCGCTCGCGCGCATTGCCGCCGCCGACGATCAGGCCGGGTGCGTGCTGTTTGACAGCCTCCATCATCGCTTGCGGCCCGACCTCGATATGCAGGCCGTCGGCGCGAACCCGGCCGGCAACCCTGGTGTCACCGGCAATAAGAGCGGCCGCACCCGTCGCCTGGATCACCGGCAGCAGGGCTTCGCATCGTTTCTGAAAACTCTTTTCGTCAAGCCCGTGCTGCGGAACGATCACCGAAGCGACATCGCCGCCGCGCAGGGCGCCCTCGACAATTCCGGCGAGCTCGCTCGCATCAGCAATATCGGGCGTTACAAGAACCAGACGGCAGCGATTGGTGGAAGCGGTCATGAGATATCCTATCGCAAACGGCGCTGAAGACCGTTATGGCCAAACAATTGCAAACGAGATAGACCGGCGCGGCATAAGGATCAACTGTCCCGATGATGACCGACCCGTTCTTCTACGCCACGGCAATTCCGGCTGTCCTCATGGTTGGGCTCTCGAAAGGTGGATTTGGCGGCGCCATGGCGCTGCTTGGCGTGCCGCTGATGGCGCTGACAATTCCGCCGGTCCAGGCAGCAGCAATCCTGTTGCCGATCCTCATTGTCATGGACATGGTCAGCCTATGGAGCTGGCGCAGTCACAAGGACAACAAGACGCTTTTCATCATGTTGCCCGGTGCGTTGGCCGGCATCGCCATCGGCTGGGCCACGGCCGCCTGGGTCACCGATCCGATGATCCGGCTGATCGTCGGGGTCGTGGCGCTGCTATTCGTCGCCCGCTTTGTCAGCACAAGCATGATCGCCCGGCGCAGCAATAGCCCACCTCCCGTGCATGGCCATCGGCCGCTGCTGGGGCTGTTCTGGGGCACGCTTTCGGGCTTCACCAGCTTTGTTTCCCATGCCGGCGGTCCGCCCTATCAGATCTACGCCTTGCCGCTGAAGCAGGATCCGAAGACCTACACCGGCACCAGCGTTCGCTATTTCGCCATCGTCAACGCCGTCAAGCTCGCGCCCTATTTTGCGCTCGGCCAGTTTGACACGACCAATCTATCCACCTCGCTGGCATTGGCGCCACTGGCCCCGGTGGCCACGCTGACGGGTGTCTTCATCGTCAAGCGCATGCGGCCGGAGATATTTTATCCATTCATGTATCTGATGGTGTTTCTTACATCGCTGAAACTGATCTGGGACGGCGTCACTCGCCTATTGGCTGGATGACAAATGGACGTTCAAATGGTTTGATGCCGGAAAATGCGATCAGCCCGGCACAGGACCTTCCATTGAGCACCAACCCTTACGAAACCGACCTTGACCGAAATGCTGCCAATTACCAGCCGCTGACGCCGCTGGCCCATCTCGAACGGGCGGCGTTGGTCCATCCCGACCATGTGGCAATCATCCACGGCACCATGCGTGTGAGCTATCACGTATTCCTCGAACGCTCGAAACGGCTGGCCAATGCGATTGCTGGTCTGGGGATCGGCAAGGGTGACACGGTTTCGGTAATGCTGCCGAACACGCCGGCGATGCTGGAAGCCCATCACGGCGTCCCGATGACCGGCGCGGTGCTGCATTGCATCAACACCCGGCTCGACCCGCAGGCAATCGCCTTCCAGCTGGATCACGCCGGATGCAAAGTGCTGATCGTCGATCGCGAATTCTCTGCGGTGATGGCCGAGGCATTGGCGCTTGCCAAGATCGCACCGGTGGTCATCGATTATGACGACGCCGAATACCCCGAAGACGCGCCCTTTCCCAAGTGCCCGCCGATCGGTCAGCATGACTATGAGGCGTTCATCCTCGCCGCCTCGCCTGATTTTAGCCGTACTGCGCCCGATGACGAGTGGGATTCGATTTCGCTCAACTACACCTCCGGCACCACCGGTAACCCCAAGGGCGTCGTCTATCACCACCGCGGCGCTGCACTGATGGGCTATGCCAACGTCATCGCCTCGGGCATGGGCCGACACCCGGTCTATCTGTGGACATTGCCGATGTTCCACTGCAACGGATGGTGCTTTCCCTGGACGCTCGGGGTGGTCGGCGGCACCCATGTCTGCCTGCGCTGGGTCCGCGCCAAAGCGATGTACGAAGCCATTGCCGATCACGGCGTCACTCACTTGTGCGGGGCGCCGATTGTGATGTCGGTATTACTCAACGCACCGGATCACGAGAAGCGGGATTTCTCCCAGACCGTCAGTTTCAACACTGCCGCCGCGCCGCCCCCGAAGCAGTGCTTGCCGGCATGGCCGAGGCCGGTTTCGAGGTGGTGCATCTTTACGGCCTGACCGAAACCTACGGGCCAGCGGTCGTCAACGAATGGAAGGGCGAATGGTCAGCACTTGAGCCCGGTGCGCGTATCACCAAGAAGGCCCGCCAAGGCGTTCGCTACCCGGCACTCGAAAACCTCGCGGTGATGGATCCCGGCACCATGCAGAAAACTCCGGCCGACGGAGAGACGATCGGCGAGGTGATGTTCCGCGGCAACATCGTCATGAAGGGCTACCTGAAAAACCCCGAGGCCAGCGCCGAAGCTTTCCGCGGCGGCTGGTTTCATTCAGGCGACCTCGGCGTGATGCATCCCGACGGCTATCTGCAACTCAAGGACCGCTCGAAGGACATCATCATATCCGGGGGCGAAAACATATCCTCGATCGAGGTCGAGGACGCGCTTTACAAGCACCCGGCAATCATGGCCGCTGCCGTGGTGGCGCGCCCTGACGACAAATGGGGCGAGACCCCTTGCGCCTTTGTCGAACTGCGCCCGGGACACAGTATGAGCGAAAACGACGTCATCGAGCATTGCCGCGCATTGCTGGCGCGGTTCAAATGCCCGCGAACCGTCATTTTCAGGGAAATACCGAAGACATCGACCGGAAAAATCCAGAAATTCCTGCTGCGCAGTGAATTCAGTTCGGCGGACTGACTCGCGTCGTCAACGGGAGTGCCAGCGCCCTGCCGGTCTCGGGCTGCACAGTCGGCCCATCGTCGCGATGATCTCCGCTTGCCCGGTCAATGGCGATGGCATAGCTTGAGATCATGACCGTGGATGTATTCCGAGCCATCGCCGACCCCAACCGGCGCCATATTCTGGAGGAATTGCGCCGCCATCCGCGCACCGTCAACGAATTGGCCGAGGGTCTTCCCATCAGCCGCCCGGCGGTATCGCAGCATCTCAAGGCGCTTCTCGACAGTGGGTTGGTGACAGTGACGAACCAGGGCACCAGCCGCATTTATGCGATCAGGCTGGATGGATTCATGCACATCAACCTCTGGGTCGACCAGTTCTGGAATTGAGGTTTACGATCTGACGCCCCCGTCGCGGTGTCATCCGGCCTGAATTGACCGTCGCTGAGGCTTCCGCGCTGCAGTTTCCGACATTGGCATCAAAATATAGTGGGGCGGGGATTAACCCCGCGCCCTGTCATGGGGAGGTCATATAAATCTGATCAGTGTTGTGTGTCGGAGCGGAGACGTTTGATCTCGTCCCTGAGGCGCAACTTGCGGCGTTTGATATTCGCGATCGCCTGATCATGGACCGACGGTTGTCCGAGTACCGCACGGAGTTCGGCTTCCAATTCACCGTGCTTTTTTTCAAGCGATGCAAGATGGGCATCAATCGACATGGGCAACTCCTGTGTTGGGAAGCGCCGGCGCCGGGACGCCGAAGCGCTGGTTTCTTGACACCGTCGAGTGTGGCACGCCTGTGAGCGTTTGTCGAAGATCATTTCTTAGATGGGGATAACTTCCCGTTACCATCGATTCTGTGGTACCAGCGCCGAAATGACGAAAAAGGTCGGGCCTTCTCGGCGCCGCCCAGATGCGTGAGACGGGGAAACTGCATGCGCGACCAGGAACAGGCGGAGCTTCGCATGCTTGTGGCACGATTGCGCCATGAACATGAAGATTACGACGTTGCAATCAACGCCATGATTCAGACCGGCTGCGACCAATTGCGGATCCAGCGGATGAAAAAGAAAAAGCTCGTCATCAAAGACAAGATCACAAATATCGAAGACCAGATCATCCCGGACATTATTGCCTGACCCGCAGGAGCCCAGCATGATGCAGAATCCAACGCCGCTGGTTGCGGTGATCATGGGCAGCCAGTCTGACTGGCCGACCATGAAACACGCAGCCGATACGCTTGCTGAACTGGGCATCGCCCACCAGCCGCTGATCGTCTCGGCCCACCGCACCCCCGACCGCCTCGTGTCATTTGCCAAGGGAGCGCGTGAACAGGGTTTCAAGGTCATTATCGCCGGTGCCGGCGGTGCCGCCCACTTGCCGGGCATGACCGCAGCCTTCACGTCGTTGCCGGTATTTGGCGTCCCTGTCGAATCGAAGGCGCTGTCAGGTCAGGACAGCCTTTTGTCCATCGTTCAGATGCCTGCGGGCATCCCCGTCGGCACACTCGCCATCGGCAAGGCCGGGGCGGTCAACGCGGCGCTACTCGCCGCCAGTGTGCTCGCGCTCTCGGATGAAGCGCTGGCCGGGCGGCTCGACGCCTGGCGTCAGGCACGAACCGACGCCGTGGCCGAACAACCCGTGGATCAGCCATGAGCAACGCACCACTCGCGCCCGGTGCAGTGATCGGCATTATCGGCGGTGGCCAACTCGGCCGCATGCTGGCAATGGCCGCCGCCCGGCTCGGCTACCAGACCATCATCCTCGATCCCGCCGAGCACGCACCCGCAGCGCAGATGGCCAATCGGCAGATTGTTGCCGCCTACGATGACCCGCAAGCGCTTGAACAACTCGCCGAATATTGTGATGTCATCACCTATGAATTCGAAAATGTCCCGGTTGCCGCGGTCGAATGGCTTGAAGAACGGGTCCCGGTCAGACCCGGTTCGAAAGCCCTCAAGGTATCCCAGGACCGGCTTTTGGAAAAAGCCATGGCCGCCGAACTGGGCGCCCAAACCGCCTTGTTTGCTGCCGTTTCCAACCGCTCCGAGCTTGATGCAGCTATTACTGTTACCGGTTTGCCCGCCGTCTTGAAGACGACCCGGCTGGGCTATGACGGCAAGGGCCAGGCCAAGATCGTCCGTCCCGAAGACGCCGACATCGCCTTTGCCGCCATGCGCGGACAGATGGCCGTGCTCGAATCCTTCGTGCATTTTGAATCCGAAGTGTCGGTGATCGCCGCTCGCGGCCTTTCCGGCGAGGTCCGGGCCTATGATGTTGCCGAGAACATCCATCGCAACCATATCCTGCATACCTCGACAGTGCCGTCGCAGTTGGGGCCTCAGGCCCGCACCGAAGCGCTTCGCATCGCCGGGCTGATTGCCACGCATCTAGAGTATGTCGGCGTCTTTGCCGTCGAGTTCTTCGCCGTCCGCGATGGCGATAGCCACCGCCTGCTGGTCAACGAGATGGCGCCACGGGTTCACAATTCCGGTCACTGGACCGAGGCTGCCTGCACGATCTCGCAATTCGACCAGCACATCCGCGCAATTGCCGGGCTGCCACTAGGCGATGCCAAGCGGCATTCCGATTGCGTGATGGAAAACCTGATCGGTGCTGATATCGACAGGCTGCCCGAGATCGCTGCCGAGCCCGATGTGCTGATCCATCTCTATGGCAAGGCCGAGGCCCGCCCCGGCCGCAAGATGGGCCACGTTACCCGGATCAGCCCCCTGACAACGCGCTAAACCCCGGTTTAGGGCGGGAAAAAGCTGCCGCGGAGTTGACAGCATAATCCCGAGCAGGTACATCGCAGCCAACCGAATGAACGCGTTCTTGGCTGGCGCGTTTTGATTGAATGGGCGGCTCGGATCGCCAGTTAACTCGCGGATCAGAACAATGAAGATCAAAAATTCGCTCAAGGCGCTCAAGGCTCGTCACCGTGACAACCAGTTGGTTCGTCGCAAGGGCCGGGTTTACATCATCAACAAGCAGAACCCGCGTTTCAAAGCTCGTCAGGGCTGAAGTTGCTGGCCACTTGTGCCATCACTGAAATTTGCATTTGATCTTTGGCGCAGACGGACTAGTTTTCCGCATGCGCCATTTTTCGTCACCATACCTGCTCTTCCTGACGGTTGCCCTGCTGCTTGCCGGCCCCTTGTCGACGCCCGCAGGAGCGCAGGCTGAAGCGGACAAACCCGCCTCCCCCAAGCTGAGCCTGCCCCAGAGCCCGCCGAGGCGCTTGATCGGCTGTTTGCCGAACTCAAACGTGAACGCGACACCCAGAAGGCCGAACGCATCAGCGAGCGCATTTGGGCACGATGGCGCGATTCGGGCAGCGCCACAGCCAACTTGTTGATGCAATGGGCCGACAAGGCGATTGCGGAGAAGAAGAACGGCTTTGCGCTCGACCTGCTCGACCAGGTGGTGGTGCTGATGCCGGATTTTGCAGAAGGCTGGAACCGGCGTGCCACGCTGCATTTCATGATGGGCGACCAGTCCAGATCGATGGCCGACATCAACAAGGTGCTGTCGCTTGAGCCCAGACATTTTGGCGCCCTGGCTGGCATGGCCGCAATTCTCGAAGACACAGGCAACGACGAACTGGCGCTGCGGGCCTGGGAGCAGATGCTCAATGTCTATCCGGCCAATCGCCAGGCTCAGCAGAAGCTTGGCGAACTGGCCGACAAGCTGGCGGGCTCCAGAACCTGATCCATGCCTGAAACTTTTCGACCGGTTTCGCCGTAAACTCTGTGACTACCGCAATTTACAGCATTGTCCTTCATGCCCTTCCCAAAACCGATCCGAGCCATGATGATCTATTTCCTTGTCGCCCTCGTGCTGCTGGTTGCGGGCCTTGCGGTCTGGACCCGGATCAAGACTCGCGAGATCGAAGCGCAATATCCGCCGATCGGCGAGATGATCGATGTCGGCGGCTACGCGCTGCATGCCGTACATGTGCCCCGCCCAGAGCAGGCAGAGCTGCCGCCCCTGGTGTTCATTCACGGCGCCAGCGGCAATCTGCGGGACCAAATGGCGCCGTTCAGATCAAGGCTGGAAGGCCGCGCCGAAATGCTGTTCATCGACCGCCCCGGCCATGGCTGGTCCGAGCGCGGCGGCGTTGAAAATCAGACCCCAGGCGGGCAGGCCGCGGCCATTGCCCGCGCCATGCAGGCCAAGGGAATGACAAAGGCAATCATCGTCGGCCACTCCTTCGGCGGCGCGATTGCTGCGAGCTTTGCACTCGATCATCCGCAGATAACCGCTGGCCTGGTGTTCCTGGCACCCGCGACCCATCCATGGCCGGGCGGCGTGAGCTGGTATTACGAACTCACCAACTTGCCGCTGATTGGGCCGCTGTTCGCCCACACGCTGGCGCTGCCGGCGGGCCTGACCCGGCTGGAGAGTGGTTCAGCTTGTGTGTTCGCGCCCAATCCAAAGCCCGATGATTATGTCAGCAGCACCGCGCCGGCGTTGGTGCTCAGGCCGCAGGCGTTTCGCAACAACGCCATCGACGTCGCCGGCCTCAAAACCTATGTCAGCCGTGTTTCACCGCGCTACACCGAAATTGAGACACCGACCGTGATCGTTACCGGCGACAGTGATTCGGTGGTTCTGGCTCATATCCATTCGGAAGGATTAGCACGCGACATCAAGGGAGCTGAACTGGTGTGGGTCCGCAATCTCGGCCACAAGCCCGATCACGTCACCACCGAACTGGCGATTCGCGGGATCGAAAAAGTGGCTGGACTGGATGTCGATCTGCGAGCCGCCGCGGTCCTGGCCGAGGTGAGGCTTGCCCAGGACCACGCCCGTTGCCCGGGCGAGGTCTCGTCGGCAGGCTGAACGCTTGGCGCTTTCTTATTGCAGGTAGCCGATCAGATCCCGGACATGCCGTCAGAGCCGATATAGGCGATCCGCAGCATGTTGGTTGATCCTGGCGTTCCCAACGGCACACCCGCCGAAATGATAATCCGGTCGCCGGGCTTGCCGAATTCCTCCCGGAAGGTAATCCGGCAGGCGCGATCAACCATGTCGTCAAGATCGGTCGCATCTTCGGTGACCACGCAATGCAGCCCCCAGGCGATCGACAACCGACGTGCCGTCTGGATCACCGGGCTGAGTGCGATGATCGGCACCTGCGGCCGTTCACGCGCGGCACGCAGACCGGTGGTGCCTGAAGACGTGTAGCAAACCACGGCCGACAGGTTGAGTGTTTCAGCAATCTGGCGTGCCGCCAGCGAAATCGCGTCGGCACCGGTCGCGTCGGGCTGCGGGCGCTGGGCATAGATGATGCCCGGATAATTCGGATCAAGCTCAACCTTGCGGGCGATTGACGCCATGGTCGACACGGCTTCCACCGGGTAGTCGCCGGCAGCCGATTCAGCCGACAGCATCACCGCGTCAGCGCCTTCGAAAACGGCAGTCGCCACGTCCGACACTTCGGCGCGGGTCGGAACCGGCGCGGAAATCATCGATTCAAGCATCTGGGTGGCAACCACCACCGGCTTACCAGCGCGGCGGCAGGCCCAGAATCAGCTGCTTCTGGATACCGGGGACGGATTCAATCGGCATTTCCACACCGAGATCGCCGCGCGCCACCATCAGCGCATCCGACAACTCGATGATCTCGTCGATCCGCTCAAGTGCCTGCGGCTTCTCAATCTTCGACATCAGGCCGACCTGGCCGCGGGCGATCTTGCGCACTTCGGCAAGATCTTCGGGACGCTGGATGAACGACAGCGCCACCCAGTCGATATCGTGGCCGATGGTAAGCACCGCATCGAGATCGGCCCGGTCCTTCTCCGTCAACGCGCCGACACCGAGCGTGGTGTCGGGCAGGCTGACGCCCTTGCGGTCGGAAATCTTGGTGCCGCTGACCACCTTGCAGGTGATCGAAGTCTTGTCTGATTCGACCGCGACCAGTTGCAGCCGTCCATCATCGATCAACAACCGGTGCCCAGGTTGCACCGCTTCGAGAATCTCGGGGTGTGGCAGGAACACCCGGTTTGCGTCGCCCGGTTCGTCTCGATTGTCGAGAACAAATTTCTGTCCGGCTTCCAGCGCCACAGAACCGTCGGTAAACTTGCCCACGCGCAGCTTCGGGCCCTGAAGGTCGGCGAGAATGCCGATCGGACGCCCGCAACTTTTTTCCACAGCGCGAATGCGGCCAACCAGCGTCCGCATCACTTCGTGGCTGGCGTGGCTCATGTTGATCCGGAACAGATCGGCGCCCGCTTCGTGCAGTTTCCGGATCATCGCCTCATCGGACGAAGCCGGTCCGAGAGTCGCGAGGATTTTCACTTTGCGGTGACGCTTCATCAATTTTGGCTCTCTTGCGCTTCCGGGGCGTCCGATAGCTGGACCATCCAGCTGCCTTGTCGCCCGGTATCGTATTCCTTGAAACCCACGCGCTGAAAGCCGCGGGCAAAACAGTCTTCAACACCGACGATCCGAAACTCGTTGTCGGCGACGCACATGTTGATATCGCCAGCCCAGCGGCCGCCACCGCCGGCATCCTCGGCATAGAGGTAGTAGTATCGCGAGCCCAACTGGCCTTCGATCAGAGTGGCGCAGGAATTGGCGGGAATCTGCCACCATCCTTCCGTCACCCAACCCTCTGCGGTGCGGTAACCGATCGATCCGCCGACCAGCGACTGGGTTCCGTTGCACACACGGAAATCCGCTCTGGCTTCATCGGCTGATGCAAACATCATGGCACCGGCGAACAGCGGAATCAGTGCGGCAGATCTGATGATGGAAAAATAGGCTCGGGGCAACTTGCGAAACATCAAATCCGGTCAGTCTCCGCTCATGGCTTATCTGTTGCTTTTTGCGCTGCAGACCGGTGAAAGTCAACGAAGGACACCGGACTAAAGTCAAAGGTCACAACCTTTGAGGCCTAGGCCATCGGCGATCTGCCCGCAGATGCCTAGACAGATAGTTGCCTGCCGACCCCGGCTGTGCGATTGGTCCAGGCAATTCTACCCCTTTTAACACAGCACTCTGGTCCGTCATGTCCGGCTTTCAGCCCTTCGAGATTATTCCCGGTGATGCCAGCCATGGGCTGGTGATCCTCGCCGACCATGCCATGAACCGCCTGCCGTCCGAATATGGCGATCTCGGCCTGTCTGGTGACGCCTTTTCCCGACACATCGCCTATGACATCGGTATCGAGGGCGTAACCCGCGGCCTGTGCGCCCGGCTCGGGGTTCCCGCAGTTATGGCCTGCTTTTCACGGTTGCTGATCGATCCGAACCGCGGCGAGGACGACCCGACGCTGATCATGAAACTGTCGGATGGCATGGTGATCCCCGCCAATCACCCGCTCTCTGCAAAAGAGCGAGCACGCCGGCTCAGCCTTTACCACCGGCCATACCACGAAGCGGTTTCCGCGGTGATTTCAAATACCGCGCGCACGTCCGGCAAGGCCCCGCTGGTCATCTCCATGCATTCCTTCACACCTGTTTGGAAAGGCGCGGCGCGACCCTGGCACGCAGGAGTCCTTTGGGATGCTGATCCCCGTGCCCTGCGGGTACTGATGGACCTTCTGAGCGCGGACCCGGCCCTGGTAGTGGGCGAAAACGAGCCCTATGAGGGAGCGCTGATCGGCGACACAATGCACCAGCATTGCACGACCAAGGGCCTGGCCCACGCGTTGATCGAAATCCGCCAGGATCTGATTTCCGATCAGGCAGGCATCAATGCCTGGGTCGAGCGTCTGGCGCCGATCCTGACGTCGACCAACAGTCGCCCGGAAATGCATGAAATCCGCCACCACGGCTCCAGCCTGGATTGAGTGCTGTCTGCCCTGGTTCGATTAATCAGCGGGAAAGCTGCAAACACCCTTGACCCGAAGGCGTCGTTTGGGCACTTGAAGCGCATACACCAATAATCCCTCACCTGTCCGTATTAGGAGTGACCCATGTCTGATTCCGGCGCCGTGGCCCGCGACCAACTTCGTTCTTTTGTTGAACGCATCGAACGCTTGGAAGAAGAGAAGAAAACCATCTCTGACGACATCAAGGACGTCTATGGCGAAGCCAAGTCGACCGGCTTTGACGCCAAGGTGCTGCGCAAGGTCGTAGCCATCCGCAAGCAGGATGCAAACGACCGGGCCGAGCAGGAAGCGATTCTCGACACCTATTTGCATGCACTGGGCATGGCGCCCGAGCCGGAAGGCGCCAGCTGATCGGGCTTTCCGGCTGACGACACACGTCAGATCGATGCAAAGGCCGCCGTCTCGTACGGTGGCCTTTTTGCCATCAATATCCATGTAAGAATTGAAAGTGCCGGTATTGCAGCACCGACATCCGTCGATGCTGCCGCCCCGACCCCGGACGCGCGGCATCAACCGGTCAGTTACCGAACCGGGCTACGGAGATGAAGTTGACCGCTGACCCGGTGAACTGGTTGTGCGGCAGCTCTCCGCCCCCCGGTGCAAAGCCGTTGGCATAGACAACTGTAGGTGCGGCACGAAGCTGCTGCGCCACGAAGTGGCGCGCCTTTCCCGGCGACGTCGGCATGGTCTGCACCCGCTCCTGCGCCAGCGCCCAGCTCGAGATAATAGTTTCCGTCAGCTTTGGCTCGGTCCTGATCGCCGTGCGCTGCGGCTGTTCGGCGGCGCTGGCCGCGGTCGGACGGTCACCCTTGGCGGTGGTCACGCTATGCGCCGGAGACGGACGGCCGCCGCGCTTGCCGGGAACCGGCGCCAAGGACGCAAGTTCGATCGCCGCCGGCGCCATGACACGGTCGTTCGGGCGGTCGCCCGGCCGCCTGATTGGCAAGGGCACGAAATCTTCACCCGACGGCAATGCGGCAATTTCGGTTGTCGACGCCGGTGCCAGCGCTGGAGCAACGGCGACCGGGGGAACTGGCACAGGAACATCAGTTGTCGAGGGAACCTTCGCAGCCGGCAATGCGACCTGCGGCTTCTCTACCGGCAACGTTGCCGCCGCAAGCATTCGTGCCTGGATCGGGTCGGGTTGAGACAGCGCCGCAATCTCGACAGCAGCTGCAGGCTGCGCCGGCTCGGGCTTGAATGCACGTTCGGCCAGCAATTGCGGAACCGGCGCACGGATCTTGGAATAATCCACAATCGCCTCCGGCGGCGCGATCACGTCCGCATTTGCCGCTGCAGCGAAAGCGTTGACCTCATCCTGGGCGGGCAATACCGGAGCCGGTGGCACAAGCGCCGCAACAACCGTCGGTTGCTCCAAAACGGGTCGGGCCATCGGAATGGGCGCACTGGCAGGCAGGCTCGGCAAGGCTGCAACAACCGGCGCAGGCGGCGTCACGACCGCTGCCGATTCAGGAACGCCGGGCAAGGCTGCCACTTCGGTGCGTGCGGGCGCCGGTGCGGGTTTTGGCGCAGCTGCGATTGCTTCTGGTTCTTCATCCTCGTCGCCGCCGCCAAACAGCGCCGCGAGCAATCCACCACCCGAACGGCTGGAATTGTTGCCACCCGACGACGACGATACGATAGCGCCGCCACGTTTCTTGTAGTCGGCCAGCGCCACCTGGTAACCCGGCAGCGGCTTTCCGTCAGGCGGAAGATGCAGCGTCTTGCCATTGGGGAACAGTTGAACCAGTTCCTGCCGGCTCATGCGCGGCCAGGCCCGCACGCTGGCGACATCAAGATGCACGAATGGCGACCCAGACTTCGGATAATAGCCGACACCGCCGCCCTGCAGTTTCATCGCGATGCCGCGAAGTTTGGACAACTTCACCCCCGGGATGAAGAAATCCATTGCCTTGCCGACCATGTGCTGGCTTTTCTTGGCCTGACCGCCACGGGTCCGGCGCAGCATGTCGTTGGTGGCCGGCGAACGGTAGGCGGATACAACATTGATATAACCGCTGGCATTGGCCTGATGGTAGACTTCCCAAACCAGATCGAACAGGCGCGGGTCCATCTTGGTCGGCTCATTGCGGCGCCAATCGCGCAGAAACCGGTTGAGCTTGTTAAGCCCCGCCTGGTCATAACGTCCGTTGCGCTTGAAGACGATCTCGGCTTTTTCCTTGGTATGTATGTAATAGAGCTTGAGCGATCGGGTCTCGGCCGAGGCAGAAAGCGTCGTCGCCAATCCGGCGGAAACAGCAATAAGCGCGAGCAGCAACAGCCGCAGCAACGTCGACAGCACTCCACCGAACTTGCCGCGTAGTCCACGCGCCAGCGGTGAACCCGCGGTCACTATCTGACCTGAAACTGATGTCACTGTTGCCAATGCTGTCCCCGGACGCCGGAAAAACCGTGATTGACCACCCTTTGGTGCCCAAATGCGGTGACACAATGGCAATCACCGCCATTGGACGCTGCAAGATCCGTTATAGTGAATGATCACTTAACAAGGAATGAAGCAGATCAAGCCGGTCACGGTTTTCAGCAACTTTGTTCGCCGGGTGTCAGGCAGCCTCCCGGTTCGGATGGTCGGGATCGATCGCGTAATCCTTGAGCTTGCGGTAGAGGGTTGAGCGTCCGATTCCCAGCCGCCGGGCCACTTCACTCATTTGTCCCCCATAGAACAGTAGCGCGAAACGGATCAGCTCCTCTTCCAACTCGGCAATCCGCCTTACCTCGCCATCGGGCGTGATCGCGCTGACCGACGGATAAGAAGGCTCCATCGGTGGCGCCGGTTGGGGGGCGGTCACATCTGCATGGGCTTGCGCGTCGGCTTCGTCGCGGCTTACATCCCGGTACGACCGCTGAACCGGGCCGTTCGTATCGATCGCCACCAGGCCAGCTTCGCCGGAAGCGTCAGCCGCGCCGAGCTTGTAGCCGGGCAGTTGCGCAGCGATCTGCGGGAACAGATCGCAGGTCAGCCGCTTGCCGTCGCTCAACACGATTGCCCGGTGGATCGCATTTTCCAACTCGCGGATGTTTCCCGGCCAATCATGCGCTGTCAGCAGGGCCATCGCTTCGGGTGCGATACCGCTGATCCGATGGCTGCCGATTGCGCTTGAAAAGCGTGAAATGAAATGCCTTACCAGCTGCGGAATATCTTCCTTGCGCTTGCGCAGTGCTGGAATGTGGATCGGAAACACATTGAGCCGGTAATAGAGGTCTTCGCGAAAACGTCCCGCCTTCACCTCTGCGATCAGATCCTTGTTGGTAGCCGAGATCAAACGAATATCGACCTTCTTCGGCAGCCGTGCGCCGACGGTTTCGATCTCGCCGGTCTGCACCGCGCGCAACAGCTTGACCTGTATGTCTGGCGGCAATTCGCCCACTTCATCGAGGAACAGCGTGCCGCCATCAGCCTCCTTGAACTTTCCGGCATGACGTTCAGAAGCGCCGGTAAAGGCACCCTTCTCGTGTCCGAACAGAATGCTTTCAACCAGGTTTTCGGGAATGGCACCACAATTGACCGTTACAAACGGTTTGCCGCGCCGGGCGCTTTCGACCTGGATGGCGCGCGCGACCATCTCCTTGCCGACGCCGGATTCGCCCTCGAGCACCACCGGAATGCCCGATGCGGCTGCCCGCTGCGCGAGCGAAACCACGCGATCCATTGCCGGGCTCGCCGCAACGATGCTGGCAAACCCGCTGCCATTGCCCTTCAACCTTGGGGCGACCGGGCTGCTCATCGCCTTCAATGCGTTACGCAGCGACAGCGCCAGCCTTTCCGGTGAAACCGGTTTGACAACAAAATCGAAGGCACCCGCACGCATCGCCTGAACCACGGTCTCGATCCCGCCATGCCCGGTCTGGACAATAACGGGGACAGCGATTTCCGCACCGGCCAACCGCTCAAGCACTTCCAGTCCGCTCATTTCCGGCATCATCAGGTCAAGCACCACGGCATCCACCGAAGCGCCTGGTGACGTCAGCCGATCAAGCGCGGCGGCGCCATCCTGGAACAACTCGGTTTCATAGCCGGCGCGTTCGGCCGCTGCCTTGAGCAGGCGGCGCTGCACCGGGTCATCGTCAACGATGAGAATTCGACTGGACACAGATATAGATTCCTCGTTTCCGGGAAGGTGAACAAGCGGCTATCGCCATCCGGCAACAGTGCCAGCAAAGCCTGAAAATGGGATTTCGGGAAACGGTTGCATTTTAAGGGTCTGTGCCAGTAAAACCGGGGCGACGATTGGCAGAGACCGTTTTTGAAAGTGAGTGCCTTCATGCCGACATCGATTCTGGATTTTGCGCCAATTCGAGCGCCCGAGGCGGCGAACGGCACCGGCACCGATTCCGAACTGGGCCAATTGCCGGGATGGAATCTCGCAGACCTTTATCCAGGGCCAGAGGCGCCCGAGTTCAAATCCGATCTCGCCGCCACCCGAAGCCTTGCCGAGCAGTTCGAGAATCAGTGGAAGGGCCGCCTTGAACAAGCCACCGGCCTGACTGGCGATGACGGGCTGGGCGCAGCGATCGAGGCCTATGAACGCCTCGACGAGTTGATGGGCAGGATCATCTCCTATGCGGGTCTTGCCTATTTCACTGATACGTCGGATCCCGCGAAGGCCAAGTTTTACGGTGATGTACAAAGCGCGATGACCGACACCAGCGCACATTTGTTGTTTTTCGCGCTGGAACTTAACCGAATTGACGACACGGTGATCGAAGCCAGCCTCAGCCGCGACGATCGCGCCGCCCGTTATGCGCCCTGGCTGCGCGATCTCAGACTGGACAAGCCCTATCAACTCGATGACCGCATCGAGCAATTGTTCCATGAAAAGTCGATGACCGGCCGCGCGGCCTGGAACCGACTGTTCGATGAAACCATGGCCGGCCTGAAATTCGACATCGACGGCAAGGAACTGCCGCTTGAGGCCACCTTGTCCCTGATGCAGGATTCCGACGGCGCCAAACGCAAGAAGGCCGGTCAGGCGCTGGCAACCACGCTGAAGGCCAATCTGCGCACCTTTACGCTGATCACCAACACGCTGGCCAAGGACAAGGAAATTTCCGACCGCTGGCGCGGGTTCGAGGATATCGCTGACAGCAGGCATCTGGCCAACCGGGTCGAACGGCCGGTGGTTGACGCGCTGGCGCAGGCCGTTCGCGAAGCCTGCCCGCGCTTGTCGCATCGCTACTACGCCATGAAAGCCCGCTGGCTGGGCCTGGAGAAACTGGAATTCTGGGATCGCAACGCACCATTGCCGGAAACCCCGCGCGCGACGATTCCCTGGGACGACGCCAAGAACACGGTGCTCTCAGCCTATCACGGCTTTGCGTCGGAGATGGCCGATATCGCCCAGCGCTTCTTTGACCACCGCTGGATCGATGCACCGAGCCGGCCTGGCAAGATGTCAGGCGCATTCGCACACCCCACCGTCCCTTCCGTCCATCCTTACGTGCTGCTCAATTATCTCGGCAAACCGCGTGATGTGATGACGCTGGCGCATGAACTGGGCCATGGCGTGCATCAGGTTCTGGCCGGGGCGCAGGGCTCATTGATGGCGTCGACACCGCTGACGCTGGCGGAAACCGCCTCGGTATTCGGCGAAATGCTGACCTTTCGCGCATTGCTCGAACGCACCACTGACCGGCGCGAACGCAAGGCCATGCTGGCGCAGAAGGTCGAGGACATGATCAATACGGTGGTGCGCCAGGTTGCATTCTATGAATTCGAGCGCCGGGTGCACACCGCACGCCGCGAGGGCGAACTCACCTCAGAACAATTGGGTAGGCTCTGGCTTGACGTGCAGTCGGAAAGCCTCGGCTCCGCCGTCGAGCTTTCCGAGGGCTACGAGACCTTCTGGGCCTATATCCCGCATTTCATCCATTCGCCGTTCTATGTCTATGCCTACGCATTCGGCGATTGCCTGGTCAACTCGCTCTACGCGGTCTACGAGAAAAGCCCCGAAGGCTTTCAGGAACGCTATTTCGACATGCTCAAAGCCGGCGGTAGCAAGCATCATTCGGAACTTCTGGCGCCGTTCGGACTTGACGCATCGGACCCGGGATTCTGGAATCAGGGCCTGTCGATGATCGAAGGACTGATCGACGAACTGGAAGCCATGGACGACTGAGCACCAGCGTTTTCGCTTTATTGTAACAACGAAATGTGATTTAGCCGCCGTTACTGGCGCAGATGGCTGCGAGGTAAGTTAACGGAGCGAATTACATGGCTGAACAAACTTATCCGGTCCACGGCGAAATCACCGGGCCGATTGTCATGATCGGATTCGGGTCAATCGGACGCGGTACGCTGCCGCTGATCGAGCGCCACTTCAAATTCGACAAGAGCCGCATGGTTGTTATCGACCCGCGGGACACCGAAGCCGAAATTCTCAACAATCACGGCGTCCGCTTCATCCAGCAAGCCGTGACCATCGACAATTACCGCGAATTGCTGACACCGCTGCTCACCGAAGGCGAAGGCCAGGGATTTTGCGTCAATCTTTCCGTCGACACCGGATCGCTCGATCTCATTCGGCTTTGCCGGGAGATCGGCGTTCCCTATATCGACACCGTGGTTGAGCCGTGGCTCGGTTTCTATTTCGACACCGAAGCCTCCAACGCCTCACGCACCAACTATGCGCTGCGCGAAACCGTCCGCAAGGAAAAGCGCAAGCATCCCGGCGGCACCACCGCAGTCTCCTGTTGCGGCGCAAATCCGGGCATGGTTTCCTGGTTTGTCAAACAGGCACTGGTCAACCTCGCCAACGACACAGACACCAGCTTCAAGGAACCTGCCCAGGACGACCGCGAAGGCTGGGCCAAGCTGATGAAGAAGGTCGGCGTCAAGGGCATCCACATTGCCGAACGCGACACACAGCGCGCCAAAATGCCCAAGCCAATGGATGTGTTCTGGAACACATGGTCGGTGGAAGGCTTCATTTCCGAGGGCCTGCAACCGGCAGAACTCGGCTGGGGCACTCACGAAGAGTGGAAGCCGAAAAACGCCAAGAAGCACAAGCATGGCAACAAGGCGGCGATCTATCTTGAGCAACCCGGCGGCAACACCCGGGTGCGCAGTTGGTGCCCGACCCCTGGCCCGCAATATGGCTTTCTGGTTACCCATAATGAAGCGATCTCGATCGCCGATTTCTTCACTACACACGACAAGAAGGGCAAGCTGAGCTACCGGCCCACCTGCCATTACGCCTATCACCCGGCCAATGATGCGGTCTTGTCGCTGCACGAGATGTTCGGCAATGGCGGAACCGCCCAGCCCACGCTCCACGTTCTCGATGAAAACGAACTGGTCGATGGCGTCGATGAACTCGGCGTGCTGCTGTATGGCCACGCCAAGAACGCCTACTGGTTCGGCTCGCGGCTTTCGCTCGAAGAGACCCGCCAGATTGCGCCTTATCAGAACGCAACCGGTCTGCAAGTTACTTCCGCGGTGCTCGCCGGAATGGTCTGGGCGCTGGAAAACCCCAACGCCGGTATCGTCGAAACTGACGAGATGGACTACAAGCGCTGCCTGGAAGTGCAAAAGCCCTATCTCGGCCCGGTTGAAGGTCATTATACCGACTGGACCCCGCTGGATGGACGCCCCGGCCTGTTTCCGGAGGATCTCGATGAAAACGATCCATGGCAGTTCCGCAACATTCTGGTGCACTGAGCAGCGTAGCTCTGCTCCACCATGGGCGTTGCCCAGACCACTTTAGTCCACCTTGCTTTCGCCGCACACGCGCGGCATTGTTGGGTGACGGATTCTTATTGATGACGGCACGAGGGGAATACCGCGCCATGAAAACCCGGTTCAACATCATCGCCATCGGTGCGGTCGCTGCCTTGCTGGCAGGCTGCCAATCCGCCAATTATCGCCCGCTTCCGCGGGTGGCCCAGCAACCGCAGGGAATTGACGGCCAATGGGTCGATCCCAACGGTATCGTCTCAAGCTTCCAAAGCGGTCGCTTTGAAACGCGCACCACAGACACCAATTCGCTGCTGGCCGAAGGCTCCTACCAATATATCTCGAACCAGATGGTTGAGATCGAACTGACATCGCTGCTGCGCAAGACCACGTCGCGGGTCAATTGCGCGCTCGCAGGCCAGTCCCAACTCAATTGCACTTCCTCCACCGGAGCGCAGTTCACCTTGGTGCGCCGCATCTGAACCGGATTGCTGGAGGGGGGCTGAGGCAAATGGGCGAGCATTTCGACGAGCGTGAGACACGGCCGCCGGAGGTACGTGAAAAGCAAACCTTCGAACGCCTCTCCGCATTGCTGGCACGGAGCTTCGAACGCCTGCCGGCTTTGCGAGACTGGCTCGGCGACCCGGCTCCTGCCGCCATCTGCGATCGCCGCGCCCTGGCCAATTTGCCAGTGTTGCGCAAACCCGATCTGATGGAAATGCAGTCGGCCAACCCGCCGTTTGGCGGGCTCGCCGACCCCGATGCGCTCAAGGGCAATCGCGTGTTCATGTCGCCCGGGCCGGTCTGGGAACCTCAGGGCCTGGGTGTTGATCCATGGGCCTCGGCACGGGCCCTGTTTGCGGCCGGTTTTCGTGCCGGCGACCTGGTGCACAACAACTTGGCCTACCACATGACCCCGGGCGGGTTCATTCTTGACGAGGGCGCACGTGCACTCGGCTGTCTGGTCTTTCCGGCGGGCATCGGCAATACCGAAGCGCAGGTTGACGCTGCTGCCAGGCTCAAGCCAACGGGCTTTACCGGCACTCCGGATTACCTGAAGACGATCCTTGAAAAAGCCGATGAAATGGACCGGGATCTGTCCTCGATCCGCCACGCGCTGGTTTCGGGCGGAGCCCTGTTTCCCTCGCTGCGGCAATATTACATCGACCGCGCAATCAGCGTACTTCAATGCTACGCCACCGCCGATCTCGGCGTCATCGCCTATGAGAGCGCCGATACGTTTGGCGCGCCGCATCCCGGCATGATTGTCAATGAAGAAATGATAGTCGAAATCGTCCGCCCCGGCACCAATGATCCGGTGCCCGATGGCGAGGTCGGCGAACTGGTGGTGACGACCCTCAATCCCGGCTACCCGCTGATCCGTTTCGGCACCGGCGACCTGTCGGCGGTTCTTCCTGGAGCCTCGCCTTGCGGCCGCACCGGCCCGCGGATCAAGGGATGGATGGGCCGCGCTGATCAGCGCACCAAGGTCAAGGGAATGTTCGTCGATCCAAAGCAGATCGCCGAAATCCTCAAGGCCCACCCTGAACTAGCCCGGGCGCGCCTGGTTGTCAGCCGCTCCGGCGATGCCGATCTGATGACGCTGCTGGTCGAACCAGCCGCTGGCGCATCGCCTCAGCCTGAAAAGATCGCGGCAACATTGACCGCCATCGCAAAATTGCGCGGCAAGGTCGAGATAGCGGCGCCCGCCAGCCTTCCCAATGATGGCAAAGTAATTGCCGACGAGCGCGACTATTCTGCTTGAAACGGAACGAAAAAATCATGCCGGTGTGGCTCCGCTCTTGAAGTCCACAGCCGATAGTGAAACCATCCAGCAAAGCTTGCCGCAAGTGTCCGCAGACACACAAACCAGGCACGCCGAGAGCTGCGAAACAGGGAGTTATTCCATGAACACATTCATCAAACGCGCTTTATTGTCCGCCTCGGTCCTGGGACTAAGTTCAGGCGTGGCGTTGGCTGACTTCAGCTTGACCATTCTGCACATCAACGACTGGCACAGCCGGATCGAATCCAACAACAAGTATGAATCCACCTGTTCGGCCGAAGATGAAACGGAAGACAAATGCTTCGGTGGCGCTGCACGGCTGGTGACCGCCATTGCCGCTCGACGCTCAGCCCATGAAGGCGACAACGTGCTGCTTCTCAACGGCGGCGACAATTTCCAGGGGTCGCTGTTCTACACCACCTACAAGGGCGCCGCAGAAGCCGAATTCCTCAACCAGATGGAATTCGACGCCATGACCGTCGGCAACCATGAATTTGACGATGGCGAGGATGCGCTGGCCCCCTTCCTCGACGTGATCAAGTTTCCGGTGCTCTCCGCCAATGTCACGGCCAGCGCCGCCTCCAAGGTGGGCGACCGGATCCAGCCTTCGCTGGTTCTTGAAGTTGGCGGAGAGAAAATCGGTATCATTGGCGCCGTGACCACCGACACGCCGGAGATCGCCTCTCCCGGCCCCAACATCACCATCGAAGATGACATCAAGACGATCACCGCCGAAGTCGAAAAGCTCAAGGCCCAAGGCATCAACAAGATCATCGCGCTGACCCATGTCGGCTATGTCCGCGACAAGGAAATGATCGCCCAGATCCCCGGCATTGACGTTGTTGTCGGCGGCCACTCACATTCGCTGCTGTCAAATACCGACGACAAGGCCGAAGGCCCCTACCCGACGATGATCGACAACCCCGACGGCTACAAGGTGCCGGTCACCCAGGCAGCGTCCTATTCGAAGTACCTGGGCGAGTTCACGGTGACCTTCGACGACAATGGCGTGGTCAAGGAAGCCAAGGGCGATCCGATTTTGCTCGACAGCTCGGTGACACCCGATGAGGGCGTACTGGCGCGGATCAAGGAACTCGGCGCGCCGATTGAGGAACTGAAAACCAGGAAGGTTTCCGAGAGCACCAAGGCAATTGACGGTAGCCGCGATACCTGCCGCGCCGGTGAATGCGAAATGGGCAACCTGGTCACTGACGCCATGCTCGACCGGGTGGCCGATCAGGGTGTCACCATCGCCATCCAGAATGGTGGCGGCTTGCGCGCCTCCATCGACGCGGGCGAAATCACCATGGGCGAAGTACTCTCGGTGCTGCCGTTCCAGAATACGCTGGCTACATTCCAACTCAAGGGCGCCGACGTGATCGCCGCCCTTGAGAATGGCGCCAGCCAAATCGAGGAAGGCGCCGGCCGCTTCGCCCAGGTCGCTGGCCTGCGCTATACCTTCGACAAGAACGCCGAGTCCGGATCGCGGATTGTTTCGGTGGAAGTCAAGGATGGCGATGGTTTCCAGCCGATCGACCCGAACGCGACCTATTCGGTGGCGACCAACAACTACATGCGCGGCGGCGGTGATGGCTATGCCGTCTTCGCTTCAGCCGGCATGAACGCCTATGATTTCGGCCCCGGCCTGGAACAGGTGGTTGCCGATTATCTCGCCAAGAACATGCCTTACACGCCCACCATCGAAGGTCGTGTGATCGCCGCAGCGTCAGCGCCTATGGCTGACGAGGCCAAGACTGAAGAAGCAGCCCCTGCCGCTGAACCCATGGTCAAGGTGCCTGAACCCCTTTCCGGCTCCACGGACCTGAGCACCACCGCCCCGACCATTGCCACCGAGGCCCCGGCCGCAGCAGCAGAACCCGTGGTCAAGGTGCCCGAGCCGCTTGCTGGCTCTGCTGAACTCAGCACCACCGCGCCAACGGTGGCTTCAGAGGCGCCCGCTGCCAACGACACAACAATGGCCAAGGATACGGATGCCGCGATGGCCGGCAAGCAGCACGTCATCGCCGCCGGCGATACCCTTTGGGATCTGGCCAAGACCTACCTTGAAGATGCCACGATGTGGAAGAAGATCGCCGAGGCGAACCCGGCAGCCATGTCCAACAACCTTACGGTTGGCGACACGCTGAACATCCCGGCGCAATAATCGCCGCCACGAAAACGATATGGGGCCCGGTTCGCCGGGCCCTTCGTGTTTTGGCCTTTGCCAAATGCCGCACCGGCCAATGATTGATTTGTCGCCTGATGCCACTATGTTTCCGCTCAACTGCAGACATGCGGAGCGCGCACGCGGAAAAACCCGGTTCGGGCGCCCCGGCCCTATCTCATGTCGGCAATCCGCGACCATGCGATCGGCCATCCTGATGGCATCGCGCCAGAGAAAAGAAATGGAAGCTATTGTGAACACCCATGTGCCCCCGACTGACGAGGCCAGCCGCGCAGTAGGGCAGCTTCCGCCGGATCACCCGCCGGTAAAAATTCAGAAAATCGGCGTTCTGCTGGTCAATCTCGGCACTCCCGATGGCACCGACTACACATCGATGCGGCGCTATCTCAAGGAGTTCCTGACCGACCGGCGAGTGATCGAATGGTCGCGTTTGTTTTGGTACCCGATCCTCTTTGGCATTGTTCTCAACACACGGCCGGGACGCGTCGGCAAGGCCTACGCGACGATCTGGAACAACGATCTCGATGAAAGCTATTTGCGGACATACACCCGCAACCAGGCTGATAAACTGGGTCAGGCCTTGGCCGAGCACCCGTCGATCATGGTCGACTGGGCAATGCGTTACGGTCAGCCCTCAATCCCCGACAAGATAAAGGCGCTCAAGGATGCCGGCTGCGACAAGATCGTGCTGTTTCCGCTCTATCCTCAATATGCCGCCGCCACCACCGCGACCGTCAATGACAAGGCCTTCCAGTCGCTGATGAAGATGCGCTGGCAGCCGGCGCTGAGAACCGTGCCGCCCTATCACGACGATCCGGTTTATATCGACGCCATCGCCCAATCTATCGAAACTCATCTTGCCGGCCTCGACTGGGAACCGGAAATCGTACTGACTTCGTTCCACGGCATTCCGCAATCCTATTTCCTCAAGGGAGACCCCTACCATTGCCAGTGCCTGAAGACCGCGCGGCTGGTGCGCGAACGGCTCGGATGGCCGGCGGAACGGTTGATGCCGACCTTCCAGTCCCGCTTCGGTCCCGAGGAATGGCTGCAGCCCTATACCGACAAGACCGTGGAAAAGCTGGCCAAGGACGGCGTTAGGCGGATCGCCGTGATCAATCCGGGCTTTGTCTCCGACTGTCTGGAAACACTCGAAGAGATCGCCGTCGAAGCGGGCGAAATTTTCCTTCACAATGGCGGCGAACATTTCACCCACATTCCCTGCCTCAATGACAGCGAGCCGGGCATGAAGGTGATCGAGGCCGTCGTTCGCCGTGAACTGCAAGGCTGGATCTGACCGCAGCAGACCAGCCGCCTCCGCAAGGGAACAACACGCTCAACGCGGCCCATTGTGGTGGCGGTTCCGGAGCGGGGCAAACAGGTCGCCGTTCGGGCAAGATAATCCAAGTTGTCATTGCATGCCCGGACGGGAACAATTAACTCCTTAACAGGGTCGCGCACGGAGCATCGAGCCCGAAGCCGACCGAAGGAGGGTTTGCCCATGCTTGGACTGGACATTACTGTTGTCGTTATCGCCGTCATTGCGTTTCTGGTGCTCATTTCCGGCATCAAGACCGTCCCCCAAGGCTTTGCCTTCACGGTAGAGCGGTTTGGTCGCTACACCAAAACCCTGACGCCCGGGCTCAACCTGATCGTGCCGTTTGTCGACCGCATTGGCCGCAGGATAAACATCATGGAACAGGTGCTCGATATCCCGACCCAGGAGGTAATCACCCGCGACAACGCTTCCGTGTCGGCCGATGCGGTGTCGTTCTACCAGGTGCTTAACGCCGCCGAAGCCGCCTACCAGGTCTCCAATCTGGAGCAGGCGTTGCTCAACCTGACGATGACCAACATCCGCTCGGTGATGGGATCGATGGATCTGGACGAACTTCTGTCCAACCGCGACGCCATCAACGACCGCTTGCTCAAGGTGGTCGACCAGGCCGCGGCCCCCTGGGGCATCAAGATCACCCGCGTCGAAATCAAGGACATCGCCCCGCCCGTTGATCTGGTTGAAGCGATGGGCCGGCAGATGAAGGCCGAGCGTGAAAAGCGCGCGGATATCCTTGAAGCCGAAGGCTCACGCAATTCACAGATCTTGCGCGCAGAGGGTGCCAAACAGTCCGCTATCCTTGAAGCAGAAGGCCGCCGGGACGCCGCCTTCCGCGACGCCGAGGCTCGCGAACGGCTTGCCGAAGCCGAAGCCAAGGCAACGACGATGATGTCGGTCGCCATCTCCGAAGGAGACGTCACCGCGATCAATTACTTCGTGGCGCAAAAATACACCGAAGCGCTCGGACAAATTGCCTCCGCACCGAACCAGAAGGTCATTCTGATGCCGCTGGAAGCCTCCTCGCTGATCGGATCGCTGGGCGGCATCGGCGCCATTGCCCAGGAAGTCTTCGGCAAGGACGGCGGTTCGTCCGCACCCGCCCGCAACCGCGCCCCCGGTCAGCCGCCGCGCCAGTCGCGCAGTGCAACACCAGGCCTGCCCTCGTCAGGCCCTGATGCAGAGCCAGGCGCATGATCGCCAGCCTGGCAGCTGAGCTCGGCCCGTGGACCTGGTGGATCATCGGGCTGGTCTTCCTGGCACTGGAAATCATGGTTCCCGGCGTATTTTTGCTCTGGGTCGGCCTCGCCGCTCTGGCAATCGGCGCGGTTTCTTTCGCCCTCTGGGATTTCGCCGCCTGGTCGTGGCAAATCCAGCTCTTGCTGTTCGCCATTCTCTCTGTGGTTTTCGCAATCATCGGCCGCCGCATTTCGAGTTCGAACGCTGAAAGCGATCAGCCCATGCTCAACCGCCGCGTTGAAGGCCTTGTCGGCCGCACCGCGACGCTGGAAGAACCAATTATCAATGGCAATGGCCGGATCCGGCTCGATGACACGACATGGATTGTCCAGGGCCCCGATCTGCCTGCCGGGACACGGGTACGCATCGTCGCGGCCCAGGCCGGAGGCCTGTCGGTCGAAGCTTCATGAGATTCGGCCATCAGGCCGAATCTCCTCATCAATTCATGCAAGACATTGTCAGCAGCTGTCAGGCGACGCCGATTCTGAGCAGATCGTGGAAATGCACGATACCGATTGGTGCCCGATCCGGGTCGGTCACCATCAACGCACCGATCGAGTTCTGGTTGAGAATTCCCATCGCGGTGCTGGCAAGCGCTGTCGGCGCAATGGTTTTCGGATTGCTGGTCATGATCGCATCGATCGGTTGATCGACCAGATTTTTTCCCAGGCTGCGCGCCACATCGCCATCGGTTACGATGCCGATCAATTTCCCGTCCGGATTGATCACGCCGACACAGCCGAATTTCTTCTGCGACAGCGTCATGATCGCCGCCGGCGCCAGAGTACCTGATGGCACCAATGGCATGGCGTCGCCGCTATGCATGACATCGGAAACATGGGCGAGATTGGCGCCAAGTTGTCCGCCCGGGTGAAAAGTATGAAAATCGCTGGCGGTAAATCCCCTGGCTTCCAGGAGCGCCACTGCCAGGGCATCACCAAGCGCCAGTTGCATCAGCGTCGAGGTGGTCGGCGCCAACCCGTGCGGGCACGCCTCCTGTTCGCGCGGCAACGTCAGCACGATATCGGCTTCCCGCGCCAGGATCGAGGTCGTGCCGGCTGTAAATGCCACCAGCGGAATCTGAAACCGCCGGGAATAGGCAACAATGCCCTTGAGCTCGGCGGTCTCGCCTGACCAGGACAAGACGATGATGGCGTCATCATTGGTAATCATGCCGAGGTCACCATGATTGGCTTCCGCAGGATGCACAAATTGCGACGGCGTCCCGGTCGACGCCAGCGTCGAGGCGATCTTCGCGCCGATATGCCCGCTCTTGCCGACACCGGTAACAACCACCCTGCCGGAAATCGAGCCAAGCGTGGTGACTGCGCGCGCAAACGGCTCGGAAAGTCCGTTTTCGAGCGCCGCGGCAAGTGCATCCAGGCCACATTTCTCGGTCTGGATCGTGCGCCCGGCCGAACGCAAAATATCTTCAATCGGATAATCAGGCAGTATCTTCTTCATGATGTGGCAATATCGCGTTGGCGCGGCGCTGTCCATCAATCACACATCCCGCTTGACAGGGCACGGATCGAAACTTTGCGTTAACCACAAGTGTTTACGGTTTGAAAGGACTTCGATGAGTCCTGACCGGAAGACGCATGCGCAATCGCACCACCCAAAGACCGACGATGAAGGCGGCCCGACGCATGGGTTGCGGTCTTGGCGTGTCCGGCATTTGCTTGTTGACCACAATAGCGATGGCGCAGGCTCAATCAGCATCGACAGAGCAAGATAGCCGCACCGAAACCTACGGTTTGCGGGGCACCACGACCGAAACCACACAAACAGCGGCCCAGACACAGGCTGCTGCAACGCTCTATGGCGCGCTGCCGGCCATCCCCGCCGCTTCGGCTGGCTCTCCAGATCTAGCCGATGTCGAAGCGGGGTCGAGCGCCACCGTCGCAGCAGAAAGTGTTGCCACGGGGACCGAAATCACCACTGGGTCTATCGGCATGGATCCGGATATCAGCCAGGCGGATCAAGATTTTGCCGACAGTCTGGCGCGTCAAAACGGTCGTACCGAGAGCCTTGACGGATTGGACGCCAACCCCGCAACCGACCCCGACAGCGTTCCGGGCTTCGTGCTTGGAACATTGACACTGCGGCCAACGCTGAACCAGCGGGTTGTTCATGAATCTATCCGCGATTTGTTCTCAAGTACCAGCCGGACCTACAGCGAGACCACTGTTTCCGGCACGCTTGATTCCAACTGGGCACGCCATCAGCTTTCCATCAACGGCTCGGGCACCTGGCAAGAGAACCTGTCAGGCACCGGCACGGAATCTCCGAGCGCCAATATCGACACAACCCTGCGCCTCGACATGGTCAACGACATTACCGCGACACTCGGCGCCGGCTACAGCTATTCGCAGGAAAGCCGCACCGACCCGAACGCGATTTCCGGCGCCAGCACTCAATCGGGCATTCATGAAACGCGCGCCAGCATAGGCTTGCAGAAAAGCCTCGGGATCCTGCGCGGAACAACAACCTTTGAACTCACACGCACCTTGTATGGCGATGCCACGCTGGCAAACGGTGGAACCGTGCTGGTCGATGACCGCGATACACTTGGTGGTGAGTTCACCACCCGCCTCGGCTATGCGATCTCGCCTGCGCTGGTGCCGTTCCTGGAAGCTTCGGTGGGCCGGGAAAACTATGATCAGAAAATCGATTCAACCGGGTCG
Organism: Hoeflea algicola; assembly: GCF_026619415.1. Lineage (NCBI taxonomy): Bacteria > Pseudomonadati > Pseudomonadota > Alphaproteobacteria > Hyphomicrobiales > Rhizobiaceae > Hoeflea > Hoeflea algicola. Next base: position 2,298,120 of record NZ_JAOVZR010000001.1, read on the forward strand.
GAGCGCTCGTCGACATCTTACGGCATCCGCGCCGGCGCCGAGATCGACCTCGGTGAAAAACTCAACGGCGAAATCGCCCTCGGCTATCTGCGACAGAGCCTGGATGACGCCAATCTCAATGACATCTCCGGGCTGACGCTGGATGGCGAACTCAACTGGTCGCCCATGCGCGGCACAACCCTCAATGTCGGCCTCGCCACCACCGTGGAATCGTCGACCTCGGCAGGTGAAGCCGGAGCAATCGTCTACGAGCTGGATTCAACCCTGACCCACGAAATTCACAGCGCCGTGGTAGCACGCCTTGGCGCCACGCTTGAGTATCAGGACTTCGACGCCGGCAGCAGTCGCCGCAATCAGCACAGCTACGGCGCCTCGACCGGTTTGACCTGGAGCATCAACCGCTATCTGGATCTGGATGCGGATGCGAGCTACGAGCGGACCTCGGAATCGGGCCGCACCGACGAACAAACCACGCGGTTCTCGCTGGGTCTGACGCTGCGGCGCTGACCAACGGCTTCAACCAAGCGCCCTGCCGCGCATGAAATTACACGCGGCATGCGCAGGCCAATGCACCGAAATCCAGACCCCAAGTCTGATCAGAGTTTTGACACCATTCGTTTCAGTTCATCAGCCACCAGCGGTCTGATATCGGCGCGATCAAGTGCATAGGCCACATTGGCGAGAATGAACCCTTCCTTGGAGCCGCAGTCAAACGTCTGGCCGCCGAACCGGTAGCCGGAAAACGATTGCGTGTCGGCAAGTTTGAGCATCGCGTCGGTCACCTGGATTTCATTGCCGGCCCCGCGCTCCTGGCTCGACAGAATGTCAAATATCTCGGGCTGCAGTATGTAGCGACCGTTGATGAAGTAGTTTGATGGCGCGGTCCCCGGGGCAGGTTTTTCCACCATCGAGGTTATCCGGAATCCGCCGTCCAGTTCTTCGCCCTTGCCGACAATCCCGTATTTATGGCTCTGGGACGGATCGCATTCGCCAACAGCGACAATATTGCCGCCGACCTTGCCATAAAGTTCAACCATGCCCGACAGACACCCGATCTCGTCGCGCATGATCATGTCGGGGAGAAGCAAGGCAAACGGCTCGTTACCGACGATGTCGCGGGCGCACCAGACGGCATGGCCAAGTCCGAGCGGCTCCTGCTGGCGGGTAAAACTGGTCGCCCCCGCCATCGGCAACATATCCTCGAGCGTCCTCAGTTCAACGGTCTTGCCGCGCTCGCGCAGCGTCGTCTGAAGTTCGACCTGAATATCAAAATGATCTTCGATGACTGCCTTGTTTCGGCCGGTGACAAAGACGAAGTGCTCGATACCTGCGGCCATCGCCTCTTCCACGACATACTGCACCACCGGCTTGTCGACGATCGTCAACATTTCCTTTGGCACCGCTTTGGTGGCTGGCAGAAACCGCGTCCCCAGGCCGGCAACCGGCAAAACAGCTTTTCTGATTTTCCGCATCTTCGTCATGTATTTTCCCCATTCATCATGAATACTCAAAACCGGTCGAACCCGGTGGGCGGCCTTGGTCTTAACCGGCAATCGTTAGAAACTGACAAAGCCGGCATGCGGGTGATAAATATGGTAAAGGATTTGTTGACGGCTGTGGTCTATGTTTTCCGGTCAGACACTCATTACAGCCCCAACCGACAGGATGTTTGGAACATGCTCCGATCACCCAGAAAAATTGCATGCACCGTCATGCTCAGCCTTGCAGCCAGCTTCGCCGCTCCGGCAGCGGCACAGGCCGATGCCGGATTCCAAAAGTGGGTCGCCAATTTCTACGGCACCGCCGCTAAGTCGGGCATATCCCGTTCGACCTACAACGAAGCGTTTCGCGGCGTCACCGCGCCTGATCCGGATGTTCTGGAAAAAGCCCGTTACCAACCCGAATTTACCACCAAGGTCTGGGATTATCTCGATTCACGGGTTAATCCCTACACCATTGCCAAGGGCCGCGAGATGGGTGCGCGTCACGCCCGGACGCTATCAGCGATCGAGCGCAAGTTCGGCGTCGACGCCACAGTGCTGCTGGCGATCTGGTCGATGGAATCCAATTACGGTGAAATCCTCGGCAAGCAGGACCGTCTCCATTACGTGCCGCAAGCTCTGGCGACACTTGCCTATGCTGACCAGAAACGGGCGAAATTCGCCCGCCAGCAACTGGTTGCCGCACTCAAGATCCTGCAATCGGGTGATATTTCCGCGCGTGAAATGACTGGTTCCTGGGCCGGTGCCATGGGCCACACCCAGTTCATTCCCACCAGCTATCTTGCCTTTGCCGTCGATGCTGACGGCAATGGCCATCGCGATATCTGGAATTCGATCCCCGACGCTTTGGCAACAGCGGCCAACCTGCTCAAGAAGAACGGCTGGCGGCCCGGCGAGACCTGGGGATATGAAGCCATCGCCCCCCGAGGCGGCGCCAAATACAACGGCCAGACCAAAACCCTGGCACAATGGGCCGCACTTGGCTTTACCCGCCCCGGCGGCAAAGGCTTCAGTGTTGGCGACCGACGCGCCGAGCTCAAAATGCCTGGCGGTGCCAATGGCCCGGCATTCCTGATGACCAAGAATTTCTTTGTCATCAAGCGCTACAACAATTCCGACAGCTATGCGCTCGGTGTCGGCGTTCTGGCCGATGAAATCGCCGGTTATGGCGGCGTCGACCAACGTTGGCCACGACCGGCCGGAACGCTAGACGTCAAGGAAAAATTCGAACTCCAGACCCGGCTCAAGGCGCTTGGCTATTACGATGGAGAAATCGACGGCAATTTCGGATCAGGATCGCGGGCAGCAATCACCGCGTTCCAATCGCGCGCCGGCTTGACCGGTGAGGCGCTTCCGTCGCAGAAGGTACTGGAAGCGATCCGTCGCCACTGAACGGCCTTCCGCCCGGCCAACAAGGGCCATGCGGCAGGCCATATGCGGCGGGTCTTTATCGGCCTGAGGGTCAAATTGGAGCTCGCCTCTCGTGTATGTCCATCGCACGGCACTGCGCTTTCTTGCCATCACCCTGATCAGCGTGATGGCGGGTCTGTTTGTTGCCCAGTTGGCTATACCTGTTGCGGCGCAGGAGCGTGTGGAACGGAAATCCATCCTGCAATTGCTGTTTGGCAGCGGCAAGAAAACCGCGCCGCCCAAGGCGACAGAGAGAAAGCCGGCACGCTCCAGCCGGGTCAAGAAGGCCACCCGCAGCGTGGCGGCAACCGTGGCCGCGCCCGAACCGGTGATCGAAAAGCTCGACAATGCCCGCAACATTCTGGTGCTTGGCGATTTTCTGGCCAATGGCGCCGCTGATGGATTACGCGAAGCCTTTGCCGACGCGCCAGGAGTCGTCGTGGTTGACCGCACCAACGGCTCGTCGGGGCTGGTTCGCGATGATTATTACAACTGGATTGAGCAGGCACCCGGTATCATCGAGGAAGTTCAACCTTCCATCATCGTTGTCCAGATCGGCTCCAACGATCGCCAGCAGCTTGTCGTCAACGGCGAACGGGAGTCCGTCCGTTCGGTCAACTGGCTGGCCGAATATGAGCGCCGAACGCGAAAACTCATCGAGCTGCTCAGAGCCCGCAAAACACCCTTGTTGTGGGTCGGGTTGCCCGCCTTCAAATCATCCAACATGACGACCGACATTGTGGCACTGAACGGAATCTACCGCAAACTCGTGGAGATGGCCGGCGGCGAGTTCATCGACATCTGGGACGGGTTTGTCGATGAGGAGGGCAAGTTCATCTTCACCGGTTCGGATATCTACGGCCGTCAGGTGCGACTACGCGGGTCCGATGGGATCAACATCACCAATGCCGGCAAGCGCAAGGTCGCTTTCTATGTCGAAAAGTCGGCCCGGCGGCTGCTCGGCGACGCCGCGGCAACCAGTGTCGCTTCGCTGAACGCCATGAACCTTCCCGAGATCTTCATGCCGCCACCGCCCGGCGAGGCCCCCGCTGCCGTCATGCGCACCCTTCCCGTCACCATGACAGATCCGGATCTCGACGGTGGCTCGGCGTTGCTCGGCCAGATGCCGGCTGCCGCAAGCCTGGTCAAATCACCGCGCGACAGGCTGGTCCTGGATGGAGAGCTGACAGAAGCGCCTGAAGGGCGCGCCGACAATTTTGCCTGGCCACGCGCCAATCGCTGATCTCTGTTTGCAGAACCTTCCGGAGTGCGACCGTGCTGCGCCTTAGCGCGGCAGAACGGTCGCCCCCATCAGGCTAAGATCGATGTCGCGCGCCGCCTGACGGCCTTCGCGGATCGCCCACACCACCAGGCTTTGTCCGCGGCGGACATCGCCAGCCGCCCAGAGCTTGTCCACAGAAGTTCGGTAGACCTTTTCATCGGCGGCAATATTGGTCGAGCCGCGCTTGTCCGAGTCGAGCGCCAGTCGCTCGCCAAGTTCGCTGACCACGCCGGTAGTGAACACGCCGCGAAAACCGATGGCGACAAACACCAGATCGGCCTTGATCAGGAACTCGCTGCCGGCGATCGGCTTGCGCTTCTCGTCGACCTCGCAGCATTTGACACCGATCAACACGCCATTTTCACCGATCAGCTCAAGCGTCCCCACCTGGAATTCGCGCACCGCGCCTTCGGCCTGCGAGGAGGAGGTTCGCATTTTCGTGGCCCAATAGGGCCAGACGGCAAGCTTGTCTTCCTTTTCCGGTGGCTGCGGCCGGATGTCGAGTTGCGTGACCCGAACCGCGCCCTGACGGAAGGCTGTGCCAACACAGTCGGAAGCCGTATCGCCGCCACCGATGACGACAACGCGTTTGCCGCCAGCCAGAATCGGTTCGCAAGGCCAGCCGGCACTGTCGATGCTCTCGCGTGCCACCCGCTTGTTCTGCTGAACAAGATAGGGCATCGCGTCATATACACCCATCAGATCCCCACCAGGAATGCCGACATCGCGTGGGCTTTCCGAACCACCGCAGTAAAGCACCGCATCATAGGCGCCGAGCAGTTCCTCAACGGGTTTGTCGACGCCGACATTGACGTTGCAGAAGAACGTTACGCCCTCGCCTTCCATCTGCTCGATGCGACGGTCGATGAAGTGTTTCTCCATCTTGAAATCGGGGATGCCGAAGCGCAGCAACCCACCGGGTTTGCTCTCACGCTCATAGACATGCACGTCGTGACCGGCGCGACCAAGCTGTTGTGCAGCGGCCATGCCGGCCGGGCCCGAGCCGATGATCGCGACTTTTTTGCCGGTTTTGTTGGTCACCGGCTGCGGCACGATAAAGCCCATTTCATAGGCCTTGTCGGCCAGCGCCTGCTCCACCGTCTTGATGGTGACCGGCGCGTCTTCGAGATTGAGTGTACAGGCTTCCTCGCACGGCGCCGGGCAGATGCGGCCGGTAAACTCGGGGAAGTTGTTGGTCGAATGCAGGTTGCGGATCGCCTCTTCCCAGTTGTTGTTGTAAACCAGATCGTTCCAGTCGGGGATCTGGTTGTGCACCGGACAGCCCATCGGCCCGTGGCAATAGGGAACGCCGCAATCCATGCAGCGCGCAGCCTGTTTTTGCACTTCCTCGTCGCTCATCCGTATGGTGAACTCGCGGAAATGGCGAATGCGATCAGACGCCGGTTGAAACTTCGCCGTTTGCCGGTCGATTTCGAGAAAACCCGTTACCTTGCCCATGCTTTCTTCCTCACATCAGAGTGGCGGCCACGAAGGCCCCCAGTACCAATAGGCCAGGCCAATGACCGCCCCCAGGTACGATAAATTCTATGTTGAACCTGTCATTTGCGACGTAGCTGACCACCGGTACGGCGGTTGCAATGGTCGTCGAGAGCAGCCGGTGGATGACTGCCCCACGATTCATTCCGCCGCCACACCCATGCGCATGCGTTCCATGTCTTCCAGTGCCCGGCGGTACTCGACCGGCATCACCTTGCGGAACTTGGGACGATAGTCGGCCCAATTGTCGAGAATATCCTTGGCACGGGTCGAACCGGTGAAATGCATGTGGTTGGAAATCAGCTGGAACAGCCGTTCCTCATCATGCCGGGTCATGTCGCCCGACACGTCGACCCTGCCCTTGTGGGCCAGATCGCCGCCATGATGGTGCAGCTCTTCGAGAATGTCGTCTTCCTCTGGCACCGGCTCGAGCTCGACCATCGCCATATTGCAGCGGCTCGCGAAATCACCGGCTTCATCAAGCACATATGCGACCCCGCCGGACATGCCGGCGGCAAAGTTGCGACCGGTCTCGCCGATGACGACGACAAGTCCGCCGGTCATGTATTCGCAGCCGTGATCACCGACGCCTTCAACTACCGCGATGGCACCCGAATTGCGCACGGCAAAACGTTCGCCGGCGACGCCCCGGAAATAGCATTCGCCTTCAATGGCGCCATAGAGCACCGTGTTACCGACAATGATCGACTGCTCGGCGGCGATCGGCGAATTCTCCGGCGGCCGAACGATGATGCACCCGCCCGAAAGGCCCTTGCCAACATAATCGTTCGCGTCGCCGGCCAGATCGAAGGTCACGCCATGGGCCAAGAACGCTCCGAACGATTGCCCGGCCGTACCCTTGAGCTTGACGCTGATCGTATCTTCGGGAAGTCCCTTGTGACCGAAACGCTTGGCCACCTCACCCGACAGCATGGCGCCGGTGGAGCGATCGACATTCCGGATATCGACGTCGAACTCGACCTTTTCCCGGTTTTCAAGCGCCGGCATCGCCTTTTCGATCAGCTTCCGGTCGAGCACGTTGGCGATCGGATGGACTTGTCGTTCGGTCCAGTAAGTCTTGGCCTTGGGCGCATCAGGCTTGTAAAAGATGCGGCTGAAATCCAGCCCACGGGCCTTCCAGTGGGCAAGCATGTCGTCCTTTGCAAGCAGTTCGGACTGGCCGATGATCTCGTTGAGATTGCGGTAGCCCATTGCTGCGAGCCATTCGCGCACCTCTTCGGCGACGAAGAAGAAGTAGTTGATGACGTGCTCGGGCGTACCCTTGAAGCGCTTGCGCAGCACCGGATCCTGTGTCGCCACGCCCACCGGGCAGGTATTGAGGTGGCATTTGCGCATCATGACGCAGCCCGCCGCGATCAGAGGCGCGGTGGAAAAGCCGAACTCGTCGGCACCCAGCAAGGCCCCGACAACTACATCGCGGCCAGTCTTCAGCCCGCCATCAACCTGCAACGCGATGCGCGAGCGCAGGCCGTTGAGAACCAACGTCTGATGGGTTTCGGCCAGACCGATTTCCCAGGGGCTACCGGCATGCTTGAGCGAGGTCAGCGGTGAAGCGCCGGTACCGCCATCATAGCCGGAAATGGTGATGTGGTCGGCGCGCGCCTTGGCAACGCCGGCGGCCACGGTTCCGACACCCACTTCCGACACCAGCTTGACCGAGATATCGGCTTCGGTATTGACGTTCTTGAGATCGAAAATCAGCTGTGCAAGGTCTTCGATCGAGTAGATATCATGGTGCGGTGGCGGCGAGATCAGGCCGACCCCGGGGGTCGAATGCCGGGTCTTGGCAATCGTCGCATCCACCTTGTGGCCCGGCAACTGTCCGCCTTCACCGGGCTTGGCACCCTGAGCGACCTTGATTTGTATCATGTCTGCATTGACCAGATACTCGGCCGTCACCCCGAAGCGGCCAGAGGCCACTTGCTTGATGGCCGAGCGTTCCGGATTCCGGGCGCCGTCAAGCAATGGAAGATAGCGATCCGGTTCTTCTCCGCCCTCACCCGTATTGGACTTGCCGCCGATCTTGTTCATAGCAATCGCCAGCGTCGTGTGAGCCTCGCGGCTAATAGAGCCGAACGACATCGCTCCGGTCGAAAACCGCCGGACGATGTTGACCGCAGGTTCCACTTCATCAAGCGGAACCGGCTTGCGCCCGGCATCTTCAGCCTTGCGGATCTTGAACAGGCCGCGAATGGCTTTCATTCCGGTTGTCGATTTGTCGACCATCCCGGAGAACTCACGGAAACGATCCTCGGCATTGCCGCGCACGGCGTGCTGCAGCGTCGCCACCGCATCAGGTGTCCAGGCATGGTCTTCACCACGCATCCGGAACATGTACTCGCCGCCCACATCCAGCGAAGTCGCCAGCACCGGGTCATTGGAGAACGCACCCGCGTGGCGTTCGGCGGTTTCTCTCGCCACTTCATCCAGCCCAACGCCCTCGATCGTCGTCGCAGTACCAGTGAAGTAAGTATCGACGAAATCACTCGACAGGCCGATCGCATCAAAGATTTGCGCGCCGCAATAGGACTGATAGGTGGAAATCCCCATCTTCGACATGACCTTGAGGATGCCCTTGCCGATCGCCTTCATGTAGCGCGAGACCACTTCGTGAGGGTCGACTTCCGGCGGGAAATTGCCACGCGCATGCATGTCGAGCAGCGTGTCAAATGCGAGATACGGGTTGATCGCCTCGGCGCCATAGCCCGCCAGGCAGCAGAAATGATGGATCTCGCGCGGTTCGCCCGATTCCACCACCAGGCCGACCGAGGTGCGCAAACCCTTGCGGATCAGATGATGATGCACAGCCGCCGTCGCCAGCAGCGCCGGGATGGCAATGCGGTCCGGCCCGATCTGGCGATCGGACAGGATGATGATGTTATAGCCGCCAACAACCGCTTCTTCTGCCCGGTTGCACAACCGCTCGAGCGCCGCCTTCATGCCCTCCGAGCCTTTCTCGCTCGCATAGGTAAAGTCCAGCGTCTTGGTGTCAAACCGGTCTTCGGTGTGGCCAATCGAGCGGATCTTTTCCAGATCGCCATTGGTCAGGATCGGTTGCCGCACTTCGAGCCGCTTTTTCTTCGCCGCTCCCTTGTGATCGAGAATGTTCGGGCGCGGGCCGATGAAGGAGACAAGGCTCATCACCAGTTCTTCGCGGATCGGATCGATCGGCGGGTTGGTGACCTGTGCAAAATTCTGCTTGAAATAGGTGAAAAGCAGCTTCGATTTGTCGGACATCGCCGAAATCGGCGTATCTGTGCCCATCGAACCAATGGCTTCCTGTCCGGTGGTCGCCATCGGCGCCATCAGGATCTTGGTGTCTTCCTGCGTATAACCGAAGGCCTGCTGACGATCGAGCAACGACACGTCACGGCGCAACGCGCGCGGTTCCACCGGCTTGAGATCCTCAAGGATCAACTGGGTGCGTTCAAGCCATTCCCGGTAGGGGTGCTTCGCTGCCAGTCCCGATTTGACTTCCTCATCGGAAATGATCCGGCCTTCTTCCATGTCGATCAGCAGCATCTTGCCCGGCTGCAACCGCCATTTGGAGACAATGGTACTTTCATCGACCGGCAACACGCCGGCTTCCGACGCCATGATCACCCGATCGTCATTGGTCACGATATAGCGCGCCGGGCGCAGGCCGTTGCGGTCGAGCGTGGCGCCAATCTGGCGGCCGTCGGTAAACGCGACAGCGGCGGGGCCGTCCCATGGCTCCATCAATGCTGCGTGGTATTCGTAATACGCCTTGCGCTCGGCGCTCATCTGCGTGTTGCCGGCCCAGGCTTCGGGGATCAGCATCATCACCGCATGGGCCATTGAATAGCCGCCGCGGATCAGGAATTCGAGCGCATTGTCGAAGCAGGCGGTGTCTGACTGCCCCTCATAGGAGATTGGCCAGAGTTTCGAGATGTCGTCACCAAACAGCGGTGACGAGACCGAAGCCTGCCGCGCCGCCATCCAGTTGACGTTGCCCCGCAGGGTGTTGATCTCACCATTATGCGCCACCATCCGGTAGGGATGCGCCAGCTTCCAGGACGGGAAGGTGTTGGTCGAAAACCGCTGGTGAACCAGCGCCACGGCAGATTCAAAACGCGGATCCTTCAAGTCCTTGTAGTAGGCGTCGACCTGGTAGGCGAGAAACATGCCCTTGTAGACCACCGTCTGCGTCGACAGCGAAACAAAGTAAAAGCCGTTGTCGCGTCCGTCTGTCTCACCATAAACCCGGTTGGAGATAACTTTTCTCAGCACGAAAAGCCGCCGCTTGAGCTCGTCATGATCCTCGACACCTTCGCCACGACCGATGAAGACCTGAACGTGATGCGGTTCCGTCGCGGCAATTTCCGGCGCTTTGGACAGCGATGAATTGTCGACCGGCACGTCACGAAAGCCGAGCAGCTTCTGACCTTCCTGCTCGACGACTTCGGCGATAATGCCCTTGAGATGATCGCGCAGCGCTTCATCCTGCGGCATGAAAAGAAAGCCGACCGCGTAGTCGCCGGCTTCGGGAAGATCAATGCCCTGCTCAGCCATCTCTTCGCGGAAGAAACGATCCGGAATCTGGACCAGAATCCCGGCACCATCGCCCATCAGCGGATCGGCGCCAACAGCGCCGCGGTGGGTCAGATTGTCGAGCATGAACAGACCGTCACGAACGATCTGATGCGATTTAACGCCCTTCATATGAGCGACAAAACCAACGCCGCAGGCATCGTGCTCGTTGCGCGGATCGTAAAGACCCTGTTTGGCTGGCAACCCAAAGGGGCGAGTGGTCGCAGGCTTGGTCGGAGCACTTGCCCCGCAAGCGTTGACGTCCATTCTGGATGGTGATTGGTCAGCCATCTTCATTCCTCCTTCAGGACCGCAGCCGCAGTCGTTTCCAGCGCATCTCATCTCGCCGCCACTCACGGCTGACGCTTGCGTTTTCGATACATCTATCGCCTGGCCTTGCGCACCGTTTCTGAGCATGTCCGAAAACGTCGGATCGCGGTTTGCATATGCATCAAGAAGGGGGCGGTGCGGCAATTTTCAGCCGCAACATCGTCAGTGGCGCACGCCGCGCCCTGATCCCCTTGCGTCTGCCTTGGTCTCAGCCAGATGACCAGAGCAGACACAAATAGGACAGTAAGGCTGTCCTATTTCGTACGTTCTATGACAGAATGTACCTTTCAGCGCAAGATACCAAACCCAAAAAACAACAGCATAACGACCGTAAATAACCGAACAGCATCAATTCGAGCAACATTGATGCGCAACATCGCACTTTCCCGGCCTTTTGCTGTTACCGCGCCATTCGCCGCACCCTTTGGCAGTGTCCGCTGGAACGACCAGACGCGCTGATCCTGATACGGCGGATCGCCCTGTAATCCAGCAATAACGCGCCGAATTGACCATGCGGAGGATCCCGAGTGCAGACCCTCGCAGGAACCCAACACCGATGACGACCGGCTCCTGAGGGAAAACGGGCGCCACTTTGAATTTTCCATCAAATCATGCCATAGCCGAACCAATTCAAGTTCCGGAGACACTCTTTTCATGATCTTCACCTCGGACAATTGGGCCGGCGCCCATCCGGCGATTGCCGCGTCGCTCACGGCCCATTCTGCGGGCTTCACCCCGGCCTATGGTGCCGGCGATCTCGATCAAAAAGTGGCACAAACCTTCAACCGCATATTCGGCCGCGAGGTCGCGGTGTTTTTCGTCGGCACAGGAACCGCGGCCAACTCGCTGGCTCTGTCGGCTGTGAGCCGTCCTGGAGGCGTCAGTTTCTGCCATCGTGACGCCCATGTGATCGCCGATGAATGCGGTGCACCTGAGTTTTTCAGCCAAGGCTCGCGTCTGGTGCCGGTGGACGGGAAAGAAGGCAAGATCGATCCGACGAATCTTGAAGCCGAGATTGCCCGTTTTCCTCAGGGCTTTGTCCATGCCGGTCAGCCTGTGGCCATCACCCTGACCCAGGCGACCGAGGCCGGAACCGTCTACCAGCCCGATGAAATCCGCGCGATCTCGAAGATTGCCAAGGCGCACGGCCTGCCATTGCACATGGATGGCGCCCGTTTTGCCAATGCGCTCGTCGCACTTGACCTCACGCCCGCACAGATGACGCTTGATCTCGGCGTTGATATCCTGTCATTCGGCGGCACCAAGAACGGTTGCTGGTGCGCCGAGGCACTGGTCTTTCTCGATTCGTCGATGGCAGGCCAGGCAGCATTCCTGCAAAAGCGTGCGGCACAGCTTTACTCCAAGAGCCGTTTCATCGCCGCCCAATTCGACGCCTACTTCGAATCCGATTTGTGGCTCGATCTGGCCCGACACGCCAATGGAATGGCGGCACGCCTGCAACGCGGCATCGATGCGTCGACTAATGCCCGCCTCGCCTGGCTGAGTGCGGCCAACGAAACCTTCCCGATCATTCCAAAGACGCTGGCAAAAGACCTAACCGCCAAAGGCGCATTGTTTTATGAATGGTCCGCGCCTCGCTCCCACCCAAACCTGGTAGGCGAGGATGAAACGCTTCTCAGGCTGGTGACCAGCTTCGCCACCACCGAGGAGCATATCGACCGTTTCGTCGATCTGCTCGGCTGAACACGCACATGCTTGACGGACTGTTCACAAAACCCTCACGGTCAAGTGATGGCGGATAACGCGCGCTTGATTTCCAAGTGATGTGGCGATTTGTCATGTTTCTCCTGCCGGGACAAAAACCACCCGGATATCGGTTCAATGATCCTAAAGGAGAACAGCATGTCGAAGAAATCTATTATTGGTGCCTCAGCACTCGCCGGCGCCGTAGCCATGGCGATTTCCGGTGCAAGCTTCGTAGCCTCCACCGACAATGCCGCAGCCGCCACCGAAAAGTGCTATGGCGTCGCCTTGGTTGGCAAGAATGATTGCGCTGCAGGCCCCGGCACCACCTGCGCCGGAACCTCAAAGGTCGATTTTCAGGGCAATTCATGGAAGTATGTCGATGCAGGCACCTGCGCAACGATGAGCCTGGACGGCGACCGCATGGGTTCGCTGGAGCCGCTCACCCGCGACATTCCGGCCTGATCGGTATTATTTGAACGGGAGTCCTGACATGGCGCATTCCGCCCCTAATACCCCGATTGTCGGGACTCCCCGTTTCCCGAATGCCCCGCTTCCGCCGCGTGCGGGCGCGGGGTTGAAGGCTGACCACATCGACGCCATTCTTGCCGATGATTACCGCATCGGCTTTCTCGAAGTCCATGCCGAAAACTACATGGGCGACGGCGGAGCCGCGCATCGCGCACTTTCAGCCATTCGCACCGAATTTCCGCTTTCTGTTCACGGCGTCGGGCTCTCCATTGGCTCGGAAGGGGGCATTGACCCGGCTCATCTTGAACGTTTGGCGAAAGTGGTCGAGCGCTACGAACCCGGCATGGTTTCCGAACATCTGGCCTGGTCGAGCCATGACGCCGGCTATTTCAACGATCTGCTGCCCGTTCCCTATAATGCCGAAACACTTGATCGCGTCGCCACACATATCGGACAGATCCAGGATCGGCTTAAACGCCAGATCCTGCTGGAAAACCCTTCCACCTATGTGGCCTTCGAACAATCCACTATGAGCGAGACCGATTTCATCCGCGAGGTTGCTCAAAAATCCGGATGCGGGCTGCTGCTCGATATCAACAATGTCTTCATCTCCGCCACCAATCACGGCTGGAAACCTATCCAGTATCTGCGCAATTTTCCACTTGAGCTGGTTCAGGAAATCCACCTCGCCGGTCATGCCGAGGATGTCGATGATGAAGGCGAGAAGCTTTTGATCGACGCCCATGATCGCCCCGTCGCCGAGGCTGTCTGGAAACTCTACGAAATGGTCATCTGCCAGGTCGGCGCGATGCCAACGCTGGTTGAATGGGACAATGACGTCCCCGAATGGCCGGTGCTGCGCCGCGAAGCGATGCTGGCGGATGCCGTGCTCAAACGTCTCGGCCCCTCTGCCCTGCTCGGATCCCGCCATGCAACAGGATGATCACGCCCGTGCGGCTTCACAAACAGCATTTGGCGCCGCCCTGCTGGATTCTGATCTGCCGGTGCCTGATGGTGTGATCGGACCGCGCGGCAAGGGCGCAAATAGGCGCTTTGCGGTCTACCGCAACAATGTGACCATGAGCCTGATCAACGCTCTCGCCGATATATTCCCCGCAGTTCAGCGTCTGGTAGGCGAAGGTTTTTTTCGTGACATGGCGCGAGTCTATCTGGCCCAGGAGCCACCACGCTCTGCGCTCATTTTTGAGTATGGCAGCGGATTTGCGGCGTTCCTCGAACGGTTCGAGCCGGTTGCCAAACTGCCTTATCTGCCGGATGTGGCGCGGCTGGAACGGGCCTGGCTCGATGCCTTTCATGCCGCCGACGCCGAGCCCTTGTCGCCTGCGAGCCTCGGAGCCATTGCCCCCGAAAGGCTTGGTGATATCAGCTTCACCGCTCACCCGGCGACGCGGGTAGTCAGTAGCCCGTTTGCCGCGGTATCGATATTTTCTGCCAACCGTGAAAAACGCCCACTCGACGGCATTCGCCCGCTCGTTCCAGAAGACGGATTGATCACTCGTCCGCATTACGATGTTCAAATCCGCACATTGCCTCCCGGAGCCGCCGGTTTCTTCACCCATCTGATCGGAGGCGCGACGCTTGGCACAGCGGCGGCGCAAACCGTTGAACAGCACCCCGAATTCGATCTGCCTTCCGCCATCTCAGCCATGCTCGATGCCGGCGTGTTTACCGCTTGCTCGACCGATGCGACATCAACGGAGTAACGGCCATGCGTTCCGCAATTGATCTTCTCGCCTATCTGCACCACCGGGTCTTCGGCTTCATCGAAAAACTCGGCGACGGCTGGCTGCTGGGGCTGGTCGCCCGTTTCACCTTCGCATCAGTGCTGTGGGGCTACTTCCTCAATTCGGCCGGTACCAAGGTCGGAGACGGGTTTCTGGGCTTCTTTTCCATCCAGCCGGGCGCCTATTACCAGATCGTCCTGCCGGCAGTGGAAGCCGCAGGCGGCGATGTCGACGCGGTATCATTTTTCCCGTGGGGCTTGATCGTGCTACTCGGCACCTATGCCGAATTCATCCTGCCATTGATGATCATCATCGGCCTGTTTTCGCGCGTGGCGGCCCTCGGCATGATGGTGTTCATTGCCGTGCAGTCGTTCGTTGATATCACCGTGCACAAGGTTGGCGCCGAAACCATTGGCACCCTTTTTGACCGTTTTCCCGACGGGTTGATCGCCGATCAGCGCCTGCTTTGGCTGGTGCCGTTGCTGGTAATTGTCCTCAAGGGACCGGGACTGCTCTCAGTCGACGCCATACTCGCCAGGGCGCGCCCGCAACCCGGCCGTTATGCTCCGGCATAAGCGCATCTCAAAGCGATTGGCTTTTACCGGCACCGCACACAAACTGTTCCACGCATTGCCTCAACGTAAACACCGCCCGAAGGCTGCCCTTCGAGCGGTGCTTGCTTATCTGAAGTGACGCTCAGTCTCCTGAGCGTCACACAGCCTGCTCCGCTTGGGGAATTGGATCAGGCCGTTTTGGCTTCGATCTGCTTCGGGTTCTCGCCGGCATCGCTGCTCAGCGGAATCCGGCGCGGCTTCATGGCTTCCGGAATCTCCCGATTCAGATCAATGTGGAGCAAACCGTTGCGCAGTGAAGCGCCGGTTACTTCTACATGTTCGGCGAGCTGAAAGCGGCGTTCGAACGCGCGCTTTGCAATTCCGCGATACAGGAACTCGACGCCTTCGACGTCTTTTTCCTCGGCCTTCTCACCCTTGACGGTAAGCGCATGCTCGCGTGCCTCGATCGAAATCTCGGATTCTTCGAAACCGGCCACCGCCATGGTGATCCTGTATGTGGTCTCGCCGGTGCGTTCGATGTTGTAAGGCGGATAGGATTGCGCCTGATCGGGCTGAGCCAAGCTGTCAAGCATGGTCAGGAGCCGGTCAAAGCCAACAGTGGAACGATACAGCGGTGCAAAATCTACGTGACGCATAGGGGGTCCTCCTTCAGAGCGACTACAAGTTTGCGTTCTGGCCTCTGGTCTGCCCCGCAACGGGCGGCATACCGGCCAGCAGGCCCGGTTTGTGGCGCCTGCACAAACAATGTGGGAACTCTGCGCCGCGGGTTCAAGATCCCTGATATCCGGCATCGCCGGGCGGTATCGAAACGGTGAACCGGCGATGAATGACCTGTTCGGCGCCGGTTCAGGTCAGATCGGCGATGATCGGTTGCATCGGGCAACACTGCCTGGACCGACCGGGACATCCTGTCCCTTCTGTTCCGGTCACCTGGCCGGACCCGCGTCAATCGTGGTTCCGGCCTTTTTCCTTTTGACCTTGGCCCGGCGAAGCCCTAATCCGGATGCACGATGAGAGATGATGCTGCCCTGTTGATCGAAACCGACCTGAACCGGATTCCCGGCAACAACGTCGTGGGCTGGTTTGACGGTTGCGCCGGCAAGCGCCTGCGTTACGCGATCTTCAAGTCCGACATTCCGGTGGCGCGCGGCACCGTTGTGTTGCTGCAAGGCCGCAATGAATGCATCGAGAAATATTACGAGACCATTCGCCATTTCACCGCACGTGGACTTTGGGTCGCGACATTTGACTGGCGCGGACAAGGCCTCTCCGACCGGCTTTTGAAGAATCCGCTGCGCGGGCATCTCCGCCGATTCCAAGATCTGGAGAAGGATCTGGCGAAATTTCTCGAAACCATCGTTCTGCCGGAAACCCGCCTGCCCTTCTGCATGGTTGCGCATTCGATGGGTGCACTGGTGGCGCTGGCGGCAGCGCCCCGGCTTGCCAACCGGATCGAGCGGATGGTCTTGCTGGGGCCGTTTGTGGAATTGTCCAATCAGCCGCTGTCCAAGTGGACCATCCGCGCCCTCACCCGATTGACCAGAATGTTGGGCCTTGGCTGGGTCGGCACCGGCAGGGACCGATTTCCTCCTCCTTTCGAAGGCAACACTGTCACCTCTGACCGGGCCCGCTACACCCGCAACATTGATCTGTACCTCAATCATCCGGAACTGCGGCTCGGCCCGCCGAGCGCTCGCTGGGTCAACGAAATGTTGGCGGCGATGAGCCGTGTCACGCAGTTCGAGCATCTTGATCAGATCAAGGTGCCGACCTTGCTGATCGGCGCCGGCAACGACCGGATCGTCGCACCACAGGCAATCGAGAGTCTCGGCAACCGCTTTCGCGCCGGAAGGGCGATCATCATCGACGGCGCGCGTCACGAATTGCTGCAGGAAGCCGACCGTTACCGGCTGTCGGCGCTGGCAGCGATTGACGCCTTCATCCCGCCGGATCAGGACACGGAGACACCCCATATAACCGAGGCCGTGACGGTCAGCCGGACCGGTTGAGCATCTCCAGCGCTGCTGCGTGCAGCGTCGCCGACCCCGCAGCAACAATATTGCCGCCACGTTCGGGGCGGCCGCCATCCCAGGTCGTCATCACGCCACCGGCCTGTTCGACCAGCGGAATCAGGCCGCCTACGTCATACGGCTTGAGATCGGATTCCACGACCAGGTCGATGTTCCCCGATGCCACCATGGCATAGGCATAGCAATCGCAGCCGTAGCGGGCGAGCTTCACCGTGCTTTCAAGCCGATGGTAAGGGCTGCGCAGCGCCTCGGGGAAGATGAAGGGCGATGTCGTCATCATGATCGCCTGCTCCAGACCTACCCCGGTACGGGTGCGCATCGGCGCAATCTCCCCATGGCGCCGGATGACGGCATTTCCCGGCTCGGCGATAAAGCGTTCGCCGGTGAACGGCTGGTCCATCATCCCCATCACCGCCCGACCCTTGTGATAAAGCCCCACCAACGTGCCCCAGACCGGCAGCCCCGAAATGAAGGCGCGAGTTCCGTCGATCGGGTCAATCACCCAGACATAGTCCCGGTCGAGCCCCACATCGCCATGCTCTTCGCCAAGGATGCCATGGTCCGGATAATGCGCGGTGATGATTTGGCGGATTGCCCGCTCCGCCTCCCGGTCCGCTTCGGTAACCGGATCAAATCCAGCTGCCTGCTTGTTGTCGACTGCCGTTTGCATCCGAAACCGAGGCAATGTCTCAGCGGCTGCGGCTTCGGCGATGGCGTCAAAAAATGCGAAGTCGGGAAGCATGAAAAACTCCGTTGGATCTGCGGGCATCGCTGTTTGCGAATGCAATGCGCCTTGGTCACCGTCCTCGCCCGAGTGCCGGCAAAATGCAAGCCGACAGACGTCCCACCACGCCAATGCGCCCTTTAGCCCAAAGTCCAAGGGCAGCCATATTGACATTTGTGCACTGCAGCATTAGATTTGCATTACAGTCTTAGACTGTGAATGCCCTTCCTGGGCGTTTCCTCCCAAGACTTTGCCGCGCCCTGAGCGCGGTTTTTTTGCCTGCTTTCCACCGCTGGGAATTTCTCATCCGGATCTGCGGCCCAACTGGTTTGGATCAGAATGACGCCGGAAACGCCACGGCGCTATTCCGCAGCCAGGCGCTGGCCGACCAGGTCATCACGTACATGCGCCATCATCCGGGCCGAGAACTCCCACAGATCAGCCTTCAGCAATTCAAATCCGGCGGTCTTTTCAAGTGTCACCTCGTCTACATAGAGCCCGCGATTGATCTCGATCTGCAGCGCGTGCAGCCCGCGACCGGGTCGGCCGTAATGCTCGGTAATAAAGCCGCCCGCATAGGGCTTGTTGCGCACCACGTAATAGCCAAGCTCCGAAAGCACAGACACCGCCGCGAACGACAAATCATGGGCGGCACTGGCCCCATAGCGATCGCCAATGATGATATCAGGCCTGGCGCTGCCGCCGGCCAACCGGACATTGGCGGGCATCGAATGGCAATCGATCAAAATCGCCTTGCCGAACTGGACATGGGTTTGGGCAATCATCTTGCGCAGGTTGGCGTGATAAGGCCTGTACACGTGGTCAATCCGCGAAAGCCCCTCCGCGACGCTGAGTCGACCCCGGTAGATATCCATGTTTTCGGCGACCAGCCGCGGTATCGTGCCGAGACCGCCGGCCACCCGCATCGACCCGACATTGGCAAAGGACGGCAGCGGCCCGTCAAACATCCGCGGATCAAGTTCGTAGGGCTCTCGGTTGACATCGAGCCAGGCGCGCGGGAACTGGGCCGCCAGCATCGGCGCGCCCAATTGCACAGCGCTGGCGAATAATTCGTCGACGTAATAATCTTCCGAGCGACGTATGGCGTTCCGGTCAAGACGCGATATGTCCAGAAACGCGTCCGGATAGACCCGTCCCGAATGCGGGGAATTGAAAACAAAGGGCTCGGTTTGCTGCATCGGACGCCGTATCTCAAAGGGAGCGACCGCCTGCGAAATCATATTTGCGTCACTTTTCCCACCGGGCCCGTCGGCTTCGCGCATATCCGTCCCTTTGTCCGTGTAACCGCTTGAATCACCTTGCCAGTTACCCTCCTACCTGTCCAGTGCGGGACAAACAGCATCGTAAAAATGCCATCATTCACCGGATGTTTACTGGAATGGCCGATAGATGGAGCAGGCAAAGCTCCATGAGCATGATGACAGGTTTGGAAACAAGATGACGCCGAAAATTCTCCTCGCGGAAGACGACAACGACATGCGCCGGTTTCTGGTCAAGGCATTGGAAAAAGCCGGCTACGATGTCCGGTCCTTCGACAATGGCGCAAGCGCCTATGATCGCCTCCGTGAAGAGCCCTTCACACTGCTACTGACCGATATCGTCATGCCGGAGATGGATGGGATCGAGTTGGCACGCCGGGCCACGGAACTTGATCCTGATCTCAAGGTCATGTTCATCACCGGATTTGCAGCCGTTGCGCTCAACCCTGATTCGAAAGCGCCGCGCGACGCCAAGGTGCTTTCCAAGCCTTTCCACCTGCGTGACCTCGTCGATGAAGTCAACAAGATGATCCTGGCCGCCTGAACCAGAATCTCACCATTGAATCGTTGCGGATGCTTGCAGCGCCATGGCCATTGTGACGGCTTTTGGCGGTCTCCCGCGCCGTCACCCGCAGCTTCGCACAGCGCAACTCCGCCGCCCGTGAAAATCACGCTCTTTTGATGTTGACGGCACAGGGCTTTCTGTGGTGTATGCGCGACATCGGATGGGCGTATAGCTCAGCGGGAGAGCACTACATTGACATTGTAGGGGTCACAGGTTCAATCCCTGTTACGCCCACCATCCGAACCCCTTGAAAGATAAAAGATTTCTAGCCCTCATCCGACAGGCTACGGTCAGCCTACATCGACAATTTGGTAGTCATTTTGCAAGTCAAAAGCCCCGCAGCGTTGAACCGCTGCGGGGCTTTTCTACGTCGAAGCCTGCGAGGGCTCCTTCGATTTACGGCTGATATTTCGCTTCGTACTCTGCCCGGTCCTGCTGTTGCTGCTGCTTGCGGTATGCGGCATGGTTTGCGACTGTAGCGCTGCCCATCAAAGCGAAGTATTCGACCATTTCGTCCGACAGGCCGGCGCTTTTCAGTGCGGACTTTGGCACGATGCAGACACCAGCAGGAATGGCATCAAGCCACAAAGCCGGATTGCATTTATTTGCTTCCAGAATTTCGAGAGCCGGGCCTTCGCCGTTTATTTCTGACACCCAAACGAGATCGTGCTCCGGCATCTTGTCTTCCTGCCGCGCCGGATATGCCCGCATAAAGCGGCGCATTCTATGCAGTATGTGGTGCATCGCCGCTTCCAACGCTGTGCGCTTCTGGTCCTTCATCATCGCGATTGCCGTCATATTCTCCGCCATCGGAAACTCCTAAGATTTTTCGTTGTGCATCTGTTCGATGCGGTCTGCCGTCTCTCGCAACATTATCAAATAACGCTCTACGCTATCATCCCGCATTGGTTGCTCTGGCTCACCAAGATTGTCAGCGCACTCGCCAGCCCATGATGCGGATCGGCTCGCCAGGTACGCGGCCTGCATTGCAAATTTGCTGTGAGACATGGCCATCGGAAACTCCTAAGATGTTGGCGGCTCGATCAACGGGCCGATTGCTTGAAAATCGGATTTGCGGAACGCCTTATCACTTCCGATGACCGCAAATCCGCCTCTGTAATATTGGCCGACTTGCCACTGCTGCTTATAGTCCGGGTCATCGTCGGTAAGCTGGACCCAGTACCAGCATTCGTCTTTCAGCTTCACGGTCTGCTCCTTCGATTTTCAGTTGATCCGCTCGTATCCGTCCGGCGTGGCGGCATGGCACATCGGGTCTTCGCCTCTAAGAAAGAGCCATTCATTCCCGCGCTGGAAACATGACGGGCCAAACAATGTGCAGAGCTTCATATACTCGACTTCCTGTTCTTCCGGCTGGCGTTTCCAAACCACTCGCTTCAATGACAGGCCCATTTCAAACTCCTTTTACGTGAATCTGTGGAGTGGCCTATGGAGTAGGTCCACAGGGTCTCCTTCGATTTAGTGTTTAGTCTTGCCGTCATGGTGCAGTGGATTGCAGACGCACGGATCGCCAGCGCCACAGTGGCAGGCATCTTCGCGGCTACTCATCCCACCCCACGGCCTGTCATGGTGGTTCTCGCAGACCCACCCCTCGCCATCGCAGATAGCGCAATTCGGGTCACATTCACCTTGGACTTCGCTGATCTTTCGCAGCACCATGGTCGTCTCCTGTTATTTTTGTTGACGTTTCGCCAAGCCCGGCAGGACAGCGAACGGCACGCCAGGCTTAATGCCTGCATCGAGAAGCTGTTTCCGATAGGCCAATGCGTGACGCCGCCATGTGCTCATGTGCGCCTCGCCAAGTTCTTCAAACTGCCTAATCCGAGCCCGCTGGTTTCTGATGCGGCGTTCAAGCTTCAACTGATCGGCTGGCATCATGAACTCCTTCGATTTTCAGTTAATTTCTACGCGATACGCCAGTATGTCATCACCGGACCCGGTGTGCAGCCAATCAAAATGATGGGCCTCATCGACAATCCAGCACGGCGAATTTGGCGAGCGTCGGTGCACTTGGATGAACGGCTCATCCGATCCAATGGAAGGGCCATGTTCGGACTTGCCGTCCCAATCAATCCACGGCCCCCACTTGCGCCCATAGTTTGGCTGCCGTGAGTTTTCAGGTGTTGCTAAGCTGAGTTCCCCGGCCATGGTCATTCCTCTTGGTTCGCTTCAATCACGTCGTCATCATTCCTTCGATTATGTTTCGCGCAATGGCTTGATGAGATGTTCCGGCCATTGATCTAGCGGGATGAAGATCGGCTTTAGCGGCTTTCGGCTTTCTAGCTGCATCAACCGTTTCATGAACGGTTCTGCATCTCGTCGCGCTTTCTTTTGGATCTCGGCAAGCGCCCATTTTAGATAATCCTCCTCAGTCTCGATCCCTTGCGGCGGGTGGCCAAGCCCGGCTTCTACGCGGGCTTGCTCGATTGCTGCACTGGTCGCTGTTTGGTTCGTCATCGCTCATGCCTCCTGTTATTTGGCTTCACGCCGCAGCCGTTGCTCTGCGCGTGTCTTCAATCTCTTGACCAGACGCCGCAGAACGTCGCCGGATTTGGCGTGTAGCGCCCGCATTTCGGCAAGCTCCTGCCTCTCCGCGTCTGTCAATGCGTCTTCCCATTTAGCCATTCCCGGCCCTTTTCCAACAATACCCTGGTGGGCAATAGATTACACCATTATTTACATTTGACCTACGCTATTTTTGAGCGTATGTAAATAGCAGAAGATGACAACCAAGATTTCAAACAATAGGGACCAAGCCAATGACCGATCAAGCCTATGTAGTCTGGTCAAACGAACACAAGTGCTGGTGGGGCGCGGACCGTAAAGGCTACCGCTCCGCATTGGCGGAAGCCGGACGCTATAGCCGCGACGAAGCCTTGAAAATCTGCCGTGGCGCTCGCGGCGGAAGGCAGTTCAATTCAAACCCGTCAGAGGTGCCGCTACTGCTCGCAGATGCCGAACATTTCTGGCCTGACGACAAGCAGGAATGGTCGGCAGCGCGGCGCAAGAGTGAAGCGCAGTACGACGAATTTGAAACCGTATAATTCAGGGGAAGTCCGATGACCGTACAGGCCAAAGATCTACAGGACGAATGGAGCTGGTGGGCTGGTTCCAATGACGAGTGTTTTTCTTGCGGCCCATTCGGCACCAAGGAGGATGCAATCGCAGAAGCGGTAGCGCAGGGCGATGTTTATGAGGCTGACGAGCCGGGCGACATCATCGTTGAATATGTCCATGTCATCGAGACGAAGGGAACGTTCTACGATTGCGATGAGTGTGGCACTGTTCAAGAGGCTTGTGACGGCTGCAAAAGTTCACTCGAGCAGGGCGAAGCAACATTTCAATTCAAGCAAGTTCGAAATGCCGATTGCGTCGAAGTCGGGCGCGGTAAAATCGGCGAAACACGCACCGCATAAAAGGGAAGCCCGATGAACTTTACCGATGAAGAGATAGCCCACGCCAAGGCCGCGATGAAGAAACCAGCCCCGGTTGGCGCGCTTAGACTTATCGCTTCCGGACGCGCGGTTGTTTCGCTGTCGAAGGATGGCCGTGACGTGCTTATGGAAGAGATCGATGGACGCAAAGTGCGCGATCCGGACCACCCGGATCAGAAGATGGGGTTGGCTGGCGCGTGGCCCCTGTTTCGGGCCGGTATGATCGACCAATTTGGCGTTGTTACCGAAGCCGGTCGCGCCGTCCTCGAAACCGCAACATCTTAAGGAGCTACCCGTACATGCTCCCGATGCCGCCGAATAGAAGCGCCCGCCGCTGCTGTTCGGCGGCAGCTTCTTCGTCACGCTGCTGGCGCTGCGCGAGATACCCTGAGATGGCCGAACCGAAGTCAACCGGGCCGCGCGGCGCAACCGCATCACCAAATGCGGTCGGCCCTGTTTGGGGCTGCGCGCCAGGCACAGCACCCCTGCCCTGTACCGCCT
This sequence comes from Hoeflea algicola, assembly GCF_026619415.1. Classification (NCBI taxonomy): domain Bacteria; kingdom Pseudomonadati; phylum Pseudomonadota; class Alphaproteobacteria; order Hyphomicrobiales; family Rhizobiaceae; genus Hoeflea; species Hoeflea algicola. The sequence goes on from NZ_JAOVZR010000001.1 coordinate 2,321,760, forward strand.
GAACTGGCGCGTGACTGCCGCGGCCGCGTGCGCCGGCCAGCTCCACATGCCAATCCTCATTCGACAACGGGAAAGCAAGGCCGTAATTGGCCGCATTCGAGTGCGCCCACTGTCGCGCCGCATCGTTCAGATATTTCAGATCCGCCGCGTTGCCGTGGTTGTGCTGCGACCGCCCGGGCGGTGCCACCCATTTACGGGCGGCTTCCGGCGAGCCGTATTTCTGCAGCGCACCCTGCCACAATTCAGCCTGTTTTTCCGGAGACCGGAAGCCCGATCCGACCCGAAGCTGCTGCTGGATATCTGGCGGGGCGCTTTCGAACATCTGTTGCAGCGCAGACGCAAATTCCGGCTGCATGCCGGAGAAGCTGTCCGGTCGGGTGGCGCCGCCAACGGCAAAACGGGAGAGCGGGTTATCGGCCATTGACTGCTTTCTCCATGTCTGTCTCATCGTCAGCCGAGAGCGCGTTCATGATCTTGGCGGCTTCAGCCCCGAACCACGTCTTCGCCCGGCGCGCCAAGGCCGCCCGGTTCGCCGGGTTGTTTTCCTTGAGCAGCAGCGCCGCGGCGTCCGGGTTGAGAAGCGCATCATCCAGCATCTTCTCGATCGCGCCGGCGCGAGCAGCCTTGACACTGCGGCGGGCGATCACAGCACCTAGCCGCGTCACGATGAAAGCGGGGCCGATTTGACCGCGCTTATAGGCCAACCCCATAGAGCCTAGCGTCTCGACCGATGGCAGCGCCGATTGCGCAGTGCCGGAGTTATTCGGCACCTTGGCGCTGTTCCGGAGATCAAGCCCCTGCAGCGCATCAGCGATCTTCTGCAGGTTGGTGATGTGCTCGGGGTCATCCTTGTAGAAGCGTTCGGCCACCTCACGGTTGCGCGGATCGGCCAGCCAGTTCTTCAGCTTCTCGGGCATCCACTCCTGCGCGCCGGTCACGTCCTTGGTGGTTTCGCCAGTGCGCCGCGCTGCCTTGGACATATTTTCCCACAATGCTTTGCGCGCACCTTGAACGGCCGCCGGATCGTCACCAACGAAAGTCAGCAGTTCGTCCGCTGCGGCCTTCGGGTCTTTGGCTGACAGCACTTCGCGGATCGCCTTGTCTGAATTGGCGTCGCTGTATTGAAGATACTTTCCGACTGTGCTGCGCCCCGGCTTCTCGTCCGTTCCGAGCGTACGCTCCAGATCGGTCTTGCGAGCAGCAGCCGTTGCCTCGTCGCCGCGGGCTTTCGCAACCTGCGACAATTCGTCGCGCAAGCCGGGGAAGCGTTCGATCTGCTCGCTGTTCGTATCGATGAAGCTTTGCAGCTTGTCAGCGCGAGACGTGTCGGCGCTCGTCAGCATCTCGTCGCGGATCGCCGCGCGGGTTTCCGGCGTGTCGGCCTCTTGAAAGAGCCGATCCATGGCCTGCGTGCGGGTGAAGCTTTTGGCTACATTCTCGTCGCCAAGCTTGTAGCCGGCGTCGTTCTGAGCCAGCGCACGCTGCACCGGATCTCCGACACGATCGAACGAGCTGCCTTCCGCATGACGGGCCGCCCGCGCTTCACGCAATGCGCCCTGCTGGTCCGACGGGAGATTTCCGAAGATGAAATCGTCAACGGCCGCTTCGACCTGGCCGAGCACGCGCGCTTCGTTGCGCCCGCCCGGCTTCTTGCTGGCGGCGACGCCCATCTGCTGCAGCTCGGAGCGCAGCGCCGTGGCTTCGGCCATTGTGGCCGGGTCATCACCGAGACGCTGCAGCCGCCCGATCAGGGCTTCCGGCAGGTTCGCTTGATCCGCCTGCGGCATGCGCGATGTCACGCTGTCGATCGCGTTGATAAGCCCTTCGGCTTCAATCGGCTGGCCCGTGATGTCTGCGTTCTGGTAGGCCGCCGACGTGCGAGCGCGGGCTGCATCGCGCGCTTCTTCCAGCGCGGCGCGGACCGTGTTGCCGCGCATCGAGGCTGTGCCCTTCGGCGTGATCGGCTCGACGGCTCGCGCGGCGTCGTCCTGCGCATTGGTGGCGAGCGTGCTGGCGTCGGTGATCTGCCGGTCGCGTTCAAGCGCCAGCTCACTCCGCAGATTGGCCGGGTTGCCATCCGGAGCGTTGGCGCTGATGGCGGTGTCGACCGCGCGGGCGTTCTGCTGGCGCCGGGCGTTGAACTCTCCGGCGTTCGGGCCGGACTGCCGGGAATACTCCAGCGAACCGATGCCCGGATTGCGGGTCCGGTCTGCCAGGCTTTCGCGAGCGCCGGGGATCTGCTGATCGATGCGCGGGCCATCCATGATAGAATTGACCAGATCGGTTGTGTCCGGGGCTTGGCCCGGTGCTGCACGAACACCTGCTGCTTCCACGAGCCGGTCGGCTACGCTGTTGCGCACCACATCGTCGACATAGCCGGGCGAGCCCATGACGGCCTTACCCATCTCGCCGATGCTGCGCACGGCCTTGCCGCCTAGCGAAGCACCGCCGACGCCTAGAACAGCCCCGGCCAAATCAGCGTACGGGCTGTCGGGGAACACCTCGTTGGCCGTCGCTGCGCCTGCGCCGGCTGCCGTAGCCGCTGACATCTCCTTGCCGAGATAGGTGCCGGGGTTGACCACCGCCGGCTCGATAAACATCTGCGACAACTTGCCGCCCGAGCGCGCGGCAGCCGGTGCAGCCTCGCCGAGTGCTGCACGCATACTCGCGGCTTTGCCAAGCACACCGCCAGCCATAAGGCCGCCTGCCCCGATCTCCTGCCCGATCCGGTTGCTGAAGCGCTCGGCCACGTTATCTGGCTCGGTCTGCGGGCGGTTGACGCCGACGGTGTCGGCGATCGCATTGTTGACGCTATCGCCCGCGTGCTGCATGCCTTCCGCGCTCGGCAGAAGGAAGCGCGACGGGTCGAGATTGGCGATGAAATCAGCAGTGTCTTCCGGCACGCCGACAGCGGATAGGCCCCTACCGACGAGGTAGTTCTTGCCCTCCATCAGCATGCGGGGGAGGCCGAGTATATTGGTCACACCTTCGGCCACGCCACGAGCGCCCTGATCAAGCACGCCGCCAACAGCGCCGGCGCCATCCATGATCATGTCAGCCATGGATGGCTCTGCTGCGGGTGTGGCCGGTGCCGGCGCTGCGGCAGGAACACCGCGCGCATCTTCTGGCGCTGGCTGCGCGGCGGCCGGTGCCGGGTATGCCTGCTTCATGGCGCGGATGATCACGTCATCCGGGGTGCCGTCCGGAAACTCGACAATGGAGCCGTCAGGTGCTTCGATCTCTGTCATTCAATCTGCCCTGTGGCCGGGTTGAACCTTCGGCGCGCGCCCGCGACCGGCGCAGCCTTCATGTCCGGAGCGTAAGCGCCGAGACGGTTGCGCTGCGCGCCCATCTGCTCGATGATCTGGTTAAGCCGCACGGCGGACGCCGCGTTGTTGGCGAGAAGGCCGGAGCCCCCGATAGCGTCGCGGGCCTGCTTCAACTGCTCGTTGGACACGCGATCGCCGCCCATCGTCTTGGCGTACTGCCATGCGAGGTAGTTCGTCAGCAGATCGATGGCTTCCAGGCCCGGGTCAAAATACTGCGCGGCAGTGTCCTGATCCAGAAGGCCTTGCTGCACCGCGTCGGTGATCTGCTTCACGCCGGGGCCGGCGTTCTGGCCTAGCTCGTTGGCGGTCTGGAACAGGTTCTGCGCCAGCTTCCGCACCGACCCGACAATACCTTGCGAAGAAGGATTGGCGGCGATCAGGTCGCGGAGCGTTGTAGCGGTAGCCACAGTTTCGTCGATCGCCAGAATATTCTTCTGCACGTCGCTCTTCGTGCCGGTGGTGAGACCGACCTCATCTGCGGAGCCTGTGACCTGCGACGGCTTGAGCACTTCGATACCTGCCGGGATCGGCGTGCCGGTCTGCGCCTCAACCCATTTGCCGGTGGCGCGGTCCTGCACAACTGCGACGTTCCGCCCATTGACGACGGCCATCCCGTTGGTGAGCGCGGCTTCCGCACCCTTGTTGATGAACGCTTCCGCCCCCGTGCGCACGGCAGCTCCGGGGTTCATGAATACCGGCTCGCCATTCGGGCCGACCGCCTCGACGGGCGACTGCTTACCCATGATGTTGTCGAGCAGCATCTGGTCGGTAAGCTGGCCGCTGTCGATCAGCCGCTGCTGGTTCTGCCCTACTACTTCCGTTTCGGTGAGCGGCGCGGCGTTTCCCTGCACAGCCGGAAGGCCTTGATCGAGCCCGAGCGCAGCCGCGATCTCCGGCGGGATATCAGGACGCACCTGCCCCTCGTTAAGCGGGCCGAACAACTTTGTCAGATTGTCTTGCTGGTTCGCCTGCAGCGCCCGCGCATTGTCCGCAGCGTTGTTCGTGAGTGAGGTGTTGGCGGTGATGTCCTGCCCGCGCATGTCGGTAGCGTTGGTGATGCCAAGCCGCTCCATGGCGGCGGCCTCCTGCATCTGCCGCTCGGTCAGCGCGCGCACATTGTCCGCGGCGTTGTTGCTGCGAGAGGTAGCCGCTGTCACGTCCTGCCCGCGCATCGTGGTCGCGTTGTTCTGGTCCTGTGCGTAAAAGGACTGCGTCGGGTTGTAGTTGCCCACGGCGATGTTGCGGCGGTCGAAATTCGGATCGTTCGGGTTGTCGAACAGCATCTGCAGCCGTGCAGCTTCGGCCTTCTTCGCGTTGGCGTTGGCCCATCCTGCGGCGTCCGCTCCGCTAGGCGGGGCGAACAAGGCCGTCAGGTTCGAGGCGGCCTGTGCGAAGGCCGGGTTGTTGAAATATCCAGAGCTGCGTACTGGCATGGTGTCACCCGTAGAGAGAAAGAAGGCCGGACGATGCCGGTTTAGTACCTACTGCCCGCAGACCCTTCCACGGGTCCACGGATTTGGTGCCGCCGCCGAGACCTTTGCTCGTTGCCAGGCTGCCACCGAGGCCGAGCACGTCCGCGAACAGTTTCATGCCGTCGCCAGCCGAGTTGGCTTCATCCAGTTCGAGCGGAACGATGTTCGACGACCCGCGCTTGAAGCCGCCGATCTGGCCAATCCGCCCGGCGTCGCGCGCCTGTTCACGGCCGATGCCACCAAGGAGATCCCCGAAGGACCGGAGATTGCCGAGTGCTTCTCCTTGGCCTTTGGCGAATGCGTCGGCTTTCCCGCGCTGCTTGGCTTCTTCACGCACCACGATATCCGATCCGGACTGCGGCGTGGCTTGCTCTGCTGCGGCGGCTGCGTTGCCCGATGCGTTCTCGATCTTCTGGTCTGTGAAATACTGGCCAAGCTCGGAAGCCCGCTCGTCCTGCTGCGCGCCGAAGTCCTGGTAGCGATCCTGTGAGGCGGCGTTCAGAGCCGCAGCTTCCTGATCGAGTGTGTTCTGCCGGACGCGCTCGGCAGCAAGCGCGCTGTCGCGGGCCTTCTGCACCTTGCTTTGTGCGATCGTGTTCGCGATCGCGGAGCCGGCGGTGAGCGCAATGCCCGCGATGGTGATCGGATCGCACATGTCAGCTCCTTGTCACGACTTTACCGCCGCCGAAGAGGCCGGTGTTGTAAGTCGGTTTTGGGCCGCCCGCGGCATAAGACCGTTCAGCCGCCGCCTGCGTGCCGAGCCCGCTGGTGAAGTCAACGAACAACTGGCCGAGCGGGCTGTAGGTGCCGGGCTGCGAAAGCGCCGATGCGCGCGTGAGCGCCGAGTTTGCTGCTCCTTCTGCGTCACCGGTCGCGTTCAGCGTCGTGACCAGATTGGAGCGGGCGTCCTCAACCGCGGTGCGCGCCTGGTTCTCCTGCTGCAAGGCCTGATCGGCGATTGACTGCTTGTTCGTATCGTAGAGCGTCTGCAGCTTGCCGAGCTGTTCACCACGGGCCGAGCTGTTGAGATTGCCGCCACGCGCCAGCGAGAAGGTCAGTTGCTTCTGTGCGTCGTTGTACTGGTTCTCAAGCTGCGGCGTGTTGTAGTCGAGAAAAGCGTCCCGGCGACCCTTAAAGAAATCGTCGTTGAAGTTCTGGCCGAAGATATCATTGACGCGCGTCGTACCCTCGCGGATCTTCTCCTGCCGGGCCTGCTCGTCTGCGCGGGCCAGTGCCGCTTCGTTGCCGCCGCTCTTACCGCCCATGGCTCTGCTCTTCCAGCTTCTTCCGCATCGCGAAGCCAACCGTCTCGAAACCGAAGTGGCTCAGAAATTTGGCTGTGCGCTCTGATTGGAAAGAATTATCATTACCACCTTCGATCCGGTCCGCGCCAAGTTGCTGGCTCCACTGGATGAGATGCTTGATGAGAAGGACGGCTGCCCGAGTTCCGCGTTTTTCCGGCTTCACGTAAAGTACCTTCTGGACCGTATAAAGTCCAGCCCGGTAGTCATACCCGAACATGTAGCACTGCAAGAACCCGATCACCTGGCGGTGGTCTTCGACCACGAAGAAGGTCGGGTTTGCTGTCTCCAGATACCGGGCGAAAGTGGCATGCACCATGCCGGCGTCGAAGTCCTCGTCCGCGCATGTCTCATCGCAGTTCGCTCTCGCCATATCAACGATGCTTGATACGTCTTCCTTGAGCGCCAGCCTAATGAACATCGTCGGCCACCCATGCAAACTGATGATAGGTCTCGCCGCCCTTACCGAAGCCGCGAAGTGCTGCTTCGTGTTTCAGCCCAATCATCTTGATCCACCGGTGCGCGCTGGCGTGGCCGTCGATCGAGATAGCTTCGATCCGGTGCATGCCCGCTTCACGGTAGCGAGGAAACAGCCGCTGCCGGGTAAACTTGGCGATGCCGAGCGCTACTGATGCGAACTTGTCAGTGGCGAAGAAAAGTAGCGTTCCGACATGCGGCCTGCCTTCGATCAACCCGCCGATGCCGACCGGTTCGTCATCGAGGTAGAACCCGATTGCGCCGGGGTGCAGACCGAAGCGGCGCACGATGTCGTCAACCAGATCGATCTTGCGCTCGGCAAACGAGACGGACATGAACTCGCGCACGTCGTCATCGCGCATGCGGTCGGCCACATACCGAACGTCAGCTTCTGCGGGAGCCTCAATCTTCAGCATCGTCGAGATCATGGTGGATTACGCAGGCACCCAGTTTGTGCGGGCCTACGCCTTTGGATTTAAACGTCAGGCTGATGTGCGTTGCGGAGTGGTTGTAGGAGATGCGCTGCTGCGTGAACGTGGTGTGGTCAAGCACCGCGATCTTGTCCTTGGCGTTGGTGTCTTCCGGCTCGTGACCGGCGTAGACAGACCACTGACCGCGCAGCGCGGCGTCGATGCCCTGGAACCCCTTCTTTCGCGTCGGCCAGTCGGCATCGAGATAAGGCGTTCGGGCCACGGCTTCGGTGCTGTCGTATGTGGTGCCCGAACCAAGGCCGCCGTAGACGTAGATCGAGTTCCCGCCGCGGATATAGACCTTCCGCCCGTAGGCTAGAGCCTGCTCCGCGGTGAACGCTTCGCCGCTGTCGTCGACCGTGCTGTATTGCGTCCATGCGCTCACTTTCGCCGAAGGGAAATATGTGAAGACGTAGATGACATCTTTCATGACCAGCCAGAAACGACTATCGCCGGGCGCGATCAGGCCGGAGACCTGTTCAAGCTCTGCGGCGCTCAAGGCGGATACCTTGGCCGAAATCAGCGTGTCGATCGCGCTGCCGATATCTGTCGTCGAAGCGGCGTTCGAAGCATCGCGAGCGCGAAGCGACCGGCACCCGCTGGTGTCGAGATAGAACAGATCGTTATCACCAAACTGTGTGACGCTGTTCGCCGCCACCGTCCCGGTGTTGCCGAGTTCCTGCGTCTGCCGGTTCAGCAACGGATCGGGGTCCACGTACCAAACCTGAATGCCGGTTTCCGCGAATACGGCCACCTGCCCCTGATATGAGGCGAGCGCTTTCAGCTCTTCCGCACCCGAAGAGTAGCTGGACAGGTCGACGAAGCCTGCGCCGGCCGCTTCCGTGGTCCACTGCGTCGGTGCCTGAATGCCGGAGAAGTGCATGTTCGGCCCGGAAGTCGAATACATCTTCGAGCGGATCGTGCGAACGAAGCCGCCCGGCGTGAAACCATCCCCGCTGTCAGCACCGCCAGCCATCACCAGCCCGGACGATGGCGCCACCGCAAACCCGTCTGCAAGGGTCATAAGGACCGGTGCGTCGTTGATCGTAGTGCCCGAAGTCGCGTAAAGGATGACGACCGTGGCGCCTGATGAGACGGCGGTGTATTCCGGCGTGCTGCTAGTCAGGTTGATCTGCGCGGCAACCGCCGCCGCCGTGACCTCGTGGCTGGTATCCCACGTCACGGTGGAGCCCAAAATCTCGACGCCGTTGGCCGTTATGCTGGTGATTGTAGAGGCCGTGCCTGATGACGTGCCGCCCGTGATCGTGAAAGAGGCGCGGGCGCGACCGTCGGCCCAGTCCTCGACCTGAACCCCGTCGTAAAAGTGGAGCCGGGAGCCGTCGCTGAAAACGCCCACCGCGTAGATTTTGCCGGAATAAAGATCGAAGCTGGGAACGTCGAGCAGCACCGCGTCGCCGGGCGGCGTGAGCTTCTGGTAGGTTATGCCGTCCGGTATGCCGTCAGGCTCGTCCACACTGCCGAAAACGACAATGCCGGTCCGGGTGTAGCCCATCCCGACCGTGCCTTCCGGCAGCTCGTATTCCTTGACGAATGCCGCTCGGCTTTCGAACTCGCCGCCGCGCGTGATGTGGCCGTTCAGACCCTCGATCAGCACTCCGGCGCTGGCGGTTTCGACCATGCGCCGGCTGTCCAGCCCGCCACGAAATTCCTTGATCCAGACCGTACCCATCAGCTACCTGCAACGCGGTAGCTTGTAATCGCCATCCGTCGCTTCGTCGGCTGCTCGCCAACGCCGAACATGTTGATTGTGCGGCGCGGCGTGAGATCCGACTTTAGCTTCAGGTAGCGGGCGTTCGCGCGGTCGAGCTTGACCTGCGCGTCCTTCCCGCCCGACGCTGCAAGTAACTCGGCTGCGGCGAACAGCGACAGCATCTGGCTATCCAGATCGGCGCGGTCTGCGTCATCAACGAGCGGACGCAACGCCCGGATGCCGGTAAAACGGATATAGCCTTCGAGTGTCGTGGCGTCGCCGTTCTGATCCGGCACCGGCCATATCTCGATGTCCTCATCTTCATTGATCTGCCAACGCCGCGGCGGCCAGCTCCGCTCGTCCAGATCTGAATTGTGCGCGCTGTAATGCACGGAGCTGATGCCCGGATCGAGTGGTATCCACGCGCCGTTGGTGAAGACCTCGACGCCCTCTACCCGGTCAATCGGCAGATCGGCGGGCAGATCGTAATACCGCTGCCCGATCTGCGCCGGAACCTGCCGCTTCACCCGAAGATGCGGCCATGCAAAATCTTCCCAATAGAAGTCTTGCAGCCGCTGGAGCAACTGCACCTGTGAAGATCGAGCCTGTGCGTTATGCGCGGGGTTGATCGACAGGCGCGCTTCGGCCCGCAGCAGATCCAGCAGTTTTACGAGAGTGACGCGGCGGGCCATAGAGCTTGTTCCTTAGTCGTCGAACAGGGCGTTGTCGTCGGGAACAGCCGCCTCTTCGCCGGGCTCTTCGGATTTTTTGGCCTTCTTCGCGGCGGGCTTTGTGGGCTTGGGCGTCACGCGCTTCTCAGCCTTGAAATACTGCGCCGGGATTTCCAGCTCTTCCAGGTCGCGGAAGGCACGGGCTGCGGCGCCGGGGAATATCTGCGCGACGATCGAGACATTGTTGCCACTTTCGTCTTGCGTCTTGGCGTGGCCGTAGAGGTTGCGCAGCCGGGCGATCTCTTCGCGGTTGTTGATTTCTCGGTCCGCTGTCGGTTCGACTTCGGTCACGGCATCAAGGCCGTGGATTGCGCGAAGAACGGCGATCTCGGAAGCCGTGACGGCATACTTCGGGACAGTGGTCCCGCTGTCACCGCCGAGCGCGAGCATGATGTTTGCAGTTTGCATGGGTTTCTCCTGATGATCTGGTCGAAGAAACGGGGCCGAAGCCCCGCCTCCATCTTGGCTTACGAGAGGACGACAGACCCGACGTTGGCGATAACCTGCCCCCGCCCTGCACTGTCGAACGCGACCACCAGCATCTCGTCACGAAGATTGAACGTGGCAACGGTTGCGGAGCCGTTCAGCGTGCCGCCCGATACCGTGATCTTGTGTGCGGCGGTGCCGGTTGCCGACGTATCCTTGATGATCAAGGTCGTATTCGGGATCACGGTGTAGGTCGCTTCGATGATGGTCGAGGCGTGGTTCAGCTCGACCAACTGGGTGCCGGGATTGACTGCGCCGGAAGCCGTCAGCTCCTGGCTGATCAGCTTGCCTTCTGACGCCTGCCCGGCGTCGCCGCCGATCGTCAGGTTGTAGGAGCCGAGCCGTGGCGTATCGCCGAACGAGACGTTGATCACCGCGCCGGCTGGCCATGTCACACCGGACAGGTTGGTGATGGTGATGTTCGATGCGCCGAAGCTTGCCGAGAAGCCGCTGCCATCCTGTTCGTAGCTACCGAAAGCGCCGTCATTGACGGTGAGATCGCCGCCGGCCGAGCCGGCAAGAGAAGCCTGCGTAGCGCCGGTCGGGTAGGCGATTGCCACAGTGCCGTCATCCGCAACTGCGGTGGCGAGAGTGTGGACAGTGTAACCGAGAGAGGACATTTTATTCTCCATGAAAGGGTTGCGAGAAACGGGGCCGAAGCCCCGCCCTGCTGCGATCAGTTGATCTCGTAGACGCCGGAAGTGTTGAGCTGACGCGCAACCATCAGGCCTGTCATGGAGACGCCGTTGTACATGACCATGCGGTCATACGGACGGGCCGGGTTGTGCTTCTTGTACTTCTGGCCATCCATGTACATCAGGCGCAGACCGCGCTTGCCCATATCGATGGCGTAGCAGAACTTGCTGCGCGACGTGTCGTCCATCGTCGGATCCCATTCGAGGTTGAGACCGCCGTGGCTCGGGTTGCCCATGGAGCCGTCGGGCGAGGCACCACGCCAACCAGTCTGAGTGTACGAGCCGTTGGCGCGCAACTCGGATTTGTAGGCGTCGATGAACTCCGAGCCGGCGAAGTACCGGGTCTTGGTCTGCCCGGTTGCGAACTTCGAGCGGCGCCGGGCGGCGATATCCAAAGCTGCGATGAGCGCGCCGCCATTGTCCTTTGACGAGGTGATCTTGTTGAGGCCACCGGAGCCGTTCGCGGATGCTGTCATGGCGTCGTTCCGCCACCAGGTGTTCGCCACACGGCTGATGCCGCCTGTCGACCCGATGAAAGGATTGTCAAGAATGAAGGCCTGGATGCCGGCGAGTGCTTTCACGTCGCTGGACCCGTCGCCGTGGACGAGGCGATCGAGCGAGAAGTTGTAGTCGGCGCCCATGCGCTCGTGCTTCTCGTCAAGAATATTGGCGAGAGCCTGAACCTCACGGCCACTCATTTCGCGGGTGCGCTGATCCGAGCCGCTTTCGACGACATCAATACCGTCGTTCTTCAACTCGGTCATAGTGACCTGCATACCGAGATAGTGTTCCTTCCACGGCATGCGGAAGCGAACCGACCCGGTCGGGTTGTAGTGGCTGAGCTGGTCATCCCCGGTGTAACCGGAGAGAGTGCCGCCGCCGTAGCCGGAACCGACCAGGAAGGAGACGTTTTCCTTGCCGCCCGGGAACTGGCCAGCCGACGCCTGAAAAGCTGCCAGCATCGGCTTGTTTGCAACGTCCTGCTTGAAGATCGTCCCCTTGTTCAGGTTCGTCTCAAGCGCCATGTTGTTGATGTCTGCGATTTCGTCAGCAGTAAATGCCATTACGGTGATCCTCGATCAACCGGCCCTTCGCGCGATGACAGCATTGATCGCGTCATGCGTATTTTCGATTTTGGGCCGGGTGTTTCCGTTGACTTGCCCGCCGACAACAGGGCGTACCGCTGGCTTCTGACGCTGAGCAGGAATAACCGCCGGAGGCGTGTAACTGGCCGAGACCGCGTCATACGCTTTCTGGAGCTGTGCCTTGACCGCGTCTGCGGTCTTGGGCTTCCCTTCGCTAACCTGAAGCCACGCGATCTCCTTCTGAAGAGCGGGCAGCTTTGCGGAGAAGTTCGGGTCACGAGCCTGGCGTTCGGCTTCCCACGAAGAGACGGTTGACTGAATGGCTGTTACCGCATCGGTCTGCTGGCGCTGTTCGTTGCGCTGGCTTTCCCACTGCGTCCTGGCCTGCGTCGACTGCTGCGCTGCGCGGAGGCGACTGACTTCCATGGCTGCTTCGCGGCTCATTTCGCCGTCCTGCACCCGCTTTGTCAGGTCTTCCGGCAGCACTTCACCCGCTGCAATCAGAACCTTCTGCACCATCGGCTTCATCTCGGCCCATGCTTTCGCCGGGTCGGTCTTCATCAGCCCGCCGATCCGCAGAATGTCAGCCGCTTCATCACCGTTGAGATTGTTCTCGGAGATGAAGGTTTCGACGTTCTTGTAGCGGTCAGCGTCAAGCTTCAGGGCGGCCCGTTCAGTCAGGAGCGCCTGGAAGCGAGGGTGCTTGTTAAACGGCACGTCCGAGTAGTCTTCGGCGTCCGGTTCTTCCTGGGTTGCTTCTTCACCGGCAGCTTGACCGGTTTCCTCTTCGCTGGCTGACGAGGCCGCCGCGTCATCTTCCCTCTTGCCCACGACATCGCGGACAACGGAGAGGGTCGTTTCTTCGGGTTTGCTTACGTCTTCTGCGGTGGACGGCTCCGCATCTGCGGATTGTTCGGCCGGTGTGGCATCCGCTTCGTCCGTTTCCGAAGCTGCCGGAACGGCCTCTTCGAGTTCGTTTTCGAGTTCAGTTGTCAAAACTGGCTCCTGTTTTCGGTTGTTACCTTATTACACTGTGTCGGTTTTGTCTGCAAGCTGCGTGCTTGACTATTGACAAATGCTACACCTGGTTCGAGCCGAAGGCTGCGGTGCTGCCCTGTTGCTCCCCGCTCTCGGTTGGTGCGTTCTGCTCTCCGGCGGCCCCTTGCGCGTTCGGATCGCTGGCCGGATCTCCGGTTGAGGCCTGCGCCAGACCGTTCTGCGCCAGGATCGACGGCATGCCGGCGGTGAGCGCTTCGGTGAGATCCATTCGATCGCCGAGGCGGCGCAAGCTTTCGCGGGCGAGCCATGACGGGTCGATGTTCGGCATCTGCAGCAGGAACGGCAGCATCTTGTTCCAGTTGTTGATCTCGATCGCCTGGTTGGGTTTGCCGGTCGATCCGGCTTCGACTTCGAGAAACAACTCGTCGGCGATCTGCGAGAGCGTCTGATGCGGCCACACCGCGCCGACGCCGACGATCTCCTTGACCTTCTCTTCCGACATCTCGCGCAGCAACACCTGCCCGGACGCTCGCGCCACAACGGTCAGGAAGCTGTCGAGATCGTCGACGCTCGACCCGTCAGACGCAGCCGACGAATTGGCTGCAATCGCGCTTTCCGTGGCGGTGGCTTGCGCCGTGCCGCCGAATTGAGCTTCCGACGAGCCGACCACCATCTGGATATCGGTAAAAAGCTGACCGGTTTCGTAGAGGTTCGGGTCGACACCGGGAACCGGGATAACGTCAAGCACATCGCCAAGCTTCGTGCCGGGCGGCAAATTTATGCCGGTCGCAGTGAAAGGGGCCGCGCCAGCGAGCCGATCTGCGTCCGGCTGCTCCATCGCCCCGTTTGCGAACGTCCACCGTGGGCGCGCAGCCTTCCGGTGCTCTTTCATGCCTTGACGGCTGAGATTGTAATTGTGCTGCTGATCCTTCATCAGATAGACATCGGACGGGGGGAACAGCGTGGCTTCGTCCTCGACTTCGTTGAACGTCAAGGCATAAACAGGCCAGAATGTCTCGACGAAAACGTCAGGGCCGGCGGGCTCGCGCAGAAACTTGCTGTAGCCGTCGGCCGCATAATAGACGAGCCCCGACACCTTGTCGTAGTGCTTCCACACGCAGACCAGATCACCATCCTTTTTCGGCGAGAAGGTGGCCATGTCGCTCAGCTCGCGGGCGTCGTCGGTGAAGGCCGCGGTGCTGGTGTCGACATCGACCGGGTTTTTCCCGTCCCGCCCGTAGCCTGTGAAGTTGTCGCCGAGATCGACGCCGAACACCTCTTCGACCTGGTCGCGGGTGTACATGTATTCAACCGTGAGATGACGAGAGCCGATGAAGCCCACCAGCGACTGGCAAAGCTTGTCAGGGATAACGTGCGTCGACTGCGGGTAATCTAGGCTCAGCCCCTCTCGGGTGATGATTTCTTCTTCGGCTTGCAGCGCAGCCAATGCTTTTTCGAGTTCGGCGATCTCCGGGTCATCGGGATCGATCGGCTCATCCTCGTCTGTGACGCGCTCGGTCAAGGCCTTGAGGTGCGCGAGCCGGGCCTGAAAATCGGCCATGTGTTCGGTCACGCCGGGGCGTGGTCCGTATTCACGCTGGAAGCCGATCTCGATGTAGCCGACGCCGGTCGTGCAGGCGCGGCGCACAAGCTGCTTCATGGCGGTCTTGAAATCGAGCGGCGACTGCTCGCGCAGCGCCTGCGAATAGAGAATTTCGAGCGTCTTGCCGATCTTCTGAATGAAGGTGCGGCGCTCCATACCCTGCTTGAAATCCTCGACCACGGCTTGCGCCTGTTCGAATGCCTGCAGCGCCTGCTGGATCTCGGGGTTGCTCTCGTCGACCACCGGCTGCCCGGTGTCCGGGTGTACCGGGAGCGAGCCAAGGAGCTGCTGGCCCTGCATCAGCGCCTGCATCGATGTCTGCAATGTCTGCGGGTTTTCGTCCCACACCGCGAAGTCCAGCGTCTCGCGCCGCCTCGCCGTGGCCTTCGGGTTCTTGGCGTAGAGCGCCGAAGTCTTCTGCTTCACATGCCTGCCGGCAAGGTTCGCCCTGTAGTGCTCTGACGGGTAGTCCTTGGCGCAACCGTTCCGGGCCATGTACATATCCGCACGCATCTGCGTGAACGCCGGGCCGTGATGGTCCTTGTCAACCTTGATGCGCTTCTGGATCGACCGGACCAGCGCCAGCTCGGTCTCCGCAATCTTCGGCTCGGCGGCAACTTCACCCCCGGCTACTGGAGCCTCGCTGTCGGTTTGTAGTTCGTTGTCAAGTTCGAGAGCCATCAAAAACCGCCGTTCGAAGCCGCGCGTTTACGCGCCGCGTGCCATTCTTCATTACGTTTGACCCAGGCGAAGGTGCCTTCTTTCGGCGCCGCCCGCCCCGATTTACCGCTTGAGGGGCCAAACTGGCTGCCCAAGCCGAGGCCAATATACGCGAGAGCATCGACAAAGTCATCTCGCGTTCCGTTCGGAAACGCCAGCATCTCGTCGACGGCCTTTTCAGTCCACCAGGACACTTTCGGGAAATACACCTTGCCCATGGCGACGCGAGCGGCGATTGACTGCGCACGCTGCTCCTTGTCGACAGCCGGCGTCACCTCGACGATGTTGATGTATTTGCCGGTCTCCTGCATGCGCTTGTAGAGAAACGGGCCGATGGACTTCGATATATGGCCACGTTCAGCCCACCACAGTAGCGGCTTCATGTTGCCGCTGCCCATCGCCAGCATCGCCTCGACCGCGGCGTCCGACGCCATCCGGCGCCAGATACAGTCGATCAGATAGATGTTGTCCTGCCGGTCGACGCCGACCTTGATGAAGCATGACGGGTCGTTACGCTGCTTGGTCCCTACCGCGTGGTCGGACGCGCAATAGAAACGCAGATCGTCCGGCAGATCGGCAGGAGTGTAATATTGTAACGTCTCGCGCCGGAACAGGATGCCGTCGGCCACTGTCGGGCGCTGCTGGTAAAGCGCGGCGAAGCCGAGCGGATCGAGCCGTTGCTGTGACTGCAGGAAGTCGAGATCGTAGCGGGCCGGCCACAGTGCCTCACCCTCCTTACGCCCGAGCGGGTCGTCTTCTTCGGCTATCGCCGGCAGACGGATGATCTTCCACTTCTTCGCTTCGATAGCGTTGTAGCAGGGATTTTCCGGGTCTGTCAGGCGCCCGATGATGTCGTCAGAGTGCCACCGCGTCATGGTCAGAATAACGATCTTGCGCCCCATGCGCCGCGTCATGAATACTTTCGTGAACCAGTTCCAGGCTGCGTCCCTGATCGTCTGCGAGCGGGCTTCCTCGTGATCCTTGAAGAGGTCATCCCCGATGCCGAGGTTCATACCGCGCCCGGTCAGCGCCCCGCCGCGGCCAACGAAGACCAGGCGCCCGCCTTTATCGGTCTGAATGTTGTCCTTGGCGTTACCGCCGCGCCGCAGCTTGTAATCAGGGAATACGGTCTTGTGCTGCGCCGACTGCAGGATAGCCCGGGTGTCCGCGCCCATATCATTGGCCATGGTGTCGGAGTAGGACGCAACGCCGATATCCCATTCTGGATACTTCCCGCTCACCCACGCCGTTATGCTCTTGGTAGAGAGCTGCGTTTTGCCGTGCCGCGGCGGCATGCAGAAGATGATCTGGTCGGTCCCGAGCGTGCCGTCGATGAGCTTCGTCAAGTCGCTGGCGACCGCTTCGTGGAACAACTCCGGCTCGTAGCGCGACTTGGTGAAGTCGTTCATGTTGAGCGGATCGGGCATCGTGAACTTGGTGTATTCGAGCAAACTGTCGCGGGCTTTCAGAGCCGCTTCCAGCCGCTTGGCGGCTTTGAGCTGCGACTTCATCGCCGCGAGTTGCTTCTCCGGATCAACGAAGTTGTAACGCTTGCCTGTCTTCGGGTTGATCTCGTTCGGGCGTGGCATCAGTATTTCTTGCTGCCCAGCAGCTTGTCCTGTGCCACCTTGGCCGCGGTTTCGCCGCCAGATCCCATGATGAAGCCGAAGGCCAGGTAGGCGTAAGGACCGCCGCCAAACGTGTTATCGAACACCGTGGCGAGCAGACCGCCGAGGAAGATAGCCGAGAAAGCCCCGGCCACTCCCTGCATCACCCGTCGCTTGATCTCGCCTTCCGGGGCCATCACTGCGCGTATGCACGCGCCGGACACACCCGAGAAACCGAGCAGCACAAGCTGCTCGCGAAGATCGACGATGAGCTGCAAGATTGTTGGTTTATCTGCCACGGGCTGTCTTGTCCGGTCCATGTTTAATCCGTATCTGGTTAGAACCCATATCGACCTCTGTTCAGGTTGGTGTGGTCAGGGTCGGCCCAAGTTCGCAGCTCGGGTCGGCCCGTCGGTTATTTCCAGCAGCCCTTGCGCGCCCCTGCCCGGTCGTTGCCGCTCACGCGGTCGTACCCGGATCGGTCCACGCTGATCAGCGCCGCGCCACCAGCCGCTGACAGATTGTTCTTCACGAACGGGGCGCAGCTATTTGAGAGCGTCGCACTCGGGCACCCGGCCAAAGTCACGCACGCACACATCAAAATCAGAAAGGCGCTGAGTTTCCGCATCGTCGGTGTTCCTGTCTCGGATGTCCTGAATGACTTGCTTGAGCGGCTTCAGCTCGGAGAGCGCTTTGCCGTCAATCCGGCCCATCGTATAAACCGGCAGCGCCGCGAGCAGCGCGCCGGCAACCACCCCGACGCCAATCGTCAGCCAGTTGAAGCCCGGTATCAGCCTAGCGAGAAGCGCGCTCACGCGAAGCTCTCCTGAATGTCCTTGACGGCGGCGACGATCTGCCGGCGCAGCAACAGGATCACGATCAGCCCGCCGAGCATCAACCCCCCGAACGCCAGAATAGCTTGCCAGTCCGCGCCGAGAAGTGCGCCAAGGCCGACGCCACCAGTGCCGAAGATGCCGGTGATCCAGCTCCACAGATTTGTTTTCCGCTTGACTTGGTGCTCGACGCTGTCGGGAACAACGTGTTTCTCAACCTCGATCTCGACCGGGACGACCTGTATATCCGCCGGGTCGCCGATCATCCCGCACGCCGCACTACGCACTTCGATCACGCGCCGCGACCAGCCCTTGCCGAAGGTCGGCCACAGCAGCGCGCCGGTCTTCCGGTTCTTGGCGCGTTTCAGGAAACCCAACCGCGCATTGCACAGATCTTCTATGACGGTGCCGACCCCATGCCGCTCGACGGCGGCCACTGTCAACGGACCGATCCGCCCGTCAACCTTCACGCCGACAACCTGTTGAAGGTACTTCGCCGCGCGGGTTGGGCCGCTGTTTACCGCAAAGTCGAACACTGCGTAGTCGACGCCCGCGGGTAGCGCGTGCGCCTGAACGGCGGCCCAATAGCCTCGGTAGTAGACGGTTGAGACTTGAGCGTCCGTTATGCTCTTGAGATCTTCAACCGTGCCGTTCGACTTCACGAAGCGGCGGAAGGTGGCCAGCGTGACGCCTTTGTTGGTGGCACCGCCGGGGTCTTTGGCGTTATTGACGAAGCCGCCTTCATGCTTGAGCACGAGAGGCAGGGCGCGGGCGAAATTGCGGTCCATCTTACTTCCTCACGTTTTGATGATGTAATTGCAGACCAGCGTCGGCTGCACGTTGTTGTGCGCCGCTCCTGAGCCCGCCGGAGCGTTCGTACCCGAGGTGGTGTGCGTGTGCGTCGCGCTGATCCCCGACGTGCTGACGGTGTCGGTGTTGGCGCTGCCGCCGAACACGAACCTTTGCGTCGCGTTGCTACCCGCGCTGTCTGTCGCACCACCGACCGGGTGAGTGTGCGCACCGCCGGCCCCTGTTGCATCACCGGTAAAGGAGTGGGTGTGGCTGGCAAGCTGCGCGGTCGTGAGCGTGTGCGTCTCCGAACCGCCGACTGCGCCGAGCGTCGCACCGTCGACACCGGAACCGCCCGTCGTCAGACGGGAGGCCGCCGAGCCGCCCATGTTGTCCTTGCCGGAGAGGCTGCGGCCACGTAGGTCAGGGAGGTTGAACGTGGTGGACCCGTCGCCCACCCCGTAGGTCGTGCTCAGCGCAGTGAACAGGTCTGCGTAGGTTGTGCGGCTGACGGCTTGGCCATAGCAAAGCAGCCAACCGGACGGGGCCGAGGCTCCGGCGTAAGCGAGGATCGAACCTGCGGGTGTATACGGCGTTGCAGTGGCGCCGGCTTCCATGTTGGCGAGCTTCGTCTTTTCGAGCGCCGTGAAGACCTTGTTGGTGGTGCCGTCCTGGTGGCTGTCGGTATCGAAAACGTCCAGCTCGCGGAAATTCGGATCGTAGACGGACACCAGCATGTTGCCGACCGCCGTCGCCAGCGCGAACTGCACCAGCCACGTAACCGGGTCAATACTCGGCTCTGTAGCGCCGGATGAGGTGTGAAACAGCCGCGACACGTAGAAATACCCGTCGTGGAAGACGCCATCGCCGGCATAATACTCGACGCTGTCATTTGACCACTCGCCGCGCGGCCTCCAGTTGTTCGTCAGCGCCGGGGATAGCTGATCCGGGCCGACGCTGCCGTTCTTCAAATTGCCATCTGCCCGCCGAACGTCGGCAACCGCCGCTATCGTCTCGGATAGTGTCGTCTCGATGTTGGTGAACTCGTTGTCCACGCTGGCCGCTGGTAAAGGAGCCGCGGGGCTGGAGGCCTGGAAGCCCGAGAAGCTGTAGCTGACTACGTAGGGTGTCGGGTCGGCCATGTCGGGCGTGTCCAGTTATGTCGTGCGTCAGTTTATACAGTAGCCACCGGCGGGTGTAAACCGCGAGGGTTGTCATGTGCTCCAGGCGTAGCGCAGCACATGCCGCCAGTTTTTACCGAAAGCCATGGCTTACCTCGCAACCTTTACATCAGACGCCGTGAAGTTGGTCGGCGCCGGTAGCGGGTAGCCACGGTTCGGCGTGTCGTTTTCGATTTGGGTCATGCCATCATTGGTCCTTCGTGATTTTCATTTTCGATTGTGCTTGAAAATTATTTCGCGCTCGCTTCGGTTGCGTCGATGTTCTCATGTGCTCCACGACTGCTCGGGGCGATTGCATCCTTGCGAGATATGCACTACTCAGATTCAATGAACCGGATCGAACCCCTTCACAGCCTGAGAGGTGCTGCGGCAATCGGCGTTGTGTTTGCGCACGCCTATGGGGCCACTGATCTGCCGTTCGAGTTCCCGCGCCATGCTCCGCAGATAGGGGTCGATATCTTTTTCGCTATCAGCGGGTTTGTGATGATGTTCGCCCACCGCGAGCAATTCGGCAGCAAGGCCAATGCTGCAAGCTTCCTGCGCAAGCGCGCTATTCGGATCGTGCCGCTGTATTGGCTTCTGACCCTGCTTGCAGTTGCCCTCGGGATATTCGCCCCGTTCCTGTTTCGGAACACAGCCGCGTTTACCCCCGAATGGGTGATTGGTTCACTGCTGTTTATCCCGGTCTCATCGCCGGATGGGTTTACGGTCCCGGTCCTGGGCGTTGGCTGGACGCTCAACTACGAAGCGATTTTCTATGTGATCTTTGCCGCCGGAATGCTGGCACCGATCCGCTACGGACTGCCGTTCGTGGTGGCCGCGCTGATCGTCATTGTCCCGAGCTACCCGATGTCTGTGGAGTTTCTATTCGGGATGGCCGTTGCCTGGACGGTTCAATCAAGGCCGGAAATGCTGCGAGCCTACCGGCCTGCGCTTATGCTGCTGGTTCTGTGCGCCATCCCCGCAACACTGTTCGTGCCGCCGGAAGATGGGTTTGTCCGCGCGATCGCGTGGGGCATTCCCGCCGCCGCCCTTGTCGCCTTGATAGTCACCGCCAAACGCGCCTTCGGAGGCTCGGTTCTTGGCGATGCGTCCTATGCGATTTACCTTGTGCAGGTCTTCACCCTGCCGGCCGCGTTCAAGCTGTTTCGTGGCCTTGGGCTGGACAACCCATTTGCCGCAATCGCCTTTGCCGTAGCGCTGACGATCGCGGCGGGGATTGTCCTTTGGTACGCTTTTGAAAAGCCGGCCCTTCACCTACTGCGCAGCGCTACAGGTTCCAGGCTATCTCCTGCGCAAACACACCTTTAGTGCTGCTTGCGGTCAGCGCATCCGCTCCCGCGTTCTTGAACCAGGAGATGACACCTGTTGTAGCAACTGATGCTACACCGAAGGTCGACAAATTGTTGTCGATGAGCGCTACCCCATAGGCATTTCTAGTCGCAGTCGGCGCAAACAGCGCTGGCATTCCGGTGGCTGTCATATCTGTGGTGTTCGACGTATCTGACAGTGCTGGAATTGTAAGCGTAACACGCCCTTCGGCTAGCCTGGCCTTGGCTGAACCGGATGGAGGCGAGCCAAACCCCGTCAACGCCATCGTGAACGTCTCTTCCCACTCACCAGAAATCCCGGTGTAATTGCTCGTGAAGTATGGCGTCGGGCACTCAGAGAAGTCGCAGCCCTTGATGCGGATGGATTTGTCTGCAGTGTTCGGTAGCGCAATACCTATCAGCGCGACGTGGGTGTCGACGGAAGTATCCGTGCGCCGCGTCACGCATCCTTCGAACAGAACTTCGTTGCCGTCGCCGGCACACTGAAACCCGCATGGGTTATCGGTGCCCCCGCTGCCAGACCCCGGCGACCGCGGGTTTATGGCAACCACGTCCTTGGTCGTAAAATCAATATTGTTGCCTGCGCAGTAGACCGCGTTGGAATAAGCGTCGGTGGACGTGACGTTGAATATGCCGCCGCCCTTGGCGTTGAGGACAAGGATCGCCCCCGAAGCCCCGCTCGCTGGCGTCCCGTGATTGTAAATTGAACCGTCCCTGACGACGCAATTGACCGCATAGGTGTCTGACGGTCCGAGTATCCAGATGGCTTCGGCCTGCTGCAGCGTGTTCGGCGTCGCCTGCGTGTTGGTTCCATCGAGGTAATTGTACATCTTGAAACCGGAGATCGTGCAGTCGATAGCACCACGACCGGGAGACGTGAGCCCGGTCCCCGTGATGACGCCCGCTGACCGACAGTTCCAGAAGATGTCGCCTTTCGAGAAACAGCCGTCTCCGGCGTGTGTGTCCCACCCGTGCCACGTCGGGTTGTTCTTGATGACGCAACCGATGGTCCCGCATCGCTTGGAGCGCGGATACCGGACATAGTCACTAGTCCCGCTGGCTGTCGTCGCCGTGAAGTTGTAGCCGTTGATCTCTTGACTGGGCGACGTTCCGAAAACGACGCCTATGATGCCGTCCAAAACCGAACCGCGCACAACTACGTCTTCCGAGCAGTACGCTATGACGTGAGAATGCCGGCAATTCTGGATGAGCTTTATGTCGATCTGCACATTTTTTGCGAACTGCGTCTCGATACCCTGGTAGAAGCCTGAAATCTTGCCAATGCCCGTGACTGCACCATTCTCGACATACACAGGAGCCGTCGCGGCCACAGCGGACGTTCCAAGCCACTGCACGCCGGTTTGCGTGGCAGTCGCGCCAGGGCCTGTAACACTGCCGTCAATGTGCAGATGAGTGTTGTCATTCTGCATGACAAATGCGGAGACTGTCGTAGATACGATGTTGATCGCACCATCAACCCGAACACGCATTCCTTCAGCCGGGTATATAGTCGTTGCAAATCGGTAAGTCTTGCCGCCCGGATACCAAAGCTCGAAACCAAGATAAGAGCAAAGCGCGACAAGAGCCTGACCGACTGCCCCGTCATCGTTTGCGTCATCACCAAGCGCGCCGCCCCAAGTAACCGGAACAGACATCGCAGGCCCAAGCACCCGCACCCAAGCGCCTAATGTTGCCGCTATGGCGTCGGCCTTGGCATAAACAGCCTCATTCGGGTCAAGCGCCACCCGAGCAGCGTAGTCGCCGGTCCTCCATATAAACAGACCCTCGCGCCCAGCCTCCATGAGAAAAGCTGA
The DNA here is from genome assembly GCF_026619415.1 of Hoeflea algicola. Classification (NCBI taxonomy): domain Bacteria; kingdom Pseudomonadati; phylum Pseudomonadota; class Alphaproteobacteria; order Hyphomicrobiales; family Rhizobiaceae; genus Hoeflea; species Hoeflea algicola. Next base: position 2,344,394 of record NZ_JAOVZR010000001.1, read on the forward strand.
CGTGATGGTGGTTGTGTCGAGTGCCTTCAATGCTGTAAGTGTCAGTGGGAATGCGTTCGGCTTGTCGCTCAGATCGTCGTAACTGCCGGAAGTCGCCACAGTCTTCAGTTCTAGCGAAGCGCGTTGTGCTGCTGCGTCAGCCCCCGCAAGGAGTGTGCGGCCGGCTTCTGTAGTCTCGGCGTCCATCCACGCGCTAATGGCAGCCGTAGCTGCGCCCGCAGCGTCTTCAGCGGAGCCCGCAGCGTCTTCAGCGTAACCTGCGGCTTCGCTGGTAGCCGCCGTGAAATCGGCCACCAAAACCCAGCTTCCGGCGGCCAGATCATCATCGAACACACCGGAGCGGTGGCTGAGCAGCGCCTGGTAGAAGCCGGCGCCCTCAAAAACCGTATCCCGTGCGATATAGTTCGTCTCGGTCGCCCATTCGGTCGGCGGGTTGAAACCGAACCCGTCCAGCTCGGCTTTAAGCTGGTCGAAACCGATCGAATTGTTCTGAACAGCCCCGTCCGAGCGCCTGACACTGGTCAGCGCGTCGATCGTGCCATCAATCCCTCGCTTGAGATTGGCCAGATCGTTGTCGAGCTGCGTGCCGGGAAACGGATTATCCTGCTGCTCCTGCTGAAAACCTGTGTAGGAGTAGTCGATCGTCGGCTTCGTCGGATCTGCCATTTCGTCGGCCCCTTGTCGCTTGTCGCACGACATATACCAGCGAGACGCTACAAACGCAAAACGAAAAACCACCGCAGCGGGTGGGCGCTGCGGTGGTTTCTGGAGGTGACGACCAAATCACCGATCAGTCCTGGGAGGGACAAGGCAATTTGTAAGTCGGATGGAGTGAGGTTGTCAAGCGTCGCGGCCGTCTCGGCCCGGTGCGTCATCGGAATACCGATATTGACCCGGCTCGGCCGTTTCGGGCCGGTGCGGTCGAGTAGGACAGATCGTCCCGGTTCGATTTTGGGGCGTAAATTCCTATGCGCCTCCGGCGAGGTCTACGGGGCCGACGCCGGACTGATGCCGGGGGCCGGGTGGCCGGCCGAGGCGGGGTCGCGACGGGTGAACTACCTAGACAACGTAGAGGCCGCGCCTGTCTTATCAGTGACTTAGCCTATGCGCTTGCAAGCGCTTTGCAAGCTTTCACTCGAAAGCGTCGCCGATCGGCTGTTGTTCGTCGCCCTCAATGACAGGCTTTGCTTGATCCGATAGCGCGCGTGTCATGGCCGCTTGTGTGGCTTCCATCCGCTGGATCTCATGCCGCAATTCGTCGCCTGTCATCTCGTGCAATTCCTTGCCGGCGCCGCCGTCCTGGGCGCCTAAGCCGCTGGCCTTCATCAGGATCTCCGACGCCTTGACGCGCGCGCCGGCTGGCATTTTCGTGTCAAGCGCTATCTCTGCAAGGTTATAGACGGCGGCTGGGCCTAGCTTCTCTTCTAGGGCTTTCTGACATTCCGAGCGCACCGCGTTGGCGATTAGCGGGTTTTCCATAAGCTTCCAACCGGCGATCGCCGGGCTCGCATAGCCGGCTTTCGTCGCTGCGTATTCTTTATTATGTGTGCGTGCCATATGCCCAATAAACGCCTTTTGCTGGCCTGAAAACCGTTTCTGTTTTTGCGCCATAACGCCCTCATATTCATAACGGTTGCGAAACGACTTAACCGAGCCTTGCCGATCGTATCAACCTATCAAGAAGTTATGATATGTCCAGCGTTACCAAAGTTAACCTAAATCTGGTTAATTCTCAAGCTGTCGCTTTTGTCAATTATGTCGCTTGACAACCACCATCAACCGACATACATTTGCACCATACAAACACGGAGAAACGACCATGCAATTCGACCACACTCACAAGCCAAACCGCGACAATCTCAGCCCCGCAACCGCCACAATGATGGACCGGGTTTTCTACCGTCGCCGCGCTGAAGGCTTGAATGTTCAATTCATCGGGGCTTCAGGCGATCTGGATGAATGGTCGTTCAACAATGCCGAACGTCGCGACGCTTTCGTCGCCACGCTGGCAAAGCACGGCAAAGCCTATGCTGCAGCCGAAGCCTGACACTGTTTTGCACCATACAAACCGACACAAGGAACCGAGCAAATGGCTAAAATATCATTCAAGGCGAAAACCGAGACTGTCTACGAAATGGACGGGACGCCAGCATACACCCGCGTCAAAGTACCCACGCTGGACCGCAAGCACTGCGACATTCCCGCATTTCGCCAACATCCTAAATTCGGCGGCTTTGCAAACTCCGATATGTTCCCCAACATACTGGCGCGCATAAAGCGCGACCGTCTTGGCGAATACATCAGACTTGACCGTGTCCCTGAAGGCGTCGCTGTCGACACTACCGGCTTTTTGGCGATTGTTTCGCTTGACGCCTAGCGCGTCAATTCTGACGCTTGCCAACCACTAATCAACCGACAAAGGAAAACGACCATGACCGCTCAGAGAATTTATGCCGCATGCCTTGCAGCTTATAACAACGGCATCTTGCATGGCCGCTGGATCGACGCGGCCAACGACGCCGACGAAATGCAAGAACAGGTTGACGCCATGCTGAGTGAAAGCCCCATTCCGGATGCTGAAGAATGGGCAATCCACGATCATGAGGGTTTAGGCAATATCGGCGAATACGCCGGTCTGGAAGCGGTGGCCAAGCGTGTGAAGCTTGCTGAACTGGCTGAGGACCGCAACATCCCGCTTGCCGTATTGATGTCCTACGTCGAGGAATACTGCAGCGATGGCGACGACCTTGAACGGGATCTGGATGACAAATACGCCGGGGAGTTCACCGACGCTGGCGACTGGGCTGCAGAGCAAGCCGAAAACATGGGGCGCGAAATCCCGGACTGGCTTGACTGTTACATCGACTGGGAGGGTGTCTCGCGTGATTGGCTCATGGATTACTCGTCTTACGAGCACGACGGCACGACCTATCTTTTCCACAATTACTGAAAACCGCCACAACTGACCGCCAGCGCGTTTTGTAAGCATTGGCGGTATCCACCTACCCGACAACCCCACAACGCGCGCCCATGGCATGAATTTGGCCGAATGCGCATAGACAGGAACCTAGACCATGACCGCACTAACCGAAACACGCAAAGCCGATCGCCTGAAGATCGCCACGCAAGTTTGCAATTTGCTCGATCGCCTGAAGATCGATCATGCTTGGACCCGCGAAGGCTTTGTTGAAGGGTATCCGAAAGCGCACCGCATTTCGGTCAATGCACCGCGCGGCCTGGATCTCGGAATTAAGATTGACGGCGAAAGCTGCCAACCGAATGTTTACGTGCTTTGCTGGCACATATCTAGCAAGGTCGATACATGCTTGGCCGATCGCTTCGGCGACATCAATCCGCATCACTTCTCCAAATTGACAGCCGTTGCCTATGGGCTGGATGGCTTGTTGTCGCACCTGGAGCAAAAGCTCTTGATGGCGCTGGATGGATCCGCGTTCGATGATGAACGCGAAACGGCGGCCATTGCCAAGAATGGAACGGCTGCCGATCGCAACGCCAGGTTCGCGCAATGGTGTGCTGAAGAAACCGCTAAACGCGAAGCTGCGAGGGTGAGCGCATGACCGATTATGAAACCGGCTTGGCCGCGCAACGTGCAGGCGTGCCCTGGTGGCACAACCCAAACCAAAGCGGCAGTGTGGAAGCCTACCAATGGGATCTAGGCCACACTGCAGGCCGCCGGTCGGGGCACTTACGCCGATACACCGAGGCGCGCACATGATCCTTTTCATCGGCCTTGTTTTCTTGCTGATCTGTATCCCGTTGGCGATCGTCTCAAACATGACCGGCGCCCTGTTCCGAAAACTGTATGACAAATTGCACCGACCCTGAATTAAGCCCCGCTATGTAGCGGGGTTTTTCTTTCGGCTCTTTCGCTTTGCGGCGCGGGTTGCATTGGCTCTGGCCTTTGTTGTCGACTTGCGATGCTCCATGCACCGCCTCGCCACTTTCTGGTTTCCGCTCTCTGGCGTGGTGACTTCAAACTCAACACCGCACATCGAGCAATCCGATTTCCAGATCGCTACGACTGTCTCTCGCCCATCTTGCCTTGTGTACGGGTCTAGCCTGACCAGGGTGTAGAGTTGTTCGTTCTGTTCCATGGTTCGCATTGCCGCTTCCGTCCTTTTGTATGTCGTTTCGTTTGGCCCTCTTTTTTATAAATTCAACTGGTCCGAACGGGGCATTGGTCCAAGTGGTCCACCTATAGTGTGGTGGACCACTTGGACCACTTTTGCCGCGGCGCTGGACCACTTTAGGCCACTTTGGACCACTTCGGCTAACCTATTGAAATCAATCGAAAATATTTTGGACCACATCAAGACCACTTTGGACTACTTCCACTTTCCACCTTCCACGAAGACATTTTGTCAAAAGTCCCTTCGCTACGCACTTTTTAAGCAATTGGCGGACCGCATTAGCGGACAGATTGTCCTTCCGATCTCCGAAATACTCGACCATATCCGCCACTGAAAAACCCGTCTCGCCGTCCACGTTTAGCGACTGTAAAACCGTCCCGGCCTCCAATATTTCGGCCTCCTTCGGGCTCGCCGACCCGACCTTAACGCTGTCACGAGCTGTCAGCCGTATCGTGCAAGATGTAATCGGATCACCGTCGCCGTCGACGCCTAAAGTCATCGTATCAAGCGCAAATCCCGAGCCCCATGACCGTTCTAAATCGCGTTGCTTGGTGACAGACACAAGCCCCTCGCTCACCTCAATTTCGGTATCGGTAGCAGCGCGCAACAGACTGTGGCCGCGCGCACCGGCTGCAGCATTCTTGCCGCTATGGTGCACAACCATCAAATGGGCCGCCGTAACAGTCCGCAGCACGTCAAAGTGGTTGACAATAAAACCCATATCAACAGACGAATTTTCATCACCGCCGGCCATGGCCCGGGAAAGCGTATCAATCACGATCAACATGACCGGCACGCCCAAGCCCTGAATGGCCGATATCAAAGGTTTCAAATCAGCATCAGGCCGCCTCAGATCAACAGGCGACGCCAGCAACAGCAACTCCACCGGTCCTTCTGGCTTGTAGCGCTCACGCATCGCCAGGACGCGCCGTTTGGCACCTCTACCGCCTTCGGCTGCTACATAGATCACCGCGCCCTGCGTTGTCCGCATGCCGGCATAATCGAGCCCGGCGGCAATGTGGAAGGCAAGATCCATGGCCACGAACGTCTTGCCGACATTTGATGGACCGTAAAGGACCGTCATGGCTCCTTGATCTAGCAAACCCTTGACCAGCGGCGCGGTGCCGCTCTCGAGCGCGCTGTTGGCGGCTGTGTTGAAATCCAGAAAGGTGAATTTCTTGAGCGGTTTCTCAAAAGCTTTTGGCAAGACTTCGGGGAATAGGGGGCTTGAATTTTCTCAAACCACTTGTCTGCGACTGCCTCGCCCGCATCGAAGTCCATACCGTATTTTGTGGCTTGTTCATAGATGAACGATGCGCCACGCCTGAACGGCGGCTTCATTCTGTTCCAGTCTGCTACGACGATCTCGGGCTCGTTTTGACCATCCACCCATCGGTCGCACCAGTCCATGAACAGCTCTAGCGCTTCTGCTTCGTGCTCTGGCCCGGCGGCTGCCTTGATCGCGTAACCGAAGTCCCTGTAGCTTTCTCTTGTGGGGAAATGGTTCGAGGTGTTCGGCGTGGCTTTGACCGCCTTGGCGATGATCTCGATGTTTCCGCGCAAGCTTTCCTGATCAACGTCGGCGCCGGAGCCTTCCTGGCTGACCTTCGACGCAGCGGGTAGGAGTGGCCGAAGTTCCTCCAGCAGATTGAGCAAATCTTTGCCGGAGATGAACGGAACGCCGTCGAGGTTCGGAATGCCCTTCGGCCACCTGTAGGGCTTCATCGTCTTCGGGTGTGTGCCGATCGCGACGAACTGCTTGCCTTCCGCCAGGATCTCGACACGGTCCTGCAAGAGCCCCTTGTCGTTGCGCTCGCCGAACTCGATCCGCGCATAGGAGAAGTCCGTGTCAGTCTTGACCAGATAAAGCGCCTTGGGGAAATCACCGATCCGGACCGGCAGATGGCCGAATTTGGCTTCGATCAGTTCCTTGATGATCTTCGCGTGCTCGAGCGTCTTTGTGTCCGCGTCGATGCCGACGAGGCCCTGCCCCGTCTTGATCCCGACATTGGCGCCCATTTCGTGCCACTTGTCAGCGTGGATCTCTTCGGAAGAGACGAAGTCGTAGCCGCTCCACGATCCGTCTGGCCACCTGATGCCGGGCACCTTGCCTCTTGCATCGTCACCCTTCTCGATGCGCTTGAACAGATTGGATCGCTCAGAGATCGGGGCGTTTGGTGGGATGATTGGAACGAGACGGGTGAAGCCGAGATCCAGCAACTTCTTGAATGGGTTCTCGGTCATGCCTTGGCCGCCAGCGCGTCGCTTACTCTCTGCAGCGCCGCGAGAATGGCTTCTCCGGTGTGCTTCGCCTCCGGCCCCCGCAACAACACGGCCTCTTCACTTTCGATGCTGGCAACAGGTCCGAACAGCTCGCCTATCATGGCGTGGATCATGCTGAGCACAGACGTAGCCTGCTGAGCCTGGCCCTTCCATCGGGTGTCTTCGCTAAAGTCCAAGGCAAAGAAGTGCCGTTTGGCTTCGGGATGGCCGGGGGTGCTAAGCATGTAAGCCAGCGCGTCAGCGAAGTCTGGCCGTGTGTCGCGCTGAAAGAGGTCATCTTCGGGCTGGATTTCCGGCGTGTCAGTGGGTACGGTCGTCATTGGTTGGCGCTCCGAAACAGCGTTGATCTGTGAAGCCGGCGCAGCGTGTCACCGTTGCGCCGGCTTTATTTTTGCGGAACGCCTACCTTGGCCGATGTGTCGGGCGCTGTCCAGCGTCGTCAGGCGTCAAAATCTACGCCAGCGTGACAGCGCATAGCCGTTTGATGACATTCTTTCCTGCGTCCGTGATCTGGTTCGTGTCGGCTCGGATGACACCGGCCTGGTAAAACCGCTCGCGAGCTTCCTTCGCGGCGGGGCTGTGCCAGTTATTTCGTTCGAAGTCTCGCTCCGGAACGGGTATGCAGTAGCAGGCTAGAAGGATTTTGATTTCAAGCGGGGTCATCGGTCGTCTCCTTGTCCTTGAATGATTGCATCATCATGCGCACCTGGGCGCCGATCCGCATCATGGCTTCCGTCTCGATCTCCGGGTGCTCGGCGACACGGGCTTGCAAGGCCGCAATCTCTGCGTCGTATTTCTTCCGGGCTACCTCCAGCCTCGCCGCCATCTCGACGCAGATATGTCTGATGCCGGCCTCGACTTCTTCCAGTGTGATCTTGTCAGTCATTTTTCGGCTCCTGCCTCAATCTGTAGCGTGCTGTGTTTCCTTGGCCGCCGGGTTCCAGCGGTATGCGCCATTTATGCGGGCCAAGCCGCTTCCTGATCTGGCTGATAAGCACCTTCACGGTGGACGAAGCATCAGTAGGGCCGCCGTCGAGCCTGCCGCCATAGAGCACACCGATAAGCGCTTCGATGGAGACCGGGTTCGGGTGCCTCGCGACAAGCGCCCTTACAATGACACGTTGAGCAGGGGAGAAGCGGATCAGCGGGAGCTGTGTAGCGTCCAGCATCCTCCCCATTTTATGCCCGCAGCAGGGGCAAATGCCTTCATCCATCACACCCGCTCCGAGAGCCGGTATTCATGCGCGCCTTCCTGCAGCGTGCAGATCGTCGCCGCGGCGAGTGCGCCGAGCGCGATGATGACCAGCGACCAGATCAGCACCTTCTCCTGCCAGCGCATCTTGACCGCGTCGAAGATCAGCTTGTCACTATCGAGGGGCGGGTTGAGGGTGGTCTTCACGGTCGTCATCCTTGTAGGTTGTTGTCATGCGTCACAATTGACAATCAGTCGAAAACATTCTCCGGCGGTTCCGGTGGATCCGGCTCCGCGATTTGTTCGGGTGGCGGGAATGCCCGCGCCAGCACCGCCGCTTCCGTCTCGGCATGGAAGGTGAATATCTCACCGTCGGCGATGACTTCCAGCGTCACCGGCTGGCCCGGTTCGATCGCGTAAAGCGTCAAACCCATGGCCGGGTGCGCGGCTCTGATCTCGTCGAAGGTCATTCGAAAACACTTTCGGGTTTCTTCGGCTGCGCGGGACGCCTTTTCGGCATGCCCCGCTCCAGCAGCTCCACGACCTTCCTGCTCTTCGGCATTTGGTCGAGATCGGCCAGCCTCTTGATTTGGGAGTGCAGGCTGGCCGGTATGCGGACGGCTACCATCTCGGTCTTTTCACCGTACTGCTTGTATTCGGTCTTTGGCTTGCGGGGCATGGCGTCTCCGGTTCGGTGAAGTTATCGGAGCCTCGCCTCCTGGGAACGGTGGACTGGTTCAAGTCCGGCCTCCTGGAGGTCGCAATCGAGGTCTGCGAAACGGCTTGGTGGTGGTGGTTCATCTTTGTCTCTCCTGTTGTTGATCGTCTTGGTTGGCGGGAGGTGCGCGCACGCGCTGCGGTCTACATGATAGCCTCCTGTGTCTGGTCGTCTTTCTCATTCTTACAGTACAAATGTATGTCGGTTGGTAGGCTACGTCAAGCCCCACATGCGACATTATTTTCACTCCTTCCTGTACCTCTTTCCCCGCCACCCGCCCGCAGAGAGCGGCATGCCTGCACCCCATTCCGGCAGCTCGCAGATCAGCTTTTCAAAGAAAGCCAGATCGCCGAAGCCCCGCGGCACTTCGCACACCATTTCATCGTAGACATGGGCGATGATCGGGTACCCGGCTGCTTCGGCCTTCCACATGCCGTTGACCAGGAAGTCCCGCTCGATACCCATGACGGTGTTCTGGAACGCGAGCCCGCCGTAGAGCCCGAACCGTGTCAGCTTTCGCGTGGTTGCGTTGACGCCGATCACGGTCGCCTTGGGTGATGTCTCGCCCTCGATCTTGATAAGGCCTTTGACAGCGCCCCGCTCGGCCAGATCGCGATCCATGACTTCAGACGGCAACCATTCGCCGCCCGGTCCTTTGGCGCAAGCCCAAACCTGATCTTTCAACCTCGGCGATCCGTAGGCAATGCAGCGGCCGCTTGGCAGCCGGCACCAGAGGAAGCCCATGCGCACGATGTAGGCGCACTTGAAGACGTGAACGACGGTGCCGGGGTTTTGGACCGCTTCGCGGATCGCCCTTTCGATGGCGTGCCAGGCGCCTGCAATGGCCGGGTTCGTGGCGCGCCAGCCGATCTTGATGATCTCACAGGCTATCCACGCCTCGCGCGTCAGCACGTCGGTCTTGGCGTCTCCCGTGAGCACGCATTTCTCGTATCGCTTGACGGCCTTCTCCCGCCGGTCCTCTTCCGCCGCCGCCCACACCGGCTCATAGAGCGAGCCGAGATCAACGTGGTAGCCCTGCGCCATCGTATGGAAGGCCGAAACCCCACCGCCGAAGCCGAGCGCCAACTCGGCGACCTTGCCGACCGACTGCCGCAGCGGGTGCTTCTTGGTGATGACATCGGTCGACATGTTCATGATGCCGGCGGCGGTGCGTCGATACATATCCGGCAATGACGGATCGGTCAGGATCTCGTGCAGCGCCGCGAGCTTCCATTCCTCGTTAGGTAACCACGCCGCGATCGCGCCTTGAATGCCGGAGTAGTCGGCCTGCAGAAGGTCGTGACCGGGTGCTGCCGTGATGAAACCGCGGATGGCGTCTGAGATCAGGTGCAGCGGCCTGCCTAGTACGTCGCCATACATGAACCGCAGCAGATCCGGGTCTTCCTGCCTGATTGCTTCGAACAAGGTCGGAAGATCAGGATGAGCGTCGTCGAACTCCCGGCGCGGGCGCGGCATGTTGGTGAAGTTCACGCCTACGGACACCCATCGCCCAGGCCCGGTCGCAGCGAACAGGAACGAGCCCCGCACCCGCCCGTCAGAGCTGGCGCGGTTCAGCATGGCTCGGAGCTTGGCGACCGAAGTCTTTGCCGCTTCCTGCCGGATCTCCAGCGCCCGGCGTACATGCTCGGGTAGATCGTTCGTCGACAGCAAGTCCTCGATCTCGGGCATGGCGGCGCTCCCCATGGCGATGCCTTGGGAGTTTACCCACTCCACCAGCTTGCCCGGTTGCGTCGTCGACGGAACGTATCCGCCCGTCACCAGCCTCAACTCGCGGTCAAGCAGCTTCTTGGCCTTCTCCGCCAGCGCAAGGGCCGACCGCGCCGAGCGCCTATCGATGCGGATGCCGCGATCGCTGATCTTCTGATCCAGCACCCACAAGGCTTGCTCTTCGCTGGACAACGGCACCATGCGGCGGTCAGCCGCGGCCTCGGTCAACACGTCGACATCGCAATAATCATGAAACCGTTCGAAGTCCTCGGGGAACTCGTGCGGCTCGTTGAAATAGATGCCGTTCGGGTCTTCCCCTTTACGCGCCCGGCGCGGTATTGAGAATTTGCGGATCAGCGCTGCGCCGGCCTTGTCCTTCTGGATCGGCAGGCCGAGCACTGACCCGACACCTTCCAGATCGCGCGGCAAGGACATGGCCGCAGCCGTGGCGGCCGTGCACCTGCATTGCTCCAGGTGCAGCACCGGCCACCCATAGCGCGGCGTCAGGATCTTCTGCCACAGTCCGCGCTCGAATGAGTTGTTGTGCGCCGACACGGTGCCGCCTGCTTCGACGTGATGGCGGATATCGTCAGGGCATGGCTCGGGCGGGCGCCACCGCTTCACCGTCTTGCCGTCGAAGGTATAGGAGGCCATCAGCGGTTGCGTGAGCGGGTGATCGAAATAGTTCGCCGATCCATGCTTGCGAAGATCGACCGGGCTTCTCGTTTCGAAGTCGATTTCCAAGCCCTTCACTTGCTCGACCTCTTGCGCTTGAGCGCCTGCCACGGTATCGGCACCGGCTTCGGCGGCCTCTCGCCGCGGTCATTGACGATCGCCGAGGTGATGCCGGGCTTGTCGTCCAGTACCGTGATCAGCGAGCCCTTCTTCATGACGAACCAGTTGCCGTCGATCCATGCGCCGGTCGAGCACACCGAAGCCATCGGCTGCGCCAGCGCCTTCAGCTCGGTCCGGTAGGCTTCCATGTCGAGCCCCTTGGCCCGTTCGAGCCAGCGCACCAGCGCGTGGTCTGTGATGTGTGCGTGTTTCATCCGAAAACCCCCGGTCCGTCTCGCTCAGTCGAACACGTTCGGCGTCGAGCCAGCTTTCGATGAAGCCTTGCGCCGCGTCCGCGACGATGGCGTTGCCATAGCCTTTGAGCATGCCGGTGCGAGATCGGCCTTCGTAGGCGCTGCCAGATCCCAACTTGAAGGCAGCCCCATCAACCAGCGGGAATGAGCCGGGTTCAACTGGCCGCCACTTTCCATCCCGGCAGAACAGCCAATCAGCATCTCGCCAGAAGCCGTTAACCGGGCCGGTTGTGGGTTGTCCTTGAGCCAGTTCACTTCGTCCGTCAGATTGACCGCATGGCCACCCGCTATCCGCTTCTCCGGGTCTTGCCCGTTCCCGCGCAAGCTGTTCGGGCTGCCTGCTGTTGGTGTGCGCCACCCTGACATCGCTGCTGCTGCCATGTCCTGCGGTGTGCCCTTGCGTGCTGTCGGCCAACCAGACAGCGCCACCGTCTTCCTGCTGCTGTCGTTGTTGCCTGCCGCATTGTTGCCGTTCTGCGCTGGCGTCCCGGCCATCGGCGTCGGCCAGCCCGCCACACCCGCTTGTCTGCCCAACTGGTCCAGCCGCGAGCGCACCGACCCGTCCGGGTTCACTCCGGTCGTCGCCATGCCCGGCGTGTCCTTCCAGTCGCGCGTCGTCGTCGCCCAACCAGCCAGTTGAGCTGCCGTCTGAATGTTCAGCCCGCCATCCCGCCCGGAGCTTCCCGGCCCGGTCGTGCTGTTCGCTGTGGGGGTCGGCCAGCTTTTCCGCGCACCACCAGAGCCGGTGTCTTTCGTGCGGCGCCCCGAAGCCCGCAGCAGGGGCAACAGCCGCCCCGCAGGCGTAGCCCAGTCCTTCCAGGTCAGCTTGTACAAGGTCGAGCCAGCCAAGGCCGTCCTTGCTTCCAACCTGCTCGCCAAAGAGGATTGCAGGCTGGCACTGTGCGATGAGATGGAGCCCAAAGGGCCATAGGTGCCGCTCGTCAGCAAACCCGCCTCCTTTGCCTGCCGCGGAGAAAGGCTGGCAAGGGAAACTGGCGGTCCAGACTGGACGGGCGTCAGGCCATCCGGCGCGGCGCAGCCCGTAGCTCCAGACGCCGATACCGGCGCAGAGATGGACCTGGGTGTATCGTTCAAGCTCGGAGGGCGTGACATCTAGCAGGCTCCTTTCGTCAACATCACCCGGCGCAATCAGCCCGGCGGAAATCAGGTTGCGCAGCCACTGTGCTGCGTGCGGGTCAAATTCTGAATAGTAAGCGGCCATCGTCAAGCGCCACTCTTTACAAAAGCGTTAAGCGCAGCCGTGACCGTCTCGGCGTCGTCGCGGTCCCTGCACAAGGCCACCGCCCTGGCGGACGGTTTCTCATAAGACCCTACCGCTCCGCGCTTGGCGTCGAAAACGCGAAATAGCGCTCTGGGGCTGTCAGGCGTTTCATAGGAATAACGTTCCATCAGTCAAACACTCCCATTTCGGATTTGCGCTCTGGCTCCAGAGCGACGTTTAACGCGGCCACCGGATCGGCGTGGCAGCCGACACCCCACGGACCGCCCTCGCGGCCCCGGTACTTGGCTATGGCTTGCCACCCACCGATGCTTTCGCGCAGTTGAAGATCAACGAGGCCGCGCGAAACGGCCTCGTTGATTGCAGCCTCGAGGCTCACCCGAACACCCCTGTCTGGCGAGGCGCGATGTCTCTGCCCCGCCCCTTCTTGACGGCAGCAACCAGACAGGTGATCTGGAATTTGGCGTCATCCAGTGCGTCGTGATGCGTACCGGTTCGCCCCATCGTGCGCGGGTCCAGATCGAACAGGTGCAGAGCCGTCCGCAGATCGCGCACGTTCCAAAACTTCCAGGGTGGGGTGACTTCCAGCTTCCGGCAGACGGCCTCCCACAACGTCACGTCGAAGGTTGAGCCGTTGCCCCACACGAACTCGGCGCCCGTGCGCATGAACCACGAGTGGAACATCTGCGCGGCTTCCGTCACCGGCTTGCGATCCGCCATGATCTTGGCCTGCGCGGCTTCCGATTGCTTTGCCCACCACTGATGCGTGGCGGGGTCTTCAATGAGGCCTATTTCCCGGCAGCTCGCCGCCGAGATGTTTTGCTTGAAGGTCTTCCCGATGGCGCCATTCAGATCAAACTGAGCAGCACCAATCGAGATGACAGAGGAACCAGGCTTGGTCCCGAGCGTTTCGAGGTCGAGCATTATGTGCTTCATCCGAACACTCCGAGCGCGCTGGCGTAGGTGTCGCGGAGCGCTTCGCGTTCGGATCGCTCGTCCTTGTCCATCTTGAGAAGCTTCAGCATCTCGGCGAGGGTCTTCGTGTCGTAGCCCGCAGCCTTGGCTTCACCCTTCACGTCCTTGATGTCGTCAGCGAGGGTTTGCTTCTCTTCTTCGAGGCGCTGGATGCGCTCGACAAAGGATCTCAACTGGTCGCGTGCGACCCGGTGCGCGTCGCTGTTGTGGCCGACGCCGGCCTCTTCGGTAGTGGTCATAGGTGGCTCCAATACTTTCTAGTGTTGATGTGGGAGATAGTCGAAGCGCAGACGTTAAATTGGTCAGCGATGTCGTTCTGGGTCAGCCCCGCACTCAAAAGTTCTCGTATGCGCAGAACCTCGCTATCGCGGAGCCGGGATCTACCGTTTCGGGCGCCCTTCGGAGCCCGACCGTGCTTTTCTCGGTCTGCGTGGTTTTCTTTGCAGGTCACCCAACGAAGGTTTTCAGGCGTGTTATTCGTGCGTGTCCCATCAGCATGGGCGACCTGCGCCCCTTCAAAGGGCTTAGGCCCTAAAAACGCCGCCGCCACGTACTGGTGTGCTTTCTTGTGAAACCGCTCACCGCCGTAGCGGATAGCCAAATGCAGGTATCCGTCCTTCCTGAGCCTAGGGGCCAGCAAATTACCCGTCTCCGTATTTCGAAACCGCCCAAGCGAGCTGACGTGCACTGTTGGTGCGCAAGGAATTGGGTGCCAAATTTCAGCCATGGAAAATACCTCCGGTAAATGACACACGGCTATTTGTAAGCCGTGTGTCAAGCTTGACTATAGACAGAACCTAACCGAAAAGTCCGCCCGCGCCCTCGCCGCCCTGCGTTTCTTCGGGCGCTTCGCCAGTGTCTTCGATCTTTTCGTACCACTTCTCGGGGTCAATACTGCCGGATCCGCCAAGGCGTTCACCCTCGCCGGTCTTCTGGAAGTACTGGATACCGAACGAGACACCGTCGCCGTTCTCGACATTGTTCCAGCAGAAGCCGTTGATCACTGCGAAGCCTTCGCAGCCGCTATAGACCTCTTCGGGAGTAGCCGGAATATTCGGGTCCAGGTAACGGACAACCGGAGGCCTGTCTTCGTTGGCGGAAACACGGATGAAGAATACGCCTTCACCCATGCCCGGGTGCAGCTCGCCGGTCTCCTTGTTGCGGGCTTCCTTTCCGTCGCCAGCGAGGAACGGCGACTTGATCAGGCCCTTCTTGGCGCGTTCAAGCCCTTTCTCGCCCCACTGCTCGACGATCAGCGCGCCGACCTTCTTTTCCAACGCGGGCCGGTCCTTGTTTTTGAAGATCAGCGTGCAGCCGTACTTGATCTTGCCGCCCTTCTGTTGGCGGGGCTTGAACAGATCCTGCGCGAAGCTGACGATGCAGGGTGGGGTTTTGAAATCTTCAGTGCGTGCGAACTTGGCAGCCATGATTATTCTCCTGTCTCACTGTTTGGTTCAAAGTATTTTGCTGCCGTCGACGGTGCCGGCGGTCGCGATGTTTTCGCTTCCGAAACGAGATTTGTTCCAGTCACGGGTCGTTCCACAAAGGGCTCGATCAGAGCCTTCCGTTTTGCTCCGAGCAGCTTGTCGGCCTTGGCCGGGCTGATCGGTTTGCGGTCGTAGACCTGGTCTTCCGAGAAGCCCTGCTCCATCAGCTCGACAAGCGCCACGTCGGCGTCGATCCAGCGGCGGTTGCCGATCTTCTCGGATAGCTGCCAGCCGGGAATGGTGGTTCCCATCTCGGCCTGCGTATGGGCGTAGGCGCGGACGGCCTTCACCCAATCTTCGAGCATCGGCAGCATGTCGAGCGTCTCGGCGATCTTCTCCGGTGACATCTCGTTTGGCATGTTGCCGATGCGGGGCTGGTTCATGTCGTCGAACCAGACCGATGCAACGCTGAGAGCGTCCCGGCGCAGCGCCGGGCAAGTCCCTTCAACGGGGCAGAACGTGCATTTGCCGGGCTGCAGCCATTCGGCCACCCACTCGTCCATCAACACGCTGTTGCCCTTGGCCGTCTCGTAGGCGTCCATTGCAGCTTTTGACTTGTGCATGGATTTCAGGAGATCGGCCGTCCAGGCGATCAGATCGGCGACGTGAAACGTCTCCGAACGTATGCGCCCATCCTTATGTGGCGCGCGGGGCTGAGCGATCGTCACAGTGACCGTTTCAACGTCCAGCTCCGGATGCGCCAACACTGCGCCGAGCCCGTAGGTCCGGAGCTGCGGGTTGTCCTTCACATCGACGACGCCCATGCCGTTCTTGAGATCGACGACTTCGAGCACTTTGCAGACAGGGTAGTAGACGACGAAGTCACCCGTGCCCCCGGCATCGAATGGCGGGCCCAACTCGGCGAGTGAGAACTTCTCTTCGATCCAGAAGATGGCGTCGCCGCCGAACTCACCCTCGTACCCGGAGAGGCAGCCGCGGCAGTAGTCGATGTATTCCTGCGCCGAGTTGGCCAGTTCTTCGTCGATCTCGATCTCGTGAGACTTGGTCTTCTCGATCTTGCCGATGAAGCTGTCAGCATCAGCGCCGGAGCGCAGACACTTCTCCGAGATCTGGTGGGCCGCCGTTCCACGGGCGGAATGGATTGTCTCCTTGTCCGGTGTGTTGGCGTCCAGCGCCAGGGCAAGAGCGCCCGGGCAGTGGACATTGCGCGCGGTTGCCGATGCCGCCCACGAAGCATGTTCGCGTTCTCCGTGGTCAACCATTATTCAGCGCCGCGCTTGAACGGGTCTTTCTGGATGGCTTCGTCGATGGCCGCGACGACCTTGCCGTAGCCATCAGCCGGAACGTGGCTGATCTTGGTGATGCCGGCGCCGAACAGCATGCCGAAGATTTTGGGGCAGTCTTCCATCGTGAACGGCATGTTCGCCGGGTCGGTGTTCTGCCCGTCGAACTCCAGCGCATAGCGCTTCATCGCCGCCACAGCGTCTTCCTTGGTGGCAGTCGGAGTTTCCGCTGCAGCCTTGGTTTCGGTCTTGGCACCGGCAACCGCCGCGTTGACCCGCTCGACAGCAGCCGGAATGTCGGCTTCGTCGATATCGGTGATGCCGCGGCCGATCAGCCCGCCTTCTTCGACCAGCTTGACGGCTTCGGCCATGCCGAACTTCTTCTGATACGCGCCCATGGCGCGGCGAAGCTGGTCAATCGGTGCAAGACCGGTGCTTTCAGTTTCAGCCGCCTCGTCCGCAGCATCTGCTGCTTCGGTCTCGGCGTCGTCTTCAGGGCCAACCCGGTTCTCGCCGGTCGAGATGGCCGGTTTGCTGGCAGCCGCAGCAGCGTCGGCGGCATCAGCCGCTTCGTCTTCCGCGATCTCTTCCTTGGTCCTGCGCTTGCGGCCTTCAGAAGGCTTGCCGCGCTCGCGGGTCGGGGCTTCTTGCTTCGTGTCTGCGAAAACATTTCCGCCCGGCTCGGCTACAGGAACCTCGAAGCCAGTATCAACGACGACGCCGTCTTCCTTCTGCTCCGGGGTCTCGTCAGCGTCCTTTGCGGTAACTGGTGCTTCACCCTTATCCGACGTGCGGCCCCGGTAGAAGCCGAGCGCAGCCATGGACCGCGCCAGGTAGTCGGATGCGTCTCCGGTTTGCACGGATTTCTCCGGAACCTCGATGTGAATATTAATGCTCATTTGGTCAAAACCTCTCGTATTGCTGTCCACAGACGCATCAGCGAAGCCTGCAACGCCTCGTCTATGGACCCTTGAAGAACGCAGACTTTCACGACGGCATTGCGCCGTTGCTCGTGATTGGTGATCCGCAGCGACATCTGCTTCATGGAGCGGGGCGAGAAGGACGCCTCGACGAACCAGAGCACCGCAGCCGCGGATAAATCGATTGCTTCGCCGGCGGCTTCGATCTGCGCCAGAAAGACGCGCGGGCCTTTCGGATCAGAGAACGCTTCGACGTTTTTCTGTCGCATGTCGGCTGACGTTGCGCCGTCAATTCCGACAACGCCGAACTGCGAAAGCCCTTCCATCAGGATCTTGCCCACGTCCCGATGCCAGTAGGCCAGAACGATGCGGTCGAGGCCGCAGTCAAATTCTTCCTTCACTGCAGCGATCACGGCGGCGGCCTTGATCTCTCCGGTGATCCGCCGCAGCGGTCCAAGGTGCATGTCGAGTTCTTTGGTCTTGCCGTCCTTGACCGCTTCCAGGATGGCTTTCTGGTCGAGGTTGGCGTCTGCAGCGCGCCGTTGCGTCTCGCTTACGATCAGCGGCAGTGTGTCGTAAGAAGGTGGCCGGATACCAACGTCGGCTTGCGTCCGTAGCAGAATGAAGCCTTTGATCCGCTCGCGCAGCTCCGGCAGGTTCTGGCCGCCGATGACCACCTTGATCCGGTTGAACTGCGACAGCTTCTTCATCCGGACCACGCAATAGCGGTGCAGGAAGTCGTCATGCTCCATGACGCAGGGCCACCCCTTGGCGGCATTGCTCAGAAGCCTCTCGGGCGCCAGCGCGCGCAGCCTGGGGTACATGTCGTCGGGGCTGTGCGGTATTGGCGTCCCGGTCAGCGGCCACACCCTGGCGGCTTTGCTGTAAAGCGCAGTGGCGTGGTCCAGGGTCGCGCCGCCATCAACGAGCTTGCCGTAAAGTGACTGCGTGCGCTTGGCCGTGAAATTCTTGGCGAAGTGGTCTTCGTCGGAAATCACCAGATCCCACTTGCGGGCCAGTAACTGAGCCATGACGCGCGGGTTGACCAACGAGGGCCAGCCGACAATGACCGTATCGGCAGTGACCGGCTTCTTGGTGTTCATGATGGCTTGCACGTCGCGGTCGAACACCGACCAGTCCGAGAAACCCTTGAGCCAGACGCCCCGACCGGATGCCGTCGTGATGACCAGGATCGAGGTCGCCATGATGTAATCGGCGGCCATGATGGCGGTGCCGGTTTTTCCACAACGGGGCTCGTCTGCCAGCAGCGCGTGATTGCGCGAAGCCAGAAAATGGGCGCCCGAAAGCTGTGTTGGAAATGGGATCATCCGAAGACCCCCAGATCAACTTTCCCGAGCCGGTGTTCGGCGATCGCGAAGTACCCCGGGTCATTCTCGATGCCTATGAAATTTCGGCCTGTGTTGCGGCAGGCGACGCCGGTTGTGCCACTCCCCATGGTGAAGTCGAGAACCGTGTTACCCTCGTTGGTGTAGGTGCGGATCAGGTATTCCATCAGGGCTACCGGCTTTTGGGTTGGATGGTGCCTGCCACCATTGGTCCCGTCGTTATTCACCACGTCGAAGGGCAGCACGGAAACCGGATACCTGTCCGTCTTGCCGCTTGGGTACTCTGTCGGAACCTGCGCACCATAGACCGGCGTGAACTTGGTTCGGCGAGCCCCATTGGACGGGATGGACTGCCACATCTGTGGATTGTAGGTAGGTGTGCCATCGCAGAAAACAACGATGTCCTCGTGGCTGGTGAGGTGCCTGCGTTTTGCGTTCAAATGGCCGCTAGGCTTGTTCTTCCGCCACACTAGCGTCTGGTGATGCGCCGCCGGGTTACTCATAACCAGCGCCGACGTGAACGGCTGCGAAGCAGTGAATACCGCGACGCCGCCCCTCCGCAATAAGCGGCCCACCTGAGCCCACATAGGCTCGAGAGGGACTACCGTATCCCATTTGCAGGCGGTCGTGCCGTAGGGTGGGTCGCACAGCACCATGTCGACGCCGCCCGCGGCGAGCGTAGGCATGATCTCAAGGCAGTCGCCACGGTGTAGCTGAAATGGCGTCATGGTCGTCACGGTGGCTCTCCGGCCAAGCTGTTTCATCTGGTTCTGTCAAGCGTCACTGTTTACAAATGCTACAAAAAGGTCAAGCGAAATTCTTCCGCAACCGAAGCGTCTGCGTACTCGGCGACTTCAAGCCCGCAATTCTTGGCGAGAGCCAGTTCGGCGCTCACTCCGAGCGAGACCTGCCAGCCCGGCAGCAGCACGATCGTGTCTGCTTCGTTACAGATATAGGCGCAGTATGCCGCAAAGGCCTGGCGCAACGGGAACGTCCCGTGCGGCCCGTCGTGCGGGAACTCAGCCGGGTTGTGGACCTCGTGGCCTGCTGCGCGCAGCTCACCAGCCACCCGTGTAAACAGATCGTAGTTGCTGCCTGGGTAGCCTTTCATGGGGCCGCTGAGATATATCTTGCGCTTCACCGGCTCCTTAGTCGTCTCCGGGTGCGCACCCTTCCGCATCTCACTCAGCCGGGCTTTGAACTCGGCGTCAGTCTCGCCGGTAACGCGCTCGGCGCCTGCGACAATACGCGCGAGGGCTTCCGCATGCCGCATCTTCGCTCTTTCCACTTGGCTAGGTATCATCCGAATACTCCTTCAGTTTGCAGCTCCGAGACCGTCGCAATGAAGGCCGGAGCTTCGTGGTAAAATTTGACGGTCCGCAGGTCGACTATCTGGCTGTCGTCTTCCCACACGATGAGGTTGAGCGCGTCGAGCATCTTGGCGAAGTTGTCGGCGTCGGGCTTCTTCGTCGGGCGGATCAATCCCGCCAGCGCGTCGGCCTTCCATTTCTTCGGTTTGCTCTTCGGGATCGGCATGCGGATCTCGACGTGGACTTCAAGCGGCCCGGTCAGCAGCGGCCGGCCCGCCATCGCGACTTGCGCAGCATGGGCCAGACGGCTCTCGTAGTTGACGGTGCGCTCCGGTGTGTAGGTGTGGCCGGTTGCCTTGGCGAACCGCACCCTGCCTTTCGCCAGCGGCGCACCGGCCAGATTTACGGTAAGGCGCATGATCGGAGACCCTTCCGGGCAACCCGTGCATGTGGCGGGATTGATGCGAGCAGTTTTGCGCACCTTTCGCTGATCTGCTCGCTGTCGGTATGCATCGCCACGACCTCGACTTCATCAGCCAATTCTGCCAGACGCCCACGATCGAAGGGCCGCGGGGCGCTGCTCAGCACGCGCTTAATGTCACGCGAGAGCTTCCAGAAATGGGCGCTTTCAATCCCACAATCCAGGGTGTTCGATTTCAGCGATAGCATCAGTTCTTCTCCCAGTACTTGGTCAATCGTATCGGCGCACCACGCTCCATCTCAAGGATGCAGAGCAGTTCGGCCAGGCGCTCTCCTGCAACGCTGCCACGCTGGAACCACTTGGCAATTGCCGACGCGGAGGCCGGCTTGGCACCATAGGCATGCAGAAGGCTTTCAACCTTGGGTATGCCGCCAAATTCGTCAATGAGGAACTTCTTCGTGTCGAACATGATCGCAGTCTGTAAAGTGTTTGTCGCCTGTTTGTCGTATATAAGAGGACAGATTGTCCGGTGTCAAGCGGCGAAAACAACAAAAAAGACAAAATGTCTTGCAAGTGCATTGTATGTCGCCTATTAATGTAAACCGACATACACTTTCCGGAAAGGAGACAAATCTGATGGCATCAAATAACCGGACGCACATAGTGAACGACCGGGCTAAAGACGAAGATACGACCACACCCAAGTTCCTCACCAAGGAAGAGTTCGGGCGTCGTCTCTACCGCATGATGATCGCGAAAGGCTGGCGTCAGTCCGATCTTGCCCGCGCCGCAGACATGCCGCGCTACTCTATCTCGACCTACATTCGAGGCCAGTCGTTCCCGACAGCGCAGAGCGTCAAGAAACTGGCCGAAGCGTTGGGCGTGGAGCCGGAGCGGGTACTGCCGAATATCAACCACGGGGCGATCCGGGAGGACGCGCCGAGCTTCGCGATCAAGTCGAGCCCGGGCAACCCGGAGCGTGCCTGGCTGACGGTCGACCGCGAAGTCAGCTTCGACGTTGCGGCGAAGATCGCCGGGCTGCTGAACACCGATGCTTCTAACTGAGGCCGAAGTCGCAGAGCGGCTTCGGTGCTCGGTTGAGAAGGTGAAACGCCTTCGGCTCTCCGGCAAGCTGGCCTATCACAGGGGCCGCCCCGTGACGATCGACGAAGACGACCTCAAATCCTATCTGGAGACGACCAAATGTCTGGCTCAGCCCCCTACCTCAAGAAAGCCAAAAACGGAAAAATCTACGTCCACTGGACAGAAAACCGGGTTGGAAAGCGCATCAGCACGGGCACGTCGGATCTGGCTGAGGCGAAAGCTTTCTTCGGCCAATGGCTCCTGATGGAGTACGCCGCGCCGGAAGACACCCGCGGCGTCGGCCTCACCCTTGCGGACGTGTGGTCGGTCTACGAGGCCAAGCACGTCTTGCCGAAGCTCGCAGGTCAGTACAACGCGAAGCTGGCGTGGAAGCAGATGCAGCCCCATTTCGGCGCATTGCCTGCGTCGGGTTTGTCGCAAGTCGCGATAGACAATTACCTCGAAAAGCGAATTTCCGGCAAACTCGGGCGTAAGGTCAAGCCGCAGACCGTGACGAAAGAGGTGTCTTACCTGGTGGCCGCCGTGCGCTTTTGCGCTGACCAGCGCCGCGGGTTGATCGATCCTTCCTGCATTCGCAAGGTGACGCTGCCGGAAGCCGGCGAGCCCCGCGACCGGTGGCTGCGCACTGACGAGATCCAGAAGCTGCTCGACGCTGCCGCACGGTTGCGCCGCGGCGATCGGTTGACCCGGCCCGAGCGCTTCTTGTGGCTGGCGCTCGAGACAGCAGGTCGGAAGCAGGCCTTGCTCGATCTGACATGGGACCGGGTTGACTTCGAGACGAACGTGATCGTGCTCGACGTACCGGGGCGCCGCAAGACCAAGAAGCTGCGCGCCACGGTGCCGATCTCGAAAGCGCTGCGCCCGATCATGGAGCGCGCCTTTGCCGAGCGGCAGAACAACCTGGTGCTGGACAACAAGGGGGCCGTATGGGCGCCGATCCAGCGCGTTGTCATAGAAGCTGGCCTGGCGGGCAAGCAGCAGAAGCCGGCACCGGGCACGAAGCCCAAGTCCACCGGCATCTCGCCGCACGTTCTGCGCCACACGGCGGCCACCCACATGGCGCGGCGCGGTGTGCCGCTTTGGGTGATCGCCAAGGTTCTAGGAAATTCCATCCGAATGGTGGAAAAGGTCTACGCAAAGCACTGCCCCGACGATTTGCGAGAGGCCGTTGATCTGATCTCAGGCGGGGTTTTGGAGATGTCATCATGACGCACTCAGTTGAACGCGACGAAGTCACTGACGAATTTTACCGGCAGGCAGGGGTCGACCCCGACGAGGCCAACAGCGCCAAGTACGCTTTCGCTTACGCGAAGGTGCAGCAGAAACTGCTCGACATGGTTCGCGCCGGCGGCGACCCTAAGTCGCTGCGCGTCGAAACTGTCAACGGTAGCCCGCGCGTGGCTATGGAGATGGCATCGTGATCGATGTTTTATGAGACGAAAAAGTGGGTAGCTTCCTTGCAAGTCGCTGCCCACTTTGCAAGTCATTTTGTCACCCGACAAACCACATACACCCTACAAACTAGACAGAAAACCCCACGATTGTGCGAAACCCTGTCAACCGACACCCTACAGAATAAGCGACAACCGTATTGACATTGTAGGGGTCACAGGTTCAATCCCTGTTACGCCCACCATCCTTTCACAGTCATGCAGCCATTAACGTGATGGCCTCACGGGCAGCAAGCTCGTCGAGCATACGCTGTGAGCATTCTCGTTATTCATTCGTCTGGCCGGTAACCCGGTGAGGTATTTCGGTATCGTTGCATGAACTGCGACCGCTATTGCGGCCTGACCCGGGATCGGGATCGATCCACCTCGACATGTCAGCATGAACGCAGGCTACACTCAGGGTTCAATAGCGAGCACCGCTACACTCACGGTGTAATGGCAAGCACCCGGTACTGCGCTCAGAAACGTAGAGACGGGCAACAGGGGTCGGGTCTCCAGGTCATCAGCGGTGTTGGCGGTGGTCGAAACTTCCGGACATCGAGCCACGCGGCTCAGGCCACACGCCGCCAGGATTCCTCGCGGACAAACTCCATCAGCTGTTCAGACGACATCGGGCGTGCCAGCGCGTAGCCTTGCAGTGTATCGCAACCGAGGTCACGCAAGATCGCTGCATGCTCCATGGTCTCGACGCCTTCAGCAATGATCTTGATGCCCAGTGAGCGTCCGATATCGATGATCGAGGCAACCAGCCGCCGCCTGCTCTCGGACTCGACAATCGGCAGGATCAAGCTTCGGTCGATCTTCAGCCGCGTCGGACGAACATGGATGAGGCTGACGATTGAAGCATAGCCGGTGCCGAAATCATCGATCTCGATCTCGATACCCCGCCGCTTGAGCTTTTCGATGTTGGCGACAATT
The DNA here is from genome assembly GCF_026619415.1 of Hoeflea algicola. NCBI lineage: Bacteria > Pseudomonadati > Pseudomonadota > Alphaproteobacteria > Hyphomicrobiales > Rhizobiaceae > Hoeflea > Hoeflea algicola. The sequence goes on from NZ_JAOVZR010000001.1 coordinate 2,367,970, forward strand.
GTGTCGTTGTTCTCATCAAGAAAAATCGATTCGAGAAGTTCGAACGACAGCGTGCCTTCTTCAATCACCATCCCGTCAAGGCTGTCGAGCAAATCCGGTTCATAGAGCCTGCCCGCCGATACATTGACCGACATTTTCGGGATCGAAATGCCGGCCGCTTTCCAGCGTGTCGACTGCCAAAGGGTCTGCTCGAGAATCGAGCGATCTATCAGCGGCACGACATTGAGTTCATCAGCGGTCTTGAGGAAGGCGTCGGGAGCCAGTGTTCCCTCGCGGGGATGTTGCCAGCGTGCCAGCGCCTCGACTCCAATGACATCAAGCGTCACGGCATCGAATTGCGGCTGGAAGTAGGGTAGGAACTCCTTCCGTTCGAGACCGTTCAGAATATCGTCTGCGATCCGCTTGTTGCGCACAACCTCGGCCTTCAACGCATCATTGAAGAACTCGTATCGGTTTCGGCCGTTGCTCTTGGCGCGGTAGAGCGCAATGTCGGCGTCAATCAGCAGCCGCTTGGTGCTGTCTGGTTCCATTGAATTTGCAATGGCAATGCCGATGCTGACACCAAACCGGCACTCGTGACCTTCATAGGGAACCGGTTGGCGCATATGCTCAATGATCCGGCTTGCAAGCGCCTCCAGTTGCGCCGTACCTGCATCCGTAGTGGTGGCTATGACGAATTCATCACCGCCGATGCGGGCGATGAAATCACCCTGGCGTGTGTGGGCTTTCAGGATCGACGCAGCATGGATCAACATCGCGTCACCGGCTGCATGACCGAGCGTGTCGTTGATCTGTTTGAAGCGGTCGAGATCGATATGCAGCAGCGCGGTAACGTTTGCCCCGTCGTCCTTGCCAAGAAGCTGCTCGTCGAGATATCGCCGGTTCGGCAGTCCCGTCAGGCTGTCATGCAACGAATTCCGTTCCATCTGGGCCCGCGCATCCTCAAGCTCATTGTTGCGAACCTCCGCGTTCTGCATCGCCGCCAGCAGATGCGTCTTCAACTGGACGTCCGTTGAAACGTCCCAGTTGACGCCGAGAATATAGCGCTGGCGACCCTCATCTTCATGAACCGCGCCAATGGCCCGGATCCAGCGTATCTCACCCTTGCGGGTGAGAACTCGAAACTCGGATTTGTACGTTGCGCCGGTTGCAACGGCTTGTTTGAAATCAGCCTCGGCCTGAGTAACGTCCTCAGGGAGAAGTGCGGCCTTCCAGTGATCCAGATTCAAAACCTCGACATCATCGGCAATATCGTAGAGTTCCCGCATGCGCTCATCCCAAGACAACTCCCAGGTATCGACATTGAGCTCCCAGATACCGATTCTCGATGTGTTCAGCGCAAGTTTCAGCCGCTGTTGCAGTCTCTGCATCTCAGCGCCGCGCCGGTTCAGTTCACGAACATGCTCCCGCCGCTGATCATACAGGTAACCGGCAATCGAGATTGGCAGAATGACAAGCAGACCGCCAAGCAGGATGAGATATCTGATTTGCCAGGCATTCGCCGGCGTATCCGACCATCCACCCCGAGGTGTCGCGGCCAATTGCCAGCTGCCACTCGGCAGTGAAACCTCGGCCAACACCGGATCATGGTCGAGAGCCTCGGCGTTTCCGAAGAACGCCTCGCCGTCGCCACCAGTCGCATCCACACCGCGGATTACGACGTTGAGGGGCAGGTCCGGACTATTGAGCCCGCTATCCGCATATAAACGGTCCACATCAACAACCGCGGAGACCAGCCCCCACAATCTCCCCCTGCCGGACTGGATCTCGTAGAATACCGGGAACCGGCCAATGAATCCCTTGCCGCCTTGCAACAGATCGACTGGGCCGGCCAGCACCATTTCGCGGGAATCCACAGCCCTGAGCGCCGCATCGCGTTGTGCATCATTGGTACGGTAATCGAGCCCGACGGCTTTCTCGTTACCCTTTAAGGGATACATCAGACTGATAACCAGATCGGGCGCGGCGGCGATACTGCGCAATTGCGAGTGAGTGCCCATCAAGTTGCCGGCAATTTTCGCAAAATGTTGTTGGTCGATATCAGGTTCGGTCGCAATCACGGCGACCAGTCCGCGTACCAACTGGATATTGCTGTTGATGTTACCTTCGAGCTTGGCGCGTATGATCCCGAGCTGTTCGCCCACTTCAGCACGGGCGCGCTGGTGGTGCATGGCGTTATTCTGGATTTCGGCAAAAATACCGGCAACAAGTGTAACGACAAGTGCAATACCCGCCGCGAGATAGCTCGGGCGCCAATACTTTTGCCCGCTATTCAGGCTCAGCTTGGGAATTGCAATCATGGGTACTCCCGCCAGAACGAAGACTCCTCGAAACCACTGCGCCCAGTGGTTGCGAACGGAGTTATTGCGGGCAACTTAGGCCGAAAACCTGTAACAATTATCTAAATTTCGGACTCATGTTGATTGATCAGCTGGGTAAATTGCCAATGCGGTCTCATCGCCTTTCCCTATCGGCATAACCTCAAGCGCTGCACCAGTTGGCCCACATGAGGCCGTCCCGATGACAGGATTAGCGCCAACGCTGCCAAGCACCGCGCCAGGATTAAATTGAGAATTCGCCCCCGAAGGCGTTGCGACAGTGAACGCGGCGCCCGAAATCCCACCTGCGAGACGCCGCACTTCTTCCTCGCTCATCAGCACCGCGGCTGTCGAAAGGCCGTCGGCGACAGCCGCCAGTCGGTGTACCACGCTGACACGGCTCCAGTTGCTGGCAGCCGGCTCACCGGTCCGGGGATTGAGAATATGGCCGGACTGGCCTTCCCCGATCAGTGTCCCTCGGGGACTCGAGGTCGCAACCGCCTGGTCGCGCAAGCGGATCGATGTGCGGGCGGCGTCATCTTCATGTTCGGCCAACCCCACTTCCCAGCCATCGCCTGACGGAGACGCACCGACCGCGGCAATCTCGCCCACCGAGACAAGCCCCGCCTCAAGGCCTTGAGACTTGAGAAGGGCGACGACCTTATCGGTAATAAAACCCTGGGCGATGCCGTTGAAGGTCAGAGCTGCGCCCGGCCTGAGGCGGATCCGCCCCGCAGAGACCTCCACCTTGTCCCAACCGACCACAGCGCGGGCGGCCTTCAATGCGCTTTTGTCAACCACACCGTCGCCGCGTGCATAGGCTGACCACAGCGGCTGGATGGTGGGATCAAACAGCCCGTCACTAACCGCGTGGATGGATGACACATGCGAACACAGTTCCAACAGATCGGCGCTCGGTCCATCGAGCATGCCTGTCGCGTTGAGCCGGACCAGCGCGCTATCGTCGCGATAAAGGCTGAACAGTTGCTCAAGACGCTCGATCTCCGCCCGCGCCAAGACAATAAGACTCTCGGCCTCCTGCGCAGGCAAACCGACCAATCGAAGGTCAGCGTGAGCACCGAGCGCAACGCCTTGCCAGCGCGCGCCCATATTGGCAGCACCTGCCGTGCCCGCCGTCAGCAGACAGCCCGCAGTGATGGTAATGAAGCGACGACGGGTCAGGCTCATTGGATTGCTCCTGTAATCAGATTGGCTGGGTCATCATCGAGCCCAGTAGGACCAAGCACATAGGCGTCGGGAATTTCGGCCAATTGAACCACCGTGCCGCCGTTTTCATCCGCAAACACGTTGGCAGCAACCTCGGTGCCAAATGGAATCACCTCCGGTGTTCCCATGCCGCCGGTCTTGCGCGAACCGATCACGAACCAGGCCTGGCTGGCATCAATCCAGGTATCCTCTTCCGGAAAGGCCCAGTTCTTCGCCTTAGCCATGTCGTTGACATAGACAACGACCGCCTCGGAAAGCTCTTCGGGCGACCGGATATAGGCGATGCCGTCACGCACCTGGCTGAACCAGATCGGATGCGGGTTGTTGGCCAGAAAGATCTGCGCCTTGGGCCCGGTGTGTTCCAGCACGGTCATGTTGCAATAATGACCGACGGCTTCCTCCGACAGCGCCACCGGCTGCGGCACCGCCACCTCGGCCTGCTCTTCGCTGCAGGCGGAGATCGAGATCATCACCATGACAAGAGCGATCGGTTTGAGAGCAATCTTCATGGCCGAATCCTGTGCATCACCATTGTTGAGAGACCCAGCGCCAGCATCGCCCAGGCCACGGGGCTAATCATCACCGCGAGGCCGGAAAGCGGCGTGGCCGATCCCATGTCGCCACCCAGATTGCTGCCCATGGCGGCCGCATCGATCGCGTTCATGTTGTAAAGCCTGAATGCATCGGCCGGGTTGAGTACCAGCAGCCAGGGAAACAGGGTTCGCGCAAAAACGCCGTCCTGGCTCGCCAGAAGACCGCCGAGCAGTGCCAGATCATACAGCACCACCGCAAACAGCCAGATTGCGACGGCCAGTGCGGCGGCGGTACCGGTTTGCCGTACACTGGCGCTGGCGATGTAGCCGATGGCAATAAAGGTCGCACCCAGCACAATGCTGCTGGCGATAAGCCGGGCAACATCGACAAGTGCGCTCCAATCGCCGCCGCCACCTGCGTAAAAAGCGACAAGACCGGCGATGCCATAGCCGATGACCACGGCAATGCTCAACACCGTTACATGGCCGATAAATTTACCCAGCAGCACCGTGCCCCGCGAGACCGGGCTCGCCAGCACCAGTTGCAAGGTGCCGCGATCGATCTCGCCGGCAATGGCGTCAAACGACAGCAACAGTGCGATCAGCGGCACCAGATAGACCGACAAGGTCGACAGGCTGGCAACCACCACGGTAACCGCATTGGTCTTGATCTCGCCGGTCGGGGCGCTGCCGATAAGCACCAGAATAAGCGCAAAAACTAGCAAGATCAGCGATGACAGGATGATCCAGCGGTTGCGCAGGCCAATCCGGATTTCGGTCGCAGCAATAGTCGAGATGCCGTGCATCACGCAGCACTCCCTGGTTGGGGCCAATGTCGGATTTGGAGAAATACCGATAGATCTCATCCAGCGACGGCGGCGTCACATCCACATCTTCCACCCGTGCTCCAAGGTCATTGATCTTTGACAGCGCGGCCATCTTGCCGTTTCTCGGACACATGATCTCCACCGAAGCACCGTTGACGCGCTTGCCGCCAATCCGCTCAAACACTTCGTCAAGCGCGTTTGCGGCGGCGCGAACCCGGATCCGGATCGGCAGATCCGCCTCCGCCTGCAGCGTCGACAGCGGCCCATTGGCCACCAGCTCGCCCTTGCGCAGAATGGCGACGCGGTCGGTTTTGGCTTCAAGTTCGCTCAGGCCGTGCGACGACAGCAGCACCGAGCCACCATTGCCGGCGACCTCGGCGATCAGCTCATAGAAGTGCTGCCGCGAAATCGGGTCGAGACCCGAGGTCGGCTCGTCAAGCAACAACAGTCCAGGCCGCCCGACCAGCGCCTGCGCCAGGCCGAGGCGCTGGCGCATGCCCTTCGAATAGGTTTCCACCCGCCGGTCGGCTGCTTCAACCAGATCGACCTTCTTCAACACATCCTGCACCGCATCCGATGCTGCGCCCTTGAGGCTCGCATAGAAGCGAACGATTTCCCTGCCGGTCAGCATTTTCGGAAACGCCACCTGTTCCGGCAGATAGGAGACCACACGCCGCGCGGCATCGCTACCGGGGGCGTGGTCGGCGATCGAAAGCGTACCGCTGGTGGGTTTGATGAACCCCAGCACAATGCGGAACAATGTGGTCTTGCCGGCGCCATTGTGCCCCAGCAACGCCACTTGTTCTCCGGGCGCCACGTCGATGCTGACATTGGTCAAGGCGGTTACAGCCTTGAACTTCATGCAGACATCACGAGCCTTGAGGACCTCGCTCATTGCCGGGCTGCCTTCCAGTTGCGTGCCGTTTCCGGCAGGTCATGCGGTTTCATCAGCGGCTTGTCGTCGACAATTCCGCCCGGCAGCAACGCCGGAAATTCACTCTGCGCCCAGCGCACAAGCTGTACTGCGGGGCTGCCAAGCAGCAGTTTGGCCGAAGGCTGGGTCCACAATACCCGATCCATCGCATCATTGGGCCGGAACGCCTGGTCGGCGATGCCATCCCCGTTGACGTCATAGGCAGCGTGATCGCTCCAGTAATTGCCCGACCAGGTGTGATCCTTGGTGCTGACAAACTTGATCTGGGTGCGATTGCCGACAAAGGCATTGCCTGTAATCGCATTGCGTGCCGAGCCACCGGTAAAGTGAATGCCGATTTCGCAACCTTCGATGCGGTTGTCTTTGATCAGGTTCTTGTTGGCGTTGTAGACAAACAGGCATTTTTCGCCGCCGCCGACAACGGCATTGCCCTCGATCACCGCATTATTGGCATAGTTGAGCATGATCCCGTGATCACGATCATCAAGCGAGATGTTGTCGCGCATGGTCACGCGCTTTGAAAACATGATGGCGTAACCAAGATGGTTGCCAATCGAGACGTTGCCGGAAACGTCGCTGTCATCGGCATTCATGTAGTGAATGGCAAAACGTAGCTTTTCGAAGCGATTGTTTGTGAAGGTATTCTTGCGGCTGGTATTGACGAAAATGCCATCCCTGCCCTGGCGGATCGTGTTGCCGGTCACCTTGGCGCCCGGTGCGTTCCAGACATAGACGCCGTTGCCGCGCCGGTTCATCAGCCTGTCGTCGCCGCCAATGATGGTATTGCCTTCGACAAGCGCATCGCGTGCGCCATGGATGTCGACACCATAGAGATTGTCTTCGATCTGATTGTTGCGAACGATGGCACGGAGAGCTTTCTTGGTCATCTGCACGCCGCTGTCGATGGTCTGGTGCGAGCGACCCGAGCTTGTCAGGGTCAAACCTTCGATAATCACGTCCGGTGCATCAATGGTGATCACCGAGCCGGTGCCCGTGCCAACCACATGCGCCTTGCCTTGGCCGTCGATTTCAAGCGCCTTCGTCAGGACAAGGCCACCCTGATAGGTCCCTGCTTCCAAAAGCAGACGGTCGCCCGGCTGGGCCAGTTCGACCGCCCGCACCAGTGCATCCGGACCCGGCTCGACGCGGAGATCGGCGGCGTGCGCCATCCCCGCGAGGAGCGTGGTTCCAAGCAGCACTGCAAATGTGCGGGCGGTCAGGTTCATGGTCGGTTAGCCTCAGGCCTTGCGTGGTTCGACAAGCATGCGTCCGCGCATTTCCATGTGCAGGGCATGGCAGAACCACTGGCAGTAGAACCAGTGAACGCCTGGACGGTTCGCCGTGAATGTGACCGACGCGGTCGCCTGTGGCGCCACTTCCATCGCAACGCCGTAGTTGGATATGGAGAACCCGTGGGTCACGTCATCCACATCATCAAGGTTGGTCACATATACCGTGACTTCCTGTCCCTGCTTGACCGTGAATTTCTCAAGGCCGAACTGCGGGGCAACCGAGGTCATGTAGACGCGCACCTTGTCGCCGTCCTCGATGACAACGTCATCATATTCGAGGTCGACTCCATCGGCTTTCGCCTGGGCAACGGCATCGGCAAACATCGTATCGTCGCGCGACCAGACATTGACCGGGTTGACGATGTCCGCACGCACCAAACAGACGTCATGTGGTTCGGCAAAGGTCGGTCCATCGTGTACCACCTTCATCTCATCGGTCGAGATATCGATGATCTGTTCGTTTTCCGGCTTCAGCGGACCAACATTGAGGAACCGGTCCTTGGAGAACTTGTTGAGCGAGATCAGCCACGCACCGTCCGCCTCCTTGGTTTCACCCATGGTGGTGTGGTTGTGGCCCGGCTGATAATGCACATCGACCTTGGAGACGATCGGATCGACATCCTCACCGGCGAAGGCGCGGATAGCCTTGGCGATATCCCACTTCACCATCTGGCTGTCGAGGAACAGCGTCGTGTAGGCAAAGCCCTTGCCATCGAACGCGGTGTGAAGCGGCCCAAGTCCGAGTTCCGGTTCGGCAACGATGCAAGACCGCGGATCAGCGTCTTCTTCGAACAGTGCATCGACCTTGGTCACATCAATCACCGAAACCGTCGGCGACAATTTGCCGTTGATCATGATGTGAACGCCATCAGGCGCGGTGTTGACGCCATGCGGGCTGTTGGGGATAGGAATGTAGCGGGTGTACTTCTTGTTCTGTCCCTTGCGGCCGTCGATGACCGGCACGCCGTTAAGCACCTGCACATCGCCGGCAGCAACGCCTTCTTCAATGGCCTTGATGTTGAACACCACCACATGGTCGAGTTCGCTCTCGGTCATTTCGGCAAGGTTCATGCCCATTTCCGAGTTGTAGCTGGTCGAGAAGGCGTACTTGCCCTGATAGTCGCAGTCGGTGTTGTCGAGGTTGCCCGACACGATGACCTGCCAGGATACCTTCATCTCGTCGCCGTCAATGGCGGTGAAGATATTCACGTACTGCGACGGGTCGTCCAGAATGGTGCCGTCATTGACCAGCGGTGCTTCATGCTCGCCATTGGCGAAGACGTAGCCGGTCCGCGGGAACTTCTGCGGCCGCATGCCGTGGATGTCCTGGGCATTCGGGATCTCGATGATCTTGTCGCATTTCATCACGTCGCAGCGGACGCGGGCGACGCGGGTGTTGGCCTTGTCCTGCATGAACAGATACCGACCGTCATAGGTGCCGTCGGTGAAAGACATATGCGGATGGTGAAGGTCACCATTGTCATAGGTCTTCATGCCCTTGGCGGCGAGAAACTCCTTGGTTTCTTCAGTCAGGCCTTCGGTGAGCACTTTCAGGCTCTCATTGGTCTGACCCCAGCCGGTGGCCGAGCAACGGTTGAACACCGGAACCCGCATCAACTCGCGCATTGAAGGGAAACCGAGAATGCGCATCTCGCCGGTCTGGCCCGAAGACCAGAAGCCGTAATAGGGGTCGAGCTCACCGGGTTCGAAGTGCAATTTCGGTGTCGCTGCATGCGCCTTGCTGACAAGCGCACCGCTCAGCAGGTTTGAGCCCATGCCCGATCCTGCGACAAAAGCTCCGCCGGCCGTGGCGGCCATGAGATTGCGCCGGGAAAGGCCTTTCCGTTTTGTTTCTTCACCTGACATTTGCTAGTTCCTTTCAGGTTGTTGACTGAGACGTCGTGGTCGTCCCCACAAGCGGCTGCCCTGATCCGCCGGATTTCGGCGACGTCGGACTCATATTGTTTTGCTTGAGGAATTTTTCGCGTTTGGTGGCTTTCTTGATGCACACCGGGCACTTGGTATCGCTCTGGTAGAGCACCTGGCAGTGCAGGCACTGCAGGCATTCGTTGGGGTTGATATTGCCTTCAGGATGGATCGCCTGGACCATGCACTCCTTGGCACAGCGCTGGCACGGATCACCGCATTCCTTGTAGCGCTTGAGCCAATCGAACATCCTCAGCCGCGCCGGGATCGCCAGTGCCGCACCGAGCGGGCACAGGTAACGGCAATAGAACCGCTCGATGAACAGGCCGGCGCCAAGCAGCACCACCACGAACAGGATGTAGGGCCAGCCGCGCTGGAATTTCAGGATGATCGCCGTCTTGAAGGGTTCAATCTCCGCATAGCGCTCGGCCATTTCCAGCGAATAGAGAGAGAGGCCGAACAGACCGAGGAAGATCATGTACTTGATCGGCCACAGCCGCTCATGCAGGCCCCAGGGAAGGGTGTATTGCGGGATTTTGAAAAAGCGGGCGATCTTGTTGGTCAGTTCCTGCAACGCACCAAACGGGCAGAGCCAGCCGCAGTACACACCGCGCCCCCAGAACAGCAGCGACGCCGCCACCGAGAACCAGAGGATGAAGACCAGCGGGTCCATCAGAAAGGCGTTCCACGAAAAGCCGGTCGTCACCGCCGAGAAGAACGCCAGCACATTGACCACCGACAATTGCCCATTGGCGTACCAGCCAAGGCCAACAAGCGTGAAAGTCAGGAAGCCGATGCGAAACCAGTAGGTAAAGCGCTCATACTTTGTCACCTGCATCTGAAAGAAGAACACTCCGGTCAGAAGGATGAGAGCGGCCACCAGCACAACCACTTCGACGCGTTTCTGAATCCAGATCCGCTTCCACAAATGGCTCAGTTCGCTGGTGTCGGAGACGGCCACATCGCTCTGGATCCGCGCGTTGTTGACCTCCGGAGCGGCGGCAGCCAGCTTTTCGGTGTAGCGATCGGGAATCCGGTAACCCAGATCGAAGGTGATGAACGCCTTGTCGATGGCGCCGACAGCACGCTGCACCAGCAATTGCAGGCGGAACGGCTCGGCCGGGTCAAATCCACTTTCGGCCTTGACCTTGAAGATATCAAGTTCGGTGAAGGATGGCGCATCTTCGGGCGCCAGCTTGCCAAGCCGTCTGTGCTGCTTGTCATGAAACCGAACGGCCGTATCGCCCTGGATCAGATGCATGCGATCAAAGATTCCGCCGCGAACATAGCCCGAGCCCTTGAAGGAGTATTTGCCGCGGCCAACCACCAGAATGGCCTGGTCGCCCTCGTCGAGCCACTCGAGCAGATTTGCGTATTCGCTGTCACCAAGCAGCGTGCGACCGATTTCAGGCGCGCTGACCAGCGCCATCTGCATGTCGATGAAGGTGGCGTCCGGGTCACCCTTTTCGGCACGCTTGATGGCGCGCGGATCGCCGGTTTCTTCAAACGCCGCATTGACCTGTCCGACGTCGAGCCGAAGGCTGCGGATGGAGCCGTCGCCAGCGAGTGTCTGCCAATCGGAAACCGGTATATCGTCACCCGCCGGCATGAGCAGTGCCTTGGTCGGGCCGCTGCTTGCCAGTTCCGGCTCGAGCGAACCGAGCCCCAGCGCGCGCGCCACTTTCAGGCCGGCGCGGACAATCGAATCGTCAATGACGATGATGGTCACAGTCGCGCCCGAGACAATGTCGAGATCATGCGCCGAACCGCCGGCTTCCGCCTCTGCGATAAGGTCGAGCCCGGCATATTTTTCCGTGACCGCTTTGATTTTCGCTTCGGGAATACCGACGAGCACGATCGGTTCGGAATGCTTGACCAGGCGGACACCCGTGACCTGCGCTTTCGGATCAACCCCCATCAGCGTGTGGATCGGCTTTCCCGAATAGCCGGTGGTCGTCACAAAGTCCGAAGTCAGGAACACATAGCCCAGAACCTGACCGTCCTTCAGCGCCTCAACCACGGGAATATCGCTGCGAAGCGGGCCATACTCGGTAGCGTCAGGGACGATCTCCCCGACACTGACTTCGTCCAGGAATTTCATGACCAGCGGCTCGGCCTGCGCGCCGCCCACGCCAAGCACCAGGCTGGTGATCAACGCGAACAATGAAATAATCCAACTATGGCCGCGGCCCGGTTTGCTCATCATGTTTCAGTTCATCCGATTATTCACAAAGGGAACTTAGGGGGACGCACTCAGTGGCTCTTTGATCTAGCTCAACCCCTGCGAAAAAATGTTGCATTGCATATATCTGTATTTTTGGGATGATCCCCTGGAGCAGCAGACGAACATTGTGGAATCACCGCTCACCCGAATGCCGAAACGGCATCAGGATCAATCATTTCAACGGTAACGGGCGGTCACCGACGGACTTGAAAGGCTAAGGGTACTGGAACTCGCCGGATATTATGGCGTATCGCTTTCGGGCGCAGGCAACGGCCAGGCGAGCTGTTGAAACAGGTGCGTCACCCTACCGAATAGAGGAACAGATGACTAGCTGGTATGAATTCGCAATCGCCTTCCTGGCATTCTTCGTGCTGCACAGCGTGCCGGTACGGCCACCGGTTAAGGCACAGATCGTCAAACGCATCGGCGGGCGCGCCTTTACCGTGCTGTATTCCTGTGTGTCGATATTTGCGCTGGGCTGGTTGATTTACGCCGCCGCACGGGCACCTTATGTTGAGCTCTGGAGCCCGGCCCCCTGGCAGTTCGGCGTCACATTGATCGTCATGCTGGCAGTCTGCCTCATCATCGCCTTCACGCTCGGGCGGCCCAATCCGTTTTCATTCGGCGGCACGACCGGGTCCCGCTTCGACCCTGCGCATGCCGGTATCGTCCGCGTATACCGGCACCCGCTGCTGGTGGGTTTTCTGTTGTGGGCCGGTTCACACATGCTGCCCAACGGAGATCTCGCTCACATTATCCTGTTCGGAGTGTTTGCCTCCTTCTCGCTGCTCGGAATGCGCTTGCTGGACCGCCGCAACAAACGGCTACTCGGCGCGGCGGAGTATAACGCACTGGCGATCGCCGTGCGTCAGGCGCCGCTTTTACAAAGCTTCGCCCGCGACCGGTTCGTTGTCAGAACCCTGGCCGGCGTCGCTCTGTTTGCCGTGCTTCTTGTCTTGCACCCGGCGGTGATCGGCGTTTCACCATTGGCGGTTTTCTGACGCGCTACAGTAGATTGAGCCAACGCATGCATTAGCGTTCGGCTTTTGATCTTCGCCGCCTCAGCAGCGCCGGAGCGAAGATCACCCCGAAACCGACAAACGCCGCCATCCAGGCAAAAGCCGCGACATGCAGCGCCAGCGTCTGGCTGTCAGTCGTGGCCGCCAGGATGCGGGCAACAGCTGCGACCAGCACCGATGCGAAGATGAAGACACCGGAGCGGCCCGCCTTCAGCGCCTGTCCGGTATGCCCCAGCGAAGACCGCACCATCATCGCCAAAGTCATCACGCCAACCGCGCCGACACTGAGCGCGTGCACGCCAGCCACTTGCGAAACATGGTCTGGCCAGAGAATGGCCGCTGCGATCAGGGCAAAGCCGACCGGCACGAAAAAGTAGCCCACATGTAGGATCCAGACCAGCGGATCACGCAGTGCGCGCTCGCCCGCCCAACGCCCCACCCGGAGCAATTGCAACAGGGCCGCAACCGCCATAGTTACCGCAGTCACCATCGATTCCGGCAACGCCGTCCAGAACCCAAGGGCCAGGACCCCGACGGCAATCGAGACAACGTCAAAACGCGTGAACGCTGCCGGTAAACGCCCCGGGTTTTCCCGCACCAGCCAGTTCCGGGTAAAGCTTGGGATCACCCGCCCGCCAATCAGCATGATCAGGCTGATTGCGGCCAGTGCCGCCAGCCGACGGCTGTAATCGGAAACGCCCTCAAAATGCGCTTCCAGGTGAAAGGCGATGTTGGCCAATGTCAGCACCAACAGCGGCAACAGCACTTTCAGATTTCGCCAGTTTGCGCCGGCAATGATTTCGCGGGCAATTACCATCGCCACGGCAATCAGAAACGACACGTCGATGGCCAGTGCCGACTGCCAGCCTATGTACGATGAAAATGTCACCGCCAGCCGTCCGGCCAGCCAGATCATCACCAGCACCAGCAAGCCGTTGCCCTGCAGCGGCATCCGTCCGGTCCAGTTCGGAACCGCGGTGAACAGGAACCCGGTGATAATCGCCGGCAGAAAACCGAAATAGAGTTCATGAACGTGCCAATCAGTTGGCGCAAACAGTGTCGACAGGCTCAACTCGCCATAGAACTGCGGTAGCCAGAGCAGAATCGACAGCCCCGAATAGAGCGCGCCGAACAGAAAAAACGGGCGAAAACCGTAGCTCAGAAGTGCCGGGCCGGCGTAGTCGCGGGTTCGAGGAATTGCCATGATCAGATCCACATTCATTAATTTCGCGCGCCGCCGCCTTTGGGTTGCGTTGGCGCGGCTATGTCCCTAACAGTTTTGCTCACAGGGTCTTTGCACTGTCGCAAATTGGAGAAAACCTTTGAGCCGTCTTGATCCTTCCCTCATTGCCGATCTGCCGCCTTTCGCGGGAATGGATCGCCAATCTCTGGAGGGCATGCTCGCCAAGGCGGTCTCCGTCCGTCATCCGAAAGATTCGCATATTTTCCGGGAAGCCGAAAAGGCAAATTCGTTCTTTTTGCTTCTTGATGGATTTGTCCGCGTGGTCAAGGTGACTCCGGATGGCGAACAGGTCATCATCCGCTATATTGCCGCCGGCGAATTATTGGGAATTGCCAAGGCACTTGGCCGCGAAACCTATCCGGCGAACGCCGTGGCCGCAGCTGATTGCGTTCTGCTTTCATGGCGTTCCTCCATCTGGGATGCCATCGTTTCGACCCATCCGGGGTTTGCGACCAACACCTATTCGCTGGTCGGGGAACGGCTTGTCGGCACCCAGGACCGTGTTGTCGAGCTTGCCACCGAACGGGTCGAACAAAGGGTTGCCAACGCGGTTCTCAATCTCGCCAGGCAAACCGGACGCAAGACCGAGGATGGGATCCTGATCGACTTCCTGATTTCCCGCCAGGACATTTCCGAGATGACCGGGACGACGCTTCATACCGTTTCCCGCCTGCTCAGCAGCTGGGAAACCAAGGGATGGATCAAGAGTGGGCGCCAGCGGATCACCATCATTGAGGGACACGAGTTGATGATGCTGGCCACCGCGCGCAGTTAAGGCGGCTCAGCCCTTGTCGTCGGGCGCGATTGCGGAGTTGAGCATATCGAGCAATGGTTCGGCATCGCGCGAATGTTCGTGCGCCGCATCACCAACGCTGTGAAACGAACTCAGCACGCACCCGACGCAATGCATCTTCAGTGCCAGCAACACGGCAATTGTCTGCGGATAGTGGCTCATCACCACATCCATCGACATATCGATTGTTATCTCCTGCTTGCCCATCAAGGTTCCCAAAACGCTGCAATGCTAGACTAGCAGGCTTGGCAGACCCCAGTTTGATCCATCGCAATGAACTTCGAAATGGCGCTACCTTGCGCACCAGGAGGCGGGTGGCTCCGTGCACAATATAGGGCTCAGGCTCCTGATTTGAGCTCCTGCGCGGCCGTTAGGGTTAACTTTTCATTGCGTTTGCTTACCAGCAGGAACAGTGCATTTTCTAAGCGTCCTCCATAGGAGCGCCCGGCATGAAGCTGATAGCAATAACCAAAAGACTGATCCTCAATCCCGTGGCCGCGGTTGCTGCCCTGGTAATATGCACGGCGTTTCTCTATTTGCTCGAACGGGCAATCAACCACATGCCGTTCGTCATACTTTCTGTCCTGGGCATGGCGACCGTGATCTTCCTGCTCAGCCGCAAGGCCTATTTCTCAATCTACACAGCGCTTACGCTCACGACACTGATTTCCGTCGCCTCGGTGCTCAAATATCGCACCAAGGGTTTTGATCTTCATGCCTACGATGTGATCTTCACCGGAACCGACCCCAAGGCGTTTGCCTTTCTGCTCGATGAATTCACCATTTACATCGTCCCGTTTGCCGGGTTGATGCTGTGCGCAGTACTGGCGCTCGCGCTGGTCTTCATCTGGGATCGCAAGAGCCGGATAACGGCGCCATGGCGAGCCGGGTTGATGGCGGCCACCTTCGCGCTGATCCCGGTGAGTTATCCGCTCAAGGCCGACGAACCGCGATATTTCCATTATCTCGGCGGTTTCAACGCCTCTGCCTTTTTTGTCTCGTTCCTCGACATCAAGGACGCCGCTCTCGGTCGCGGCATCGGCGAAAAATTTGCCAAAATGCCGGCTGCCGAACCCTTTGCTGCACCTGAGGCCTGCGGAGCAACGGGGCCAAAGCCGGATCTTTTTGTGGTTCTCAGCGAAAGCCAGAGCGACCTCAGCCGGCTGAACGAGTTCGGAATTGACCAGCATTTTTCAAAGCAGTTCAAATCCGCCGACGGCAACTCCCACGGACTACGGGTCGAAACCTTTGGTGGTGGAACCTGGATCTCCAATTTCTCGTTTCTGACCGGGCTGTCCAGCCTCGATTTCGGCTGGCAGGCGCCGTATCTGACAACGGCGATGGAGGGCCGGATCAATTATTCGCTCGCCACAGAACTCAAGCGCTGCGGTTACCGGACGGCCGTGCTGATGCCGATGAAGTTCACCTTCGTCAATGAAGGCCCGTTTCTGAAATCGATCGGCGTTGACGAAGTCCTCGACTTTGATCGCATTGGCGCCAGCGAATATGCCCACCATGACAGGTTCTATTACGAGGCCGCCCGGGCATTTATCGAGGAGCATCGCAAGACCGACGGCAGGCCGCTGTTTCTCCAGGTCCAGACCATGTTTGCGCATTCGCCCTACTCTGCCCAGCTGGCCGCCTCCTCCCCAGCCGACGATATCGAAACCGGCAACGCCGAACTGGACGAGTACATCCGGCGGGTTGACCAGGCACAACAGGATTTCCGCTGGTTTCTCGGCCAGACCGAGGCCGACAGCAAGCGGCACCCCTCCATCGTTCTCGAATTCGGTGACCACCAGTCATTCGCAACGCGCGACGTCATCACCCAGCAGTTCCCGGATTTTGCCATCGATAACCTGACCTCTTCGGCCTACCAGTCGTTTTTCACGGTCCATGGCTACGGTGTGGATGTCGACATGCGCCCCTTCCAGTTCGCCAATCTGGATATCGGTTATCTTGGCGTCTCACTGCTGGAAGCCGCAGGCCTGGAAGAATCACCCATGTACGCCAATCTTGGTGCGCTCAGGGACCGCTGTGAGGGTCGACTGTTCTATTGCCCCGACCGAACTGCGGTCGATCAGCATCTGAATCGACGCATCGCCTCGGGGTATCTTGTGGTCGAGTAACGCCGGGAAATTCATGTGAATTTTCAAGCACAGGTGCACAATTTCGCACCTGTCTAACACTGTCTGAATTCACAACGTTTGTGACGGAATCGCATAAAATGGCCAATCTAATGGATTTAAATGCTGGATATTGATGATGAAATCGTTCATTGCTGGTTTCCTCGCTTGGCGCGATGGCGCGCATTGCGCACGTTTGGAGCCGACAACCGATGATCTGGAAACCATTGATGATCACCAAATCTGCCCTCGCCGATCTTCCCTCGCCCAGCCCACGCAGCGCCGACCCGGCAGCGCTGGCAGCCGAGATCATCGAACGGCTCACCTATTCGATCGGCAAGGACGCCAAGGTCGCCAAACCGCATGACTGGATGACTGCTACCATCCTGGTGATCCGCGACAGGGTGATCGACCGGTGGATGGCGTCGACAAGGCAAACCTATGAGAGCGGCGGCAAGCGGGTCTATTATCTTTCGCTGGAATTCCTGATCGGCAGGCTGACCCGCGACGCAGTGTCCAATCTCGAAATGCTCGACGAGGTCAGCGAAGCGCTGCAAGCGCTTGGCGTGGATTTTGACGCAGTCGCCGCCCTGGAACCCGACGCGGCCCTCGGCAATGGCGGACTGGGGAGACTTGCGGCCTGCTTCATGGAATCCATGGCCACGGTCGATGTTCCCGCCTATGGCTACGGCATCCGGTATGTCCATGGCCTGTTCCGTCAGCAAATGAGCGATGGCTGGCAGGTCGAACTGCCGGAAAACTGGCTGGCCCACGGCAATCCGTGGGAGTTTCAACGTCACGAGTGCGCTTACGAAATCGGTTTCGGCGGCACCGTGGACAGCGTTGATGACGGCACCACCGGGACCCAGCGCTGCGTCTGGAAACCACTGGAGCGCGTGATCGCGGCTGCCTATGACACACCTGTGGTCGGATGGCGGGCCAAGCGTGTCAACACGCTCAGGCTGTGGACCGCACAGCCAATCGATCCGATACTGCTCGACGCCTTCAACGCCGGTGATCACATCGGCGCCCTGCGTGACAGTAACAAGGCCGAGGCGCTCACCCGCGTGCTTTACCCCGCTGACCAGACCCCGGCGGGCCAGGAATTGCGGCTCAGGCAGGAATATTTCTTCTCTTCCGCCTCGCTTCAGGACATTCTGCGCCGTCACCTGCAGCAATATGACGATCTGAGTTCGCTGCCCGACAAGGTCGCGATCCAGCTCAACGACACCCATCCAGCGGTTTCGGTAGCCGAATTGATGCGGTTGTTGATCGATGTTCACGGTATGGAATTCGACCCCGCCTGGGACATCACCCGCAAAACCTTCAGCTACACCAACCACACGCTGCTTCCCGAAGCGCTGGAAAGCTGGCCGGTGCCCTTGTTTGAACGGCTGCTGCCCCGTCACATGCAACTGGTTTACGCCATCAACGCCACCGTTTTACGTCACGCCCGCAAGGTGCGCGGCTATGGCGATGAACAGGCCCGCTCGGTCTCGCTGATCGATGAAGGCGGCGAACGTCGTGTCCGTATGGGCAATCTGGCCTTTGTCGGTTCGCATTCGATCAACGGCGTATCGGCGCTACACACAGATCTGATGAAACAGACCGTATTTTCCGATCTGCACGGGCTCTACCCGGAGCGCATCAACAACAAAACCAACGGCATCACCCCGCGGCGCTGGCTGATGCAGTGCAATCCCGGCCTGTTCTCGCTCATCCGCGAGGCCATCGGCGACGAGTTCATGGACGATGCCGAAGCGCTCTCCGCGCTCGATGCCTTTGCCGGCGATTCCGAATTCCGCGCCCGCTTTGCCGCCATCAAGCGCGAAAACAAGGCGCAACTGTCAAATCTTGTCGCTCGCCGGATGGGTATCAAACTCGATCCGTCGGCGATGTTCGACATCCAGATCAAGCGAATTCACGAATACAAGCGGCAATTGCTCAACATCATCGAGACCGTGGCGCTGTACGACCAGATCCGCTCGCACCCCGAACTCGACTGGGTCCCGCGTGTGAAATTCTTCGCCGGCAAGGCGGCGCCGAGCTATCACAATGCCAAGCTCATCATCAAACTCGCCAACGACGTGGCGCGGGTGATCAACAATGATCCCGCCGTGCGCGGCCTGCTCAAGGTCGCCTTCATCCCCAATTACAACGTCTCGCTGGCCGAGGTGATGGTGCCGGCCGCGGATCTGTCCGAGCAGATTTCGACCGCAGGCATGGAAGCCTCGGGCACCGGCAACATGAAGTTCGCCCTCAATGGTGCGCTGACCATCGGTACGCTTGACGGCGCCAACGTCGAAATCCGCGAATGTGTGGGCGAGGACAATATCTTCATCTTCGGGCTCACCGCCGACGAGGTCGCCGCGCGCCGCGCCGAAGGCCATGAGCCCCGCGCCATCATCGAGGCGTCAAGCGAACTGTCGCAAGCGCTGACGGCTATTTCGTCGGGCGTTTTCAGCCAGGACGACCGTGACCGTTTCACCGATCTTGTCGCCGGGCTTTACGACCATGACTGGTTCATGGTCACGGCCGATTTTGACGCTTACGCCAAGACCCAGCGCCAGGTTGACGCTTTGTGGGTTGACGAAGAGGCGTGGTATAGCCGTACTATCATCAATACCGCGCGGGTTGGCTGGTTCTCATCAGACCGCACAATCCGCCAGTATGCGAAAGAAATCTGGAAAGCCGGCCCATGAAACAAAAGGGAACCGTGCGCGACGCCGACAAGACGGGCTTCAGCCTGCCTGTGGATGAGGCAGAAGCAATCGCTTCGGGAGCGCATGCGGACCCTTTTTCTGTTCTCGGACTACAAGATCACCAGAAAGGCATGATTGCCCGTGCCTTCATCCCCGGTGCCGATGCGGTCCAGGTATTGACCTTGGTTGGCGAGCCCGTCGGTCAGCTTGAACAAGGTGCGGTGGCAGGCCTGTTCGAAGGCCGGGTCAACCTCAAGCAGCGCCAGCCGCTACGCTATTCCGCCACCAATGCGACCGGTGCCTGGCAGATCGGCGATCCCTACAGCTTCGGGCCGGTACTGGGGCCGATGGACGATTATTTCATCGCCGAGGGCTCGCATCTGCGGCTGTTCGACAAGCTCGGCGCGCATCCGATCACGCATGAAGGCGTGGAGGGCGTGCATTTTGCCGTCTGGGCGCCCAATGCCCGCCGCGTCTCCGTCGTCGGCGATTTCAACGACTGGGACGGGCGCCGCCATGTCATGCGCAAGCGCAGCGATGTTGGCATCTGGGAGATTTTTGCCCCCGACGTTAAACCCGGCACCGCCTACAAGTTCGAGATCATCGGGCCGGACGGGCAGAAACTGCCGCTCAAGGCCGACCCCTATGCACGTCGCGCCGAGTTTCGTCCGGCTACCGCTTCCATCGTCGCTGCCGGCCTCGATCATGAATGGGGCGATCAGGCCCACCGCGATCATTGGAGCAAGGTTGATCCCCGCCGTCAGCCGATGTCGGTATACGAGGTGCATCCCGGCTCCTGGCGCCGCCACGATGACGGCTCGTTCTTCTCCTGGGACCAGATGGCTGCCGAATTGATCCCCTATTGTGTGGAGATGGGCTTTACCCATATCGAATTTCTGCCGGTTTCCGAGCACCCCTATGATCCGTCTTGGGGCTATCAGACCACAGGGCTATATGCGCCATCAGCGCGTTTTGGCGAGCCTGCGGGGTTTGCCCGGCTTGTCGATGGCGCCCATCAGGTCGGTGTCGGCGTCATTCTCGACTGGGTGCCTGCGCATTTTCCGACTGACGCCCACGGCCTGTCGAATTTCGACGGCACCGCGCTTTACGAGCACGCCGATCCACGTCAGGGTTTTCACCCGGACTGGAACACGGCGATCTACAATTTTGGCCGGCGGGAAGTGGTGTCGTTCCTGGTCAACAACGCGCTGTTCTGGGCCGAGGCCTATCATGTCGACGGCCTGCGGGTCGATGCAGTCGCCTCGATGCTCTATCTCGATTATTCCCGCAAGGAAGGCGAGTGGATACCCAACAAGGATGGCGGCCGGGAAAATCTCGAAGCCGTCAATTTCCTGCGCGAGATGAACAAGGCGGTCTACGCCACCCATCCCGGCATCGTCACCATTGCCGAGGAATCCACTTCGTGGCCCAAGGTATCGGCGCCGGTGCATGAGGGCGGGCTGGGCTTCGGGTTCAAATGGAACATGGGCTTCATGCACGATACCCTGTCCTACATGAGCCGCGATCCGATCCATCGCAAACACCATCATGACGACCTCACCTTTGGCCTGCTCTATGCCTTTTCGGAGAATTTCGTGTTGCCGCTCTCCCACGACGAAGTGGTGCATGGCAAAGGCTCGCTGCTAACCAAGATGCCCGGCGACGAGTGGCAGAAGTTCGCCAATTTGCGTGCCTATTACGGCTTCATGTGGGGCTACCCTGGCAAGAAGCTGCTGTTCATGGGCCAGGAATTTGCCCAGCGCGGCGAATGGAGCGAGGCCCGGCAACTCGACTGGGATCATCTCGACGACCCTCGCCATCACGGCATGCAGAACCTGGTGCGCGATCTCAACAAGCTTTACGCCCGGCTACCCGCGCTTCACGCCCGCGATTGCGAGCCGGAAGGCTTTGAATGGCTGATCGCCGATGACAGCGCCAATTCGGTGTTTGCCTGGGCCCGCCACGCGCCCGGCGAAATGCCGGTGGTGGTCATCTCGAATTTCACACCTAACGTTCACACAAGCTACCTGGTGCCGATGCCCGCAGGCGGAACCTGGCGCGAGATCTTCAATTCCGACGCCACCATCTATGGCGGCTCCGGCAAGGGAAACATGGGCGAAGTGACCACGCGTCTGGAGGATGGGCGCACGGTTGCCGAGCTGACACTGCCGCCATTGGCAACATTGATGCTGACGCCCGGCTGAACCGGACGCGGCGAAAACCGAACGGGAGGAAGACATGGAGCAGAAAAGGGTCCAGCCACTGGCGCGTGACGCCATGGCCTATGTACTGGCGGGCGGCCGCGGCAGTCGGCTCAAGGAACTCACCGACGTTCGCGCCAAACCCGCGGTCTATTTCGGCGGCAAGACGCGGATCATCGATTTCGCCCTGTCGAACGCGCTCAATTCCGGTATTCGGCGTATCGGCGTGGCCACGCAATACAAGGCCCACTCGCTGATCCGCCACCTGCAGCGTGGCTGGAACTTCCTGCGGCCAGAGCGCAATGAAAGCTTCGACATTCTGCCCGCCAGCCAACGCGTTTCGGAAACGCAATGGTATGACGGCACCGCCGACGCGGTGTTCCAGAATATCGACATCATCGAAAGCTATGCGCCCAAATACATGGTCATTCTGGCGGGCGACCACATCTACAAGATGGACTATGAATTGATGCTGCAACAGCACGTCAATTCCGGCGCCGACGTGACCGTTGGCTGCCTCGAAGTGCCACGCATGGAAGCCACCGGCTTCGGCGTCATGCATGTCGACGCCAGCGACACTATCATCGACTTTGTCGAAAAGCCCGCCGACCCCCCGGCCATGCCCGACAAGCCCGATATGGCGCTTGCCTCGATGGGCATCTATGTCTTCAACACCGATTTCCTGATGGATGAATTACGCCGCGATGCCGAAACCCCCGGTTCGAGTCGTGATTTCGGCAAGGACATCATTCCCTATATCGTCAAGAACGGCAAAGCCGTGGCGCACCGGTTTACCGATTCCTGTGTCCGCGAAACCCCCAGCCACGAGGCCTACTGGCGTGATGTTGGAACCATTGATGCCTATTGGCAGGCCAACATCGATCTCACCGACATCCTGCCGGAACTCGATCTTTACGACCGCTCCTGGCCGATCTGGACCTATGCAGAGATCCGCCCGCCGGCAAAATTTGTGCATAACGAAGACGGCCGCCGCGGCATGGCGTTGTCATCGCTGGTCTCGGGCGATTGCATCATCTCCGGTGCCGAGCTGAACCGCTCGCTGCTTTTCTCTGGCGTTTTGTGCCGGTCCTATTCATCCCTCAATGAAGCGGTGGTATTGCCGGAATGCGTGATCGGTCGGGACGCGCATCTGGCGCGAGTGGTGCTTGATCGCGGCGTCAAGATTCCGGCAGGCCTGATCGTTGGCGAAGATAAGGAGCTCGACGCCAGCCGCTTTACACGCACCGAATCGGGTATCTGCCTGATCACTCAGGAAATGCTCAACCGCGCGGGGCTGATTTACGAATGAAGATTCTTTCCGTCGCATCCGAAGTCTACCCGTTGATCAAGACCGGAGGGCTAGCCGATGTCGTCGGCGCCCTTCCGGCGGCCCTTGCCGGCCATGGCATCGACATGCGGGTACTGTTGCCGGGCTACAGACCGGTGATGGCGAAAATCCGCAAGCCGATCCCGGTAATGGAGTTCGCTGACCTGTTCGGCACCACTGCCTCGGTGCTCGCCTGCACGGTCGACGAGATGCATTGCCTGGTGCTTGACGCCCCGGCATTTTACGATCGCGACGGCGGGCCCTATGCGGATGCGACGGGACTTGACCATCCGGATAACTGGCGGCGCTTTGCCGCTCTTTGCCGGGCCGCCGCCGATATTGCCGAAAACGGCGTGGGCGGCTGGGTACCGGATCTGGTCCATGCCCATGACTGGCAGGCGGGGCTCGTTCCGGTCTACCTCAAGCATAGCAGGGCCGCAGCCACACCCACGGTGATGACGGTTCACAATCTCGCCTTTCAGGGCCAGTTCGGCCCTGAAATCTTTTCCGAGCTTGGCTTGCCGGCATCGGCTTTCTCGGTCGAGGGGCTCGAATACTACGGCGACGTCAGCTTCCTCAAGGGTGGCCTGCAACTGGCCTCGGCGATCACCACGGTGAGCCCGACCTATGCGCAGGAAATCCGTACGGCCGAATTCGGCATGGGGCTTGATGGCCTGATCAACGCCCGCGCCGCGGATTTGCACGGGATCGTCAACGGCATCGACACCGATATCTGGAATCCCGCAACCGATCCAATGATCGAAGCCAATTACGCTGCCTTGAAACTGAAGAAGCGGCAGGCCAATCGCAAGGCCGTTGCCGAGCGGTTTGGACTGGCCGATACCGATGGCCCGGTCTTCACCGCCGTCAGCCGCCTGACCTGGCAGAAGGGCATCGATGTGCTGGCCGAGATCACCGACGACATTGTCGCCATGGGCGGCAAGCTGGCGATGCTCGGGTCCGGAGATGCGGCGCTCGAGGAAATGCTGACTGCAGCCGCCGCCCGTCATCCGGGCCATGTCGGCCTGGAGATTGGTTATGATGAGCCGCTGTCGCACCTGATGCAGGCTGGTGGTGACGTGATTCTGGTGCCATCGCGGTTCGAACCATGCGGGCTGACCCAGCTCTATGGCTTGCGTTACGGCAACGTTCCGCTTGTGGCGCGCACCGGCGGCCTCGCCGACACCGTGATTGACGCCAACGAGGCAGCCAGCGCCGCCCGTGTCGCCACCGGTTTCCAGTTTTCACCGGTAACACCGGATGCGTTGCGCGAGGCCATCCGCCGGGCGATCCGCGCATTCGGCCAGCCCAAGGTATGGGCACGATTGCAAAACCAGGGCATGAAGGCGGATGTTTCCTGGGGCCGAAGCGCCACCCGCTACGCCACGCTTTACCGCGAACTTCTTGCCATACAGAGATGAAATTGATGATCCGGACCGTAAAAATCAGCCCCTTCCCCGACCAGAAACCCGGCACCTCGGGGCTGCGCAAGAAGGTTCCGGTGTTCCAGACTCCGGGCTATACCGAAGCCTTTATCCAGTCGATTTTCGACAGCCTTGATGGCTTCAAGGGCGAGACACTGGTGATCGGTGGCGATGGCCGCTATTACAACCGGCACGTCATCCAGACCGCAATCCGGATGGCGGCGGCCAACGGCTTTGGCCGGGTGCTGGTTGGGCAGGGCGGCATCCTGTCGACACCTGCGGCCTCTCATCTGATCCGCAAATCAGGTGCCTTCGGCGGCCTGATCCTCTCAGCCAGTCACAATCCCGGCGGTCCGACCGAGGATTTCGGCATCAAGTACAACACATCCAGTGGCGGCCCTGCACCGGAAAAGATCACCGACGCGATTTTCGCGCGGACCGGGGAGATCGACCGCTATCTGATCGCCGAAATCGATGATGTCGACCTCGATCAGACAGGAACATTCGAGGCCGGCGGCATGGTCATCGAGGTTATCGATCCGGTCGCCGATTACGCCGACCTGATGGAGACCTTGTTTGATTTCGACGCCATGCGGGCAATGATCGCCGGTGGCTTCAAGGTCACCTTCGACGCCATGCATGCGGTCACCGGCCCCTATGCGAAGGAGATTCTGGTGCGTCGCCTCGGCGTCAATCCGGAACTCATCTACAACGCAACGCCGCTCGAAGATTTCGGCGGCCATCACCCGGACCCCAACCTCGTTCACGCCAAGGCCCTGTTCGACTGGATGATGGCTGACGATGCGCCCGATTTCGGCGCCGCTTCCGATGGCGATGGAGATCGCAACCTGATCATCGGCAAAGGCGTATTTGTCACCCCGTCGGATTCGCTGGCAATGCTCGCCGCCAACGCCCATCTGGCGCCGGGCTACAAGGATGGCCTCAAGGGCATCGCCCGTTCAATGCCGACCAGCGGCGCCGCGGACCGGGTCGCCGAAAAGCTGGGCGTCGAAATGCACGAAACGCCCACCGGCTGGAAGTTTTTCGGGAATCTGCTTGATGCCGGGCGATGCACCATCTGCGGCGAGGAAAGCGCCGGCACCGGTTCCGATCACGTGCGCGAAAAGGACGGGCTCTGGGCGGTATTGCTGTGGCTCAACATTCTCGCCGTCCGCAAGCAGAGCATGATCGACATCGTCCATGATCACTGGGCCAGCTATGGACGCACCTATTATTCGCGCCATGACTACGAGGCGATCGAGATCGATCGCGCCAACCAGTTGATACAGGCACTCGAAAGCGGGCTTTCAGACCTCGCCGGCAGGCAGGTTGCATCGCTAACCATCGAACGCGCCGACAGCTTCACCTATCACGATCCGGTCGATGGTTCGGTCAGCCACAATCAGGGCCTGCGGATCTTCTTCGAAGGCGGCTCGCGGCTGGTGTTCCGGTTGTCTGGCA
Organism: Hoeflea algicola; assembly: GCF_026619415.1. NCBI lineage: Bacteria > Pseudomonadati > Pseudomonadota > Alphaproteobacteria > Hyphomicrobiales > Rhizobiaceae > Hoeflea > Hoeflea algicola. The sequence continues at coordinate 2,393,547 of NZ_JAOVZR010000001.1, forward strand.
CCGGGACCTCAGGGGCAACATTGCGGGTCTACATGGAACGTCATGAACCCGACCCGTCCCGCCATGACCAGGAAACCCAGGCAGCCCTCGCCCCGGTGATCGAAGCCGCCGAGACGCTGGCCGAAATCCGCAAACGGACCGGACGCGAAGCGCCGACTGTCATCACCTGATGAACGACATCAACGGAATGGACCTGCCCAAAAGGCCTGGCGCGGAACCGACGGCAAACGGCGTGCGGTTTGCCGTGCGTGCTCCAGGGGCGACATCGGTGTGTGTCTGCCTGTTTGACGATGACGACCAGGAAACCGAGCGTGCGGATCTCACTGACGGCCCGGACGATTATTTCACCGGCTTTATCCCCGGCATCGGCGCAGGCGCGCGCTACGGCTTTCGCGCCGACGGCCCTTGGGCACCCGAACAGGGACATCTGTTTGACGCCAGCAAGCTGCTCGTCGACCCCTATGCGGTGCGGATCGACCGACCCTTTGCCTACGATCCCCGCCTAGGCACATTCGGCGAGGATACGGCCGCGCTCGTGCCGAAATCGGTGGTTGAACACATACTACCGGCGCTGAATCCAGCCAGGCCATATTTTCAATCGGGCGACTTGATCTACGAACTGCCGGTGCATGCGTTTACCCTGCTCCACCCCGACATTCCCGAAGCCGACCGCGGCACGCTGCGGGCCCTCTGCCATCCCGCTATCATCGAGCATCTTGCTTCCCTGCATATAGGGGCTGTGGAACTGATGCCGATCGCCGCATGGATTGACGAGCGGCATCTGCCGCCACTGGGGCTTACCAATGCCTGGGGTTACAACCCGGTCACCATGCTGGCGTTGGACCCACGCCTGGCCCCTGGCGGCATTGCCGACCTGCGCGATGCGGTTTACGCGCTGCATCAGGCCGGGATCAGTGTGTTTCTCGACGTTGTTTTCAATCACACCGGTGAGAGCGATACCGACGGCCCGACCCTGTCATTGCGCGGCCTTGGCAACGCTGCCTATTACCGCCATCATCGTGAAGATCCGGGATCGCTGGTCAACGATACCGGCTGCGGCAACACGCTGGCCTGCGATCGACCCGATGTTCAGGAACTGGTGCTCGCCGCCATGCGCCATTTCGTGACCCAGGCCGGTATCGACGGCTTTCGCTTCGACCTCGCTCCGATCCTCGGTCGCGACCCCGACGGGTTCTCGCCGAATGCGCGTCTGCTGCAACAGATTGTCGATGATCCGGTGCTGCATGACCGGGTCATGATCGCTGAACCCTGGGACATCGGTCCCGGCGGATATCAGCTTGGCAATTTCGGTCCGCCCTGGCTCGAATGGAACGACCGGGCCCGCGATGATATCCGCCGCTTCTGGCGTGGTGACGCCGGCATGACTGGTCAACTGGCAACACGGCTGTCCGGATCCTCCGACATCTTTGCCAGGGACAATGCCGTCAAAACCCGCAGCGTCAATTTCGTCTCGGCCCATGACGGCTTTCCGCTGGGCGATCTGGTGGCCTACGAAACCAAGCACAACGAAGCCAATGGCGAAGCCAACCGCGATGGCCATGACGCCAATTATTCCTGGAACAACGGCACCGAGGGCTTAACCGATGATCCGGATATTCTCGCCGCGCGGGAAACCGACGCACAGGCGCTGATTGCCACCCTGTTTGCCAGCCGCGGTACGATCCTGCTGACTGCGGGCGACGAATTTGGCCATAGCCAGGGCGGCAACAACAATGCCTATGCGCAGGACAACCCGATCACTTGGCGCAATTGGGGCCATATCAATCACCAGCGCTTGGCCTTCACCCGCGCCTGGGCGAAACTCAGGGCCGAATCACCCTTGCTCGAACGGACCCGTTTGTTGTCCGCTTCCGACGGATCAGATGATCCGGACCAGGTTGCCTGGCTGACTGCGGAGGGAGAGCCGATGACGCCGTCCGAGTGGGAGGACCCCGCGTGCGAGGCTTTCATGATGGCGCTGGGGCCAGCGGGAAACCGCCTGCTGGTTCTGTTCAACCGCGGGGCGCGGGCCCTGTGCCCAAAGCTTCCGGCGACATCCGGTTGCTGGTGCCCCGCAATACCCGAATTCACCCGGGACGAGACCGTTCCCGCCCGCACGGTTATGGCCTGGAATGAGACCGTCACGACCCCATAGAACAAGCCGGTGCCCGGATCATGCCAAACGCACCGCGCGCCACTAGCTGCCTTAAGGAGGATCCCGGTGGCCCGAGAAATTTCAATTTCAGAAATCACAGACCTGGTCGGCTCCGAACTTGGTGTATCCAAGTGGATTGATATACCGCAATCGCGCATCGATCAGTTTGCCGATGCTACCGACGATCACCAGTTCATCCATGTCGATCCGGTGCGTGCAGCGCAAACCCCGTTCGGTGGCACCATCGCCCATGGCTTTCTCACTGTCTCGCTGCTTTCGGCGATGCATACGGACTCCGTACCGCGGCTGCGCGAACCGAATGTCGGGATCAATTATGGTTTCAACAAAATGCGTTTCATGGCCCCCGTCCCGGAGGGTGCGCGAATTCGGGGCCGCTTCGTGCTCATGGAAGCACGGATGCGCGGCCCCGGCCTGTTGATGACCACCTACGCGGTAACGGTCGAGATCGAAGGCGGCAAGAAACCCGCCATGACCGCGACCTGGCTCACCGTCATCCAGTTCGATCCCAAGGACGTGCCGCAACGCAGCGGCTAGAACCTTTCGAACGGGCCATCAAACCCTCTGACCTGCCTAAGCCAGGCAATCCTTGGCTGTTTCCGACAGGAAACCGAAGGCGTAATCCGAGAAGGAGCGCCAGAACTCGACCCGGTAGTCCGTGTCTCCGGTTCGCAGAATCACCACCTCGATCTTGCCCAGCACCGTGCGTGTGGCGGCGCCTACCGGGAACACCCGGTCGCTGAGATTTTGCGGGCACCCGCCCTCAAGCGTAGCACGTGCGCCCTTGCCGCTGACCAGGATCGCTGTGTTGCGATGCGACACATCCACCGCCGAATGCAGCACCTTTGTCTTGGCCAGCGCCGTCAGCGGATCGCCGCCACCGCTCTCGTCGATGATCAACCATTCGTCGGGGCCGAGCCACAACGCCCAGAGCCCCTTGCCATTGTTGGCCGATGTTTTCGGTGACAATGGCAGGTCAACGCCGAGCGCCTTCGACAGCGCTTTGGCCTTGGCGGGATCGGCCCGCAATGAGATGCGGGTGGCGGGTTTCGCCGGTGTCAACGCGACGCCGGCTGAGCCGCTGATACGCCCTGCAAGCGGCTCGTTACGGGTAGCTTGAGCGGATTTAGCCATTCAGGCGCACTCCCTCTTTGTCAAAGAACACCGTGTCGGTGATTTCCACTTCAATCGTCCGCTCGGGCATCGGCACATACAGTGTCTGGCCCTTGAGCGCTCGTCCGTCGGCAACCAGCCCCATGGCGATCGAACGGCCGCAGTTTTCCGACCAGTAGGAGGAAGTAACATGCCCGATCATGGTCATCGGTACGGCCTGGTTCGGGTCGGCGACAATTTGCGCGCCTTCCTCCAGCACGATACTCGGATCCTTGGCCATGACGCCGACCAGTTGCTTGCGCCCGGCAGACACCAGATCTGGTCGCTTCATGCCGCGAATGCCGACAAAGTCCGGCTTTTTCTTCGCCACCGCCCAGTTCAAACCGGCGTCATCAGGCGTCACCGTGCCGTCGGTATCCTGTCCGACGATGATGTAGCCCTTCTCGGCGCGCAGCACATGCATGGTCTCGGTGCCGTAGGCGCAAGCGCCCAAAGGTTCGGCCCGCGCCCAAAGTGCCTTCCACACGGCCTCGCCAAAATCGGCAGGCACGTTGACCTCGTAGCCGGCTTCCCCGGTAAACGACATCCGGAACAGGCGAGTCGGCACACCGCAGATCTTGCCCTCACGCACGCTCATATGCGGCATCGCCTCATTGGACAGATCAATGCCCTCGACCAGTGGCGCAACGATTTCCCTTGCCTTCGGTCCCTGCACCGCAATCACTGCCCATTGCTCCGTGGTCGATGTCAGCCAGACCTTGAGATCCGGGAATTCGGTCTGCAGGTAATCTTCCATGTGGTGCATGACCCGCGGCGCACCGCCGGTGGTCGTGGTTACATGGAACCGATCTTCAGCCAGCCGTCCAACCACGCCGTCATCATAGATGAAGCCGTCTTCGCGCAGCATGATGCCGTACTTGCAGCGACCGGATTGCAGCTTGTCCCATCCATTGGTGTACAGCAGGTTCAGGAATTGCGCAGCGTCGGGGCCGACAACTTCGATCTTGCCCAACGTCGTGGCATCGAACATGCCGGCAACTTCGCGCACTGTGCGGCATTCACGATTGACAGCCTGGTGCATGTCTTCGCCGCCGCGCGGATAATACCAGGCCCGTTTCCACGGTCCGACATCCTCGAACACCGCCCCGTGTTCTGCTTCCCAATTGTGCATCGGCGTGTGGCGGGCCGAATCGAACAGTTTCCCGCGCGAGTGATTGACGATCGCACCGAAGGTGACCGGCGTATAGGGCGAACGGAACGTCGTCAGTCCCACCTTCGGCAGCGGCTTGTCGAGCATTTCGGCGGCAATCGCCAGCCCATGGATGTTGGAGGTCTTGCCCTGGTCTGTGGCCATGCCAGTGGTGGTAAAGCGCTTGACGTGCTCGATCGAATGCATGCCTTCGCGCACAGCCAACCGGATGTCCTTGGCGGTGACATCGTTCTGAAAGTCGACAAACGCCTTGACGGTGGTGTCCGCGCCGGCGCCACCGGCCGACCCCATCATGCTGCCGGCCCACGAGGTTCCGGCCGCCGCTTTTGGTGCTTTCCAAGCACGCTTGGCGCCGGCTCCGGCGGCCTTGGCGGCCTGATGGCCGGCCTCGGCAGCACCGGCAATGGCCTGGCCAAGCTCATCAATGCCATTGCAGGCGCCGACGCTTGTGCAATCCTGCACGTCTGCCCCGGGCAGGAAGCGTTCGGTTGCCTCGTCCCAGATCACCTTGCCGCGCGACTGCGAATACATGTGCACCGATGGGGTCCAGCCGGCAGACATGATCAGCGCATCGATTGCGATATCGCGTGTGGCGCCACCCGCAGCTTTACCCACCTTCATCGATTTGACCCGCAGTCCGCCCGAGGTGTCGAGCACTGCCTGGCCGGAAAATACCTCGATCCCCAGCGCCTGCGCTCGCGCCAGCAGCGCCGGATCAGGATCGGGGCGCACGTCGACGATTGCCGGAACCGAAACCCCGGCTTGCTTGAAATCGAACGCTGCATGCCAGGCCGAATCGCAAGCCGTATAGACCCCAACCTTGGCGCCAACGGCGACGCCGAAATGATTGAGATAAATCCGCGCTGCCGAGGCCAGTAGAATGCCGGGACGGTCATTGTTGGCAAACACCATGTGCCGCTCGATCGCGCCGGTAGCGATCACCACCTGTTTGGCGCGGACCTGCCACAACCGTTCACGCGGCAGCGCCGGGTCCGGATTGGCCAGGTGCTCGGTCACCCGTTCCACCAGGCCCACATGGTTCTGCGCCTGATAACCGAATGCAGTAGTTCGGGTCAGAACCCGGACATTGTCCATTCCGGCGAGTTGCGCAGTCACCGCCCGCGCCCAGTCCCAGCCGTTCTGGCCGTCGATTTCCGCATCAATCTCGTGATGGAACGCGCCACCGGTTTCCGCCTGCTCGTCGCACAGGATCACCTCGGCGCCGGCATGGGCGGCCGCAAGCGCCGCAGACAGCCCGGCAGCGCCACCGCCAATCACCAGCACATCGCAATGGACGTAATGATTGGAATAGTGATCGGGGTCCGGCTCGCTGGGCGCAACACCAAGACCCGCCGCCGCGCGGATGATCGGCTCGTAGATCTTCTTCCACGCCATTTTCGGCCACATGAAGGTCTTGTAATAGAACCCGGCTGCGAAAAATGGCGACGCCAGACCGTTGATGCCACCGACATCGAAGGCAAGCGACGGCCAGCGGTTTTGCGACTTCGCCTGAAGCCCGTCAAACACCTCCTGGACCGTAGCCCGGACATTCGGCGTCCGTCGGGCAGCATCACGGCCCACATCCATCAGCGCGTTGGGTTCTTCCGATCCGGCCGAGAGCATGCCGCGCGGCCGATGATACTTGAAGGACCGTCCGGTCAGATGCACCCCATTGGCGATCAGCGCTGAAGCCAGCGTATCCCCCTCAACCGCCGAAAAAGCCTTGCCGTCAAAAGTAAAGCGCAGGCTCTTGGCAGGCGTCAACCGACCCTTGCCGCTGATCCGGTTTGCCCCGCTCATTGTGCCGCTCCTTTTGTCCGCACAATCCCGTCAGCATCGCGCGCCACGTCGACGCGTGGCTCACCGGCCTTGTAGGTGGTGACAAACTTGTCGCTGACGGTATCGCGCACCGCGTTGAAAAAACGCCCGCAGCCGTGAATGTGGCGCCAGCGCTCATAGGCCACGCCCTTCGGATTGGTACGAATGAAGAAAAATTTCTCGAATTCGTCATCGCTGATCTCGGCGATATTCCTGGGGCGTTCGACATGCGCCTCGCCGGCATTGCGAAATTCAAGCTCGGGCCGTTCTTCCTGGCAGTAGGGACAATGGATCAGAAGCATTGCTTGGTCCTTGGTCAGATCTGGGTCTTGATCGCGGCGGTTTCGGGGTCACCGGTATTGGGTGTTCCGGCCGGTTCGATTATCAATAAATGCGTTTCTTCATCCGCGCGCGGGCAGTGCTCGACGCCCTTCGGCACGACATACATCTCGCCCGGCCCCAGCGTCACATCGCCATCGCGCAGCTGGATCGTCAACCGCCCCGAAAGCACATGAAACAGATCGTCGGTGTCGGGGTGCGCGTGCCAGTTGAATTCACCCTTGGCCTTGACCACCATCACGTCATGACCATTGAAGGCGGCGGCGATCGTGGGTGTCCAGAGCGCATCGAACGTGGAGAGCTTTTCCCCCAAGTTGATCGGTTGGCGGTTCATCCCGACGGCCTTAGTGCGCCACGGCGGCCGCAGCCGCCTCATCAATCAGCCGTCCGGTCTGGAAACGTTCCAGATTGAACGGTGCATTGATCTTGTGCGGCTCATCGCGGGCGATGGTATGGGCAAACACATTGGCAGATCCCGGCGTCGCCTTGAACCCGCCGGTGCCCCAGCCACAATTGACATACAGTCCCTTGATAGGGGTTTTCGACAGGATCGGCGATCGATCCGGCGTCACGTCGACAATGCCGCCCCAAGAGCGAAGCATTTTCATCCGGGTGAACATCGGAAACATTTCGCAGATCGCATCGAGCGTGTGACTGAGAATGTGCAGCCCGCCGGTCTGCGAATACGACGTGTACTGGTCGGTGCCGGCGCCAATCACCAGTTCGCCCTTGTCCGATTGCGAAATGTAGGCATGCACGGTGTTGGACATCACCACGCAGGGAAAGATCGGCTTGACCGGTTCCGATACCAGTGCCTGCAACGGATAGCTTTCGAGCGGCATCCGCACGCCCGCCATCTCCATGATCACCGAAGTGTGCCCGGCAGCAACAACGCCCACCTTGCCGGCGCCGATGAAGCCGCGGCTGGTATCAACACCGGATACCGACCCGTCATCATGACGGCGGACCCCGGTCACTTCGCAATTCTGGATGATGTGAACGCCCATGGCGGCTGCGGCGCGGGCATAACCCCATGCCACCGCATCATGGCGGGCTGTGCCGCCACGGCGCTGCAGGGCTGCACCCATCACCGGGTAGCGTGCAGACTGAAGAATGTTGAGCGGTGGGCAGAACGCCTTGGCCTGTTCCGGCGTCAGCCATTCATTGTCGATGCCGTTGAGTCGGTTGGCGTGGATGTGGCGCTTGAACACCTGCGTGTCATGCACATTGTGGGACAGCATCATCACGCCGCGGGCCGAATACATCACATTGTAATTGAGGTCCTGCGACAGACCGTCCCACAACTTGAGCGCATGATCGTAAAGACCGGCGCTCTCATCATAGAGATAGTTGGACCGGATGATGGTGGTGTTACGGCCAGTATTGCCTCCACCAAGCCAGCCTTTTTCGATCACCGCAATATTGGTGATGCCATGCTCCTTGGCCAGGTAATAGGCGGTTCCCAAACCATGCCCTCCCGCACCGACAATGATGACATCATAGCTCTTGCGCGGCTCTGGCGAGGTCCATTGGGCCGGCCATCCCTTGTGGCCACGCATGGCCTCGCGGGCTACGGCAAAAGCTGAAAACTTGCGCATCTCTCTATGGCTCCGGATGGTTACGGTGTATGTGATTTAAGCAAGAGCAAATTCGCTTGCCCCGCATCGGTTCTTTTGCGACTTCCGAGCGGCAATGAATGTCGCAGCATGCACTGCCAAACCGACAGGCCTGCCACGCAGGTAGGTTCGGCATAGGCATTACCGGATGAAAAATACACAGCCACACAACTTGTCAAGCAGGCTGGGACTGGACTTGTGCTTTCGAAACTGGTATTTGCCGCATCAATCGTAAAGCCTCTGGCCGAACGAACTGGTATTGTTTGTTCACACAGGCTGCTTCAGCTAACCAAAAACTCGAAGGAACGGGATCAACGTGCAGGTACTTGTCCGCGACAATAATGTAGATCAGGCGCTCCGCGCTCTTAAAAAGAAAATGCAACGCGAAGGCATTTTCCGTGAAATGAAGATGCGTGATTTCTATGAGAAGCCGTCGCAGAAGCGTGCACGGGAGAAGGCCGAAGCTGTTCGTCGCGTCCGCAAGCTGGCGCGCAAGCGCGCACAGCGCGAAGGTCTTATCGGCGGTGGCCGTCCGGCATCGCGTTGATTTAGCCGTTTTTTTGCCCCTTTGGGCTTGCATGCATGTGAGGCGGGGACGAGTATTCGTCTCCGCCTTTTTCAATGTGGCGGACCGGGCCGTTCCCGGTGAGCAGTGTGGGGCATAGGTTTATGGGTCTGACAGTGGCAAACAAGACAGATAACAGGAAAACGGCAGCCGCAAGGCCGCTGATGCTGGCAATATTGTCGGCAATGGCGATCTCGTTATCCGCCTGCGCTACTTCGTCCCCGATCGATGCAATCCAGATCGACCGGGCTCAAGGCACCAACGAAAACATCTCGTCTCTCACCGAAGTGATCCGCCGCAACCCGCGCAATCCCGAAGGATACAATGTCCGCGGTGCAGCCTACGGTCGCTCCGGACAATTCAGTAATGCGCTTGATGACTTTGACCGCGCCATTCAGCTCAACCCGTCATTTTACCAGGCTTATGCCAACCGCGCCCTGATTCACCGATCAATGGGCAATCCGGTCAAGGCCGCCAACGACTACACCCGCGCGCTGCAAATCAATCCTCGCTACGACGTGGCCTATATCGGCCGCGGCAATCTCTACCGACAGGCAGGCCGGGTTGACGAGGCCATGGGCGATTTCAACCGGGCCATCAACCTTGAGACCACCGACCCGCGTGCCTACCACAATCGTGGTCTGATCAAGCAGTTGCGTGGCCAGCACGCGCAGGCGATCGAGGATTTTTCGGCATCCATCTCGCTGGCGCCCAATTCGCCCGAGCCCTACAATGGCCGGGGTATTTCCTATGTCGCGCTCAATGATGACGTCAACGCGTTTGCAGATTTCAACCGGGCTGTCGAACTTGATCAGCAGGTCGCCGAATCCTGGGCCAATCAGGCCTTGATCTATGAACGTCGCGGCGACAAAAAGCGGGCCTCCAAATCCTATGCCCGCGCCGCCCAGCTTGATCCCAAATACAAGCCGGCAATCGATGGTCTGGCGCGGGTGCGCTAAGCAGCCGTAATAGCTCGGCAATTATCCCTGAAACAATGTGTGAACGCATCGGTTGCCGGCGACGGAACCAATGCAGACGCTTGCCGTTGTCATGACGAACCAACGAACAGAAAAGTGAGTTCCCCATGAACAACAAGACATCAATCACCGCAGCCTCCATCATCGCAGCAACTGTTGCGCTTGGCGCAACGGCGATCCCGGCAAAGGCCGACAGCGTCGAACTGGGTCTGCTGGAATGCGTCGTCGAAGGCGGCACCGGCTTTGTCTTCGGTTCATCGAAGGATCTGTCGTGCGAATACACACCGGCAAATGAAAATGAAGCCAAGGAAGCTTATTTCGGCGTCATCAACAAATTCGGCGTCGACATCGGCGTCACCGGCACAACCCTGATAGAGTGGGTGGTTCTGGCCCCGACGACCGATTACCAGTATCAGCCTGGCTCTCTGGCAGGCGATTATAACGGCGTATCCGCCGAAGCCACGGTTGCGGCCGGCGCTGGCGTGAATGTTCTGGTCGGCGGCTCCGATTCCACAGTCTCGCTGCAACCGGTCAGTGTTCAGGCACAGGAAGGCGTCAACGTCGCTGTCGGCATTTCCGAACTGCAGCTGCGTTCGGCTGCAAACTAAAACCATCCCCCCTGCACAAACGACAAGAAGCCCGGCGCTCAACACGCCGGGCTTCTTCCATTTATGCGCCAGAATGAACGGCGGCTATCAGCTCTCGATTGCCTTGACGATATCGTCGGTCATCTTCTTGGCATCGCCGAGCAGCATCATCGTGCTATCCTTGTAGAACAAGGTGTTGTCGATGCCGGCATAGCCCGACCCCAGCGACCGCTTGACGAACAGACAGGTGCGTGCCTTGTCGACATCCAGGATCGGCATGCCGTAGATCGGCGAGGTCTTGTCATCGCGCGCGGCCGGGTTGGTCACATCGTTGGCGCCAATCACGTAAGCCACGTCGGCCTGTGCGAATTCCGAGTTGATGTCTTCAAGCTCGAACACCTCGTCGTAAGGCACATTGGCTTCAGCCAGCAGCACGTTCATGTGGCCAGGCATACGGCCAGCCACCGGGTGAATCGCGTATTTCACCTCGACGCCCTGCTCCTTGAGCTTGTCGGCCAGTTCGCGGGTAGCGTGCTGCGCCTGGGCCACGGCCATGCCATAGCCCGGAACGATGATCACCTTGGAGGCATTGGCCATCAGGAAGGCTGCATCATCAGCGGAACCAAGCTTGACGCTGCGATCGATATCATCGCTGCCGGCCGCTGCGGTTTCACCGCCAAAGCCGCCCAGAATGACCGAGATGAAGGACCGGTTCATGCCCTTGCACATGATGTAGGACAGGATCGCGCCCGAAGAACCCACCAGCGCACCGGTGATGATCAGCGCCAGATTGCCAAGCGTAAAGCCGATGCCAGCCGCTGCCCAGCCCGAATAGGAGTTGAGCATCGAGACCACCACCGGCATGTCGGCGCCACCGATCGGAACGATCAGCAAAACGCCAAGCATCAGCGCCAGAACCACGACCAGCCAGAACACCGTGTAGCTTTCGGTTGCCACCAGCGCACCGATCAGCACGACGATGCCAATCAGCAGTCCAGCATTGATGACGTGACGCATCGGCAGCATGATCGGCTTGCCCGACATGCGCCCATCAAGCTTGAGAAAGGCAATGATCGAGCCGGTAAAGGTGATGGCGCCAATGGCCACACCCAGCGACATTTCAATCAATGCCTGTGCATGGATCTCGCCCACTTCGCCAATACCGAAGGCGTGCGGCGAATAGAGCGCGGCGGCCGCCACAAGAACGGCAGCCAGGCCAACCAGACTGTGGAAGCCTGCCACCAGCTGCGGCATTGAGGTCATGGCGATCTTGCGTGCGATATAGGCGCCGGCACCACCACCAATGGCGAGGCCCGCAATGATCATTACGAAGCCGCTAAACGACGGCTGTGCCAGCAACAGCGTGGTGACGATGGCGATCGCCATGCCAACCATGCCGTACATGTTGCCTTGGCGCGATGTGGTCGGATGCGACAGGCCCCGAAGCGCCATGATGAAAAGAACACCTGAAACGAGGTAGGCGAATGCGGCAAAATTCTCAGACATCAGCCGGCCTCACTTCTCTTTTTTCTTGTACATGGCCAGCATTCGCTGGGTGACGAGGAAGCCGCCGAAAATATTGACCGAAGCCAGTACCAGGGCAACGAACCCAAACCCGGTGGCCCATCCCGACAACGAGGCGCCAACCGCCAGCAACGCGCCAACCACGATCACCGAAGAAATCGCGTTGGTCACCGCCATCAACGGCGTGTGCAAGGCCGGGGTCACCGACCAGACCACATAATAGCCGACGAAAATCGCCAATACGAAAATCGCCACCTGGAAAACGAACGGGTCTATTGCCCCGCCGCTGGCCGCGTGCACCGCGGCGGCAACGCCGTCACCGGCAGGACCGGCGCTTTCGGCTGCTGCGCGAACGGCAGAGACCGCCTGTTCGAGCGCTTCAAGCGCGCTATCAAGTGCGGAACCCGCCATCATGCTGCTCCCTTGCTGGTTTCGCCGCCAAATGCGGGATGAATGACCGCGCCGCCATGGGTGAGCGCTGTTGCCTTGACAAGTTCGTCCTCCAGATTGACAGAAACGGCTTTCGTTTCCTTGTCAATCATCGTGTCGAGGAACGTCAGCAGGTTCTTGGCGTAAAGCAGCGAAGCGCTGGCCGCGATCTGCCCCGGCATATTGAGGTTGCCGATCACCGTCACACCATCAACGACGACGGTTTCACCGGGCTTGGCGCCTTCGATGTTGCCACCACGTTCAACCGCCAGATCGACGGCCACCGAACCCAGGCGCATGCTTTTGAGCATGTCACGCGAGATCAACTTGGGCGCCGGTCGGCCCGGGATCAAAGCCGTGGTGATCACGATATCCTGCTTGGAAATATGATCGGCCACCAGCGCCGCCTGCTTGGCCTGATATTCCTTCGACATTTCCTTGGCATAACCGCCAGAGGTTTCAGCCGCCTTGAACTCGTCATCCTCGACAGCGACGAACTTGGCACCGAGCGAGGCTACCTGCTCCTTGGCAGCCGGGCGCACGTCGGTTGCCGAAACCGCAGCGCCCAAACGGCGCGCGGTTGCAATCGCCTGCAAGCCGGCAACACCGGCCCCCATCACGAATACCTTGGCGGCAGGCACGGTGCCCGCTGCCGTCATCATCATCGGCATCGCCCGGTCGAATACATAGGCAGCTTCGATCACCGACTGATAGCCGGCAAGGTTCGCCTGCGACGACAACACATCCATTGATTGGGCTCGGGTGATGCGTGGCATCAATTCCATCGCGAAGCTGGTCACGCCTGCCTTGGCCAAGGCGGCCAGAGCCTTTTCATTGCCGTAGGGATCCATCTGCGCCAACACGATCGCGCCGCTCTTGAGCGACTTGATTTCCGCCTCTGACGGACGGCGAACCCGAAGCACGACATCAGCCTTCTTGGCGTCGGCTGCAGTGCCACTCTTGGCTCCGGCAGCGACGAAATCTGCGTCGGTTATACGGGATTTCTCGCCCGCGCCTTTTTGTACGATAACCTCAAGCCCGAGCGCGGTCATCTTTTTCACCGTATCCGGCGAAGCAGCGACACGCGTTTCTAGCGAGGTCGACTCTTTGGCTACAAATACTATGGCGCCCATGAGAGCTTCTCCTCTGGCATTCCGAATGAGATGAGCCGGGGCACGAATCAGGTCCGGCCCAACTCAAGAAAACATTTCAACGCGCGAGAATGCCGGCGCCAATGCTGAGAACGAGGAACAGCAGAAAGCTGACAATACCGCCGGCGGAGGTGAAGAAAAACGCCGCCATCGCGATCAGCACCGCAACCATGATGATGACGCTGTATTTTGCGCCCGTGACAAACATCGAATATGTTTTTTCGTGCTCGGAATAGTCCATCGCAGCACCGGTCTCGATAGGACCGCTCATCTGTTCAGCCATGCTTCAACTCCCCATGTGACAGTTCACCGAGGGATTACACAAACCGCCAGCAATGTGCAATGGACAAGGGCCCTGAGCCGAAAGCCTAAATTGGAATATTAAACCTTGCCGTCTGTCAGACGGCGTGCTGGGCAGCACTTTGCAGTGCATAGCGTGCGGTCGGACGAACTGTCAGCGACGGCATCATCAGGTCCTGACGCGGCGCGAACATCAGCTTGCGCTCGAAGGGTTGAGAGTTGAAAAACGGAAACCTGTCGTAAATCCGCTGCAACTCGACATTTGCATTGGACGCATGCAGTTCGATATTGCTGTCGTATTTTTCGAAGTAGCGCGGCTCCACAAGCGGGCGCGAATTGAATATCCGCTTGTAGAAAGCCCGATGGTTGGGTTTGATCACCGACAGGCAGAAATCGGTTTTGAAATAGTCGGTCGCCATCGTCGCCACCCGCAGTGTCAGGTAGGGCAAGGCCGGATATTCGCGGACGATCTCGGGATCGGCGGCAAACCGAACCGGATCGATGAATGTTTGCCCAGCTTCCAACAGCGGGTTCATCACATCAGGAAAGTGCGACACGGCGACGCTGTCCGGGTGAGCAGCGGTAACGTGGTGAACCCGGATGGTCGAGACCAGTTGCTCGTCGAAAAAAATGCCCAGAACATGCGCGTTGGGTTTGAAGTCGAGATCGTCGATCAGCATCGTGCCGTCCTGCGGCGCCAGCCCCACCATGGAGAAAGCCTTCTGACGAATGCGAGCGATATCTTCGAGGTCATCGGCGTTGTCGATGCGGCGGTATTCAACATTCTCGAGAAACCGCATCACATTCGCATTGAAACCGGAAATCTTGCCGTGCGCTGCTGTCGTCATTGGTCACAAGTCCCCTCGATCTGGTATCAGGGAAACTAATGGTTAAAGATTTACTAATCAATTCCGCAGCGCTCGATTCGACCTGTTAACTCTCTATTATGGTTAACGAAAATTTCAAATTTGCGCGGAAAAACAACAACCCTGCAAGAAAGCACCAGCCACTATTCAGGAACTTGGTAAGCGGGTTCGCGGGGTTGTGTCGTGACGTCGGGTGAGACGTGCTAGTGGGACTTCATCGCGGCCGGACGGGCAACGGATGATTTTTCCCCGCGCGACAGCGTCGTCGCGAGTTCGACGAATGCGCCCATCGGCATCGGCATTCCGAAGATGTAGCCCTGAATCAGATCGGCGCAGTTATTGTCGCGGATCACCTTCAGTTGCTCCTGGGTTTCCACGCCTTCGACGACAATCTCGAGCCCGAGTTCGCGCGAAAGATGAACCACACCACGCAGCAGTTTCAGCTTGCTGGGGTCGTCGGTCAGCTCGCTGATAAAGGACCGGTCAATCTTGACCTTGTTGAGCGGCAGCTTGTCGAGATAACTCAAACTCGAGTACCCGGTACCAAAATCGTCGATAGCGATCGACATGCCCATGGCACGAAGCTCAGACAAGATGCTGCGGGCCGTTTCCAGCTCGCCCATCAACCCGCTTTCGGTCACTTCCAGTTGCAGCCGTTCTGCCGCGAGATTGTTTCGGTCAAGCGCATCGGCGATCACGGCGATGATCTCCCGATCACCAAGATCATGGGCCGATAGATTGATCGACACGAACAGGTTCGACGGCCAGCTGGCGCAGTCGCGCGCGGCCTGATCGACAACACATCGGGTCAGGTCGCTGATGATCCCCATCTCTTCCGCCAGCGGTATGTAGTCTGCCGGTGAAATCGGCCCCAACTCCGGATGCAACCAGCGTGACAGGGCTTCAGCACCCGCAATCCGCGTGCCTTGCGGATTGAACATCGGCTGATAGGCAAGTGTCATCGACTGGGTACGAATTGCTTCCCGCAGGTCGACCTTGAGCCTCTGCCGGGCAGAATATTGCTGGTTCATCGATTCTTCGAACAACACCCAACGGTTCTTGTCGCGCCGTTTTGCCTCATACAGGGCCAGGTCGGCCTGGATGTGAAGTCCCTCGATTGCCGCCCCGGCAACCGGCGCCATTGCGACACCGCCCGACAGGCTGATGAACAGCTTGTGGCCGTCAATGATGTAGGTGCCACGCAAGGTATCGATGACATGATTCATGGTGATCTGGAGGTCGCGTTCATCCTCTACATGCGGGATGAAAAGCACGAACTCGTCGCCGCCAAATCGGGAGATCACAAATTTCTGGCGCGACAGGGAACCAAGCCTTGTAGCAATGGCACTCAGCAGCTTGTCGCCGCTGACATGACCCATCGTATCGTTGACGTGTTTGAAATCATCGATATCGAGAACCGCCAGCGCCAACGACTGCCCTGACTTGGCCTTGGCCATCTTGGTCTCCACCACTTCCTTGAACCAGGAACGGTTGGGCAAACCTGTGAGGTTGTCGAAGCGGGCCATGTGCAGGATCCGCTTGTCCGACTGGATGCGCGCCGAGACATCTTCGAAGGTTAGAACGACACCCTTCTGACCGCGGTGCCGCGCACTGAATTCAAGCCACGACCGTGCATCGAACCGAACCAGGGCACGCTGCTCGCGGCCGCTGATCAGCTTGTCAAAATGCTCGTTGATGTCGGCAAAATTTTCCTTGGCGATGAAGCCGTTGCGCGCGCCCAGCCTGAGGGCGGCCTTGAGTGCGCGACCGGTCAGGTTGATATCGGCATCTATATGGAAATACTCGTGTGCCTTGCGATTGGCCACCTCGATGCGCCCGTCGCCGTCGAGCATGAACAGGCCATGCGACATGTTGTTGAGCGCGGTGTCGAACTTTTCGGCGATCTCTCCGGTTTTGCGCTCGGCGATCACCGAGTTGAACAGAAAGTCGCGAACACCGTTGGCCATAGAGCGTGTCGTCAGGAACAGCGGAAGCAGCAACACGCCGAGCACCATCATGAACGGATCATGCGCCATGAAGAAGCCGGCCATCATCGGCAGACAGGCTGCCAGGATGATCATGTCGACATTCAGCTTCGATCCGAAATTGCGCCCCACCACCGAAATCATGGTCGCGACCGTCACAGAAATTGCTGCAAGCTCGGCAAATGGATCCTGGGCCATGACCAGCGCATGGCCACTCATCAAGCCAAGCGCGAATGCCGCAACCAGGGACCCCGCCACATAGCGCTTTTCCCAGCGCAATGTATCGGCTAGCTGGAATTTGCTCTTGTCCAGCCGATCGAACAGCATCATGTCGATGGTTCGACCCAGCCATATCACGAACAGGGCCAGCGCGGCGTAAAGGTAAAACGGCTCGTCGATGCGAATATAAATCGCCATCGTCGTAACCACATGGGCGATCATTCCAGCAAACAGCGTCCCGCGCTTTTGGTAAAGCGAAGCGACGAAAGAGAGGCGAACATCGTTCGCGAATGCTGCGGTTCTTGCGGGTTGCATGAACACTGCCCTATTTAATTACGCTCCCAATCTAGCAAAGGGAAATTAAGAACCCATTGATTGGGATGGCAAAATCAGGCGTTCAATCAATAAAACATCGATTCTGACAGCAACATTAAGGAATCACTAACGCACACAATATCAACATCTATCCTATTTCATTCTGCAGCAACTTCATAATTTTCGCCGAATTCTCTCTCTACTTTTTCTTTCAAAAACACCTTCTTCTGAAATGCTGCAATCTTGCTTTGCAGCTTAACATGCCCATAACCGCGTATATCCATTGGATAGGACACGAACTCTTCGACAGCGTTCAGATTGGCGGGAGTCATAAGGCTGGTCATCTTCTCGATCTCAGCAACGAACTCGGCGAGAACTTGACGTTCCATCCGCCGGTCCGCGCTGTAGCTGAAGATGTCGAATGGCGTACCGCGCAAGAATTTCAGCGAAGCGAGCAACGGGAACAACGCCGCCATCCCTCGACCATGCGAGGTCTTGACCGGATGTCCCTCGGCATCGCGCCTGCCCAGAACCGGTGGCGCGAGATGAAATTCGAGCCGATCATAACGCTCGAACTGCCGGTTGAGCTGGCGCTGGAAGCTGCCATCTGTGTAAAGCCGCGCGACCTCGTACTCGTCCTTGGCGGCCATCAGTTTGAACAGGGACCGCGCCGCGGCCACAGACACCGGTCCGGGTTGGCCGCTGATTCTGGTCTCTGCTTCCACAAGCGGCTGCAGCGTGGCGCGGTATCTGGCAGCCCACGCCCGGTTTTGGTAGCTGGTCAGAAACTCGGCACGTCGTTCGATCAGATCCGCCACTGATGGCTCGTCCGTGGCCACCTCAGTGGAACCCGCAACCGATACCATCGCCAGCACCGATTGCGGATCATGACCTGCCTTGCGGCCCCAGCGGAAAGCCGAAACATTCATTGCCACGGCCGCACCATTGAGCCGGATAGCCTCCTCGATGGTGGCTGGCGAAAGCGGCAGTGCACCCTTTTGCGCGGCCATTCCTAGCATGAACATGTTGGCCGCTATGGCATTGCCAAACAATTTGGTCGCAGCCCGGGTCGCGTCAAAGAAGCTGGTTTGTTCAACACCAGCCGTCTTGGCGATAGCCTGCTTGAGCCGTTCCGTCGGCAATGCGAAGTTCACATCGCGGGTAAACTCGCCTGGCATCACTTCGCTGGTATTGACCAGAAAGGCTGTCTCGCCCTCGCGCACCGAAGCCAACACCTTGCGCGAACCCGACACAACGAGATCGCAGCCCAGCACCAGATCGGCCTTGCCTGCCGAAATCCGGATCGCGTGAATATCCGCCGGCGTCCTGGCAATCCGCACATGCGAAAACACCGCCCCGCCCTTTTGTGCCAGCCCGGCCATGTCGATCATCCCACAGCCCTTGCCCTCGAGATGGGCGGCCATGCCGAGGATCGCGCCGATCGTCACGACGCCGGTTCCACCGATTCCGTCGATGATTGCAGCCCATCCGCTCTCAAGCGAAGCAACTACCGGGTCAGGCACGCCTTCAAGCGGATCCGCCGCGGTTTTGAGCGTGGACTGTTCCGATTTGCGGATCTGCGCGCCATGAACCGTGACGAACGAAGGGCAAAACCCGTCAACGCAGGAAAAATCCTTGTTGCAACTCGATTGGTCGATCCGGCGCTTGCGACCGAACTCGGTCTCCAACGGTTGGATCGAAACACAGTTGGATTTGACCCCGCAATCGCCACAGCCTTCACACACCAGCTCGTTGATGATCACGCGCTTGTCCGGATCGGGATAGGCACCGCGCTTCCGGCGCCGCCGCTTTTCGGCCGCGCAAGTCTGGTCATAGATCAGCACGGTGACCCCGGGCACCTCACGCAATTCGCGCTGTACGGCATCCAGTTCGGAGCGATGATGCATGCTGATGGCAGACGGCCATTCGGTGCCTGCCGGATACCGGTCCGGTTCGTCGCTAACGAGCGCGATCCGCTCCACCCCTTCGGCGCGTACCTGGCGGGCAATGGCATCGGCGGTCAGCCCGCCCTCATGGCTCTGGCCGCCGGTCATGGCCACTGCGTCATTATAGAGGATCTTGTAGGTCACATTAGCGTTCGACGAGATGGCGAAGCGCAATGCCAACACACCCGAATGATTATAGGTTCCGTCGCCCAGGTTCTGGAAGATATGCGGCCGGGTGCTGAACGGCGCCTGGCCGACCCATTGTGCACCCTCGCCCCCCATCTGGGTAAACCCGGTGGTATCGCGATCCATCCACAGCGCCATGAAATGACAGCCAATACCCGCCGCGGCGATAGATCCTTCCGGAACTTTGGTCGAGGAATTGTGCGGGCAGCCCGAACAGAAATAGGGTGATCGAGAGGCCACATCCGTCACGCTTGCCAACATGCTTTGATACTGCCGGATACGTTTGACTTTGACGTCAATATCCTCGGCATGGCCAATTACCCTGAGCACCCGCTCGCCCACCGCTACGGCGATATCATTGGGGTCGAGCGCGCCCTTGACCGGAAACAGCCAATCGCCGCGCTCGTCCTTCTTTCCAACCACCAGCGGCTGCCGCGCAGTGCCATACAATGCCTCGCGCAACTGGCTTTCAAGCAGCGAGCGCTTTTCCTCCACCACGATCACCATCTCGAGGCCATCGACAAATTCCGTCATATCTTCGAGATCGAACGGCCATGGACAGGCAACCTTGAAAAGCCGCACCCCGAGCTGGTTGGCACGTGCCTCGTCAATGCCGAGGTCGTCCAGCGCCTGGCGCACATCGAGATAGTTCTTGCCGACAGTCAGGATGCCGATCTTGGCGTTGGCGCCACCCGAATAGATGATCCGGTTAAGTCCGTTGGCGCGAATATAGGCGCTTGCCGCATCTCGCTTGAATTCATGCAACAGCATTTCCTGGCCGAGAAAATCAAGCGGGTTGCCGCCAATATTGAGCCCGCCCGGCGGCATCGCGAACTCAGGCAGGATAATCTTGACGCGTTCAAGCCCGGCCTCGACAGAGGCGGTGGATTCGACATTGTCTTTCACGCATTTGAGCGCCGTCCAGGTTCCGGAAAACCGCGACATCGCAAAACCGTGCAGACCGTAATCGATCATTTCCTGCACGCCGGCGGGATTGAGGATCGGGATCATGACGTTGACGAAGTTGAACTCGGTCTGATGAGCGTTGGTGGAGCTTTCCGCTGTGTGGTCATCACCCATCAGTGCCAGCACTCCGCCATGCTGAGCGGTGCCTGCCAGGTTGGCATGCCGGAACACGTCCCCGGACCGGTCGACGCCGGGCCCCTTGCCATACCAGAGCGAGAACACGCCATCATATTTGCCGGTGCCATCCAGCCCGGCTTGTTGAGAACCCCAACAGGCGGTTGCAGCCAGTTCCTCGTTCAGGCCCGGCTGAAAAACAATCGACCGCGGTTGAAGTAGACGCTCAGCGCGCAGGATTTGCTGATCCAGCCCACCCAGCGGCGACCCGCGATAGCCCGAAACGAACCCGGCCGTGTTGAGTCCTGCCTGCCGGTCACGTTCGTGCTGCATCATCAGCAACCGAACAACACCCTGAGACCCGGTAAGGAAGACGCGCTCTTTGCTCAGGTCAAACTTGTCGTCAAGCGAGATATCGTGCGCCGTCATTCCATGCTCCTCAACTCACTCGGGTCCAAATACGCACAAACCCGTTTTACGCGCGCCAACCTATCCGCGTCGGCGACTCCGGTCATGATAGTTGGACCATGGAACCCGGGGGTCAATCAAATTCGCGTTCAATGACGCGCCGCAAGCAGGAAGTCGCGCCTCTGGCGGTCCCGAAAGCGACCCAGGCCTGATCAGTCCACAGGCCAACGTCATCAGCGGCCGAAGGAATGGCCGCCATCCACGGTAATGGCGCTGCCGGTCATGTATTTGCCGGCCTTCGAGGCTAGCAGCAACACCGCCCCATCGAGATCATGACCGTCCCCAAGCCGCCCGGTGGGGTTTTCACCGGCCATGATCTTGGCACCAGGCCCCTTGAGAAACGGCGCGGTCAATCCGGTCTCGAACCATCCCGGACGGATCTCATTGACCCTGATTTCGTGCTTGGCCCATTCCAGCGCCAGACACCGGGTCATCTGGCTGATCGCCGCCTTTGAGACGCTATAGGCCGCCGCCTGGCGGATCGGGGTTTGCGATAATACGCTGGAAATATTGATGATCGAGCCGCCCCGATTATCCCGGATCATCCGCAGTGCGGCTTCCTGTGCCACCAGAAAAGCGCCGTCGACATTGACGGCCATCACATTGCGCAGCGTCTCGGCGGCAAGTTTGCTGGCCTTGTCGCGGTGCGCAATGCCGGCATTGTTGATCACCACACTGACGGGGCCGAAGGTCGCTTCAACCTGGTCGAAGGCTGCCTTGATCATATCCTCGCGGCGCACATCGAGAACCACGGCGGCGGCATCACCACCGCTCTCGGCGATCGCCTTCACCGCGGCATCCAGACTGTCCTGATGCTTGCCCGCAAGCGCGACCTTGGCGCCATTCAAGGCCAGCACGCGCGCCATGGCAAACCCAAGGCCTGTGCCGCCACCGGTCACCAGCGCTATTTCACCCGAAACATCGAACAGTTCTTGCGCCAGCATCGCCCACCTCTTCTACCAAATGCCAATCCGGCCGGTATAGCGGCAAGCGCGCTGGGGCGCTACCATACGCCTCACCCACAACTGGTAAAAAAAGTGCACCACTTGTTGCGCTGCACACTTTTTTGTTGTTATGGACTGGAACGTCATCACATTGATGATAATGATGGAACCCATGGGAACCATGGTCGATCGCACTTCGAGCTAATCGGAGGTGAAACGACTGGGAGGAAAATATGGCAGGTCTTTTGGTGTTGAGCCGGTCTATCGACCGGATCAATGAGTTTTTGGGCGCAATGTTGCCTGGCTGGTGCTCGCGGCAGTACTGATCAGCGCTGGAAACGCGACAATCCGCAAAGTCTTTGACACCTCGTCAAATGCTTGGCTGGAAGTCCAGTGGTACTTGTTCGGGGCGGTTTTCCTGGTCGCAGCAGCATACACGCTGCAGAAGAACGAGCATATCCGCATCGACTTCATTTCCAACATGTTGAGCAAACGGACGCGTGACTGGATCGATCTGATTTGTCACGTCGTGTTCCTGATGCCGTTTACACTGCTGATCACCTATCTGGCACTCCCCTGGGTGCTCAAATCCTACAATTCGGGCGAGATATCAGCCAATGCCGGCGGCCTCATTCTCTGGCCAGCCAAGATCCTGGTGCTGATCGGGTTTTCGCTACTAACACTGCAGGGCATTTCCGAAATAATCAAACGATGGGCTGTGATAACCGGCCGGATCGATGATCCGTGGGTTACGCACGATAACCCGCCCTCGGTCGAGGAAATGCTGCAGAACATGCCCGAGGAGCAGGAGAAATGATCGATATTATTGCGCATAACCTGGCGCCGATCATGTTCATCTCCGTCATGGCGATGCTGCTTATCGGCTATCCCGTCGCCTTTACCCTCGCCGCCGGCGGCCTGCTCTTCTTCGTCATTGGCGTCGAGGTTTCTCATATTTCCCCGGAAATCCGGCTGTTCTGGCCTCTGCTGCAAGCCCATCCCGAGCGCATCTACGGGATCATGTACAACGACACCCTGTTGGCGATTCCGTTTTTTACATTCATGGGGCTCATTCTCGAACGATCCGGCATGGCCGAGGATCTGCTTGATACCATCGGGCAGCTGTTCGGTCCGATCCGCGGCGGTCTTTCTTATGCGGTTGTTCTGGTTGGCGCGCTGCTGGCCGCCACCACCGGTGTCGTCGCCGCTTCGGTGATCGCCATGGGGTTGATCTCGTTGCCGATCATGCTGCGCTACGGCTACAACCGGTCGCTGGCAACCGGCACCATCGCTGCCGCCGGAACCTTGGCCCAGATCGTGCCGCCCTCACTGGTTCTCATCGTCATGGCCGACCAACTCGGCCGTTCCGTGGGAGACATGTATGTCGGCGCGCTTTATCCGGCGCTGATCATCGTCGCCGCCTATTGCCTCTACATATTCGCAGTCACGTTGATCAAGCCGGATTGGGCCCCTGCCCTGCCGGTAGAAGCCCGCACGCTTGGCCGCGGCATAAAATCGCTGATCGCCATTCTAGTACTTTCTGTCGCCATGCATTTCTTCGCCTACGAGTTCATTTTCGATGGCTTGCGGTTCGAGACGAGGTTCGTCTGGTCTGCCACCAGCGCGGCGGCTTTTGCATTGGCTGTTTCGTTGGCCAACAGCCACTTCCAACTCGGCATCATGTCGCGCCTGGCCGAGCGTGTGGTGATTGTGCTCATTCCACCGCTGGCGTTGATCTTTCTGGTGCTCGGAACCATTTTCCTCGGCATCGCCACCCCGACCGAAGGCGGCGCGATGGGCGCCACCGGAGCCCTGGTACTGGCCACCATCAAACGCCGCATGGGCTTCGTCATGCTCAAGCAGGCACTGGATTCGACCACCCGTCTTTCCGCTTTCGTCATGTTCATCCTGATCGGCGCGCGGGTGTTCGGCCTCACCTTCTACGGCGTGAACGGCAATCTCTGGATCGAGGAATTGCTATTGGGGCTGCCGGGCGGGACAACCGGCTTCCTGGTGGTTGTCACCATTCTCGTCTTTGTTCTCGGCTGCTTCCTCGATTTCTTCGAGATCGCCTTCATCATGGTGCCTCTGTTGGCGCCGGTTGCCGAAAAGCTCGGAATCGATCTGATCTGGTTCGGGATCATCCTGGGCATCAACCTGCAGACCTCCTTCCTGACGCCGCCATTCGGGTTCGCCCTGTTCTATCTGCGGTCGATCGCACCCAGCAAGAAGTGGAAGGATGCACCTTCAGGAAGATGGCTGCCGGGGGTCAAGACCACCGAAATCTACAAGGGGGCGGTGCCCTACATCATCATCCAGTTTATTGTCATCCTGATTGTTATTGCGTTCCCTGAACTGGTGACCCACTACAAGACCGAACGGCCCGCGCGTGATCCAAACTTGCAGATCACGATCCCCGGCTTCGATGACAATGCTTTGGGCGGCGGGCTGCCCGGACTTGGACTGCCGCCGAGCGAAAACTCCAACGGATTGCCCGGGCTCACCCTTCCCAGCCTCGGTCTTCCAGGAGAAACCCCGAGCGCTCAACCCGAGCCCGCGGCGCCGGCCTTCAATCTGGGCGAACCGCCAAAGTTCGACTGATCCAAACAGCCGTCGATCTGAGAGGCCCGAAACCAGACTGGTTTCGGGCTTTCTTTCTGCAATCCACAATAAGAGTGCTTCGCAAGGCTGAACCATTCTGACATGTCGGATTGGTTCAGCGCCGAAGGGCTTGGAAAGGGCCACATTCGGCGCGCAGCCCAACAGAAGCCCGCGCCGGATGGACGGATACCTCCCGGCCCTTATGGCTTCCACATGATCATGCAGGTTCGGCGGGAACCCATATGGCCAAGCATCTTCGAACGATGTCATCGCATCGCCCTTGTCGCTTCCCGATAGACCAACCACGCGAGACAGAAACGGTGTTGCTTCGCTTCAGCCCCGAGGTGGCTTGAAGTCGTTCGGTGCGGCCTTGTCGCAGATAATCCCCATAGACAAAAAAGCCGGGGGGCGCTCAGCACCCCCCGGCAATTCAAGACCCTCAGACGTAAGCAGCTTAGAGCTTGCCCGAACGCTGCTGGATCATCATGTAGGTGTCGTAGGTGTACTCCGACAACTGCTGCCAGAGATAAGCATCCTTGGCGTATGCCAGCTGCGATTCGTAAATCTTCTTGAAGGCCGGATTCTCTGCCGTCACTTCCTTGTAGACTTCCTGTGTCGCCGCGTTGCAGGCGTCGAGAACTTCCTGGCTGAACGGGCGCAGAACGGCGCCGTCGGCCACCAGTTCCTTCAATGCCGTCGGGTTCTTGACGTCATAGGTTGCCAACATCGAAGCATTGGCGAAGTAGCATGCATCGGACAGAATAGCCTGATAGTTGGCAGGCAGTTCGTTGTATTTTTCCAGATTGATGAAGGCGTGCAGCGCAGCGCCACCTTCCCACCAACCGGGATAGTAGTAGTACTTGGCAACCTTGTTGAAGCCGAGCTTCTGGTCGTCGTAAGGACCAACCCACTCGGTTGCGTCGATGGTGCCCTTTTCCAGCGCCGCATAGATGTCGCCACCGGCGATCTGCTGCGGGGATACACCAAGCTTGCCGAGGATCTTGCCAGCAAAACCGCCGATACGCATCTTCAGGCCATCGAGATCGGCAACGGTGTTGATTTCCTTGCGGAACCAGCCGCCCATCTGGGCCCCGGTGTTACCGCACGGAATGGCGTGCAGACCTTCGCCATTATAGAAGGTCTCGTTCAACATATCGGTGCCGCCGCCCTGGATGAACCAGGCGTTCTGCATCCGCGAATTCATCACGAACGGAGTGGCCGTGGCGAGCTGATAGGTGGCGTCCTTGCCCCAATAATAATAGGAGGCCGTATGGCACATTTCCACGGTGCCGTCGGTAACCGCGTCAGCCGCCTGCAGCCCGGGGACGATTTCGCCGCCGGCGAAAACCTGGATGTCAAAATTTCCATCAGTCGCGGCCTTCACATGTTCCGCCATGGTTTCGGCGGCGCCATAGATGGTGTCCAGCGACTTCGGAAAAGATGACGTGCAACGCCAGGTGAGTTTTGGCATTGACTGTGCAATGGCCGGAGCCGCCAGCGTGGTCGCTGC
The DNA here is from genome assembly GCF_026619415.1 of Hoeflea algicola. Classification (NCBI taxonomy): domain Bacteria; kingdom Pseudomonadati; phylum Pseudomonadota; class Alphaproteobacteria; order Hyphomicrobiales; family Rhizobiaceae; genus Hoeflea; species Hoeflea algicola. The sequence continues at coordinate 2,419,469 of NZ_JAOVZR010000001.1, forward strand.
GGCAGCGCCTGCACCGGCTACACCAGCCTTCTTGATAAATGAACGACGATCCATAAATACCTCCCAGTTGAAGCTAAACCGCAAGGCGCGTGTTGTTCACTTTTGACACCCCGCCGGCATGGTCAAGACCTAACCATGTTGCGTTCGTGCTTTCAAGCACGGCACATGAATTTCAAGGGTCAATGGTCAATTTTTTTAGCCAGTTGGCCGGGGCGAAGCCACCCTATAATTCACCGGCTAAAGGCCGGAATAAGGGCGATTAGATCGGGTTTGACAAAACCCGACAATCCCGCGACAAAATGAAGCTTCTCAGACGATGGTATGGGCCCGGTATTTGGCCCGGTTTTTTTGAAGGAAAGTTGGCTATGCACAATGGGCTCGTGGCGATACCCGCCGACATCCGGACCTTCGATGGATACACTTGGCACGCCGCGCCGGATCAATATGTCCGGGCGGCCGTCAAGGGCTCTGGGGTCCTGCCGGTGGTGGTGCCCGCGCTCGAAGACGGCGTCGATGTCGATATGCTGCTCGATCGGATTGATGGCGTGCTCATCACCGGATCTCGCACCAATGTGCACCCCTCACTTTACGGAGAGGAAGCAACCGAAGCGCATGGGCCTTTCGACCCGGCGCGCGACCAGATCAGCATGGCGCTCATCCGTCGGGCCATTGAGCGCAGCATTCCACTGCTGGCGATTTGCCGCGGCATTCAGGAACTCAATGTCGCGCTGGGCGGTACACTGGCCAACGAAATCCAGGAACTGCAGGGGCGCATGGACCATCGCAAGCCGGAAACCGAGAACTGGGATGAGGCATTTGCCATCCGCCATTCTGTCAAGGTCAAGGAGGGAAGCTGTCTGGCCTCGATCGTCGGCGAGGGGGAGATCAGCGTGAATTCGCTTCACCGTCAGGCGATTTCACGCCTAGCGCCGCGTTTGGCGGTCGAAGCGGTGGCCGAAGACGGCACCATCGAGGCCGTTAGCGTCCTTGATGCGCCGGGCTTTGCAATCGGTGTCCAGTGGCATCCCGAATACTGGGTCGGCAGCGACGAGATATCCGACAAGATATTCGCCGCCTTCGGCGAAGCGGTGCGCGCCTGCCATGCCCGTCCGGCGCAAGCCGCCGAATAAAGCCGTCAAATAAGGCTCCGTGCATTCACCTGAACGCACGGAGCTGCAACTTCGATCCAAAACACATCAGCCCGTCGCGCCGCTCATTCCGGCTTGCGGTTCAGGGCAGCACATTCCGGCACCGCCGTGATCGCCGCACCGCCGGCAAGCCAGGCGGCGAGATTGTCGACCACCAGATCCGCCATCGCGTTGCGGGTGGAGACCGATGCCGACGCCACATGCGGCAGCAGACAGGCATTGGGCAAGTCGATTAGCGCCTGCTGCACATGCGGTTCGTTGGCAAAGACATCGAGACCGGCGGCAGCGATCCGCCGTTCCGTCAGGGCCGCAATCAACGCTGTCTCGTCAACCGTCGAACCGCGGCCAACATTGATCAACACCCCATCTGGCCCAAGTGCATCGAGGATGTCGGCATTGACAGCCTTGTCGGTTGCGGGCCCGCCCGGCACCACCACAATCAATGTGTCAACTGCCTTCGCCATTCCCGCAAGCGTTTCGTGCCAGGGATAATCGACATCGGTTCGTCTTGTTCGCGTGTGGTAGTGAATGCCGACGCCGAAAGCCTCGAGCCGCCGGGCGATGGCAAGTCCGATACGCCCCAGCCCGAAAACGCCGATAGTCCGCCCCCGCAATGTCAGCGGCGTCAACCGATAGGGCCCTTCCTTGGCCCAGCGACCGGCGCGAAGGTAGGTTTCCGCCTTCGGAAGTTCCCTGAGTGTGTTGAGCAACAGGCCGACAGTGGTATCCGCCACCTCATCGCTGAGCACATCGGGTGTGTTGGTCACCATGATGCCACGCGAAGCGGCATGGGGCGCGTCCACGGCATCGTAGCCAACGCCAAAGTTGGCGATGATGGCAAGATTGGGCAAGGCATCGATGAAGTCGGCGGAGACGGTGGTCATCGCCGCAATTCCCTTCACCCGCGAGCGCGTCTGCGCATCAATTAGCGCCGCGTCGGCAGCGTCGATGAAGACGGCATCGAACTCGGCTTCGGCGCGCTCGCGAACACGCGGATGGATCCGGCCCGGAATGAGGACGACGGGGCGTTGATCACTCATCGGCCAGCTCCCGGGTTCAGCGGCATCGTCGATTGCCGGATCCGCATTTCCGGCTTGATCAAATGCAGGCCGTCAGCTTCGCTGGAGCCGTTGAGTTTGTCGAGCAGCGCGCGCGCTGCCCGGCGGCCAACCTCCGATTGTCCATTGCAGACCGTCGTCAGCGCAGGCATCGCGATTGCCGCCTCTTCAAGATCGTCATAACCAGTCACTGAAATATCCTTTCCGGGCACCAACCCCGCGCGGGCAATGCCACTCATCAGACCAATCGCCACCAGGTCGTTCCAACATACCGCGGCGGTCGGTTTGAGCGAATTGGCGAGAAAATTCACCGCCGCCTCGAACCCGCTCTGCTTGGTCCGCGGACCGGGAATGCGCAGCGCCGGATCTACATCAATCCCCGCCTTCCTGAGTGCCTCGGCATATCCCGCATAGCGATCCCGCCCGGTTGACGTGTGATCGGTGCCGCCAATCATGGCGATGCGCGTGTGCCCCAGGCTGATCAGGTGATTGGTGGCAAGGGCGGTGCCATAGGCATCGTCGCCGCGAAAGGTCGGCACGTCAATCTCCGGCACCGAGCGGGCAATCAGGATCGCCGGCATGCCATTGTCCTCGGCAAGCCGGATGTCGGATGCGGGTGTACCGATGGCTGGCGACATGATCACCCCGTCACCGCCCAGCTGCAAAAGCGTTTCAATGAAATTCCGCTGTTTCTCCACCGAATCATAATGATTGGACAGAATGAAGGTTTGTCGGCTGCGGTCCAGTTCGGTCTCGATCGCCTTGAGAATTTCCGCATAGAACGGGTTCATGATGTCGTGAACCACGACCCCGATGATGCCGGACCGTGAGGTTCTGAGTGACGCGGCGCGGCGATTGTAGATATAGCCGAGCTCGACGGCTTTTTCCTTGATCCGATCGCGCGTCATGTCGGCCACCAGCGGACTGTCGCGCAACGCCAGAGATACCGTGGCGGTCGAAAGGCCGAGAGCCTCCGCGATCGTGGACAGTTTAACTTTTTGCGCCAATTCCCGTATCCCCACTGGCGGAGCCCCGCGCCCCAATTTCAATTATTTAAGCAGATCTAAAAGGTTTAAACCGGGCTGGCAATCAGTCTGTTGATGGCTCCGGACCGTCCTAGGCCAGATCAGCATCTTCATCTGCTGCCAATGTCGCCGCTTTCAGCGGATCGCTTGCCGCGGCAGGCACGGCGCTCAACGAGGCGCCGATATTGGTATCCATCGTCGCCAACAGGTCGAGCAAGGTGATGACATCCTTCTTCTTCAACCCGGCGAATGCGGTCTTTTCGGTCCGGCGTTGCGCCTTGCGCACCGACTTGATCTGATCACGGCCAGCATCGGTCAGGTACACTAGCATCATCCGTCCATCGTCGGGAGATCCTTCGCGGCGCACAAAACCCTGTGCGGCAAGCCGGCCAATTGTCTTGGTGATGGTTGGCGCCTTGACACCCAGCGAAGCCGCGATCATGCCCGGTGTCTGGCCGTCACGGGCATCCAGCGCCAGGATTACCCCATCCTGGCCAGCATAGAGACCAAGATCGAGTAGCCGTCGTGACAACGCCGTCCTGGCGTTACGCGCCAACTGATTGACCAGGACCAGCGCCTCGGCCTGCCCCTGTTTCTTTGTTTTTCTGCTCTTGCTTTTGGACTTGATTTTGGCGGACACGGTCAGCTCCTTCTTGCGGCCTTCGATCCATCACCCTAGACTCAAGCTCTTCAATCCGGACCCTAACCAAGCAGCACCGGAAAAACCACAGCATGCACACACAATCCGTCCCGATCGCCATCCTGCCTCTCGGCGCCCATGAGCAGCATGGCCCGCATCTTCCCTTCGAGACCGATGCGCTGATTGCCGAATCGATCGCCCGGCGCCTGGCTGAGGCGGCGCCATCATCCGTGAGGGTCGAACTGTTGCCGGTCGAGCCGGTCGGCTACTCGATCGAGCACATGGATGTGCCCGGCACCAGAACGCTGGCATTTGATGAAGCGGTCAACCGCTGGATCGGCATCGCCGAAAGCTGCGCCGCGCGGGGCATTCGGCGGCTGCTGCTGCTCAACGCCCATGGCGGCAACTCGCCGCTTTTGACAATCGTCGCCACCGAGGCCCGCGTCCGCTTCAACATGCTGGCAGTGGCCACCAGCTGGACCCGATTCGGGGTTCCTGCCGACATCATCACGCCCGCAGAAAAATCCCTCGACATCCATGCCGGCGACATCGAGACATCGGTCATGCTGGCGTTGCGGCCGGATCTGGTGCGGCGCGAGGCGCTGCGCGATTTCCCCTCGCGCCAGGCTGAATACATCGACCGTTTCACCCATCTTCGCGCCTACGGCCCGCACGCCTTCGGCTGGAAAATGTCGGACCTGAACAAGGATGGCGCAGCCGGCAATGCCAGCCAGGCAAGTGCCGCCAAGGGCGAAGCGATCATCGCCCATGCTGTTGGCGGTCTTTGTGACCTGCTCATAGACATGGCCAGCTTCGAAACCGATGATCTGAATTGAGGGATTGACGACACCGCAACCGCTCTTCGGTTGAAAGGCTCGGTGCGACGTAATGCGATGGACTGGAGCCTTTTCAGAAACGATTTTGATTTAGCCGTTGATCATGGCCCGTGATAAAACACGCACGCCAGACTCAGAATTGAGTGGAAAAATAAATGGACGACACAAACACGATCATCATCGGCGCCGGATTGGCGGGTCTCACCCTCGCAAGACACCTGGCAGATCAGGGCATCAGTGTCATCGTGTTGGAAAAATCCCGCTCGCCAGGTGGGCGTCTGGCGACCCGACGCAGCGACCACGGCAATTTCGACCATGGCGGCCAATATCTGACCAGCAGAACGCCGGAATTCACATCACTGGTCAACCACCTGGCCCAGGCCGGCGAGCTGGCTGTTTGGCGGCCGCGCGGCAAGGACAGCGCTCGACCCTGGTGGGTTGGCCTGCCAGGAATGTCGGCCGTCGGCAAGGCACTCACCGAGGGCCTGCAGGTGCATCTTGGTACAACCGTCACCCGCATTGGCAAGCAACAAAACAAATATCTGGTCGAGGTCGAAACCGCCGGTGGTGTCGCCGAAAGTTTCCGGGCGGCGCGGGTGGTGACGGCTATCCCCGCGCCACAAGCGCTCAAACTGCTGCATCCTCTGGATTCCGCCTTCGCCCCGCTTGCCGCGGTCAAGATGGCGCCTTGCTGGTCGGCCATGCTGGCGTTTGAAACAAGGCTCGATGATGTGCCCGATCTCATTCGCGGGCAGCCCGGCGATTGTCTCTCGCTGATTGTACGAAACAGTTCAAAACCGCAGCGGCGCGGCGAGACTTTCGTGCTCCATGCCGGCCCTGAATGGAGCGACGCCCGGCTGGATGAAGACCATCAGACGGTCGCCGCCGAGTTGCTGGTTGCAATGCGGGCCGCAACCGGCCTTGGTGCGGATTTGCCGAAGCCGGTCCATTTCGACCTGCATCGCTGGCTCCACGCGCTGGCCCAAACGCAGCTTGGTGCACCCTTCATCGGCAATGCCGATGGCACGCTTTTCGCTTGTGGCGATTGGTGCATCGCCGCAAGGGCAGAAGCCGCGCATCAATCAGGTCTGGCGCTGGGCCAACACATCCTTGCCTTGTGAGTGGCACAATCCGATCCAAGCGCCTATATGCAAGTTCAACCAAACCATCCTGACCGAGACATTCCATGAGCGAAGCCCCATCCCCCATTCCCGTAACCGTGCTGACCGGATATCTCGGCGCTGGCAAAACCACGCTGCTCAACCGGATCCTGTCGGAACCGCATGGCAAGCGCTATGCGGTGATCGTCAATGAATTTGGCGAGATCGGCATCGACAACGACCTGATCGTGGAATCCGACGAGGAAATCTACGAGATGAACAATGGCTGCGTCTGCTGCACCGTGCGCGGTGACCTGATCCGCGTGGTTGAGGGACTGATGCGCCGGCCGGGCAGATTTGACGCCATCATCGTCGAAACCACCGGCCTTGCCGACCCCGCACCCGTCGCCCAGACGTTTTTCATGGATGAGGATGTCCGCGCCAAGACCCGGCTTGATGCCGTGGTGGCGCTGGTCGACGCGCGCCACCTACCGGCTCGGCTCAAGGACAGCCGCGAGGCCGAGGACCAGATTGCCTTTGCCGATGTGGTGCTTCTCAACAAGACCGACCTGGTGACGCCTCAAGAACTCGACGAAGTCGAGCGTATCGTGCGGACGATCAATCCATCCGCGCGGATCCACCGCACCGAGCGCGCATCCGTGTCGCTTGACGCGGTGCTGGACCGCGGCGCGTTCGATCTCAGCCGTGCGCTCGACAATGACCCGCATTTCCTCGACCACGATGATCCCGACCACGCCTGTGGTCCCGATTGCGATCATGATCACGACCATCACCACCACCATGACCACGCTCATCACGACCATGCGCATCATGATCATGACCACGCGACGCCGGCCGCCATTCACGATCTGACTGTACAGTCGATCTCGCTGCGCGCCGGCCCGCTGGAACCGAAACGCTTCTTCCCCTGGATTGAAAAGATCACCCAGATCGACGGCCCAAATATTTTGCGCCTCAAGGGCATTATCGCCCTGGCCGGCGATGATGACCGTTACGTTATTCAGGGTGTGCATATGATTGTCGAAGGCGACCATCAGCGCGCTTGGAAGGATGATGAAAAACGCGAAAGCCGCATTGTCTTCATTGGCCGCGATCTCGATCGCGAAAAGCTCGAACGCACTTTCCTAGCCTGCCAGGCCTGAGGACATTTCGCCATGCCGACAGTCGCGCCGATTGATCTCGACGATCACTGCCTTGCCACCGCATTCCTGGGCGAAGTGCCAGCTTTTGCGCTCGCCTCCGGCCAAGTGGTGCGGCTCGATCATGGCACCCAGCGCCATGAACTTCACGACGGCCTGCTGGCTGCAACCACCACTTGGGACAACCAATCGCTGATTACCGGCGGTGAAGACGGCAAGGTCATGCGGCTTGGCGCCGACGGCACCCAAACCGTTCTGCGAGAGCCAGCGCGCAAATGGGTCAGCGCCGTGGCCGCCGGACCACAGGGCGCGGTGGCCTTCACAGAGGGGCGTGTTGCCACGGTGATGCTGGCTGACGGGACACAACAGCGTTCATTCGAGGAAGCCCGTACCATCGAAGGCCTGGCCTTCGCGCCAAAGGGCATGCGGCTGGCAATGGCACGCTACAACGGTGTGTCGCTGGCTTTCGTCAATGGCAATGCCCCGGCAGTCGATTTCGAGTGGAAAGGCGCCCACAACCAGGTGATGTTTCACCCCGATGGCCGCTTTCTGGTCACCGCCATGCAGGAAAATGCGCTGCACGGCTGGAAACTCGACGGCAAGCCCGGCAGCGAACAACGCCACATGCGCATGACCGGCTATCCTGCCAAGGTCAAATCGCTCTCCTGGTCCAACCGCGGCAAATGGCTTGCCTCCTCAGGTGCGCCTTCGGCCATCGTCTGGCCGTTTTCCGGCAAGGATGGCCCGATGGGCAAGGCGCCCAAAGAACTGGGTCAGCGCGCCGATACGATGGTGACCTGTGTCGCTTGTCATCCGGTCGAGGATCTGGTCGCCATCGGGTTTGGTGACGGCATGGTGCTCGCCGTCCGCATCGCCGATAGCAAGGAGGCGCTCCTGCGCCGTCCCGGCAAGGGCCCAATCACTGCCATGACCTGGAACAAGCCCGGTCGCCTGCTCGCGTTTGGATCGCAAGCAGGCGATTGCGGCGTTGTCGACATCGCGGGTTAAACTCCCGGCAGGTTACCAGGACAATTGCAGTTGCGGGCGGCCGTTGGAAGTGCGCTCGCGGCTGACGCCATCCTTGCCGATAACCCCGTTGACGCGCTTGCGAAACGACGAGAAGCTGTCGAAGGTGACAACATCGACCGCTTCATCCAGATCCAGAGACACCCGGTAATTGCCCGGCGCTGACGTCAGCGCTTGTATGCCGACAATCCGGGCGGCAAAAGGTTGGCCCAGATAGGCCCCGGTCACCCGCGCACCAGGCGCCAGATATTCAGGCCCGCGACGGTTTCCCAAGGCAGCGTGCAACGTGTTCCAGTCATTGAAGCCATATTGTGCCGCAATCAGTTCCAACGCCCTGGAATGACCAATGGTTTCGCCATTGGCTTCAAGACGGGATCTCAGGCGGCGCGCCTGGTCTTTCAGCATATCTAACGATGGCAGTGGCGTGTTTTCACGCATGGCAGTTCTCCTGTCACGACATGCTTGGTATCGAGGGGTGTCCGCATTCCACCATCTGGCATGTCATCATCAAGGTGACTGCTCGAAAGTTGGAGACTTCACCACGGCATTGCGCCTGCGGACGGCCGGGGCTCCAGACCCGAAGCCGCTCAGATAGGGACGCCAGGGCCACTTGTCAATCTCCTGCTCATAGCGCTGCACTGAGCAACCATCGCTAAAATCCTGGCTCCATGGAACTTATCCTCGTGTGCAAGCGTTCGGTTTGGGACTCCGGAGGAATTGAGACATGAGCCGACCAAGCCCCACCCCCTCGCCCCGCCTGACCCGCCGCGCCATGCTGACAGCCGGTACCGCACTGGCGCTGACCGCTGTAATCCAATGGCCGGCGCAAGCTACGACAGGCATGGACGCTGATGCCTTCCTCGCGCTTTCGAAAGAACTGACCGGCAAGGCTGATCTTGACGGCGATATAGCTGCGAAGATGCTCAAGGCTTTTGAAACAATCGGCAAAACCGATGAAATCGCAGCGCTCGCCAACGGCCAGGCCAAACCGGATCTCGGCAACGACATTGTCGCTGCCTGGTACAGTGGCTTTTCGCCCGACCCCGACAGCAGCGAAGTCGTCGCCTACAACGACGCGCTGATGTGGCAGGCCATGCCCTACACCAAGCCGATGGGCCAATGCGGCGGCGAGACAGGCTATTGGGCTGAACCTCCTGTCGGCTGATCGCAACAGCCACCCGTATTTTTCATTTCAGGGAGCCGTTTCATGGCCAATGACATTTCAGCAGATATTCTCATCATAGGAACCGGCGTTGCTGGCGCGATCACCGGGGCCAAACTCGCCGCAAAAGGCTTGAGTGTCGCATTTCTCGAATCCGGCAAGCGGATTGACCGGTTTTCAGCCGTCGAAAAATTCTGGACCGCTGCCATCAAGGTACCGGAATCGGCCTATCCCAACGACCCCACAGCCGAGCACCCACTGTCACACCGGATCGAGGATTTCTACCAGCAGATGGGCCCCGAGCTGTTTCGCTCGACCTATATCAAGGTCGTTGGCGGCACCACGTGGCACTGGTTGGGGACGACCTTGCGCAACGTGCCGGCCGATTTCAAGCTCAAGTCGCTCTATGGCCGCGGCGTCGACTGGCCGATCGATTATGATGACCTCGAGCCATTTTACCAGGCGGCAGAAAATGAGATCGGCGTTGCCGGCGACGCCACCGATGATCTCGGCTCACCGCGATCAGGCGATTACCCGATGCCGCTGATCCCGATGACCTATCTCGACAAGCAATTTGCTGCCGCGCTCGACGGCTCGCCCTACCAGGTTCGTCCAACCCCGCAGGGCCGCAACTCCGTCTTTCACGCCGACCGGCCCGAATGTTGCGGCAACAATTCCTGCATTCCGATCTGCCCGATCCAGGCCAAATACGATGCCACCGTGCATGTGGCCATGGCAGAGGAAGCAGGTGCCAAGGTCTATGACGAGACAACGGCCACACGTCTCAATCTCGGAGCCGACCGGGAAATTGAATCCGTCGAATTCCGGCGCGCCGATGGCAGCACAGGCACCGCGGCAGGCAAGGTCGTGATCCTTGCCGCCCACGCCATAGAGACGCCGAGGCTACTGCTCAATTCCGCTCAGGAGGGCGCTCCCGATGGCGTTGCCAACAGCTCCGGCCAGGTAGGACGCAGCCTGATGGACCATCCCAGTCGCCTGAGCTGGGCCGAAGCACCTGAACCGGTGTGGCCCTATCGCGGCCCGCTCTCAACCTCGGGCATCGAAAACCTGCGTGATGGCGATTTCCGCAAGCAGCGCGGCGCATTCCGCATCGAAATTGGCAATGACGGCCATAGCTGGCCCACCGGCGCACCGGCCACGACGGCTGCGGACCTCGCGCGTCAGGGATTGCGTGGCGACGAGCTCGATGCAGCCATCAAGGATGCCACCTCGCGCCAGATCCGGCTCGCCTCGCTTGTCGAACAGACCCCCGACGCCGACAACCGCGTGACGCTCGACCCCGACAAGCGCGACGCCAACGGTATCCCGCTGCCGCGCATCCACTATGATTTTGACGCCTACACGCGGGACGGTCTGAAAGCTGCGGAAAAGGCACACGACGAAGTCTTTGCCGCCATGGGTGCCAAAAACATCAAGCATTCACCTGATATCCAGGGTTCGGGTCATATCATCGGCACCGTGCGCATGGGCGCCGACGCCAACAGTGCAGTTGTCGATGCCGATCTGCGCAGTTTCGATCACCGCAACCTGTTCTTGCTGGGTTCGGGGACATTCCCCACATCGGCAACGGCCAACCCGACCTTGACCATCGCGGCACTCTCCTTGCGAGCCGTCGATGCCATTGCCGCGTCAGTCAAGTAACCGCCACAGGCCATCTGATAATCGATCGCTTGACGCTCAGTTGATGGCGGCGCCTTCCAGCGCCGCCTCGCGGTATTCGGTCGGACTGACCCCGACCCGTTCGCGGAAGGCGCGATTAAACGGCGCCAGCGACGCATACCCCAAACTAAAGGCGTGCTGGATGATCTGCTCGCGCGCCATACCCGGATCGGACAGCCGACGTTTGGCCTCGTTGATGCGGTAGTCATTGACGAAAGCAGCAAAATTCCTGTAGCCGAGCCCACCGTTGATTAACCGCCTAAGCCGATGCTCGGGAATATGCAGGATATCGGCGAGCCCGCCAATCGTCAGACCCGGCTCGAGATAGAGCCCGCCATCCATTGCCTTGACAACCCGCTCGAGTTCCAGCCGGTCGGCCGCCGACAGGGTGCTGCGGTCTGCACTCACGCTCGCGCCGTCCTCAACCCGCTGGAACAGTTCATCCTTGAGATGCGTGAGCCAGTAGGAAAACCCCAGCGTAAAGACGAAATAGACAATCGCGTACAAGAAGCACAGCGCGGCATCAAGCGGTCCATCGACGCTCACCAGGTTGGAGACAAACACAATCAGGGTGAAGGGAGGCACTGAAAAAGCCAGTGCAAGGCTGAACGCGCGCCGCTCGTTGACCAGATCACCGGCCCTGTCGCTCAACGCCTTGTGGATTATCAGCCCCAACAACACCGCATTGAGAACCACCAGCGCCACATCCAGCATCCATCTCGATTGAGCGGGTGCGATCAGCAACCCGGCAACCAGCGGGATGGCGACAAGCGCCGGCACAAAGTGCTTCAGCTGCCAGCGGAAGCGGTCGTCGAACAACGTCAGTACGAACCACCACATGGCAATGTAATGCAGCTGCTGAAACGGCACCACCAGGTAATCGGTCGGCGCCAGCGCCTCCGTGACCGCCGGCGCATTGAGGAAAATCTCGACCACGCCGGTGGCGCAGAACAGGATGCCGGTTCCGACCAGTGCGGTAAATTCCGGCCGCCGCAGCAGGTGGATGATCACCAGCAGCAAAATGCCAAACGTTCCACCACGCAGGATCAGGTCCATGAAGCCGGCAAGGGTCAGTTCAATTGACATCTTCAGGTCCACTTAAGGCACATCGCCACATCGGCGCGCTCGACATTGCAGCGGAGATAGGGACTGGCGGCGCGACAGTCCAATCGATTCCGGAAATTTCGCACCAAAACTGAAACACACGCTTCGAATTTCAAAGTCGCGCGGCGCACCGCCGGGCCGATCCCCATGTTCAGCTCATCGCCGGTTGGGGCCCGCGGCAACTACCGCAACCTGAACCGCACAACAATTCTAACACGCTCTTGAAGGAGATCATCATGAACAAGTTTGCTCTCGCCGCCGCACTTTCCCTGGCCGCCATGCTGCCCGTCACCGCTTCCTCGGCTTTCGCCGAACCCGCCAGCACTCAGGCAGCGCTCTGCGAGACAGCCCCGGCCAAGGCCACTCAAGCCGACATCGATTGCACCGCCACATCGCAATTTACCCGCGATGAAGACGCTGCCGCCAAGAAGTACCCCTCCGGCCCGGTCAATTTCGGCAACGGCGTCGTGTTCTGATCGCTTTGGCCAGCAGCAAGGAATGCGCCGACCGTCCCTCCGGTTCGGCGCATTCCATTCAAACCCGCATTGTTCCTGAAAATTCAAGCGACCCGCATCAACCGCGCAGAGCGGGTGCGCCGCACAAATGCCGGTGCCAACCGGCCATTCGGCACCAGCAAACCGGCTACCTCGTCAAGATATCCTGGCAAAAGCTCGCAGCCGAGCAGACGCGAGCGCTCAACCGGCCCCGGCATGATCAACCCGCCAGTTTTCTCGACGGAAAATCCAAAGCGGCTGTAATAGGCTGCATCGCCAACCAGCATAATGGCGCCATGCCCAAGCTCTGTCGCCCGGTCGATCGCATGCCGCATCAACGCCGAGCCGATGCCCCTCCCAGCGACTTCCGACGCCACAGCCAGCGGACCGAGCAGCAGCAGTTGCCGACCACCCGCAGCCACATCCCACAGCCTGACACTGCCGATCAGCGTGCCATTGCTGTCACGGGCGACAAAGGCCAAACCCGATGACGGCAGCATGCCACGGCGAAGCTTTTCCGACGATTTGCGCTTGCGCCCCGGGCCCATGGCGCGGTCAAGCATCGCCTCGCGGGTCCCACGATCGGTTCCAATTTCATTTTCAATGGCAAATCCGGTTTTGCCAAACCCACACACATGGCCAGTCACGGGCTGATCCTCGATATATCAAACCAACGCTTGAACACGGCTTCGCCTGCCCCGGGCACGTGCCGCGGCAGGCATCGGCCTGAACGAACATTCCGTTCAGATCACATAGGATCGCAAGGGTTCGAACCCATTGAAAGCCACCGACGAATAGGTGCTGGTGTAGGCACCCGTGCCCTCAATCAGCACCTCATCTCCGATGGTCAGCGAAACCGGCATCGGATAGGGATTCTTCTCGTACATCACATCGGCCGAATCGCAGGTCGGGCCGGCCAGCACGCAGGGTTCCATCTCATCGCCGTCACGCGCCGTGACAATCGAGTAGCGAATGGCCTCGTCCATGGTTTCGGCGAGACCGCCGAACTTGCCGATGTCGAGATACACCCACCGCACCTGGTCTTCGTCGGACTTGCGCGAAACCAGCACAACTTCCGCCTTGATCGCACCCGCGTTGCCAACCATGCCGCGGCCGGGTTCGATGATGGTTTCGGGAAGCTGGTTGCCGAAATGCTTGCGCAGCGAACCCAGGATCGCCTGGCCGTATGCCTGCGCGGTCGGAATATCCTTGAGATAGCGGGTGGGGAAACCGCCGCCCATGTTGACCATCTTGAGATGAATACCCTGCTGGGCCAGCTTGTCGAACACCCGGCGGGCATCGCCGAGTGCTGCATCCCAGGCATCGAGCTTGGTCATCTGCGAGCCGACATGAAACGAGACGCCGTGCGAGTTGAGGCCCAGCTGATGCGCATAGACCAGCACATCGACAGCCATCTGCGGCACGCAGCCGAACTTGCGCGACAGCGGCCATTCGGCGCCTTCGCCATCGGTCAGAACCCGGCAGAACACCCGGGCGCCGGGCGCTGCGCGGGCGATCTTTTCAACTTCTTCGTGGCTGTCGACAGCAAACAGCGAGACGCCCAGTGCATGGGCGCGGGCAATGTCACGCTCTTTCTTGATGGTGTTGCCATAGGAAATCCGGGCAGAGGTGGCGCCGGCTTTCAGCGCCATTTCGATTTCGGTCACCGAGGCACAATCAAAATTGGAGCCGAGGCCGGCCAGCAGCCGCAGGATTTCCGGCGCCGGATTGGCTTTGACCGCATAATAGATCGAACTGTCGGGCAGCGCCTTGCTGAAGGACTGGAAATTGTCGCGCACCACGTCAAGGTCAACCACCAGGCAGGGACCATCGGGACGTCGGGTGCGAATGAAGTCAAGAATGCGTGCAGTCGTCATCGGGTGCTCCGTTCCCGGCCCGGTCAGGGGCCATATCTAGACAGAGCATCGTGCGGCCACGCTGTGAGACCCGGCCTTTGGAGGAACCGGATTCCGTCGTGGACGCTTGATGCGTCGATGAACCAGGCCATTTCAGGCGTTGGTTCGCTCTCGTCTGCCTTGGATTGGAGGGGGAACCCGACCGCACTTCCGGCAATGAAGGTGTGCCTCTTCAGTAACCCCGGCTGTTGGAGAGCCGGTAGACACCAGAAAGGCCCGCACCGTCGTTGCTTCAAGATGTCCTCGCTCATCCGGTTGGCCGGAGAAACGACTGGAGGGGTTAGTTCCAGGTACCATACCGATTCCTCACCATTCGAGGGTCGGCGGACACCCACAGGCACGTGCGACTTTGGGCTCAAGCGACATAGGATTTTGCCGAAGCTCATGCAAGAGTTTTCTTGCATTGCTCTTGAAAAACTGTGGCATTGAACGAATATCGGTCATTGTTCGATATATCACGACAGTACCAAAATCCCGCGCTGGTCTGGCGCCAACCCGAGGTAATTACCTGCCATGGACACACTGACCCGGATCCGCGCCTTTATCGATGTGGTTGAAGCCGAGGGGTTCTCCGCCGCCGCGCGCAAGGTTGGCCGCTCCAAGGCACTCCTGTCGAAATATGTCCGCGAGCTTGAAGACGATCTTGGCGCCCTACTGCTCAACCGCACCACCCGGCAATTCTCGCTGACCGAAGCCGGCCATATCTATTTTCGCACCGCTTCCGACATTCTCAGAGAAATCGACAATCTTGCCGATCTGGTGCGCGAGGGCTCGAAAGACGTCCGCGGACGGATCAAGGTTTCCGCCCCGCGCACCTTTGCCGACGCTGCGGTCGGCCAGTCCCTGATCGATTTTGCCGTTGCCCATCCGGAAGTGACGTTGGAAATCATCTCCGACGACCGTTTCGTCGATCTGGTCGAGGAAGGCTACGATGTGGCGATCCGCATCACCCGGCTCGAGGATTCCGGGCTGATTGCCCGCAAGTTGGCACCGTTTTCACTGATCCCCTGCGCTTCACCGGAATTTCTCGAAAAGCACGGCCCGATCACCCACCCGTCGCAACTCGCCGGCATTCCCGGCATCATCGACACCAACGGCCGTTTTCTCAACAATTGGCGCTTTGAAAACAGCGATGGTTCGGCACTTTCCGTGTCGGTTGATGGCAGACTCGAGGTCAACAGCCCGCTCGCTGCCATGCGGGCAGCGGAGGCCGGGCTCGGCGTCGCCGTATTGCCAGATTTCATCTTCCGCGAACGCCAGGCCAAGGGAACACTGACTCCGATTCTCGATGGCTACATGTCCAATGACCGCGGCATCTACGCGATCTACCCGCACCGTCGCTATCTGCCGGCCAAGGTGCGCGCCTTTGTCGATTTCCTGACCCAATGGTTCAAAAACGCGGCATGACCCAGTTTTCAACCAGCAGAGGCCGCAGCCGCCGAATTTAGGCCCATATTGCCTGCCACAGCCAAAACCACATTTGCATGCAACCAGATGGCGGACCATGACCAAGCCAATTCCCCTGATAGGATCGGGCCTTGCCGCAATCGCTGCGCTGATAACCCCGTCAATCGCTTTGGCGCATCCCCACGTCTTCGCCGAAGCGCGGCTCGAGGTGGAGACCACTGCTGATGGCTATGTCAGCGAATTGCGCCATGTCTGGCGGTTCGACGAGGTGTTTTCGTCCAGTGTCATGCTCGATTTCGACATGGATGGGAATTTCGAACTCGACGCGGGAGAACTTGCCAAAATCAGCGAGTTGGTGACCGATTCGCTATCCGAATTCGACTATTACACCACCCTCACCGTCAACGGCGTCGACGCGGCATTCACGCTCCCTGAAGCGATCAAGGTTGCGTTCCAGGACGGCCAACTGCTGATGTTCTTCGCCGAGGTGCCCTCTGACAAACTGCCGCTGAAGGGCAAGATCGCCATCGGGGTCTATGATCCGACGATGTATGCTGCGCTTGATTTCATGAACGATGCAGACATGGCGGTAACCGGCAGTTCGGCAGCCACCTGCGCCCGTGCTGTGATCCGTCCGGATCCCGACGAGATCATCGCTCAAAACCAGGATTCCCTGACCGAAGCCTTCTACGACACCACCACCAGCAATGACCTATCGAAACTGCTGGCAACGCGGCTGGAGTTGACCTGTTGACAAAACCCGTTTCGATTGGCGCCAAGCTGGCTGCCATCATTGCGTTACTGCTTGTTGCCAGTGCAGCCCACGCCCAATCCTCGCTCGGCATCGGCACCGCTGAACCCTCGATCACGCCGGGCGGATTTGGCGGGCCGTTGATCGACTGGATCAATACCCAGCAAAAGGCGTTCTACCGCGCCCTGACCGGCTCTCTCAAAGCCATGCGAAGCGATCCCTGGCAGGTATGGGGGTTGATCGGCCTGTCTTTCCTGTATGGCATTTTTCATGCTGCCGGCCCCGGCCACGGCAAGGCGGTGATTTCGTCCTACATGATCGCCAATGAAGTGGCGCTGCGACGTGGGGTATTGCTGTCGTTCCTGTCGTCATTCCTGCAGGCGCTGACAGCGGTGATTGTCGTCGGGCTTGCCTATTACGTTCTGCGCGGCGCCTCTATTTCCATGACCCAGGCAACATGGTTCATGGAGACCGCGAGCTATGGCCTGATCGCCGCTTTCGGTTTTTGGCTGCTGAGCCGCAAGCTGCTGTCGCTACGCGCGGCGCAATCGCCCGCGCATGCTGCCGCACATCACGATCATGGACATGCCCATGCGCAGGAACATGCAGAAGGACGCCATCATCATCACGTCCACGCTGAGGGTGAAGTCTGCGCCAGTTGCGGTCACGCGCACATGCCCGACCCGAAACTGATCTCTGGCAGCAGCCTGAGTTTGCGCGAAGCCTGGAGCGCGGTAATTGCGGTCGGCCTCAGGCCCTGTTCAGGCGCGTTGATAGTGTTGACGTTCTCGATGCTCAACGGCCTGTGGTTGGCGGGCGTGGCCTCTGCTTTCGCCATGGCGATCGGCACCGCCATCACCGTCTCGGCACTGGCGACGCTTGCCGTCACCGCAAAGGGCGCGGCAGTCCGTTTTGCCGGCGCCTCGCTGGGCAGCCATGTTGGCACGATAATCGAAATTCTCGGTGCAGTCCTGGTGGTGGTGCTCGGTTTGTTGTTGCTCGCAGCCTCATTACAGAGCTGAGCGCGGCCTATTCGGGATCGGCTTCGCCCCTGTTCCGACGCTTGCCACGCAGCCAGAACACCCCGAAAAAACACAGCACCAGTGCTGCCGCCAGTCCGACCGCCAGCCATGGCGATATCGCCGATGTGGCCAGCATCATCGCCGGCATGTAGTAAAATACGGTCCCGGTGACGCCAAGAATGACGAAGGCCGCGATCGCAGCTGATTTGTTCGATGTCGCCGGTTTGCTCAAAGCGTCGTTCCTTCATCAGTTGCGATCACACGACCGCAATGCGCTCGCGCTCAGGCCATGGTCGCGATTTGGCAGCCAAGTCCAGCCGTGGCCAAAATTGTCCGTGTCTGGTGGGCCAATTATGGCGCCTGTGTCAAGTCATCAGCCGGCCCGCACATATCCCCGTGACATATGGCCCGAACGGAGATCTGCCATGCCCCGCGACGCCGATTCACTCCACAAGGCTTGACGGGTCGCCTGCCACCGGAACGGACATATGCAGCACCTTCCTATCGGGCTGCTGTTCTTCCTGGTCAACCGAAAAACCCAGCTTCCTGTACCAGCCAGCCGCCGGATTGCGGCCATTGGTAATCAATTCCACCCTTTTAAGCCCAAGTTTTCTGGCGCGCGCGAAAGCAGTTTCCATCAGCGCCCGCCCAACACCGGACCCGGAGACCTGTTCCGCAGTGGCAATAGATTCGAGAAAAAGCCGGTCTTCGAGAATGCGCAGAATCAGCACGCCCAAAAGCGCACCGTCGCGCTCATCGAGCCAGATCTCACATTCCTCCATGATCACCCGATAATCCCATTCGAGCGGGATCGCCCGGACGCCGATCACCGCTTCAGTGCGGGCATATGCCGCGCGCTGGAAAACCTCGATGGCAGCCAAATCGGTAAGCGTCGCGCCCCTGAGCCCCTTCATACCAACGTCCTCCGAAATTCCTCGAGCCGCCTTTTCTGGCGCCCATCCTCATCAAAATTCGACGGATCGAGCCAGGCCTCGAACGCTTTTGCAAGCACAGGCCACTCGCCGTCGATCATCGAGAACCATGCCGTGTCGCGATTGGCGCCCTTGGCTACTATGTGTTGCCGGAACAGCCCCTCATACTGGAAGCCGAGCCGGTTTGCCGTCACCTTGGAAGCCTCGTTGAGATTGTGGCACTTCCATTCGTAGCGTCGATAGTCGAGATCCTCGAACACATGCCGCGCCAACAGGTAATGCGCCTCGGTCGACATCGGCGTGCGCGCCATCGTCGGCCCGTGCGCGACCGAAC
Organism: Hoeflea algicola; assembly: GCF_026619415.1. Classification (NCBI taxonomy): domain Bacteria; kingdom Pseudomonadati; phylum Pseudomonadota; class Alphaproteobacteria; order Hyphomicrobiales; family Rhizobiaceae; genus Hoeflea; species Hoeflea algicola. Next base: position 2,438,264 of record NZ_JAOVZR010000001.1, read on the forward strand.
CGACCTCGACGACGCCATTGGCGGGATCGGGCCGCATATAGCTGGCCATGCCCACCACCTCACCAGTTTGCCGGCTGCGGAACACGCAAGTACTCCAGCCAGCCTCATGATTCTTCTGCTCAAGCCAGTCGCCCATTTCCGACGGCGTCGCATAGGGCCCATTCGGAAAATAGCGCAGCAGATCGTTGATCCCGTCGCCACCAAGCGCCTGCCAGAGTGCGGTTTCGTGGAGATCGCGCCGGAACGGTTCGATCATCACAAAGCGCCCTGTCACGGAAAAGGCCTTGGGCGCGGGACGGGGTTTCCAGTTCGTCAAATCGTGCATAGGTAATAGCCTGAATTGAATTTCGCGTCGGGATAGGACATGAGTTCAGGCGACATGACAACCACCTGCCAGGAAAAATCCGGATGATCCAGCCCGTCGCAGCCTTTGACCGCATAGGCGAAGAAAATGCCTTCGCCGTTCTCGCCCGCGCCACAGACCTCGCCAACCAGGGGCGTGACATCCTTAATCTCGGAATCGGCCAGCCGGATTTCAAAACCCCGGCGCACATTGTCGAGGCGGCGATCAAGGCGCTGCGCGACGGCCACCATGGCTATACACCCGCCAACGGCCTGCTTGCGACCCGCGAAGCGGTTTGCCGCCGAACGCTCACCATGACCGGCATCGAGGTTTCCCCCGACAGCGTCATGATCATGCCGGGCGGCAAGCCGACCATGTATGCCGCGATCCGCATGCTCGGAGAGCCGGGCGTCGATATCCTATATCCGGACCCCGGTTTTCCGATCTACCGCTCGATGATCGAGCATGTCGGCGCACGCCCAGTTCCGGTGCCTATGCGCGAGGAAAACGGCTTTGCCTTTTCGGCCGAGGAAACCCTGGCACTGATTACGCCTGAAACCCGGTTGCTGATCCTCAACTCACCGGCAAACCCGACCGGCGGCGTCACCCCGAAGAGCGAAATCGACAAGCTGGTAGCGGGCCTCGCCGACCATCCCCAGGTCGCCATCCTGTCCGACGAAATCTACGACGTGATGACTTATGACGGCGAGCACCACACCTCGCTGCTCACCTATCCCGAGATCCGCGACCGACTGATCGTGCTGAATGGCTGGTCCAAGACCTGGGCCATGACCGGCTGGCGCATGGGTTGGTCGATCTGGCCCGACAGCCTGATTGGTTATGCCCGCAAGCTCGCCGTCAATTGCTGGTCCTGCGTCAACGCGCCCTCGCAATTTGCAGGCATCGCCGCCATTGACGGCCCGCAGGATGCGGTGACCGATATGCTGGAAGCCTTTGATCGTCGCCGCAGGCTCGTCACCGAATTGCTCAACGCCTTGCCCGGGGTCTCCTGCGTCCTGCCCAAGGGTGCGTTCTACGCCTTCCCCAATATCAAGAACACAGGATGGATGGCCAAGCCGCTTGCCAGCGCACTGCTGGAACAGGCTGGCGTTGCGCTGATCGGCGGGCCGGATTTCGGCGTGCTCGGAGAAGGCTATATTCGCGTCTCCTGCGCCAATTCCGATCAGAACATCGAGGCAGCTATCGCGCGAATGGGAGAGTTTTTGGAGAATGCCAAGCCCTGACACGGTCAAGGGCGGCTTTCGCCGCCCTATCCGTCATGCCGTTCTTGGGAGGAGTGGAGAGGCATGTCTGATGATCAGGCTGCGCTCAAAGAGTTAACGGCACGTTAACGCCTGGCCCACTTTATCATCAGCAAAGCCAAACATCGGCGTTATGGAGTGAAAACCCGAGCCTAATTCTACAAAACACCAATTACGGTGTAGAATAATATTGATGCGGCAAAACAGAGCGCGCCGGCAACGATATCAACAGCGCGACCACACAATGCGACCATGGAAAGTTGTTTGATTCTTCTGGCCGGGTTAGAAATATAAGAACAGCTGATCTTTTCGGCACTGTCGAAGGTCCGGCAATAGCCCGCTCGCGGGACAGCGGATATCTAACATGATCAATCTCCCCCTTGCATGGTTGGTGAGTGCCTTGGCAACAATCGCCGCGGTGGCATTGGCCATGAACAGCAGGGTATCCGCACCGGCCCGTGCATTTTTCTGCGTGTTTCTGGTTTCCCTCGCCAGCATCGCCCTGATCATCGGATTGCGCTTGTCCTTTAGCATGACATGGCTCACGCGTGTGCAACCGTTGATCGCCCTGCTTCTCGGCCCCTCTGCCTCTCTGGGATTTCTGGCGCTGACACAGGAGCGCTGGCAAGCCTTGCAAAGGCCATTGGCGATCAATGCTGCGGTGGTTGTCATTGCACAACTTGCGATATTGGCATCGGATTCGGTCTCCGCCGATATTTTCGTTCTTGGTTTCAACATCGTCTACTTGGTCCGGATCTCCGCATTCTTGCGCCTGGATCCGGATGAATTCGTCCATGTCCCGGCTCAGGCGATTCCGGTCATGCGTTCGGCCTTGTACGCAACAATCGCACTGCTGGGATTGATGGTCGTGGCGGATTTTTCGATAGGCGCGGCAATCCTCTTTGCCGGCGACGGCCAGGCGATGCAGATGCTGTCGGGTGCAGCAGGGATCATGGCCGCATTCTGCTTTGCCGTTGCACTGATCGTGGCGCCGCAAGTGTTGCGCATGCCGGTATCCGGAGTGGCCCACGAACAACAGCAGCCGACTGCGTCCGAAGACGACCGCTGGCTGCTTGCTGCTCTCGACGCAATGCTGGACGAAACCCGATTGTTCTCCGACAACAATCTGACACTGGTCCGGGTTGCGCGGCGGATGGGCGTTCCGGCACGGCAGATTTCAAATGCCGTCAACCGGTGCACCGAGGATAATTTCTCGCGCTACATGAACGGATTCCGGATCCGTCACGCCCAGAAGCTGCTGCGCGACACCGACCTTCCGATCACCGAAATCATGCTCGAAGCCGGCTTTGTCAGCAAATCCAGCTTCAATGGCGAGTTTCGCCGGATCGCGGGCCTGACTCCATCGCAGTATCGCGCCCAGAAACCAGACGTCTAGAAAGCAGAACACGCGACATGGCTGACGTCCGCGCCAAAGACATCCGCCAGCAACGACTTGCCCGGGTTGAGGACAAAGCCGTGCTCCACAGTCAGCCCTTCCTGGATCGCAATCTGGTAATCCCGTGTTGTCCCGACACGATACTGGTCGCTGACGATATCCTGGCTGGCGATAAGGCGCTGGGCAATCCCTGCGTCATGTATGGTCAGGCGGATGGTCTTCGCCTGCGCGGTGCCGATGTCGTCGCCGCCAAAATCCCCTGCAACAAATCGCAGCGGCACGCTCAGACAATCATTGCCGTCCGCATTCCGAAGCAGCGCGACGCCGGTGCCGGCAATACCGCGCAGTTGCAACAATGAGGCTTCCCGGGCGTTCTTGATTATGACGACACCGAAAACGCCTGCGGGGATTTCCTGACCCTCCGCAATCCGCAGCATCGATGCGAGCGGCTGACCAGCTTCGCTTTCGGTGGTCGGGATCATCGAAGCACCAAGTCCAGCGGCGACCGCAAGGAATGCATAGGTGAAGATGATTGGTGTCTTGTTCATCAGCATGGTGAAATCCTTCGAGGCTTGATTGAGTGATCAGCAGCACGACCGCTGCGGACGCCCCATCTGGCACCGCCTCTCCGTCCCCTGAGCCCGAATGCACGTTTCAGAACGTTCGAAATCGCAATCCAGAACCAGCCGGCATGGCTCTCGCCAGCAGTTCCAACGCGGCCTTTGCAATTGGCACAAAAAAGCGGGGCGCTTGCGTGCCCCGCTCAGTTTGGGTTTGGGTCTTCTTGGCTTCAGGCGCCCAATTACCTATCTGGTCACGAGCTCCGGCCCCATCAGGCTGTAGGGCAGCCATGTCGAGAGCACCGGCACATAGGTGACGATGATCAGGAACAGGAACAACACGGCGACAAACGGCATCGCCGCGCGTACCACCTGCACCAGGCTCATCCCGGTAATCCCGGACGTGACGAACAGGTTGAGCCCAATCGGCGGCGTGATCATGCCGATCTCCATGTTAACTACCATGATAATACCCAGATGCACCGGGTCGACGCCAAGCTCCATGGCGATCGGAAACACCACCGGCGCCACGATCAGGAGCAGACCGGATGGCTCCATGAATTGGCCACCGATCAACAGCAGGATATTGACTGCGATCAGGAAGGTGAACCAGGTGAAGCCATAGCCAAGCATCAACTGGGTGATCGCATCGGGAATCCGTTCCGAAGTCAGCACATGGGCAAACAGCAGCGCGTTGACGATAATAAACATCAGCATGATGGTGGTCTTCGACGCGTCGACCATTACCTTGCGGATATCCTCGTTGAAGAAGGCCTTGCCGAAATTGCGCCCCATCAGCTTGAGGTTTCGGCCCCAGATCGGCAAGCCTGCGGCCAGTGCTGATGGCACCCCGGCAATCCCCTTGTCACCGCGCCAGGTGGTGTAAGCCACCAGAATGACAAACGAGATCGCCAGACCGAGATTGGAGCGGCCGGTGAAGGTGACCGTGTCAGAATCATTGGTGGCGAAAAACGACAGGATCATCCAGACAAAATAGAAGGCCACCGCATAGACGACACCGGAAAATCCCGCACGGGCAGCGCGTGAATCAGTCTCATTGACCCATGTGATGCCTGCCATCGGCCCCATGTCGCGATAAATGAAGATCGCGATAAAGAAGGAATAGACTGCGGCGACCGCAGCCGCTTCTGTCGGTGTGAAGACCCCGCCATAGATGCCACCGATAATGATGACGATCAGAAACAAGCCCCAACCGGCTTCCTTGCCACCCGAAACGATCTCGCCAATTCCGCGCCAGGGTTCTGACGGAAGTCCCTTGATCCGCGCAACAATATAAATCGCCACCATCAGCATCAGGCCGGCAACGATGCCTGGAACCACGCCTGCCAGAAACATCCGGCCCACTGACACATCCGTAGCCGCTGCATAGACCACCATGACGATCGAGGGCGGAATAAGGATTCCCAGTGTACCCGCATTGGCAATGATGCCCGCCGCAAATTCCTTGGAATATCCGACCTGCCGCATACCGGCGATGGCAATGGTGCCAATGGCAACAACTGTCGCCGGCGATGATCCCGATAACGCCGCAAACAACATGCAGGCAAGCACGCTCGCCATGGCAAGCCCGCCGCGGAAATGGCCAACGGTCGCAATCGCAAAGCGAATGATGCGCTTGGCAACGCCGCCGGTCGACATGAAAGCCGAGGCCAGAACGAAGAACGGGATGGCGAGCAAGGTGTAGTTTTGCGAGGCAGTGAACAGCTGGATCGCCACCGACGACATTGAATCATTGGAGAAGAACGCGATCAGAATGATCGAAGACAGCCCCAGCGACACGGCCACCGGCACACCGACGAACAGAAGCCCGAGAACGAGCACAAACAGAATTGCGGTTTCCATGGCGGTCAGTCCTTCAAAACGTTGCGGTTTTCGGCAACGAGGTCTTCCGCCTCATGTCCGGCAATGATCAGTTCGCGATCGCCGCGCCAGATAGCCCCAATGGCCTGCAGTGCACGGAAGCCGAACAAGCCCAGTCCGATGGGTAGAATGAGATAGGCAATCCAGCGCTGTACGCGCTCTTTCACGCCGAGACTGTCCTGCATCCATTCGGGATAGCGCAGATCGTCAAGTCCGATGCCGATCTGATACATCTTCGACCAATAAACCATCGCCCCGCCGCGGGTATTCGCGCCAAAGATTCCGAGCCACGCCGATTCAATCAGGATTGCGGCATAGAGAAAGGCGCAAACCGCGCCGAAAATGGCAAAGAAGCGAAACACCCGTTTGGGAAAAAGTCGCAGAAGGGCGTCTACACCGAGATGCATGCCCTGCTTGAGACCGTAGCTCATGCCGAACAGGATCATCCAGGCAAACAGGATCCGGGTAAACTCGAGCGCACCGGTCCAGCCGCTGTTGAAGCCGTACCGCGCGATGACCTGAACAAAGGAGACGATCGTGATCAGCGCCAGAATAACGGCGAGCACATTCTCCTCAAAGCGCGTGACCAAGTCTGGATTGCGGCGCTCCGCAACATAGAACACCAAGATCACTGCGCCCATGATTAGATAAGGCAAATAAGTATTCATGCGCCCCCCAGACGGCCCACCGCCAATATACAAGCAAACGGATCCGGGTGTCCCCGGATCCGCATTTCGACCAGGACTGGCTTAGCTGGCGTCGTTCGACGCCACTGCGGCCTCGATCAGATCGGCGCCGATATCGCCTTCGAACTTGGTCCAGACCGGCTTCATCGCATCGACCCAGGCCTTGCGCTGCTCAGCATTGAGTTCGCGGATCGTACCGCCGGCATCAAGGATGTTCTGCCGGTTTGCAGCTTCCGTTGCAGCGACCGCGGCGTTGGCTTCGATCGTCACTTCATCGGCGATCTTGACGAACTGGTCACGGACATCGGGGTCAAGGCTGTTGAGCCATTCAGTCGATGTCACCAGCAAATAGGCCAGCAGCTGATGGTTGGTCTCGGTCACGCCGTCCTGCACTTCGAAGAACTTCTGGGTGTAGATGTTGGACCAGGAGTTCTCCTGTCCATCGACAACGCCAGTCTGAAGCGCACCATAGACTTCCTTGAACGCAAGCTTCTGGGCCGAACCGCCCATGGCTTCGATCATTGCCACGGCAACGTCAGAGGTCTGGACCCGGAACTTGAGACCATCGGCATCGGACGGAACAAGCAACGGCTTGTTGGCCGAGAACTGCTTGAGACCTGACGACCAGTAGCCAAGCCCGGTGTAGCCCACATCTTCCATCACGGTCAGCAGACCCTTGCCTGAATCCGACTGGACGAAGTTGTCAACGGCCTTGAGGCTCGAAAACAGGAACGGCAAATCGAACAGGCGATACTTGAGGGTGTAGGCTTCGAATTTCGAAAGCGACGGTGCGGCAAGCTGGACATCGCCCAGCAGCAGCGCTTCGAGAACCTTGTCGTCGTCAAACAGGGTCGAGTTGGCAAACACTTCCATGCAAGCCGTGCCGTTCATTTCCTCGTTGACGCGCTTTGCAAGCAGCGTGGCGGCGTCACCCTTGGGGTGGCCTGTCGCGGCCACCACGTGGCTGAACTTGATGACCATTTCGCCATCATCGCAATTTGCCGAAGCTGCATTTGCCGAAAGCACGAGGGCTGCCGCGGAAACGGCGCCAAGAAGCAGTTTTTTCATAAGATATCCTCCACTGGGCACTTGCCCGAAACAGTGACTTGAAGCGGAGAAGGAAGACAGCCCGGTATGCTTACGCCCAGCAGGGCGCACGCTTTCCGGCGATGACCTCCCGCCCATCGCATTCGAAAACATTGCAAGCAACCATCGTGCCAGTTGGCGGCACAGAGACGAATTCGCCGCTATCGCGTCGTTTTACGGTGGCAGCCGACGATTTGCTACCGGCGTTCACCACGCAATGGGCACAAAACGACCCATCACACCCGTCTGAATGGGCATATCACGACCCACCAGCACCTTCGTCCGTGGAAATACTAAGACGACGCATCTTTTCGTACAATCCCTTGCGCGAAATTCCCAAGCTCTCGTAGGTGGGCTTCAGGGCACCGCCATTGCGGGCAATCTCGGCCTTGATGACGGCCCGCTCGAAAGCCTCTACCCGCTCCGGCAGATTGCCCGACACTGATTCCATTGCCGCTTCCGCCAGCGTTCCGAAGCCGGTCCACATGCCCAGCACAAACCGGTCGGCGACATTGCGCAGTTCGCGCACATTGCCCGGCCAGTCATGGGCCATCAGCCCGGCCTCGATCTGCGGCGTGATATCGGGAATTTCGCGGCGATAGCGCGCCCGCGCCTCGCGCGCCATGTGGAAGAACAACAGCGGTATGTCATCCTTGCGCACCCGCAATGACGGGATGTCGAGCGTAATGACATTGAGCCTGTAATAGAGATCCGTGCGGAAAGCCGGATTGTTACTCAGATCGGTCTTGGTTGCCGCCACGAAGCGCACATCGAGCGGCACCTGCCGGTTCGAACCGAGCCGTTCGATATAGCGCCCCTCGATGGCGCGCAGCAACTTGGCCTGCAGATCGAGCGGCATGGATTCTATTTCGTCGAGAAAGATCGTGCCGCCATTGGCATGTTCCATCTTGCCGATGCGTAGCTTCTGCGCGCCCGTGAAGGCTCCGGCCTCATGGCCGAACAACTCCGATTCAAAGATTTCCGCCGGCAGCGCCGCACAATTGATGGCAACGAAATTGGCTTTCCGCCGTGGCCCGAAATCATGCAGCGCGCGGGCCACCACCTCCTTGCCAGCGCCGGTCTCACCGGTTACCAGCACATCCGCGTCGGTATCGGCGACGGCCGCTATTTGCGCGCGCAGCCGCTGGATCGCCGGATTGCGCCCGACCAGTCGCGACGAAAGGTCATCGCCGCCATCGAGCGCGTTGCGCAGGATCCGGTTTTCGAGAACCAGCCTGCGCTTTTCAAGACCGCGTTCAATCACCGACAGAAGTCGGCTTGCCGCAAACGGCTTCTCGATGAAGTCATAGGCGCCGGCGCGCATCGCCTCGACCGCCATCTGCACATCGCCATGACCAGTAATCAGCACCACCGGCATGGTCGGATCGATCGACAGCACCTGCCGCATCAGCGCCAGCCCGTCCATGCCCGGCATCCGGATATCCGAGACAATCACCCCATGCAGGCTCCGCAGCGGCAAGTCAGCAATCGCTTCGGCCCGGTCGTGGCAAACCACATTCAGGCCTTCCAGTTCGAGCGATTGTTTCAGCGCATGACGCAGGTCGGCATCATCATCCACCAGATGGATAATACGATCCTCGTCTCTCAGCTCTGTTCTGGTTTGCAAAAACCGGCTCCTCCCCTTCGACCTGGCTGGTCGCACTGCAACGCTGCCATCTTGTTGTGCGACTACCTCCGCCGCTCCCACCTACGCAACCACGTCCCGATCCGTGGTCCCGGGAGAAAATTCAACCGGTTGCTCCACTCCGGTCGCCCCCCGCAGGCTGATAGTGAAACAGGCCCCGCCCTCCGGCCGGTTGCTGACTGCAATCGTTCCGTCGAAATCACGAATGATGTTGTCGACAATGGAAAGGCCGACGCCAATTCCCTCGCCCACTCCCTTGGTCGTGAAGAACGGGTCAAACACCTTGCCCAACGCCTCCGGCGCAATTCCCGGTCCGTTGTCCGATACCATGACAACAACACGGTCATCGACCTGCCGCGCGGCAATTTTCACCACCCCGTCACGGGTTTTTGCCAGTGCATCGATGGCGTTGTTGACCAGATTGACAAACACTTGTCCAAGCCTGATGCGACCGCCCTGGACCAGCAGGCCGCCAACCGTGTCGCCAACCTCGATCGCCACACCCGCCGCACGTGCCCGTGGCCGCGCCAGCAACAGCGCTTCCTCCAGTATGGTGCCAAACGGCACCGGCCCGATGGTAGCCCCTGGCTTGCGCGAAAACGACAGCAGCGTCCGCGACAGTTCTGCCATCCGGTCAACCAGCGAATTGATCCGCGACAGGTTGCCAGCCACCTCCGATGCAGCACCGCGTTCAAGAAACCGCGTCGCATTGTCGGCATAAGTCCGGATTGCCGCCAGCGGCTGGTTGAATTCATGGCTAAGCGCAGCCGACATCTGCCCCAACGCCGCAAGCTTGGCGGTCTGAACCAGTTCCGCCTGGGTCTTGCGCAAGCGATCCTCGGCCTCCCGGCGCACATCCACTTCACGGCTTAACGATCGGTTGGTCACCGACAAGGCTCGTGTTCTGTCCCGCACCACCCGTTCAAGCCGAAGTGCGGTTGCCCGATCCGATCGGGCACGGAGGATCGCCGCCTCGCCGCGCCGCAGCGCCACCAGCATGATCATGCCCAGCAACGAACAGGCCAGCGTGGCGATCGAAGCCGCACTGAGCCGGGCCGTCGCCACCGGCGTCGGATTGGCCAGCACATGCAAATCCCAATCCAGCACTGGCAATCGCCGCGTCAGATCCAGCCGTTCCTCAAAAGCGCCATTGATCAGATAGGAGCCGGGTTGTCCGGCCTTGCGCAGGCTCGACATCGGCTTGAGCCGCCAGGCCGGGTCGTTGGCCAGAAACACCGTTCCGTTCCTGTCGGTGACGAAAATCCGCTGCGCCGATAGCGCCCAGGCTGCCTCAACCCGATAGAAATCGACATACACAACGACAACACCGATCAGCTTTCCGTCCCGCCGCACACCGGAGGAAAAGGCATAGGTCCGCTGATTACCGCCCAGCGACAGCGCGGCGCGGCCAAGCCGTCCCTGCCGGGCGACCTCTATCAACTGCGGCAGTCCTTCGCCGGCTCTGACGAATGAGCCGCGCGCATGGGCCAGCACCTCGCCATCGGGAAACAGAAAGGCCACATCCAGCGCCGCCGACATCCCGGCGATCTCCTCGACCGTGCGACGCGCGTCCAGCGCCTGGGCATTACCCTGCGCATCGCGGATAAACAGCGCGCGGATCGATGATTGACGGGACAACAGCGGTGGCAACAAACGGTACTTGTCGAGCACCCCCGACAGCGTTTCGGTCTGCACTGCCAGTGTTTCGCCGGCTTTCTGCATAACCTCGGCAAGCGCCCGCTGCCCGGCCGAACGGACCGCCCCGAACACAACGACCGCAGAGATCACCGCCCAGGCGATGAACAGCCCGGTGCGGGTCAGGCGGAAACGTTTTTCAATGGCGGGGCGTGATCGCATCGCCGGACATTAGAACATCCGGCATGGTCAAGGAAGATCGTTCGCAGCGGCGGGCCTGCGGCATCGGAGCCCAATGTATATCGCGCCCAAATGTGTTCATTCGCGCACGATATACACCAGCTCAAGGCGTTACAGCGATCTTCGCCATCACATGAACGCGCGGCGCGTCAGGCCTTGGCCGCAGTCACCGTGGCATCAATGTGGTCAACCAGCGGATCGGCCAGTCCCAGGCGACCGGCCAATAGATCCAGAAATCCGCGTTCGGCCCGGGTATCAGGATCAATCGCAAGGCGCGCCGCGGTAAACATCTCCACCTTCTGCGCCTCGGTGGAGGCCGAGCTGACAAGGGCGTCCATGTCCACCGGTTCGCTCAGTTGCTTGTCCAGAAACGCCACGGCGTCATCGCCAAGCCCCGAGAGCGCCAGCTTGTCATGAATGCGCGCGCGCTCGGCGTCATCGACATGTCCGTCAGCCCGCGCGGCGGCGATCATCACCTGCACCAGCGCCAGCGCGAAATCACCATTGATCGATGCCGGTTCGGCGGTAAATCCGGAGTCCTCAGGCGGTGCCAGCAATTCCGGCTCGCCGGGTTGCGCGGGGGTAGCGGGGCTCTGACCTGCCTGATAGTTTTTCCAGGCCTGATAGCCGAGACCCGCAATGGCCGCCATGCCACCCAGCTTCAGCGCTGATCCACCCAGAGCTCGGCCGGTTCCGGTGCCCAGCAAAACCGCAACAATGGCGCCGGTGGCAAGCGGGTTGTTTTTGGCGAGTTCGGTCACCTGACCGGCCTTGTCGCGCACGGTACCTTGGGTGCCGGGCACATTCGAGCCGAGAAATTGCTCAAGCAGGGCTTTGGGATCGAACATGGTCACGGGTCCTTTGCTTAGGAAGTGGCGCGGGCCGATCCCGCACTTCACCAGATAGGAACGCCGAACGCCGCTTTCAAACACCGGGCGGCAAACCGTGCCGAAGCGCAGCACTCGTTCAGCCGCGCACACCGGTCAATCAGGCCTGAATGCTCCGGAGCTTCAGCCAGCCAGTAGACAGGCTTCAGCAGCCAGCCGGGTGATCCCATCCCAATCGCCGGCTTCGACCAGCGCCTTGGGTGCCACCCACGATCCGCCGACGCAGATCACATTGGGTAGAGAAAGGTAATCGCGCGCATTGGCCGGCGTGATCCCGCCGGTGGGACAGAACTGCATGCCCGCGAGCGGCGATGACAATGACTTGAGATAGGCGGCACCGCCGGCCTGCTCGGCCGGGAAGAACTTGAGCACCTGATAGCCCTCTTCCCTGAGCGACATCACCTCGCTTGCAGTTGCCGCACCCGGCAACATCGGCACCGGCGATTTGCGCGCCACATCGAGAAGCTCGATGGTGGTGCCGGGCGAGACGATGAATTGCGAGCCCGCTTCTACCGCCTGATGAAATTGCTTTGAGTTAAGCACGGTTCCGGCACCGGGCACCGCACCTTCGACTTCATCGGCAACCGCACGGATCGCAGCGAGCGCCACCGGCGTCCGCATGGTAATTTCGATGGCCTTGAGCCCGCCGGCTACCAGCGCCCGCGCCAGCGGCACCGCCGTAGCGATGTCGTCGATGACCAGCACCGGCACCACTGGCTGCATTTTCAGGATTGAAATAAGAGCTTGGGTCTTGTCACCCATGGCGCAGGTCCTTTCACGTCAATAATCTGAGCGCATGGCAATAACCTTTCACCCGTTGCTTGTCCATGTTTCAGCGGCGCCAGATGAAACGCCGGCGACGCACACACCGATTGCCTGAACAGGGCGGACGCGCTATTCCGGCAATCATGAACACGCTTGCAACACCCCCTTCATCCAACCAGCCCGTGGTCGTCGCGGCGCTGTATCATTTTGCCCGGCTGGCCGATAATGGAGCGCTGCAAAAGCCGCTCGCCGAGCTGTGCTGCAGCCTGGGCGTCCGCGGCACCCTGCTGCTGGCGCGCGAGGGCGTTAACGGCACCATCGCCGGCTCCCGCCAGGCGATCGACACCGTGCTTGCGTATCTGCGCACCATCCCGGGGCTCGAGCAACTTGAGCACAAGGAAAGCGGCGCGCACAAGATGCCGTTCAGACGCATGAAGGTGCGGTTGAAAAAGGAGATCGTCACCATGGGCGTTCCCGATATCGATCCGCTTGAAGGTGTTGGCGCCTATGTCGATCCGAAGGACTGGAACGCCTTGATTTCCGATCCCGATACAATCGTGATCGACACCCGCAACGACTATGAAGTGGGAATCGGCACATTCAAAGGCGCGATCAACCCGGAGACCGGGACATTTCGCGAGTTTCCCGACTGGGTCGAAACAACCGCCTCAATTCCCCGTGACAAGCCTGTGGCGATGTTCTGCACTGGCGGCATCCGCTGCGAGAAGGCAACCGCCTTCATGCGCGCCAAGGGCTATGACAAGGTCTACCATCTCAAGGGCGGCATCCTCAAATATCTCGAAGAAGTCGACGAAGACGAAAGCCTCTGGGAGGGCTCCTGCTTCGTCTTTGACGAGCGCGTCGCCGTCACCCATGGCCTGCGCGAAAGCGACGAGATCCTCTGCCGCGCCTGCCGCAATCCGGTAACCCCGGAAGAGCAGGCCTCCGAGCTGTACGAAGAAGGCGTCTCCTGCCCGCATTGTTACAACAGCCGCAGCGAGGAAGACCGCAGACGTTTCCGCATGCGCCATCAGCAGATGCTGGCCGCCCGCAAGGCGGCCCAACCTGACTCCGAAAACGCATGAACGCGGCCACAAGCGATATTATCATCGTCGGCGCAGGCATCGTCGGCATCGCCACCGCTGCCCTGCTGACTGAAGCCGGCCATACGGTAACCGTCATCGACCGTTCGGGGATCGCCGAGCAAACCAGCAAGGGCAACGCAGCCGCCTTTGCTTTCTCCGACATCATGCCGCTGGCCTCGCCGAAGATCATGATGAAAGCGCCGAAATGGCTGCTCGATCCGCTCGGTCCGCTGTCGATCCGCCCCTCCTACCTGCCCCGGCTGGCTCCCTGGTTGTGGCAGTTCTGGAAGGCCAGCCAGCCCTCGCGGCTGGAGGCCTCGATTGCAGCCCAGACCGCATTGATGCGCCTGGCTGAAACCGAAATGATGGCGCTGGTCGAGCGCGCCGGCATCGCCCACATGGTTCGCCACGACGGATCGCTTGAGCTGCATGAGAGCGAAACTGAATTCAAGGCCACGCTTTCAGGCTGGCGGCGACGCGAGCAGGCCGGCATCGCCTTCGAGCACGTTCGCGGCGCACGGCTGGCCGAGCTGCAGCCGGGGCTGTCGCCACGGTTCGTTGCCGGCACCTTCGTTCCGGGCTGGAAGACGGTGTCCGAGCCGCAACATTTCGCCCAGGCCCTCTGGGCCCATGCCGAACGGCTCGGTGCGGTATTCATCAAGGCCGAAGCAAGCGGACTGGAACGCGATAGTTCAGGCCCGTCGCTCAGGATGGCCGACGGAACCAACCGCCGTGCCAAGACCATCATCATCTGCGCCGGCGCGTGGTCAACGCGGCTGATCAATCCGGTCACCCGCTTGCGAATTCCGCTCGACACCGAGCGCGGCTACAATACCACGCTGCCGCCCGGGACCTTCGATCTCAAGCGTCAACTTATCTTTGGCAATCATGGCTTCGTTATTACTCCGCTGGAAACCGGCTTGCGGGTCGGCGGTGCGGTCGAACTCGGCGGTCTCGATCTGCCCCCCAATTATGAGCGGGCAAAGACGATGCTGGGCAAGGCAAAGTCGTTTCTGCCCGGCCTGGAAACATCTGGCGGCACTGAATGGATGGGGTTTCGGCCCTCGCTCCCCGACAGTCTGCCGGTGATCGGCGCGCTGCCGGAGGATCGCTCCGTGCTGCTCGGATTTGGTAATGGCCATCTCGGTCTCACCCAGTCCGCCGCCATGGGCCGGTTGCTGGCCGATCTGGTTGCCGGCAAACAGCCAAGTATTGACATTGCCGCCTGTCGGCCCGACCGTTTCTAACTGCCCTGCTTCGGAGTCCCTGCCATGGCGCGAAATCGTTTTTTCTGCATTGACGGTCATACCTGCGGTAATCCTGTGCGCGTCGTCACCGGTGGCGGACCTCAGCTTAATGGCGCTAATATGCTCGAAAAGCGGGCGCATTTCCTGGCAGAGTATGACTGGATCCGCACCGGGCTGATGTTCGAGCCGCGTGGCCACGACATGATGTCTGGCACAATTCTCTACCCGCCGACGCGCGATGATTGCGACATCGCATTCCTGTTCATCGAGACCTCGGGCTGCCTGCCGATGTGCGGTCACGGCACCATCGGCACGGTGACCATGGCAATCGAGAACGGCCTGGTGTCCCCGCGTGAACCCGGGGTGTTGGCGATCGACACTCCGGCCGGGCGCATCGTCGCCCGCTACACCCAGAAAGGCCGCAAGGTCACCGAGGTGCGGCTCACCAATGTACCGGCCTTCCTGCACTCAACCGGCATCAAGACCCATTGCGACGGCCTTGGCGAGATCACCGTTGACGTGGCCTATGGCGGCAATTTCTACGCCATCGTCGATGCCCAGAAGAATTTCCCCGACATGGCAAATTTCACCGCCGCCGATCTGGTGCGGATGAGCCCTGCGCTGCGGGATCGGCTTAACGCGGAAAATTCGTTCATCCATCCGGAAAAACCCGAGATCAACGGCCTCAGCCACATCCTCTGGACCGGGGCGCCAACCAGACCGGAAGCCCACGCCCGCAACGCCGTGTTTTATGGCGACAAGGCCATCGACCGCTCGCCTTGCGGCACCGGAACCTCGGCACGGATGGCGCAGTGGGCCGCCAACGGACGACTGAAACCGGGCGATGCATTCGTCCATGAAAGCATCATCGGATCGCTGTTTCACGGCTGCGTGGAAGCTGCCGCAGAAGTCGGTGGCAAGCCCGCGATCATTCCGTCGATTGCCGGCTGGGCGGTCGAGACAGGTCTCAACACCATCACCATCGACGACGAGGAAGATCCCTTCGCCCATGGTTTCGTGGTCCGCTGAGCCCAACCAACGAAGAACCCGTCGAGGGCGGTTCAGTCGAGTTTGCCGACAAACGCCTTGATGACGTCGGCCAGTACCACCGGGGCTTCAATGCATGGCAGGTGCGCGGCGCCGGGAATTTCCTGATACATCGCGCCGGGGATCAAGCGCGCCAATTCGCCCACCAGCGATGGCGGAGTGGAGCCATCCTCGGTTCCCACCACGCAGATGGTCGGCACGTCGAGCGCGGCACTTGAATCAGTAAAATCGCTGTCACGAATCGCCGCACAGGTGCCGGCGTAGCCGGCGACCGGGGTCCGTTCGAGCATCAGCCGATAGCCGATGAAATCGGCATTATCGGCACGGCGGTATTCCTTGGTGAACCAGCGTTCGAGGATCGCATCGGAAATACTGGCAATTCCCTGCTCGGTGATCGCCGAGATCCGTGCATCCCACATATCCGCCGTGCCGATCTTGTGGCCGGTGTCGCACAGGATCAGCGCTCGCACCAGGTCTGGCCGCTTGGCCGCCAGCCCCTGCGCGATCATGCCACCCACCGAGAGCCCGCAGACAATCACGTTGCGGGCGTTGAAATGATCGAGCAGTGCCTCAAGATCATCGATGTGGTGATCCATGGTGATCGGCGCGCCACCGGTTTCCGACAGACCATGACCGCGCTTGTCGTACATCAGGATGCCGAAATCGCCGACCATCCGCACGATCACGTCGCGCCAGATGCGGTAATCGGTTCCCAGCGAATTGGCGAACACGATCATCGGCCGATCCGGCGCGGCACCGATCACCTGGTGGTGAATGACAACGCCGTTCAAGCGGGCAAACTGCATGGCGGAATATCCTTCGGGGAAGATCTCGGGAATGGTTTCCCCTGATCTACGCCAGAGCCCGGCGGGACGCAAATCAAAGCCCGCGGCCGCTCCCGGTCAGAGCTGCCGCGGGCTTATTCAACAGGCTCAGACGTAGCGGTTGACGACGTTTTCGAGCCATTCCTGTTTGCCGGATTTCGGCTGCGGATCAAGATTGTCGGCTTCCACCCGCGCCGCGATCTGGTCAAGCGACATCGACCCGTCAAGCATCGCCTTGGCTTCCGGACGATCCCAGCCCGCATAGCGGTCGGCGACAAACGACGACAACGCCTTCTCCTCGATCATCCTCGCAGCCGCCTTCAATCCACGGGCGCAACAATCCATTCCGCCGATATGGGCGGCCAACAGATCTTCCGGATCGATCGATTGGCGGCGCAGCTTCGCATCGAAATTGGTGCCGCCGGTGGTGAAGCCGCCGGCCTGCAGGATTTCGTAATAGGCCAGCGCCATTTCCGGCACATTGTTGGGAAACTGGTCAGTGTCCCAACCCGACTGGTAGTCATTGCGGTTCATGTCGATCGAGCCAAAAATGCCGAGAGCACGGGCGGTCGCCAGTTCATGCTCGAAGGAATGGCCGGCAAGGATCGCATGGCCCTGCTCGATATTGACCCGCACTTCATTCTCCAGCCCATAGCGCTTTAGGAAGCCATAGACCGTGGCGACGTCGTAGTCGTACTGGTGCTTGGTCGGCTCCTGCGGCTTCGGCTCGATCAGGATGGTGCCGGTGAAGCCGATCTTGTGCTTGTACTCGACCACCAGATTGAGGAACCGGCCCATCTGGTCGAGTTCGCGGCCCATGTCAGTGTTAAGCAGCGTCTCGTAGCCTTCGCGTCCGCCCCACAGCACGTAGTTTTCACCGTTGAGCCGCTTGGTCACATCCATGCAGGCTTTCACGGTTGCTGCCGAATAGGCAAACACGTCCGGGTCCGGATTGGTCGACGCACCCGACATGAAGCGCCGGTGCGAGAACAGATTGGATGTTCCCCACAACAGCTTGACGCCGGTCTCGGACATCTTGCCTTCGAAATAATCGGCGATGGTTTCAAGGTTGCGCCGGCTTTCGGCGAAGGTATCGCCCTCGGGCCGCACGTCGAGATCGTGGAAGCAGAAATACGGCGCATTGAGCAGGCTGAACATCTCGAACGCCACGTCGGCCTTAAGCCGTGCCTGATCCATCGAATCGCCGAACCAGGGCCGATCGAAAGTCTGGCCGCCGAACGGATCGCCGCCGGGCCAAGTGAAGGAATGCCAGTACGCCACAGCAAAGCGCAAATGGTCTTCCATGCGTTTCCCCGCGACAATCTCATCGGGGTTGTAGTGCCTGAAGGCAAGCGGGTTGGTACTGTCGGGCCCCTCGAAGGGGATCGAGGTGATGTCGCCAAAAAAACCGGTTGTCATGAAGTTGCTCCTTTGAGGGCTGGATAGAGGGCGCGATAGTGCGAATAGGCCTCGTCAAAGGCGCTCGCGAGTTCGCGGTTGGGGTCGATCGTCCGCGCGGTGGCGGGCGGGGTACAGATGGCAAAGGGGTCGGCGTTCTCCGCCGCGATCAGGCCGAGCCGGGCCGCGCCAAACGCGGCGCCAAAATCGCCGCCCTCGGGAATGTCGACCGGCATCCCCAATACTGTTGCCAGTGTTTCAAGCCAGTAGACCGAGCGCGAGCCGCCGCCGATAGCGGTCACCCGGCTAAGCTGCGTACCGGCCTGCGCCAGTGCCGCGAGGCTGTCGCGGAAGGCAAACGACACCCCTTCGATCACTGCACGGGTCAACGCCACGCGGTCGGATTCGTGTCCGAGGCCGGCAAAACCACCGCGAATGGCGGAATCATTGTGCGGTGTGCGTTCACCCGACAGATAAGGCAGGAACAGCACCGATCCCGGCGCCACGAGCTGTTCGCCCAGTTCCGCTGTCAGCGTCGCCGGATCAGCCGAGGTGATGCCCGCCAGCCAGTTCAGCGCGTCGGTGGCCGAAAGGATCACCCCCATCTGGTGCCATGTGCCCGGCAGCGCGTGGCAGAAGGCGTGAACCGCACTGTCAGGATTGGGCAGATAACGGTTATTGGCGGCAAATAGAACACCGGACGTGCCGAGTGACGCAAACGCCTGACCATCAGCCACGGTACCCATGCCGCAGGCCGAGGCTGCATTGTCGCCAGCGCCGCCGGCAATCGGAATGCCGGCAGGCAATCCCAACTCCGCAGCTAGCTCGGCACGCAGCGCGCCGGCCCGCTCGGTGCCTTCCACCAATGCCGGCATCTGTCCACGCACAAGCCCGGTGGCGGCCAGCAGATCATCATTCCAGTCGCGTTTGCCAACATCGAGCCAGGAGGTGCCGGCAGAATCCGACATCTCCGAAATCGCTTCACCGGCAAGCCACAACCTCAGATAATCCTTAGGCAACAGCACCTTGTCGACACGCGCGAAATTCTCTGGCTCATGCACGGCCATCCATTTGAGCTTTGGCGCGGTGAACCCGGGAAAGACGATATTGCCAGTCAGTTGACGGAACTTTGGATCGGCGTCGAGGTCGGCCGCTTCCTTGTGGCTGCGCGTGTCATTCCACAGAATGCACGGACGGATCAACTTGCCGGCCTTGTCGATGGTGGTGGCGCCGTGCATGTGCCCCGACAGGCCAATGCCGCGCAGCCCGGCAAGCTCTGAAGCATGCGTCTGCCTGAGCTTGGCGATCGCTGACCGGGTAGCCGCGATCCAGCTGTCCGGATCCTGTTCCGACCAGCCCGGATGCGGGCGTTCTACCGTCAGATCAGCGCTGGCCGAACCGACAGTCTGCTGGGCGTCGTCGATCAGAAGCGCCTTGACGGAAGATGTTCCGAGATCAAGTCCGAGATACATGATGAGGCGGCCTTTCAGGTGTTGGGCGGAAGTTCGCCAGGTCGGGGATCATGGCAAATTGTCTTTGAGAAAGATGTCGATGCGGATCCGCTCCTGCGCGCTCAGCGGATCGAGACCGTCGGCCCGCGCCTTGAGCACCCTGATGGCGCTGCGCACTTCGTGGCCGCAATCCTGATTGATCACCGCATCGAACAAACCGTCGGCCAGCGCCTGGCGTGAATGCGCCGTCACTTCATGGGCGACCACCGAAAGCGCGCGTTGCCGATGCGCTGACAGCGCCTTGATCAGTCCGCGATTGCCGGCCCCGAGATTATAGACCGCGACAATTTCCGGATCGGCTTCAAGCGCGTCCATAACCACCTGCTTGACCCGTTCCGCATCGTCATTGGCTTCCACCGGGTCAAGGATTTCAAGGTCTGGGAACTCAGCCCGCAACAGCTCTGTAAAGCCTGCAGCCCGGTCCATATGGTCGGACAGCTTCATTGATCCCGCCACCATCAACACCTTGCCATGGCGGCGATGGCAGAACCGGCCGATCAGCCCGGCAGCGGTTCGCCCGGCGGCAAGATTGTCGATGCCGCAAAAATGGGTGCGGCTGGACCCGGGTAGGTCCGAGACCAGCGTGGCCACGTGAACCCCCGCATCGGTCAACCGCGCGACCGCTTCCCTGACCTCCGCCGTGTCGGTGGCCACCAGTCCGACGCCGGCAACCGAAGCCGGATCAATGGCCTCGAGCACACGGGCCAGTGCGCCCGGATCGAAAGCCGGAACAGTTTCGATTGTGATCGCGGTGCGCTCTGCCGACGACCGCTCGGCTGCTGCCCGGATTTCCGTCTCGAGATTGCGCATGAAGCTGTTGGGGCCACCCGGCACCACGAAAATCAGCGGATAGACTCTGCGTCTGGCGAGATTGGCAGCCGTTACGTCGCGGACATAGCCGAGGCGGAGTACTGCCCCTTCGACCTTTTCCACGGTCTGTCGCCGCACCCCTGGCCTGCCATTGAGCACGCGGTCGACGGTCGCCAGGCTGACGCCGGCGGCAGCAGCAATGTCGTGCACAGTAGGCCGCATGAAATCCTCCTTCCGGTCTCCTAGACGAATTTTTGAGGTACGTAAATCAGAAATTCTCGATCACCATCTGGCTCCGCCACCGCAGGCGTGTGATGAACCGGTGAGACGCCCGGGCCCGGCCAATACTTGACGCCACCGATTCAATATGGCCTAACGCAGCGCCTGCCGGTCTATGCCGCGCCATGCTTGGCTGCTGCTTGTTCGGCCGGTGATTGCAACCGGCATACCTCGCCGCGCGCACCATTCAAATCGGACCTGAAAGCGGGCGTCAAAATGGCCAACACTGCAACGCGGGTGCGCATCGCACCGTCTCCGACTGGCGAGCCGCATGTCGGCACTGCCTACATCGCGCTGTTCAACTATCTGTTCGCCAAGAAACACGGCGGCGAGTTCATTCTGCGCATCGAAGACACCGACGCGGCCCGCTCGACCCCCGAATTTGAACAGAAGGTGCTCGACGCCCTCAAATGGTGCGGGTTGTCCTGGTCGGAAGGCCCTGATGTCGGCGGCCCCTATGGCCCTTACCGGCAGAGCGAGCGCAAGGACACCTACCTTCCCTATGTCGAAAAAATCGTCGAGAACGGTCACGGTTTCCGCTGCTTTTGCACACCCGAACGGCTCGGCGAAATGCGCGCCGAACAGCGCGCTGCCGGCAAGCCACCAAAATATGACGGCCGTTGCCTGACACTCAAGGCAGAAGAAGTCACCGCGCGCATGGCTGCCGGTGAGCCATCGGTGGTGCGGATGAAGATCCCGACCGAGGGTTCCTGCAAATTCGTCGACGGGGTCTATGGCGAGGTCGAAATCCCTTGGGAAGCCGTCGACATGCAGGTGCTGCTCAAGGCCGATGGCATGCCGACCTACCACATGGCCAATGTGGTCGATGACCATCTGATGAAAATCACCCATGTGGCCCGCGGCGAGGAGTGGCTCTCCTCTGTACCCAAGCATATCCTGCTTTATCAATATCTCGGCCTCGAGCCGCCGGTGTTCATGCACCTGTCGCTGATGCGCAACGCCGACAAGTCCAAACTCTCCAAGCGCAAGAACCCGACATCGATTTCCTATTACGACGCACTGGGCTACCTGCCCGAAGCGCTGATGAACTTCCTCGGCCTGTTCTTCATCCAGATCGGCGAGGGCGAAGAGCTTTTGACCATGGATCAGCTCATCGCCAATTTTGATCCCGAAAACCTGTCCAAGGCCGGGGCCATTTTTGACCTTCAGAAGCTTGACTGGCTCAACGGCCGCTGGCTTCGCGAGAGCGTTTCGGAAGAAGATTTCGTTTCCCGAGTCCTGGCTTGGGCCCAGGAAAATGACCGCTTCCGCGAAGGCATGAAACTGGCACAGTCGCGCATCACCAAACTGTCAGACTTGCCGGACCTGACCGGGTTCCTGCTCAAGGGCGACCTGGGACTGGTTGCCGACGATTTCTCCAGGATCAAGAAGGTCCCGCTGGAAGAGGTGTTGCGGATCTTGCAGATCGTGCAACCTGATCTCGAAAAAATCTTCGAATGGAACGCCGAGAGCATCGAGGTCGAACTGCGCGCCATTTCCGAGCGCAACGACATCAAGCTGCGCAACCTGCTGGCGCCGATGTTCATTGCCGTATCCGGCTCCTCGCGGTCGCTGCCCCTGTTTGATTCCATGGCGATCCTGGGCCGTTCGGTCGTGCGTCAACGGCTCAAACAGGCCGAAACCGCCGTCAAGGTGGGCGTGGACGCGGCACAAGCAAAAAACGGACAATAACCAATGACCGACAAGACGAACGAAACCGGGCTCTCTTCCGATGTAATCGAAGTGCGCGCACAGAAGCTCGCACGCCTGCGCGAAACCGTTGCCGAAGTGTATCCGGCGCATTTTCACCGCACGCTCACGAACTCCGAGCTTGCGGATAAATATGCCGACATCGAGCCCGACACGCTGACCGGCGACATCATCACCGTTGCCGGCCGTGTCTATTCATCGCGCAATTCCGGCATGTTCATGGACATCCATGACGCCTCCGGAAAGGTCCAGATCTTCAGCCACAAGGACACCACCCCGGAAGAAGCGCGCGCGCTGCTGCCGCTGATCGACATCGGCGACATCATTGGCGTAACCGGCGAAGTGCGGCGCACCAAGCGCGGAGAGTTGACCGTCAACGCCCATGAAATCACCATGCTGACCAAGGCGCTGCTGCCGATGCCGGAAAAATGGCACGGGCTTTCCGATATCGAATTGCGCTACCGCAAGCGCCACCTCGACATCATGACCAACGAGGAATCCAAGCTTCGCTTCCAGCAACGCTCGAAGATCGTCTCCGGCATCCGCCGCTTCATGGAAGACGATGGTTTCATGGAAATCGAGACGCCGATGCTGCATTCGGTCTATGGCGGAGCGACTGCCGAGCCGTTCAAGACCCACCACAACACGCTCAAGCTCGACATGTATCTGCGCATCGCGCCGGAATTGTATCTCAAGCGCGCACTGGTCTCGGGACTGACCGACAAGGTATTCGAGGTAAACCGCAATTTCCGCAATGAAGGGGTGTCCACCCGGCACAACCCCGAATTCACCATGCTCGAATGCTACTGGGCCTATGCCGATTACGAGGACATCATGGGTCTCGTCGAACGGCTGTTCGAGAGCCTGGCCATGTCGATCCACGGTACCACAGAGTTCATGTACGGTGAGACCGAGATGTCCTTCAAAGGGCCTTTCAAACGCGTCCCCATGCCGGATGCTGTCAAGGAAGCGACCGGCATCGATTTCCGATCGATCGCCACCGACGAGGAAGCCCGCGCCGCCTCAAAGGCCGCCGGCTTCGAGATCGAGAATGACTGGACCTGGGGCGAATGCCTGGCCTACATTTTCGAGGAAAAGGTCGAAGCGACGCTGATCGCGCCGGCGCATGTCACGCATTTCCCCAAGGACATTTCACCTTTCGCCAAAGAAGTGCCGGGCGAGCCGCGACTGGTTGAACGTTTCGAGACCTATTGCAACGCCTGGGAACTGGGCAACGCCTTCTCCGAACTCAACGACCCGGAAGAACAGCGCAAGCGCATGGTCGAGCAGCTCGAACAGGCGCATGCTCGCGGCGAACTGGAAAAGCAGCTTGATGACGAGTTTCTTGATGCGATCGATCAGGGCATGCCGCCCGCCGGGGGCCTCGGCATCGGCGTTGACCGTCTGATCATGCTTTTGACAGATGCACCGTCAATTCGCGATGTGATCCTGTTTCCAGCCCGCAAGCACCGCGCCGAGTAGCGCACAGTACAGGCTTAGTGGCCGGTTTTGGCAGGCTCGTGGCCGCCGGCCTTCTTCGCATCGACAGACACGGTCTTGGGCTCTTCGTCGACCTCATCACCGGCGCAGGCCTGCTCGTGCTCGTCTTCCGGAATGGTCTCTTCGAGTTGTTCCAGTTCGTGATTGATCACCTCGAGATCGGTCAGCCGCATGTCGATCCGCGGGCCAAAATAGAATCCGCCTCGGGTCGGCAAGCTGTTGGCGTAGCGCGCTTCCCAGGGTTTGGAGACAGCCAGTGATTTGGACGGATTGGGCGCATGCACGATTTCGGCGCCGATCGCTGCGCCGCGCAGTTCGGCCCTCGTGGTCGGACCGTGCGTATCGGCGACCTGAACGATCACCAGATCCGGCTTCAACGTGCTGGCCAGATGACGGGCGACCCGCACGCCGGTGCGCACCCGGGCGGCCGGATCGAGATCGCTCGTCGCAATTACCGCAATCAACCGTCTTTCGTCACCGCGCCTGAAACTGGACTGGTAGATGGTTTTGCAATAGCCGCCTTCGTTCTGCGAATAGCCGGGAATTAGCCGTGCCGGCGCAAACATCAGCGCAGCCGTACCCGACGCGCCAAGCACAAGCAGAAACCCACCCGAAAGCAGGACCAGCTTTCGCGAGATTCGAAACGCATGAAACAGACGGCGCTTTCCAGCGGCCATTCGAACTACACCCTTTACGCACAACTATGCTCAGGAGTGTAAGGCCGCCCGCTTTCGCAATTGTTAACCTTGAAGCAGAAGGTGGCCGATCCTGGATCAATCCGGAGCGGGAACCGTGAAGCGACGGTCAATCCCAGCCTCGCGACCCGGAATGAATAGCTGCATTGGCGAACGAGCGCGCCGGGCAATCACCTTGCCCCGCGCCATTACCAATAGCCGCGTTGCCCGCAGCCGGATCGCCTCGATCGGGTTTCCAGCGTCAAGCACCACCAGATCGGCGCGCTTGCCGACCTCCAGACCGTAATCAGCAAGCCCCATGATCGCCGCACTTTGCGTTGTTACCATCTCGTAGCAGCGGCGCATGTCAGCCGGGTTGGTCATCTGCGCCACATGCAGTCCCATGAAGGCGACATCGAGCATGTCGGCAGTACCAAGCGAATACCAGGGATCGAGCACGCAATCCTGCCCAAACCCTACTCTGATCCCGTGCTTGAGCATTTCCGGCACCCGGGTCATGCCGCGGCGTTTGGGATAGCTGTCGTGTCGTCCTTGCAAGGTGATGTTGATCAGCGGGTTGGGAATTGCCGCAACCTGTGCCTCGGCGATCAACGGAAGCAACTTGGAGACATAATAATTGTCCATCGAATGCATCGAGGTCAGATGCGACCCGGCGACCCGGCCGCCAAGCCCAAGACGCTGGGTTTCACAGGCCAATTGCTCGATATGGCGCGACATCGGGTCGTCGCTCTCGTCGCAATGCATGTCGACCATCAGCCCGCGGTCGGCCGCCATCTCGCAGAGCTCGGTGACCGATGCCCGGCCGTCGGCCATGGTGCGTTCGAAATGGGGAATACCGCCCACCACATCGACACCCATATCAAGCGCCCGGATGGTGTTTGCCCGCGCCGACGGCGAGCGGTAAAGCCCATCCTGCGGAAACGCCACCAGTTGCAGATCGATATAATCGGCTACCTGTTTCTTGACCTCAAGCAGCGCTTCCACGGCCAGCAACCGGTCGTCGCAAACATCGACATGGCTACGAATCGCCAGCAGCCCCATCGATGCGGCCCAGTCGCAATAGGCAAGCGCCCGCTCGATCACCGCGTCGTGGGTGAGCAACGGCTTGAGTTCGCCCCAAAGCGCGATTCCCTCCAGCAGCGTGCCCGAGGCATTGATCCGAGGTTGCCCGTAAGACAACGTCGCGTCCATGTGAAAATGTGGATCGACAAACGGCGGCGAGACCAGATTGCCGGCGATATCGATGGTTTCCCCTGCCTCGGCGTCGATATTCGCGGCAATTGCCGCGATACGGCCATCCGTTATGGCAATGTCGGCCTGTGCGCCATCGGGCAACACGCCGCCCTTGAGGATTGTATCGAAACTCATCTCTCGCCTTTCTGATAGGGAATCATCAGCGCCTTAGGATAGGTCGCGCGTCGCGCCACCACTACCAGCGCCACGATCGACAGCACATAGGGCATCATCAGGAATATTTGGTAGGGGATCACCCCGCCGGTGATCTGTTGCAACCGCACCTGATAGGCGTCGAACGCGGCAAACAGGATTGCCCCGATCAGTGCCTTGCCCGGACGCCAGGAGCCGAACACCACCAGCGCGATGGCGATCCAGCCGCGGCCGTTGATCATCTCGAAAAAGAACGAGTTGAACGCCGACATGGTCAGGAACGCCCCGCCGATTGCCATCAGCGCCGAGCCCGCCATCACCGCGCCGACCCGCACCGCGGTCACCGAAATACCCTGCGCTTCCACCGCCGACGGATTTTCACCCACGGCACGCACCGCCACGCCCACCGGCGTGCGGTACAGCACAAAGGCAACCACAGCGACGCTGAGATAGGCGAGGTAGGTAAGCGGCGTCTGGTTGAACAGGGCCGGCCCCACCAGCGGAATGTCAGAGAGCACCGGAACCGCAAACGGCTGGAATGATTCGATCTTCGGTGGTGAGGTAACTTCCGGCAGCAGTATCCGGTAGGTGAAATAGGTCAGGCTGGTGGCCAGCAGCGTCACACCGATCCCGGTCACATGCTGCGACAGCCCCAGTGGCACCGTGAGAAACCCGTGCAGCAGCCCGAACATTGCCCCCGTCAGCGCCGCAACCAGCACCCCGGTCCACAGATCGCCGCCCATATAGACGGTAAACCAGCCCGAAAAAGCGCCTGCGACCATGATCCCCTCGATGCCGAGATTGAGCACGCCTGCACGCTCGCAGATCAGTTCGCCCATGGTGGCAAAGATCAGCGGCGAAGCGATGCGGATGGCAGCAACCCAGAAGCTGGCGGTAAACAGGATCTCGAAAGCCTCGTTCATGTCACCTCCAGCGCACGCGGTAGCGCATCAGCATGATCGCCGCGACCATTGTCAAAAGCGACGTCGCCACCATCACCTGGGCAATGTAACTGGGCACATTGGCGCTGCGGCTCATAGCGTCGGCACCCACGAAGATGCCCGCCACGAAGATTGCCGCGGCGATCACCCCGAGCGGATTGAGCAGCGCCAGCATCGCCACGACGATGCCGGTGTATCCATAGCCGGGCGACAGATCGAGCGTCAGGTTGCCTTTCAGCCCCGCCACTTCGGAGAAGCCTGCAAGTGCCGCCAGCCCGCCCGACAGCAGCGCCGTCTTGGCGATCACCCGGTTGACTGGAATGCCCGCGAAGCGCGCTGCCTCGGCATTGTGGCCGACGGCGCGCATCTCATAGCCGAGCACGGTTTTTTTCATGATCACCCAGACCACCACCGCCGAAGCAATCGCCAGGACAAACCCGAAATGCAGCCGCTTGCCCTGGATCAGCCGAGGCAATTGCGCCTCCGCGATCACCCGCTTGGACTGCGGCCAGCCGAGCCCCATCGGGTCCTTCAACGACCCCTCGAGCAGCATCGAGACAAACAACAGCACGATGAAGTTGAGCAGCAGCGTCGTCACCACTTCATCTACGCCAAAACGGGTCTTGAGGATGGCAGGGCCGAGCAACGTCAGCGCGCCGGTCAGCATCGCCGCTACCATGATCAGCGGGATCAGCCCGCCCGACGGGATCGTCACCGCGCCGGTACCGAGCACCACCGTCATTACCCCGCCAAGATAGAGCTGGGCTTCGGCACCGATATTCCAGAGCCTGGCGCGAAACGCCACCGCCACCGCCAGGCCGGTAAAGATCAACGGCGTCGCCCGTGTCAGAGTTTCGACCAGCGCGAATTGCGAACCGGCGGCGCCCTTGAACACAAGATAAAACACCGTGAACGGCGAAGCGCCGGCAATCATCACCAGTACCGAGGAGAAAATCAGCGTCGCCAAGATCGCGCCTGCCGGCCATAAAATCGTCGCCGCAGTCGACCGCGTGCTTCTTGGTTCAAGCCGCATCGCTGGCTCCCTCGTCAAGCCCGTGACCGGCCATCAGTTCGCCCAGTTCCATGATCGACAATTCACCCCGACCCGACGATTTTGACAGGCGTCCGCGGTGGATCACAAGAATCCGGTCAGACAGCGTCTGGATTTCATCGAGATCCTCGGAGATCAACAGTACCGCCGCACCCCGGTCGCGCGCCTCGATCAGCCGCGCATGCACATAAGCCACCGCACCGACATCGAGCCCCCGCGTTGGCTGGCTGGCAAGGATGATATCCGGATTGCCATCAAGTGCCCGGCCGAGAATGAGTTTCTGCATGTTGCCGCCCGACAGCAGCCGCACAATGGCGTCCGGTGACGGGCATTTGACGTCATAGGCCTTGATGATATCGCTGGCAAAAGCGCTTGCCGCCTTCCAGTCGAGAAAGCCCATCCGCGAGAAACGCGGGCTGCGATAGGCTTCCGATATCACATTTTCGGCGACGCTCATGTCGCCGATCATTCCGGTGGCGTGGCGGTCTTCCGGAATGCGCCCGAGGCCACGATCCAGCGCCGACCGCGGCGACCATTTGCCGGCACTTTCCCCATGCACAACGATGTCGCCCTCGCGCGCCTCGAGCGTACCGGAGATCAGCGCTGCAAGTGCCGCCTGGCCGTTGCCGGAGATCCCCGCCAGCCCGGTAATTTCACCGCCACGCAACTGCATAGACACATTGGCAAGAGCAGCGCCGCCCATGGTTCGGGTGGAAATCCCGCGAAGCTCGAACAGGATGGCGCCGGGCGATGCCGGTCCGACCTGGTTGACCGGCAATTGCCCGCCAACCATCAATTCCGCCAGTTCGCGCCTTGTTGCATCGGCGGTCTTGCGCTCCCCGGCGAGCTTGCCGCCGCGCAACACCACCACCCGGTCGGAGACCGATTGCACCTCGCCCAGCTTGTGGGAAATGAAGATCACCGACAGCCCGGCCGCTACCAGCTTTTTCAAAGTAACAAACAGCGCCTCGGTTTCCATCGGCGTCAGCACCGCCGTCGGCTCATCCAAGATGAGGATGCGGGCCTGCCGATAGAGCGCTTTGAGAATTTCGACCCGCTGCCGTTCACCCACCGACAGATCCGCGATCATCCGGTCCGGCTCGACCTCAAGCCCGTAATCACTTGCGAGCGCGCGGATCCTGTCGCGCGCCGCAGCCGTGCCGAGATTGAACGACCACAGCGACCGGGTGCCGAGAACGATGTTTTCAAGCACGGTCATCTGGTCGGCCAGGGTAAAGTGCTGGTGGACCATACCGATGCCCGCCGCCAGCGCCGCGTTCGGATCGCCAGGTGCCAGCGTTTCGCCAAAGGCTTCGATCTGTCCCTCATCGGCCGTGTAGTGGCCGAACAGGATATTCATTAGGGTTGTTTTGCCGGCACCGTTTTCGCCAAGCAGAGCCACCACCTCGCCGCGCCTGAGCGACAGCGAGATGGCGTCGTTGGCCACAAGGGCTCCGAACCTCTTGGTGATGCCCGAGAGACGGAGAACGATCTCCGCCTCCGGGCGGTCAGCCGCGTTCATCAGTTGGACTTGGGCTCTTCGTCGTTGATCGCGACTTCAAACGTGCCGGCACGGATCGCCGCCTCGCGCTCAGCCACGAGCTTCATCGCCTCTTCCGGTACCTTTGCTTCAAAGGTACCCAGCGGCGCCAGCGAACAGCCGTCTTCCTTCATGAAGGAATAGACGCCATAGTTCTCCGCCTTGAAGGAACCCGCCTTGACCATTTCGATCGCATGATCGAGCGTCGGTTCGAAATGCCACAGCGCCGAGGCCGCCACCGTGTCGGGATAATCCGACTGGGTGTCGATCACGTTGCCGATTGCGAGCACGCCCTTTTCCTTGGCCGCATCGGAGACGCCGAAGCGCTCGGCATAGAGAATATCGGCGCCACCATCGATCTGCGCAAAAGCAGTTTCCTTGGCTTTCGGCGGATCGAACCAGGAGCCGATAAAGGCGACCTGAAACTTGGCGTCAGGGGCGGTTTCCTTAACGCCTGCCATGAAGGCGTGCATCAACCGGTTGACCTCGGGTATCGGGAAGCCGCCAACCATGCCGATATTGTTGTTCTTGGTCATGGCACCGGCGATGATGCCGGAGAGGTAGGAGGCATCCTGGATGTAGTTGTCGAACACTGCGAAGTTAGGCGCGTCATCCTTGGGCATAAAGCTCGAACCCATCAGGAAAGCGGTTTCCGGATAGTCGCGCGCTACCTGACGGGCGGCATCCTCGACGCCAAACACTTCGCCGATGATCAGGTCGTGCCCGGCTTCTGCATATTCGCGCATGACGCGTTCGTAGTCATTGTTGGACGTGTTTTCAGAAAACACATATTCGATGTCGCCACGCTCCACCGCCGCGTTTGCGGCCTTGTGAATCCGGCTGACCCACTGCTGTTCGACCGGAACGGTGTAGATCGCCGCCACCTTGATCGGGCCATCGGCGCGTGCCCGACCGATCATGGCAGGCAGTGTCAGGAGCGCCGCACCCGCGGCTGCACCAGCCAGCAAATGGCGGCGTTTGAGAGAAAGGGGGCGGCTTGTAGAAGGAATTCTGGTCATGGCTGACGCTCCTGTTGAATATTGATCTAAGCTGAACCCGTCTTTATTTTTGACCAAAAGATAAAACGTGCGCGCGGCATTGGCAACTGCTGTTGGAACGCCTTTTGGAAATATCGGGCCGGGCAGGTTGAAGCCGATAGCTACACTGCCATACCGGGAGAAAATCGTCTGGCCAGTTGGGGCTTTACGGACAGGCTAGTGGCGGCTTTGGCTTGCACATTCCCGGGGATCAGGCACAACGGAAACAGGTCTTGAAGACGCATACCAGATCCGTTCCGCCTTGTTCAAGCAGGCTAGTCGCACCTACAAAAGGGACATGACCGACATGACCACACGAGATCACCGCACTTTGATGGCGCTCAATTGCGGCTCCTCCTCGATCAAGTTTGCGCTGTTTGCGCCGGACCGGCAACGGCTGTTCTCCGGTAGCGTCGATGCAATCGGCAATGGCCAGACACCAAGGCTAAGACTGGATGGCAACGAGGCGAAACAATTCGGGGACACGTCGGAAGGCCACGCCACGCTGCTGCCGCGGCTGATCAGCGAGATCATTCAACCGCGCGCCGGCGCCATTGACGGCGTCGGCCATCGGGTGGTTCACGGCGGTGAACGGTTCAGCGCCCCGGTGCTGGTCGATCCGGAGGTCCGCGCGGCAATCGCCGCGTTGATACCGCTGGCGCGAAGTCACCAGCCACATAATCTGGCCGGCATAGACGCCGCGATTGCTGCACTGCCGGGCACCCCTCAGGCTGCCTGTTTCGACACCGCATTTCACGTCGATGTGCCCATCGTTCGCCGCGAAATGGCCCTGCCCCGCAGCTATGCCCGGGAAGGTTTGCTGCGCTACGGTTTTCACGGCCTGGCCTACGAACATGTCGCGGCCACCCTGCCCCGTCTTGGGCTGGCGGACAGCCGGGTAATCGCCTGCCATCTCGGCAACGGCTCCTCGATCTGCGCCATGATCAACGGCAAGAGCGCCTGGACCTCGATGGGCTTCACACCGCTTGATGGGCTGATGATGGGCCAGCGCCCGGGACGGCTCGATCCCGGCGCCGTGCTGTGGCTGCTTGAGCGCCACCAGGGCGACGCGGCGACGGTGAGCGACTTGTTCTACCACCAGAGCGGCCTTGTCGGCGTATCGGGCGTTTCAAACGACATGCGGCTATTGCTGGCCAGCACCGAGGCCGATGCCGGCTTCGCCGTCGAGATGTATGTCGACCGTCTGGTTCAGGAAATCGGCGCGGCGATGACCAGCATCGGTGGCTGCGATGCTTTGGTATTTTCAGGCGGCATCGGCGAGAACGCGGCCCCGGTCCGGGCAAGAGTGCTTGAGAAACTGCAATGGCTCGGCTTCGCGCTTGCAGCCGATGCCAACACATCGGCGGCGGAGCGGCTGACCAGTCCCGACAGCACCCGCCACGCCTTCATCGTCAAGGCCGACGAGGAACTGGTGATCGTCAACGCGGTCTCAGCCCTGCTGCAAGACTAACTGCACGCCCTTGGCCTTGGCGCCAAACACCCATCACTCTCCTGACCTGAGATTGCCAGCGCCTAGCTTGCTGCCACCGGATCAGTTGCGGGTGTTATCGTATCAGCCGAGTCTGTGCCCTCGTCCTGCGGATCACGTTTGACCCGGAACACCGCCAGATAGAGCGCCGGGGCGAAGAACAGCGTGATCACGGTACCGGCAATGATGCCGCCCATCATCGCATAGGCCATTGGTCCCCAAAAAATCTGCCGCGAGATCGGGATCAGCGCCAGGCTCGCCGCCGCCGCCGTCAGCAGGATAGGGCGCGAGCGCGCGTCGGAAGCTTCAAACACCGCATCCCATGCCGAACGCCCCTTGCGACGCAGCACTTCGACCTCGTCGATCAGGATGATCGAGTTGCGGATCAGGATGCCGATCAGCGCCAGCACCCCGAGGATCGCCACAAAACCCAGCGGCGCGCCGGACGGCACCAGCGCTGCGACCACACCGATCAGTCCCAGCGGCGCCACGCACAGAACCACGAAGGCAAGCCTGAAGCTCTGCATCTGGATCATGATCAGGGTCAACATGATCAGCACCATCAGCGGCACGACGGCGACAATCGGTGCCTGGCTCTTCGCACTTTCGGCCACCGACCCGCCGACTTCGACATGATAGCCGGTGGGCAGCGTGTTGTTGAATTCGGCTATCTGCCCCGCCAGCGCGGTGACGATGGTTGCCGGCTGATCCTTGGTCGAAATCGCCGCCTTGACGGTGATCGTTGGCATACGCCCGCGTTGATGGATGACCGGCGGCTCGGTATCATAGCTGAAATTGGCAACCGATCTCAGCGGGATCGTCGTTGTCGAGCCGCTGGCGGCGAGTTGCAGCCCGGCCAGTGCCTCCACCGATTGCCGCGAGGCCATGTCGCCACGCGCGACAATATCCACCAGATAGGCAGCATCGCGAAGCTCCGTAACCGTTGTGCCATCATAGATTCCGTTCAGCGCAGCGGCGATATCGCGCTGGGTGATGCCCAGTTGGCGCGCCTTGTCCTGAAGGATGTCCACACGCACCACACGGGTCGGCTCGTTCCAGTCCATGACGATGCCCGACAGACGGGGATCGGTGGCGACCAGAGCGGTCAGATCCCGCGCCTGATCACGCACCTTCTCGATATCCGGCCCGGAGATGCGATACTGCACCGGCCGACCGACCGGCGGCCCGATTTCCAGCAGTTTAATGAAGATATCGGTGCCCGGAAACTCGTTGGCGGCGACCTCTCCCAGTTCGACACGCAAGGCGTCACGGGCTTCCACCGACGGGGTCTGGATGACGAGTTGCCCCATATTGGGGCCAGGTGTCGGCACATCATAGGCCAGCAGGAACCGCGGCGCCCCGCGCCCCACATAAGATGACCAGAACAACACCTTGTCGTTGTTCTCGAGCCGGCTTTCCATGCGGGCCATTTCTGCCGCGGTCGCCGAGATCGACGCATTTTGCGGCAAGGTGAAATCCAGAATCAGCTCGGGTCGGTCGGAATTGGGAAAGAACTGCTGTTCGACAAACCGCATCCCGAAGACCGACAGCCCGAAGACGCCGATGGTCAAGCCGATCGTCAGCCAGCGATGGTTCATGCTGGCGTTCAGCATCCGGTGAAACACGCGCCGCATACGACCGGGTTCGCCAGTGTGATGTTTCATCTTGGCCGGCAGGAACGTCACCCCAAGGAGCGGCGCAAACAACACCGCAACAATCCATGAGACCACCAGCGCGACGGCAATGACGACGAACAGCGAAAACGTGAATTCGCCCGCCGCCGAAGAATTAAGCCCGATCGGAATGAACCCGGCCACCGTGACCAGCGTCCCGGTGAGCATCGGAAAGGCAATCGATGTCCAGGCATAGGAGGCCGACTTGAACAGCGTCTCGCCTTTTTCAAGCCGCGAAATCATCGTCTCGATCGCGATCATCGCGTCATCGACCAGCAATCCCAGCGCAATGATCAGCGCCCCCAGCGAAATCCGCTGCAGCGTCAGGCCGACATAATCCATGACCACAAAGGTGATGGCCAGAACCAGCGGAATGGTCAGTGCGACAACGAGCCCGGCACGCATCCCGAGCGAAATGAAACTGACAGCGAGCACGATCAGCACCGCTTCCAGCAGCGCCTGCAGGAAGTGGCCGACGGCCTCATCGACAACCGTCGGCTGGTCGGCGACCAGATGGATATCGATACCGACCGGCAATTGCGACTCGGCCTTGGCAATCACCTCTTCAAGTTCCGTACCAAAGTCGATGATGTTGGCGCCGCGTTTCATACCGACCGCGAGACCGACCGCATCCTGTCCCTTGTAGCGGAACAGCGTAGACGGCGGATCAACATAGGCGCGGCGGATATCGGCGACATCAGTCAGTCGGAAGAACCGGTCACCGACGCGAAGATTGATGTCCTCCAGGCTTTGCGCGCCCGAGAACTGCCCACCGATCCGCACCAGCACCTGCTCCGGGCCGGTGTCGATCACGCCCGATGGCAATATCGCATTCTGCGCGGCGAGCGTATCCTGCACGGCCTGCCGGTTGAGCCCCAGCGCAGCAAGCCGGTCGGTCGAGAATTCGAGATAGAGAACCTCGTCGCGGGTGCCGAACAACTCGACCTTCCCGGCATCCGGCAGCGCCTGGACCGCTCGTCGGACAGATTCGACGTGGTCACGTACCTCGCGCGGCGAAAACCCGTCGGAAGTGAAGGCATAGAGATTGCCGAAGACATCGCCAAAACTGTCATTGAACTGAAAGCCGGCAAACTCTGCCGGAAATTCGGGACGGATATCGGCCATCATGTTGCGAACCCGTTGCCAGATTCGCGACAGGTCGTCGCCACGGGTTGTCGGCTGCAGCTCCAGATAGACAATGCTCAGACCCGGTCGGGTGACTGATCGGGTGAAATCCAGTTCATCGAGGTCCTCGAGTTTCTTTTCGATCCGGTCGGTGATCTGCGTCAGCGTTTCCCGTGTATCCGCGCCGGGAAGGGCCGCGGTAATGATCATCGTCTTGATGTCGAAATTCGGGTCTTCCTCGCGTCCGATCGAGACATAGGAAATGACACCCGCGACCAGCGAAACGATCATCAGGAACCAGACCAGCGAGCGATGGTTGAGCGCCCAGTCGGAGAGATTGAATTTGTTCATTCGGTTTCACGCGGGCCGACGACCTGCCCTTCCTTGAGTGAATGAATTCCCTTGATGACCACTTCATCGCCCGCCGTCAGCCCTGAGGAAACAATGGCGAAGCCGCCACTGGTGGCGCCGAGTTCGACCTGACGCAGGGCAATGGTGTCATCGCTGCGGTCAACCACCCATACAGCCCGCGGATCGAGCAGCGCCGAGAGCGGAACGAAGATGTCCTGGTGTCCACTGCCGGCCGGTGTGACCTTTACCAGCGCCCCAAGCCGGAACGCCGGCGGTGCGGATTCGAGTGTCAGATGCAGGCGGTGCGTCCGGGTGGCGCGTTCTGCCACCGGGTCAATCCGCGCCAGCACCGCTGCTGCTGTTACCCCGTCATTGGCGAGCAGCCGGGCGGTGAAGCGATCGCCGATGGCACGCACCACAGCCGAATCCTCGGATACATCAATGATGATTTCCCGTTCGCCAATAGCCGCAAGCCTGAGGATCGCCTGCCCTGCCGAGAGGGTCGCCCCCGCTTCTGCCAGCGTCTCGGTGACGACACCATCGAACGGTGCGCTCAAAGTCGCCAGATCCCGGATATCGGCGGCCCGCGCCCGCGAGGCCAGTGCCTGTTCCAGACGCGCCTGTGCCGAAACCAGCGCCCGTTCGCTGTCCTCCAGTCGGGTAGCGCTGCCGACCCCGCGTTCGGACAGTTCCTTGGCCCGATCACGCGCATCGGTCGCCGAGCGAAGTTGCGCCCGTGCCACCGTCACACCGGCCTCGGCAGTGCGCAGATCGGCGTCAAAATCTTCGGTACTGAGCTGCGCCAGTACATCGCCCTTTGTAACAATATCTCCTGTTCCCGCCGGACGCGCGGCAACCGTGCCGATAATCGGAAAACCAAGCGCCGTCTCGGTGCGGGCAACAACCACACCGGTATAGCTTTGCAACAGGCTGGCCTGCTGGTCGACAAGGATGGACACCACCGGGCGCGCCGGTTCGGCGGCCGGTGCCTGAAATGCCAGACCGAACGTCAGGCCGAGCGCGTAGACGAAAACCAGTCGCTTCATTGCCCCACCTCCACGCGACGTACAACCCGGCCGGGATAGAGAAGTTGCGCGCTCCTGGCGACCACCCAGTCGCCTTCCGCAACGCCGCTGTCCAAATAGACCTTGCCGGTGCTGTAGCGATCGATGGTGACCGGACGGAGCGACGCTTTCATGGTTTCCCTGTCGACAATCCAGACCGCGGGGCCCTGCGCAGAGGCGCTAACCACCGTGTAAGGAAGGCCAATCTGCATACCTTCATCGCGGGTCGCGGTGCCACGCACCGGTTCGCCGAAAGCAAGCCCCTCGGGCGGGTCCAGCACGGCAACCTTGGCGGTGACCGTGCCGCTAGCCGGATCCACCAGGGGTGAGATTTCGGTGACGTTGCCATGAAATTTCGTCTCCGGGGACGACAATCGCGACAACAGGATTCCCGGGTCGGGTGCCTTCCCGATCAGCATAACTTCCGGAACGTCGAAAACCGCCTCGAAACCGCTGTCGAGCGCCAGCTCCATCGCCGGCTGCGCCGCACCTATGATCTGTCCGGGTTCGATCATTCGCTTGATTACCGTGGAATCAGACGTCGCCCGCAACACCGTATCGGCAAGCGCCTTGATGGCGCGGTCACGGTCTGCTTCGGCCTGATCGAGCACGCCCTCGGCGGCGCGCAGGGCGTCCTCCCTGGCATCTCGCTCCGCACGGGTTGTGGTGCCGCTGGCCAGAAGTGTATTGGAGCGTTCGAGATCCTCGATTGCCTGTCGGTGATCGGCGTGCGCCGTGGTCAATCCGGCTTCGGCGGTCCGTATCGCCAGTTCCTGCTGGATCGAATCCAGCCGCGCCAGCGGCGCGTCAGGCCTAACCTTGGCGCCGACTTCCGCCAGCACCTCGATCACGCGCCCGCCCACGGGAAACGACGCCATCAGCGATTCACGGGCGCGAATTTCACCGGTCAGTGTGAAATTGCGCAGTTCCAGCGTCTGGCTGGCTTCGACGATCTCGACAGCCAGCGGCTGTTCGCCCTGTGCGGGAACACTTCCCAGCACGGCAATCGTGGCGGCCCATGCGATGACAATAGATCTCAAAACGGCAATCCGAACCTGTTTGCGAGGGGGGAAACGCATACACTGTTGCCCATCGGGGCGCCAGACCCGGGGACACAGCACGATACGCCATCTCGCACACATAATGGAGGTGCTACATCACGCTTCAGTGAACCCGCGCGTCACGTCCGGGCCAACATTAATGCATCTTCAACGATGACATGCTGCACTTGATCGACCCCCTGTGCTATCGGGAACACTCCAACGATTGCATAGGCAACCAAACTGACAATGTTCGCCCCCAAATTGATCATCTTCGACTGCGATGGCGTTCTGGTCGACAGCGAGGTCATCAGCGCCAACGTCCTGATCGATGCCCTGGCAAGCATCGGCGTTGTCGTCGATTTCGCGCATGTGCAAACCCATTTTCTCGGCCGCAGCTGGGCCACGGTGGCAGCCGAAATCCGTAACTCCCACGGCTATTTGCCTGGGAATGATTTTGAGGAAATGTACCGCAGCCAATTGCTCAAGCGTTTCGAACGCGAACTGGTGCCGACCCCGGGGATGGTGGCGCTTCTTCAATCCCTGACGGTAAACGTCTGCGTGGCAACCAGCAGCACACCCAAACGGGCGAAACGATCACTCGAACTGACCGGGCTTTCGCCCTTTTTCGGCGCAGACGTTTTTACCGCCTCCGAGGTGGAACACGGAAAACCGGCGCCCGATCTGTTCCTGCATGCAGCCAGCCGCATGCAGGTTGACCCTGCCGAATGTCTCGTGATCGAGGATGCCGTGCCCGGCATTCAGGCCGCCATCCATGCAGGCATGCAGGTGTTGCGGTTTACCGGCGGAAGCCATCTTCAAGGGGTCAGCGAGAATGTGCTGGCATTGAACGGACAGGTACGGTGTTTTGACAAATGGCAGCATTTCCCCGAAATGGGGCCGCATGCTACCAGCATAACCAACAGGTAATTGAAATCATGAGCAGTGCAGGCGATCAGGAAACCAGCCGTTTGGACGACGCCGCGCGCGCCGGCTGGCTTTATTATGTCGCCGGCAACACCCAGGACGAGATTGCGCGAAAGCTGGGCGTCTCGCGGCAATCGGCGCAACGCCTGGTATCGCTGGCGGTCAGCGAGAAGCTGGTCAAGGTACGGCTCGATCATCCGATCGCCAATTGCATGGAACTGGCGCGTGGCCTGAGCGAGAAATTCGGGCTTGTCACCTGCGAAGTCGCGCCGACCGACCCCGACGCACCGGCAGCACTGACCGGAATTGCCCAGATTGCAGCTAGCGAAATCGAACGCATCCTCAAATCAGATCACCCCAAGATCATCGCCCTTGGCACCGGCCGCGCCTTGCGTGCCTGTGTTGAACAATTGCCGAAGATGGATTGCCCACAGCACCGCATCGTTTCGTTGCTTGGCAACATGATGTCGGATGGCGCAGCCACGCCCTACAACGTCGTCATCCGCATGGCCGACCGCGTCAACGCTCGCCATTATCCGATGCCGCTGCCTGTGTTCGCCCGCTCGATCGAGGAAAAACAACTGCTGCAGCAGCAGGAAGCGGTGCACAACATCCTCGAACTGGCGCGCCAGGCCGACGTCACCTATGTCGGCATCGGCAATATCGGCGACCAGGCGCCACTGATGATTGATGGTTTTGTCAGCCGCGAGGAAATGCGCGCGCTGCTCAAGGCTGGCGGTGTCGGAGAGATCACCTCCTGGGTATTCGATCGCGAAGGCCGGTTGATTGACGGCCTGACCAATGACCGGGTGGCCAGCGCTTTGCTGGAAGCTTCGCCCTCCAAGCCGGTCATCGCCATTGCAGTCGGCGCTCTGAAAGTCGACGCGATGATGGCCGCATTGCGCGGTAAACTGGTCAACGGGCTTATTACCGATGAAGCCACGGCGGAAAGCCTGCTGAACTACTAGAGCCGTTCATCTTTAAGTGGAAGCAGTTTGATGGAATGGGTTTTCCGCGTCAGTTAGGAAAACACCACAGCCACGATGCCGCGCACCGTGCGAGGATTTTGACGACGCTGGCGTGGAAAAGACATCCAAGCGAGGCGCGCGACGGTGTTTCCGACAACCTCAGAGCCAACGCCGAGAGATGATCGTGTGAGCTTGTTCTTTCGCGTTCTGGACTGCGTCGCGCACGGTTAACGGTGATGGCGCCGCGTCACCGCACGCTTCTTGCCAGATCACGAAATCCCGACGCTCAAATGATTCCATTTAAAGATGAACGGCTCTAGGCAAATTCGCCTTTTTTAACCAACTGACATTGCTGCTCTTTTTTCAGCTACTGCGATCTACAACGCAGGTGCAGCATCGATTCCGCTTGACTCAAGGGCAACCTTGAGTGAATATTTGCCCGTCTAATTGGCATTTGCCCAAACCGGGCATTGGGAGGAATTTATGAAGAGATTTGCAAACGTGCTTTTGTGCGCGTCGGCGCTGTCGATGCTCGGCACGGCGGCGATGGCCGAAAAGCTGACGATCGCCATGGTCAACAATGGCGACATGATCCGCATGCAGAAACTGTCCGACGATTTCACGGCAAAGAATCCGGACATTGAACTTGAATGGGTAACGCTGGAAGAAAACATCCTGCGTCAGCGCGTCACCACCGACATCGCCACCAAGGGCGGCCAGTATGATGTCATGACCATCGGCACTTACGAAGTGCCAATCTGGGGCAAGCAGGGCTGGCTGGTGTCGCTCAACGATCTGCCCGCATCCTATGATATTGACGATCTTTTGCCTGCGATCCGCGGCGGCCTGACCGTCGACGGCGAACTTTACGCAGCCCCCTTCTACGGTGAATCATCGATGGTGATGTACCGCACCGACCTGATGGAAAAGGCCGGCATGGAAATGCCGGACGCACCGACCTGGACGTTCATCCGCGAAGCTGCGGCAGCCATGACCGACAAGGACGCCGGCATTTACGGCATCTGCCTGCGCGGCAAGGCCGGCTGGGGCGAGAACATGGCCTTCCTCACAGCCACCGCCAATTCGTTCGGCGCCAAGTGGTTTGACATGGACTGGAAAGCCCAGTTCGACAGCCCTCAGTGGAAGGAAGCCCTGACGTTCTACATCGAGATGATGAATGAATCAGGACCTCCGGGAGCCGCCAACAACGGCTTCAACGAAAACCTGTCACTGTTCCAAACCGGCAAGTGCGGCATGTGGATCGACGCCACCGTGGCGGCTTCCTTTGTCACCAATCCGACGGATTCCCAGGTTGCCGACAAGGTCGGTTTCGCTCTCGCTCCCGACAATGGTCTGGGCAAGCGCGGCAACTGGCTCTGGGCATGGTCGCTGGGCATTCCGGCAGGAACCCAGAAGGCAGAATCGGCGAAGAAGTTCGTCGAATGGGCCACCTCGAAAGAGTATCTGGCGCTGGTCGCCGAGAAGGAAGGCTGGGCCAACGTACCTCCGGGCACACGGACCTCGCTCTATGAGAACCCTGAATATGCCAAGGTTCCGTTTGCGAAGATGACGCTCGACAGCATCAACGCTGCCGATCCGCAAAACCCGACAGTCGATGAAGTGCCTTATGTCGGCGTCCAGTTTGTCGCCATTCCCGAGTTTCAGGGCATCGCCACGGCTGTTGGCCAGCAGTTCTCTGCAGCCCTTGCCGGAACGACATCAATCGATGATGCACTGGCCAATGCGCAGGCCCTGACCACGCGCGAAATGCAGAAGGCCGGTTACCCCAAGTAGGGTCTCCGACCACATCGGGAGCCGGAACCTTCCGGCCGGCTCCCGTTTTTTACTCTCGACCTGTCCCCGACCTGTCAAGGAACCGAGCCATGGCGACCGCCCACTCACGCAGTGCAGCACGCTTGATGATGTCCCCCGCAGTGATTTTGCTGCTGGGCTGGATGATCATCCCGCTGTCCATGACGATCTACTTCTCGTTCCTGCGCTACAATCTGCTATCGCCCGGCACCGAAGCCTGGGCCGGGTTTGACAACTACCGCTATTTTCTGACCGATCCCGCCTTCTTCGATGCGATGGCCAACACCTTTATTCTGGTACTTGGGGTGTTGTTGATCACTGTTGTCGGCGGCATCTTGCTGGGACTGCTGCTGGATCAGCCGTTCTTCGGCCAGGGCATCGTCCGGATCCTGGTGATCGCCCCCTTCTTTGTCATGCCGACCGTGTCCGCACTCGTGTGGAAGAACATGTTCATGAACCCGGTCAACGGCCTTTTCGCCTATATGGCGACCGCCGTCGGGCTCGAACCGTTTGACTTCCTCAGTCACGCACCGCTGGCCTCGATCATCCTGATCGTGTCCTGGCAATGGTTGCCGTTTGCGACCCTGATCCTGCTCACCGCCTTGCAGTCGCTCGACCAGGAACAGCTCGAAGCCGCCGAAATGGATGGCGCCGGGCCCGTCAATCGCTTCACCTTCATCATGCTGCCGCATCTGGGCCGGGCGATCACCGTTGTGATCCTGATCCAGACCATTTTCCTGCTCTCGATCTTCGCCGAAATTCTGGTCACCACAAATGGCGGACCGGGCACGGCGACCACCAACCTGACCTACCTCGTCTATGTGCAATCACTGTTGCAGTTCGACGTGGGCGGCGGTTCCGCCGGCGGCATCGTTGCTGTCATTCTCGCCAATATTGTCGCGATCTTCCTGATGCGGATGATCGGCAAGAACCTGGACGCTTGAGACCATGGCGCGCGCTGTTTCAACCCGACGCAAACTCTTCGTCACGCTTCTCGCCTGGTCGATCGGTATTGCAATCTTCTTCCCCATCCTGTGGACGTTCCTGACCAGCTTCAAGACCGAAGCCGAGGCCATCGCCTCCCCGCCATCCCTGTTCTTCTTTGACTGGACCACGGAAAACTACGCCGAGGTGAACTCACGCTCGAATTACGGCCTTCACTTCGCCAATTCGGTGATCATCTCGCTGGGCTCCACCTTGCTCGGTCTGCTGATTGCCATTCCGGCGGCCTGGTCGATGGCCTTCGTACCCGGCAA
The DNA here is from genome assembly GCF_026619415.1 of Hoeflea algicola. NCBI lineage: Bacteria > Pseudomonadati > Pseudomonadota > Alphaproteobacteria > Hyphomicrobiales > Rhizobiaceae > Hoeflea > Hoeflea algicola. The sequence continues at coordinate 2,480,416 of NZ_JAOVZR010000001.1, forward strand.
ACGGACCAAGGACATCCTGATGTGGATGCTGTCGACCAAGATGCTGCCCCCCGTCGGCGTCCTGATCCCGATTTACCTGATGTTCCGCGATACCGGTCTGCTCGATTCCCGCCTCGGTCTGGTGATCGTGCTGACGCTGATCAACCTGCCGATCATTGTCTGGATGCTCTACACCTACTTCAAGGAGATCCCCGTCGACATCCTTGAAGCCGCGCGGATGGACGGCGCGGCTCTGTGGTCGGAGATCATCTATGTGCTCACCCCGATGGCGGTTCCCGGTATTGCCTCGACCTTGTTGCTCAACGTCATCCTGGCCTGGAACGAAGCCTTCTGGACCCTCAATCTGACGGCTGCGAAAGCAGCACCTCTGACCGCCTTCATCGCCAGCTACTCAAGTCCGGAAGGCCTATTTTACGCCAAGCTGTCGGCGGCTTCGACAATGGCGATCGCACCCATCCTCATTCTCGGTTGGTTCAGCCAGAAACAACTCGTCCGCGGCCTGACCTTCGGCGCGGTGAAATAGGAAAGCAACCATGGGACATATCGCACTCAAGAAAGTTACCAAGAGCTTCGGCACCACCCAGGTGATTCCGCCGCTTGATCTGGAAATCAATGACGGTGAATTTGTGGTGTTCGTCGGCCCATCCGGTTGCGGCAAGTCAACACTGTTGCGCCTGATCGCCGGTCTCGAGGATGTCTCGGGCGGCACCATCGAAATCAACGGCAACGACGCGACCAGCATCCCGCCAGCCAAGCGCGGCCTTGCCATGGTGTTCCAGTCCTATGCGCTCTATCCGCATATGTCTGTACGCAAGAACATCGGCTTCCCGTTGAAGATGGCAGGCCTCGACAAGGCTGCGTCCGACAAGAAGATCGAAGACGCCGCTTCCGTGCTCAACCTGACCGACTATCTCGAGCGGCGGCCCGGCCAGCTTTCAGGCGGTCAGCGGCAGCGCGTGGCAATCGGCCGGGCGATTGTCCGCGAACCCGACGCCTTCCTGTTTGACGAACCGCTGTCCAATCTCGATGCCGCCCTGCGCGTCAACATGCGGCTTGAGATCAGCGAACTCCACAACAGCCTCAAGACCACGATGATCTATGTGACTCACGACCAGGTCGAAGCCATGACCATGGCCGACAAGATCGTCGTGCTAAGAGCCGGCTACATTGAGCAGGTAGGCTCGCCGCTGGAACTGTACCGTTCCCCGGCCAATCTGTTTGTCGCCAGCTTCATCGGTTCTCCGAAGATGAATTTCATCGAGGGCAAGGATGCCGAAGCCCACGGCGCCCACACAATCGGCGTTCGCCCCGAACATGTCTCCGTTTCCAAGACTGAAGGCCTATGGAAGGGCAAGGTCGGTGTCTCCGAGCATCTAGGCTCCGACACCTTCCTGCGTGTGGCCGTTGACGGGTTCGAGCCGATGACCATCCGCGCCGATGGCGAAGTCGACATCTATCATGGTGACACCGTCTACATGTCTCCCGATCCATCCAAGATCTACAAATTCGACGCCGCTGGATTGGCGCTCTGATGTCACGCCTTGCAGGCAAGTCGGCGATGATTACCGGCGCCGCACGCGGCATCGGCAGGGCATTCGCCGAGCGCTATGTCGCTGAAGGTGCTCAGGTTGCCATCGCCGACATCGATCTCGAGCGGGCATCGGAAACCGCCCGGCAGATCGGCGACCGGGCTTTTGCCGTTCATCTCGATGTTACCGACCAGCCCTCTATTGAAGCTGCCGTCAAAACCGTGGTCGAGCGCACCGGTGGTATCGATATTCTCATCAACAACGCCGCGCTTTTCGATCTGGCGCCGATTGTCGAAATCACGCGCGAAAGTTTCGACCGGCTGTTTACGATCAATGTCGCCGGCACCTTGTTCGCCATGCAGGCTGTCGCCCGGTCGATGATCGCCCGCGGCAAGGGCGGCAAGATCATCAACATGGCCAGCCAGGCCGGTCGCCGCGGCGAAGCGCTGGTTAGTGTGTACTGCGCCACCAAGGCAGCCGTCATCAGCCTGACCCAGTCCGCCGGTCTCGACCTGATCAGGCACGGGATCAACGTCAACGCCATTGCTCCCGGCGTAGTCGATGGCGAGCACTGGGACGGTGTCGACGCGCTGTTTGCCCGCCACGAGAACCTCGCCCCCGGGGAAAAGAAACGAATGGTAGGCGAGGCCGTCCCCTATGGGCGAATGGGCATTGCCGAAGATCTGACCGGCATGGCCGTTTTCCTGGCCACCGCCGACGCCGACTACATCGTCGCCCAGACCTACAATGTCGATGGCGGGAACTGGATGAGCTGATGCCTGAGACACCCCCGATCACAACCGCTGTTTTACCGCTTGCCGAAAAATCCCTGCCGGCCCTGTCCGGCAGGGTCCGAATCCCGAGCTATGACCGCAAGGCGCTAAGTCCCGGCGTGTTGCATGTCGGCATCGGCAATTTCCACCGGGCCCACCAGGCAAGCTATTTTCACCGCCTGTTCGAATTGGGCGAGGACCATGACTGGGCAATCATCGGCGCCGGAATGATGCATTTCGATGCCGCCATGCGCCAGAAATTGGCCGGGCAGGATTGGCTGACCACAATCGTCGAACTTGATCCCGAAGGCTACAAGGCCAGCGTGATCGGCTCGATGATTGACTTCGTTGCTATTGATCCGGGCAAGCTGATTATTGCGATGACGGATCCACAGATCCGTATTGTTTCGCTGACGGTAACCGAGGGCGGCTATTTTCTCAGTGCCGAAACCGGCGGGTTCGATCCCACCCATCCGGCAATTATCCGTGAAGCCGCGGCATCGGGGGAGCCCCAAACTGTGTTTGGCGTGATCATCGCCGCCCTGAAGGCACGTCGCGAGGTTGGCCTTGCTCCGTTCACCGTAATGTCCTGCGACAACCTTCCCGAAAACGGCCATGTCGCCCGCGCCACGGTACTGGGTTTGGCGCAGATGGCAGATCCCGAGTTTGCCGAATGGATCGCTACCAATGTGGCGTTTCCAAACTCGATGGTCGATTGCATCACCCCGGCAACCGGGCCGCGCGAAATCGATCTGGTGCGCACGACGTTTGGCATCGAGGACGCTGCCCCGGTCGTCTGCGAACCGTTCCGGCAATGGGTGATGGAAGATGATTTTCCACAAGGCCGGCCGTCACTGGAAAAGGTCGGCGTCGAATTTGTCGCCGATGTCGCGCCTTATGAGCTGATGAAACTGCGGATTCTCAATGGCGGGCATGCGGCGATCGCCTACGCCGCCGCTTTGCTCGGACATCATTATGTGCACGACGCCATGGCTGACCCACTTGTCGCGGGCTTTCTGGCCAAGCTGACGAAGGACGAGATCCTGCCAACGGTTCCGGCCATTCCCGGCGTCAGCATGGACGACTACGTGACCACCGTTGCCAGGCGTTTTTCCAATTCCGCGCTGGGCGACACCATCCCCAGGCTTTGCCTCGACGGCTCCAACAGGCAACCGAAATTCATTCTGCCGACAATCGAGGCGCGGCTGGCGACAGGCAAATCGGTCAACGGACTGGCGCTGGAAGTGACGCTATGGTGTCACTATTGCTCCGGCCGCCGCGATGACGGCTCGACAATCGAACTGATCGACCCCAACGCTGCCCGGTTGCGTGAGCGCGCACTCGCCGCGCGCGATCATCCTCGCGCATTTTTACAGATGCCGGACATTTTTGGCGCCCTCGCCGAAGCGCCGGTCTTTGTCGACGCCTTCGAAGCGGCACTTTTGAATCTTCAAAAGCAAGGCACCAAGTCCGTTTTGACCAGCTATCTGGCGTCCTGAACGGCAGCGGTGTCGGCCTCCGCCACGATCAACCGCACGTCATGCGCCTCGAGCGCTGCGGCAATCTTCTCATCCGCCGGCTCGTCCGTCAGCAGATGGCCGACGGCCTCGAACCCGGTCACCAGAACCAGGCCCCGGCGACCGAACTTGGTGTGGTCCGTCACCACGTAACTGCGCTCGCCACGGGTCAGCATCATCCGTGCGAACTCGGCTTCCTCCAGATCATGATCCATCACCCCGCTGGCGGCGTCGATGGCGCCGGCGGAGATGATCGAATGCGTGACCGAGAATTTGGAGATGAATTCGATCGCCGACACGCCGAAGGCAGCACCAGAATCACTCCTGAGCTCACCGCCGGCCATATAGACCTTGTTGCCATTCACGGTCGCCAGCGTACGGGCGATGTCAGAGGAATTGGTCACCACCGTCAGCCGCCGGTGGCCAAGCAACTCGCGGGCAACAAAGCTCGTCGTGGTGCCGGTATCGAGCATCACTGAATCGCCATCCTGAATGAACCGCGCCATCTCGCGGGCGATACGGCGTTTGCTGCCGGCATTCTCGCGCATGCGCCGCTGAAACGGCGCTTCGCCGACCTGGCCCGCCAGCCCGACCGCGCCGTGAATCCTGAGAACCGCTCCGTTATCGGTCAGCGGTCGCACGTCGCGCCGCACCGTTTCCAGCGAGACGCCTAGCCGCGATGCCAGTTCCGAGATGGTGAGTGTTCCCTCGTCGGCCAGCATCCGCATTATTTCCGTGTGGCGTTTGGACAGCATTGAAAACCACCTTATGAGACGCCTGTTTCCTAGGCGGAAACTGCCCGAAAATCAAACAAGCCCACACCATACGGGCATCAAAGCAAAAAAACACCACAGAATTGATTGACAAGACCGGGGTCCTGGTATGGGATCAGTCGGTCAATAAACCACGCACGGATGCGCTGCCGCTGACCGCGACATGGTCGAGATAACAAAAGCGCCGGAATGCGGGAACCAACAGGGTGAACAGGAGGCTCGACATGCATTCAGCCAATCTCATATTCGGCCGGACAATCAGGCAATTGACCGCAGCGCTCGTCATCACGGGCGCTTCGTGTCTCGGCCTTCAGGCCAGCGCCACCGCGCAGGAATCCACCGATCCGATCAAGCTCACGCTGCACGACTGGACCGGTCAGCTGATTACCACCAATATCATGGGCGAAGTGCTCAAGAAGGCCGGCTATTCGATCGAATATGTCCAGGCCGATTATCTCGCCCAGTTCGCAGGGCTGCAAACCGGCGACCTCCACGTCGCCATGGAAATGTGGGAAACCACCGGCCGCGACGCCATGGACGCAGCCACCGCCACCGGCAAGGTCGAAGTTTTTGGCCCAACCGGAATGAAGGCCAAGGAGGAATGGTGGTATCCCGAATACATGAAGGAAAAATGCCCCGGCCTTCCCAATTGGGAAGCGCTGAAAGAGGCGGCCTGCGCCGAAGCATTTTCGACTGCGGAAACCGCGCCCAAGGGCCGTTATCTCGGTGGCCCGGTGACCTGGGGCGGGTTTGACGACGAGCGCGTCGAAGCCCTGGATCTGCCGTTTGAGGTGATTCACGCCGGCACCGACGCCGCCTTGTTCGCCGAGCTTGAAAGCGCCTATCAGCGCAAGGCGCCGATCATGCTCTGGATCTACGCGCCGCATTGGGCGCCAGCCAAGTTCAAGGGCGAATGGGTCGAGTTCCCCGAATATACAGCCGAATGCTATCAGGATCCGGCCTGGGGGCTGAACACCGACGCTACCTATGACTGCGGCAAGCCGTTCGGCGAAATCTGGAAGGTTGGCTGGGCCGGCCTCAAGGACAAATGGCCTGGCGCCCACAAGGCCATCACCGCGTTCAACATCGGCAATGACGAGATGGGCGCCATGATCACCAAGGTCGATCTTGAGGGCACGAGCGTGGAAGATGTGGTGGGCGAATGGATGACCACCAACGAAGCCCGCTGGTCCGGCTGGATCAAGTAAGATGCGCGGCGCCCGACAGGCTCGATGAGCCGTTGGGCGCCTGCGGAGTTTGGCGCCCGGGCAGCCATGTCCGGGTGCCAACTGGCCGCCGCCCGATCAGGCCCTCCACGGGGTTTGGCCAATCCGCGTTGCCGGCCTCCCATTTGACCATTTCACGCTCGGCAGAGATTGCATGACCATTCCTGAAACCAAGCTTGTCTGCCGCAATGTCTGGAAGCTGTTTGGCGCAGATGCCACCAGCTTTCTGGCCAACCACGACGGCAAGCCTGATGCCGCATCAATCGCCGAGGCCGGGCTTGTTGGCGCTGTTCGGCAGGTCGACCTCGATGTCCGGGAAGGCGAGATTTTTGTCATCATGGGGCTGTCGGGCTCCGGCAAATCGACGCTGGTGCGGCTGATGTCGCGGTTGATCGAGCCCACCGGTGGCGACATCCTGTTCAAGGGCGAAAATCTGCTCGCGGCCTCCCATGCCCGGATGATCGAAATCCGCCGTCACCAGATGGGCATGGTGTTTCAGCATTTCGCGCTGTTGCCGCACCTCACCGTGCTCGACAATGTTGCCTTTCCGCTCGACATCCAGGGCATGAACCGGGCGCAACGCCAGGCTCGTGCCCGCGAGATGATCGAGCTTGTCGGCCTCGGAGGTAAGGAAAGCGCCTTTCCGCGCCAGCTCTCCGGCGGTCAGCAACAGCGCGTCGGCATCGCCCGCTCGCTGGCCGTGGAACCCGAAATCTGGTTTCTCGACGAGCCTTTCTCCGCACTCGATCCCTTGATACGCAGGGAAATGCAGGACGAATTCATGCGGCTGCAAACCGTGCTGCGCAAGACCATCGTCTTCATCACCCATGATTTTGATGAGGCCATCCGGCTGGCTGACCGGATCGCCATCATGAAGGATGGCGAGATCGTCCAGGCCGGCACGCCCGAAGATATCGTACTGACACCTGCTACCTCCTATGTCGCCGAATTCACCCGCAACGTGGCACGCGCCAAAGTCGTGCGCACGCAGAGCCTGATGGGGCCGCCAGCAGGCCACCAGCCCGGCGAACCGACCGTTTCCTCCCGGATCAACATCGCCGAGGCGGCGCCGTTGTTCGTCGATGGTGTCACCCATCTCGCAGTCGTTGACGAACAGGGCAAGCTCATTGGTCGGCTCGACCGCGACGCCGTTGTCGACATGATGTTGAAGGGCTGACCATGGCGACGCCAGGCATCCCCCTGTCCCCCGCCCCGGCTGCACATGAGTTGCCGCACCAGGCCCGCGCTCTGCCCTGGTCATGGATCGGAGCCCTCGTTCTCTTTGTCGGTTTCTGGCAACTCGCCAGATCGGCGGCACCCTTCGCGTTTGAATATCCCAAGGCCTATGTGGTGCCGCTGGCACGCTGGATCAGCGCCTCGATGAAATGGCTGATCAATGAGGCGACCTTCGGCCTGTTCAGCTTTACTGACCTCACCCGCTTCATTTCCGCTGTGCTTGATGTCCCCTATACCATTGCGCTCAGCCTCCTATCGACCGGGATGCTCGAGGGCAGCGGATCGTCGGCGGTGCAGATTCTCCCGCCCTTGCCCTGGGTCGCAGTCATTGGACTGGTGATGCTGCTCGGCCATTGGCTCGGCGGCTTGCGGCTGGCCTTGCTTTCAGGCGGCTGCTTTGTCTTTCTGGCGATCTTCGGGCAATGGACCAGCGCCATGGTCACGCTGGTCTCCATCCTGGTGGCGGCGCCGCTCGGCGTGATCTTCGGGTTGCTGTTCGGCATCGCCGCCTGGCGCTGGCGCTGGGTCGAGCGCATCATCACGCCGATGCTCGACCTGATGCAGACCATCCCTGTGTTTGCCTATCTGGTGCCCGTGCTGTTCCTGTTCGGCTTCGGCCCCACCGCCGCAGTGATCGCCACCCTGATCTTCGCTACGCCGCCGATGACCCGGATTGCCATATTGGCGCTGCGCGCAGTTCCTTCCGAGATCATTGATCTGGGCAACATGGTTGGCTGCACCGAGCGTCAGATGACCTGGCGAGTGATGGTGCCGGCGGCGCGCGAAAGCCTGATGGTAGGCATGAACCAGGTGATCATGCTGTCGCTCAACATGGTCATCATCGCCTCGATGATCGGCGCAGGCGGTCTCGGCTTCGATGTACTGGCAGCGCTTCGCAGACTTGATTTCGGCGCCGGCCTTGAAGCCGGTTTCGCCATTGTTGCCCTCGCCATCGCCATGGACCGTCTCAGTCAGGCAGCAGCCGAACGGCTTTCCGAACCGGCTTCAGAAACCACCACGCGGACAAGTCTGATCGTCCGCCACCCCTATCTGATAGCAGCCACGGTGCTGGTTCTGGTCACCTCTGCACTGAGCTTTGTCGTCCCCGGCATCCGCAGCTATCCCGAAGCATTCGAAATCTCCACCGGCACCTTCTGGTCGGAAGTCGTGGCTTGGATCAACATCAATTATTTCGACACGCTTGAAGCCATCAAGAACGTCATGCTCCTCAATGTGCTGATCCCGTTCAAGCGGTTCCTGGGCGACCTTCCCTGGCTTGGCGTTACACTGTTTCTGTCATTTTCGGGCTATCGGCTAGGCGGTTGGCGGCTGGCGCTGCTGACCGGCGCCCTGCCGCTTTTCATCGCCGTCACCGGGCAATGGGAAAAGGCCATGATAACGGTCTATCTCTGCGGCATCTCCGCCATTCTCGCCGCCCTGATCGGCATCCCCATCGGCATCTTCGCGGCGACCCGCGATCGTATCTGGTCGTGGGTGCAGGTCGCCATCGACACGCTGCAGACCCTGCCGAGCTTTGTCTATCTGATGCCGGCGGTAATGCTGTTCAGGGTTGGCGATTTCACCGCGATGATCGCGGTCGTCGCCTTCGCCATCGCCCCGGCGATTCGCTACACCGCGCTCGGCATCCGCAAGGTCGACCCGAAACTGATCGAGGCCGGGCGGGCCATGGGCTGCACCGAGTGGCAGATTCTCACCCGAATACGGCTGAAACTGGCCTTGCCCGAGATCATGCTCGGCCTCAACCAGACCATCATGTTCGCGCTGGCGATGCTGGTCATCACCGCACTGGTGGGAACCAGGGACCTGGGACAGGAAGTCTATATCGCGCTGACAAAGGCAGACACCGGTAGGGGCCTCGTTGCCGGCCTGTCGATTGCCGCCATTGCCATTGTCGCCGACCGCCTGATTTCAGCCGGCGCCAGCCACGCCCGCCGCCGCCTTGGTCTGGAATAACCCATGTCCGACCTCGCCACCTTCGACAAGATCCGCACCCTGCCCTGCTTTTCGGGCGCAATCGAGATTGAACCATTGACCGGCGGCCTCAGTAACGAAAGCTGGCTCGTCAGTGACGCCGCGGGCCGCCATGTGGTCCGCCTCGGCAGGGACTTTCCATTCCATCACGTCGACCGCCGCCGCGAGGTGATGACCGCCCGCGCAGCCCATGCCGCAGGCTTTGCCCCGCAAGTCGAATATGCCGAGCCCGGCATAATGGTCTCGGCCTTTCTCGATGCCAGGACCTATACGGCGGAAGACGTATGCGCCAATGCCGGGCGCGTCGGCCGTCTGGTCCGCGATTTCCACCGGCGGATGCCTGCCCATATCGAGGGCGCGGGCTTCATGTTCTGGGTGTTTCACGTCATTCGCGATTACGCGCGCACGCTTGCGGCCGGCGGCTCGCGGATGGCCGACCGGCTTCCCGGATGGCTCGCCCTGTCGGACCGGCTCGAAGCCGTGCAAGTGCCGTTGCCGATCGTGTTTGCGCACAACGACCTGTTACCGGCAAATTTCCTCGATGACGGTGACCGGCTGTGGCTGATCGATTTCGAATATGCCGGCTTTTCCACCGCGATGTTCGACATTGCAGGTGCCGCTTCCAATGCCGGCATGAACGAAGACCAGGCCGCAGCCCTGTTCGAGACCGCGCTGGGCAGCGCACCGGATGCGGCGCTGAAACAATCATTCGACGCCATGCAATGCGCATCGCTGCTGCGCGAAACGCTGTGGAGCCTGGTCTCAGAACTCTATCTCGATGCACCCGGCGCCGATTACCAAACCTATACCGCCGAGAATCTCGCCAGCCTTGAAGCCGCTGTCGAGCACTACCTCATGACCCACGGAAAGACATCACCATGACCCTCCCAGACCGGGCTCAAATCGTCGTCATCGGCGGCGGCATCATCGGTTGCTCCACCGCCTATCATCTGGCGCGCGACCACAAGGCCGACGTGGTGCTGCTCGAACAGGGGCAACTGACCTCCGGCTCGACCTGGCACGCCGCCGGGCTGGTCGGACAGCTGCGCTCGTCAGCCTCGATCACCAAGGTGCTGAAATATTCGGTCGACCTCTACAAGCGGCTGGACCAGGAAACCGGGCTTGAAACCGGCTGGAAGATGTCGGGCTGCCTCAGGCTCGCCACCAACCAGGATCGCTGGACCGAGTACCGTCGGCTGGCGACCACCGCGCAAAGCTTCGGCATGGACATGCACCTGCTCTCGCCGCAGGAAGCCAAGGCGATGTTTCCACTGATGGAAGTCGACGATCTGGTCGGCGCCAGCTGGTTGCCGACCGATGGTCAGGCGAGCCCGTCAGACATCACCCAGTCGCTGGCCAAGGGCGCGCGCATGCATGGTGCCAAGATCCACGAGAATGTGCGCGTCACCGGCTTTGACATCGAGGATGGCACGATTTGCGCGGTCAAAACCGACAAGGGCGACATTGCCTGTGACAAGGTAGTCAACTGCGCCGGTCAATGGGCTCGCCAGATCGGCGCCATGGCCGGCATCAACGTGCCGCTGCAGCCGGTCAAGCACCAATATGTCATCACCGACCGGATCGACGGTCTGTCAAGCGACGCTCCGACCATCCGCGATCCCGATCGCCGCACCTATTTCAAGGAGGAAGTCGGCGGCCTCTCCTTCGGCGGCTACGAGCCCAACCCCCAAGGCTGGACCATGGACGATGTTCCCAATGATTGGGAGTTCCGCCTGTTCGACGATGATTACGATCATTTCGAGCAGCACATGACCCAGGCAATGGCCCGGATTCCGGCGCTCGGCCATGTCGGTGTCAAGCAGATGATCAACGGGCCGGAAAGCTTCACGCCCGACGGCAACTTCATCCTTGGTGCGGCACCAGAATGCGACAACATGTTTGTCGGTGCCGGCTTCAACGCATTCGGCATCGCTGCCGGCGGCGGCGCCGGCTGGGTGCTGGCTCAATGGGTGATCGACGGCGAGGCGCCGCTAGATCTCTGGGTGGTCGATATCCGCCGCTTCTCCGAGATGCACCGCGACCGCCAATGGGTCAACGACCGCACGCTCGAAGCCTATGGCAAGCACTACGAGATCGGCTTTCCCCATGTAGAATATGAATCCGGCCGGCCGCGGATCGTCTCGCCGCTCTATCAACGGCTCAAGCAACACCGTGCCGTGTTTGGCTCCAAGCTCGGTTGGGAACGCCCCAACTGGTTTGCGCCCGACGGCATGGACGCACGTGACATTCCCTCGATGGGACGCCAGAACTGGTTTGACGCGGTCGGCGACGAGCACCGCCATGTGCGCGAGAAAGTCGGCATTTTCGATCAGTCATCCTTCGCCAAATACGAAGTCTCGGGCAAGGACGCGCTGACCGCGCTCAGCCATATCTGCGCCAACGACGTGAGCAAGCCGGTGGGCCGGTTGACCTACACCCAATTGCTCAACAGTCGCGGCGGCATCGAGGCGGATCTGACGGTCGCGCGCATTGACGATGACCGCTTCTACATCGTCACAGGCACCGGCTTCCGCACCCATGACCTGGCCTGGATCCGCGACCATCTGCCCGATGGCGCCGATGTCAGGATCGACGACATCACCGAGGCCTACGGCACCCTGTCGCTGATGGGGCCGCATGCCCGCGACGTGCTTGAACAACTGACCGAAGTCGACGTCTCCAACGCCGCATTCCCGTTTGGCCATGTCCGCGACATCACCATCGGAGGTCACTCGGTCCGCGCACTGCGCGTCACCTATGTCGGTGAGCTGGGTTGGGAGCTGCATATTCCGATTGCTGCCATCGGCGAGGTGTTCGACGCGCTGATGCAGGCAGGCAGGAGCTGGGATATCCGCCCCATCGGCTACCGCGCACTGGAATCGCTGCGGCTCGAAAAGGGATATCGCGCCTGGGGATCCGACATCACCCCCAACGACACGCCCTATGAAGCCGGTCTCGGCTGGGCCGTGCGCCGCAATTCCAACACCGGCTTTGTCGGCCAGGAGGCGCTCACCGCCATTGCCGGCCAGCCATTGACCAAACGCTTTGCCGGTTTCGTTATCGATGATCCCGATGCGGTGCTGGTCGGTCGCGAAACCATTCTGCGCAATGGCGAACCTGTCGGCTACCTCACCTCCGGCGGCTATGGCTACACCATCGGCAAGAGCATCGGTTATGGCTATGTCCGCAACGAGGCCGGCGTTTCCGACGCCTTTCTGGCCGATGGCGATTATGAACTGGTAATTGCACTCGATCGGGTGCCTGCCCGGATCGGCATGAAACCGTTTGTCGATCCGGCCAATGCCAAGGTGAAGTCCTGAGCCGCGAAGGCGCGGTCAGGCAACCCTGAGCACAATGCAGCGGCTCGGCGTGGTGCCAGCTTCGCCGGGCATCGACACATAGGGGCCGGTGTCATCGATCAGTGTGCAGAGCCCCTCGCTCTCAAGCGCTGCGACCCGCTGCGCAAAGCCTGCCTGCCACAGAACGTCCTTGACTGTGAGCACGATAGCGCCGCTCGGCTTGCAAATCCGTAACAGATCATCCAGCCCCTCGGCGCCGACATGACCGGAGGTAAACACCCCTGCCGAGATGATCGCCGCAAAATGGTTGTCGTCAAACGGCAACCGGCCACCCAGCGCCGCCTGGTGCAGTGCTGCATACACGCCCTTGCGCTCAGCCACCGCCAGCATGCCTTCGGAAATGTCGAGCGCCTCGACATGAGCGTAACCCGTAATGCCCAGCCACTCGCCGATCAGTCCGGTGCCCGCGCCTGCATCCAGCAAAGGCTGCGCGTTCTTCGGCACATACCGCGCCAGCAGCGCCAGCGAGATCGCCGGGTGGCGGTAGCCGACCAGCGACATGTCGTCATCATATTTCTCCGCCCATGCATCATAGACCCGCGCCACGTCCTCCGGCCTTTCGGCCTGATAGACCGCGCCAAGGCGTTTCGTCTTGTCTTCTGCCGTCATGTTCCGCTCCGCTGTTGATGGCTTGCGTGCGACCATAGCCATGACTGAAGCTTTGTGGAACTCTAGCCTCTTGAATCGACATGAAAAGGAGACTTCCCGCCATGACCGATGAAACCGAAAGCCGGCTACGCGCCAGCTTGCCAGACATTCCTGAACTCGCCGGTTACGCCGGTCCGGTCGAGCGTCTGGGCGGGCTCACCAATCTTGTCTTCCGGGTCGGCGACACCTGCGTCAGGCTGCCCGGTGACGGCACCGAGGAATACATCAACCGCGCCCACGAGGCAGAAGCCGCGCATGCCGCAGCCGCAGCTGGGGTCAGCCCAGAAGTTATTTACGCAGATCCCACCACCGGCGTGATGGCCACCCGCTTCATCGACGGGGCCATAACCATGACCCCCGAGGGCTTTGGCAAAGACCTCGGTGCCGTCCGCCGCGCCGGTGAAGCCTTCCGGATCCTCCACACCTCCGGCGCCCGTTTTCCCTTCACTTTCGAGCTTTTCGCCATGATTGACGAGTATCTGGCGATTCTGGCAACGAAGGATGTGACGTTGCCCGACGGCTATCACGACGTTGTCAGCGAGGCGCAGACCGTCAGACAGGCCTTGGCGCGCAACCCGGTCGAACTCGTCGCCTGTCATTGCGATCCGCTGTGCGAGAATTTTCTCGATACCGGCGAGCGCATCTTCATCGTCGACTGGGAGTATTCGGGCATGAACGACCCGATGTGGGATCTTGGCGACCTGTCGGTCGAGGGCGGCTTCGACGCCAATCAGGACCAGGCACTTCTTGAGGCTTATTTCGGTGGCCCACCGCCCGCCACCGACCAGGCCCGCATGATCATCTACAAGGCAATGTGTGACCTTTTGTGGACCTTGTGGGGATTGATTCAGCTTGCCAGCAACAACCCTGCCGAGGATTTTCGCGCCTATGCCGACGGGCGCTTTTCACGCTGCAAGGCACTGATGGCGACCCCCGAGTTCGCGCAAAGCCTGGCGACATTGCAAGACCGCTGAGCACCGGCACGCTCTCTGTTCCGTTTCCCCATAGCCATCCCTGCTGGCGTTTTTCTTGCGCCACCGGCCAACCGATGAAAAGGGTGCGACCTATCGGGTTCGCGTGCCCCTTTCCGTATCTCCGGGACAAATCCTGCAAAAACCTTCGGGAACCATATTTGGGGTTCGGCGTTGATGGGCAAGGCCGAAGCATGGTGCTGGCCTGCCATTTTTGAGGGGAATATCAATGCACGGAATCATTTATCTCGTCGGCCTGGTGGTCGTGGTCATGTTCATCCTGTCGCTGCTTGGCTTGCGGTAAGAATATGGAGCCGACAGTCGAAAAAACTGTGCTGGTCCATTCGGATAATTTGCCGCAAGGCCAATCCTATCTCGAATGGGGCGCAGTATGGGGCGGTAGCGTAGTTGCTATGGCCACATCCACTGTTCTTGTCCAATTCGGCGGGGCCTCCGGGCTCGCGCTCGGCGATCCGATGCTTGCCTCTGGCGATCCCTCCTGGCAGGTGCTGGTTGCCAGTCTCTGGCTGTTCGTGGCGGCTCTCGCCAGTTCGGCAGGTGGTGGCTATATCGCAGGCCGCATGCGCAGCCGCTGGTCCGATGCCGCCAAATCGGAAGTCGAATTCCGCGATGGCGTTCACGGCCTGTCGGTCTGGGCGGTTTCTACGCTTGCCGTCGCGGCCTTTGCCGCCATCACCGCAGCGCTCGCAGCTGCCGGTGTAGATCCCGCAGCAACCGCTGCGGAAGTGCCGACCAATGTCGCCGAATATACGCGGACGATCACCGTCGTTTACGGCTTTGCAACAGGTGCTGCCGCAGCCCTTGGCGCTGGTGCTGCATGGTGGTTCGCAAGCCTCGGCGGCAGCCACCGCGACGAGGGAACCGATGTCCATTTGTTGACACCGGGCTTCCTCAGAGGTTCGCGATAATTCGCGCCACCTCTCACCCCGAGTAGAAAGAGGGCCGCCCCGAGGCGGCCCTCTTCATGTGTGCATGGAGAGAACTTACTTAATGGCAGCCTTGACGCCGGCAACATCCGCCGCCGTCATCTGGCCACTGGTGACCACCTCGCCGTCCTTGATCTGCCAGAGCCGGAACGGGCCGGAAATGTCGCCATACTGGTCAAATGACACATTGCCGATCACGCCCTGATAGTTGATCGCCTTGCCTTCCTTGATCAGCGCCAGCGCCTTCTTGAATTCTTCCGGCCCAGCCGAAATCACTTCACCTTCGGGATCGACCACGGAGCGGATCGCGTCGCGGATCGCATCCGGCTCGGCCTTGCCTGCCTTGGCCACGGCCAGACCGACAATCGCGCCCGCATCATAGGACCGGTCAGCAGCCGGCGCAGACGGCGCGATGCCGCCCGAGAATGCTTCGTAATTGGCATAGAAATACTTGGTTGAATCCGTCTCGGTGGTGCCCGACGATGTGCCGTACGCACCTTCAAGATAATTAGCGCCAACGGCTTCGATGAAGTCGGTGGAATTCATGCCGTCATTCAGAAGAAATTTCTGCGGCCCGCCCTGGCTGATCCAGGCCCGCGCCACCGTTGCCCCGTCAACCGGATAGCTGATCAGATACAGCGCTTCCGGAGCTCCCTCCATCGCCGCGGTAACCTCGGCGCTGTAGTTGGGCTGGTTCTCGTTGTAAGGTGTCGTCGAGGTGATCTCGCCGCCAAGTGCTTCGTAAGACGCCGAGAATTCGCGCATCATGTTAAGGCCGAAATCATTGTTGACGTGAATGATGGCGAGCTTCTTCAGCCCTGAATCAATGGCGTATTTGGCCGCAGCAATACCCTGCAGCGCATCCGACGTGATGGTGCGGAAGAAATAGCCGCCGGTCTTGCCGTCACGGCTGAGTTGGGTCAGCGTCGGGCTCGAGGACGCGGGCGAAACCTGCACCACGCCTGCTGCGGCAGTCACCGAGGTCAGGATCGGAATCGACACCGACGAGATGATGCCGCCGATGACGACCGGAACCTGCTTGATGTTGACCAGCTGTGTCGCCTGGTCGACGGCGACATTGCCTTGGCTCTGGCTGTCGCGGGTGTCGGTCACCAGATCACAGCCAAGCACGCCGCCGGCCTCGTTGATGTCACGAAACGCCATTTCCACTGATTTGGCGCCGGCTTGCCCATAGGCGCCGGCCGGTCCGGTCAGTTCCATCACCATGCCGATGGTGACTTCGCAGGCCTGTGTTGTCAGCGCGGTGGCGCCGAGCATGGCCATCGCAAGGCCGGTAATCCTAATCATGTTCATTTCGCGTTCTCCTTGTTATCGGGCCTCTCTCGCCCCTTATTATTCGGTCGCAATCCAGGTTTCCTGGAGTTGCCGCCAGACAACTCCTTCCGGCGCCTCTGCGTCGGCGCTGAACAGGGCAGAAGAACGACGCACCGATTTTTGGCCATCGATCACCTGATGTTCATCGTAGATCACCAGCGCAGCATCGTCGCCGATCAGCCGCGCTTCGATCAATTCCACGGTAATTTCAAAATCCGCAGCACGCTTGCCACGCGCCCCGCGCAGCATCGCCTTGACCTGGTCAGCATCAGTCATGCTGCCATCCGGCTCGATCATGCGCATGTCGGGAGCAAAGGCCCGGGCCGAGACGTCCATCTCTGCTTCCGGCGCCCGCCCGGTGAACCATTCAACAAAAAACCTGTGCCGGTTGATGACTTCAGCCTTGGCGCGTTCGATCAGATCCACCGGTTCAATGCCCCTGTTTGTTGAGATTGTATTTCATCACCAACCCGTGCTTGCCGTTGCGGTCGCGCTCGAGCCCGTAGACATCACCCGGCACCGATTTGGCACGTGACAATACCAGCTTGATTTGTCCGAAATCTTCCGCCGTCAATGCCAGATCGGTAATACCAAGATTGCGCACGAGATGGCTGCGGTTGCGCGCACCGACGATCACCGCGGCGACGCCGGGACGTTCCAGCACGGCCCGGCTCGCCACTGAGGCGATGTCGCTGTCGTGCCGCCGGGCGATTGCCGCCAGCACGCCGAGCAGGTCCTGGAACAATTCCCAGCCGCCGAACTCGTCGACAATCAGCTTGTATTTGGCCAGCGACCGGTTTTCGAACGGAGCCGCCGGCTCCTGCGCGCCCAGCCAGCGTTCCGAAAACAGACCTCCCGCCACCGAGCCGTAGCACAACAGGCTGACGTTAGAGGCTGCCGCCAGTGCCGCCATCGCCCGCGCCGGACGATCATCAATCAGCGAATATTGCACCTGCATCGACACCATCGGGACGCCGGCATCGAGCAGCCTTTGAAGCTGACGGGTATCGAAATTGGTGCCGCCGATATTGGCGATCTTGCCCTGCTGGCGCAACTCCGTGAGCCAGCTTGCGACTTCCACCTGGCGGTCAATCTCGTAGTCCCACCAGTGAAACTGCACCAGATCAAGCCGCTCCATCCCGAGCCGCGACAGCGAAGTTTCGATGGCATGGACGACATCGGCACGGGTCAGACTCGCCAGATTGCCGAGATCCGGCACGAATTTGGTATGTACCTTGATACGGGTCAGCGCCTCGGCACCGCGTGCCCGCACATAGGTTCTACGGAATTCACCGATCAGCGCTTCGACGCCGGTATAGATATCGGCGCAATCGAATGTGGTAATGCCCGCGTCGGCAAAGGCGATCATGTCCTCGATACCGGTCTCGCGGTCGACCGTGCCATGGCCGCCGGCCAGTTGCCAGCCGCCCTTGATGACGCGTGAAATACGGTGCCCGGGGGCCAGCTCAACGTGCTGCATGATCGTCTCCCAAGGGAACCGCGGTGGTGTCGGAATGATTGAAGCGTCGCAATTTGGTGCGTGTAATCTTCAGCCGCGATGGGCAATGTGGATCCGGACAGGCAATTTCTGCATCGGTCGACATCCAGTCATTGGCGTCACTTGGCCGCTGCTTGGCCGCCAGCAACGGCAGCACAGAAGCCAGCGAATAAATCGAAACTCCCTGTCCTGGCGGCAGATGCAGCATCTCGCCACGCAGTTCGAAATAATCGCCGACATTGGCGCCGCACCAGATTTTGGCACCTTCGGGCGCGACAACCTCGACCTTCAGGTCCCACAGCTCGAATCCCTCGTCGGTGCTCATGTTGCAGCTCCGTTCTCGGCAACCCAGAACGCCGGGTCAGCCCGTTCAAGTATGGCAAAAGCCTGGTTGATATCGGCCACCAGTTCACGCGACACCCGCTCTGCGTCACCGGCGGCAATCGCCGCCAATATGCCGCGATGGTGCAACGTTGCCGCGGAATCGGTCAGCGGTTGGTGAAGCCGCGCTGCAGCCCGGACATAGGGCCCCGCCTGCATCCAGAGGCTTTCGACAATCGGCATCAGGACCGGCGAACCGGCAGCCTGGTAAAGCTGGAAATGGAATGCATGGTTGAGGCTGGCGATTTCCCGCGCATCGTGGGTCGCATCATATTCGGTGGTGAGCGCGTCAAGCCGGGCAATATCGTCCGGCGTCAGTTTTGGCAGTGCCAACGCCGCCAGCTCTCCCTCAATCAACGCCCGAGCCCGGGCGATGTCGCGTGCCCGTTCCAGCGTGATCAGCGGCACCCGCACCCGGCGGTTGGCCATCGCTTCGAGCGCCCGCTCTGATACCAGCCGGGCCAGCGCTTCACGCACCGGCATTGAACTGACCGACATCCGATGAGCGATATCGCCGGTGAGAAAGATCTCGCCTGCGTCGAACCGGCCCTGGATCAGGGAATCGCGCAGCTGCCTGTAAATCCGATCCTGCACGGTTTCGCGCGTCACTGGCGAGAGCTGATCAAGCCCGCGTCGATCCATTTTCGAGGTGGTCTGAATGTTCATTCCGACACTGCCCGCCTCCGTCAATTGGATCTTTACTTTAGGCATCAAGCATGCTCCTGTAAACGATAAATGATAGTTGATCAACTTTGGCAGGATTGATGATCGAAACCGACCAGGCCCCGATTCTCAGCGCTTGCGGTGTCACCAAGTCCTTTGGGGGGCTGCGGGTCGTCGATGACATGTCAATCGACCTGGCGGCGGCCGAAATCCTCGGCATCATCGGCCCCAATGGAGCGGGAAAATCCACCCTGTTCAATCTGCTGGCCGGCGCGGTGCCGCTCGATCAAGGCACCATTTTTTTGGCCGGACGTGATCTCAGCCGCGCCCGCCCCGAAGCCCGGATCAAGGCCGGGCTCGGCCGTACCTTCCAGATCCCGCGCCCATTTCCGCGCATGACCGTGCTGGAAAACGTCATGACCGCAGCGCAAAACCAGCACGGAGAAAGCCTTGTATCGGCGCTGATCGCACCGCGCCGGGTGATGCGCGAAGAACAGGCCAATGCCAGCCGTGCCCGTGACCTGCTCGATTTCGTCTCGCTTTCCCATCTCGAGGATCAACCCGCCTCGGTGCTGTCGGGCGGGCAGCGCAAACTGCTCGAACTGGCTCGCGTGCTGATGGCCGAGCCACGGGTAATCCTGCTCGACGAGCCCGCAGCCGGCGTCAATCCGGCACTTCTCGATCTGATCATCGACCGGATAGCAGCGATCAATGGACTTGGCATCGCCGTGCTGCTGATCGAGCACAACATGGAAATGATCGCCCGATTGTGTCCGCGGGTCATCGTCATGGCCGCCGGCAAGTCGCTGGCCGAAGGCGCCCCCGCCGACATCACACGGCGCGCCGATGTGATCGATGTCTATCTCGAAGGCATGCCGGCATGAGCGCGCTTGCCGTCAGCGATCTCAGCGCTGGCTATGATCCGGATCTCGCCATCGTCAAGGGTGTGAGCTTTTCCGTGCCCAAGGGCGAAGCGGTTTGCATCCTCGGTCCCAACGGCGCCGGCAAATCCACCATGATCAAGGCCATGGCGGGCCTGGTGCCGTGTTTTGGCGGAAAAGTTCACTTGGGTGAGACCGATGTGACCGGGCTTTCGCCACATATCATGGTGCGCCGGGGCCTGGGCTTCGTGCCGCAGACCGACAACATCTTCACACGCCTGACAATCCTCGAAAATCTGCAGATTGCCGCACAATTGCTGCCGAGCGCCGATCGCGCCGGACGGATCGAAGCGATGCTCGCCATGTTTCCCGATCTCGGCGACCGCCCCGGCGAACTCGCCGGCGCGCTCTCGGGCGGACAACGGCAGATGCTGGCCGCAGCCCGCGCCCTGCTCACCGAGCCCGACGTGCTGATGCTCGATGAACCATCCGCGGGGCTTTCTCCCAAACTCGTGGCGCAGGTGTTCGACACCTTGCGCCGCATCTCCGAAGCCGGCGTCACGCTGGTGCTCGTCGAGCAGAATGTCCGCGCGGCTCTTTCCCTGGCCAGCCGCGCGCTGGTACTGGTCGACGGGCAACTCGCCCATGACGGCCCCTCTGCAGCCCTGCATGACGGTAAGTTGCTGGGCGGTCTGTTCCTCGGCCATCGTACAGCGGAGGCATCGCAATGAACCCGCAAGCGCTCATCGACGGGCTGATATCGGGCTCGACCATCGGGCTCGGCGCCATCGGCCTGACGCTGGCCTACTCGATCCTGCGCTTTGCCAATTTCACCCATGGCGACTTCCTCGCCTGGGGCGCTTATTTCACACTGACGATCGCCGGTCTTCTCGGCGGACTTCTGACCGGCCTTGGCGCCCCGGTCTATCCGTTCAGTTTCGGTTGGGGGCTGCCGCTCGCAGTTCTGGGCGGCGCCACCCTGACGGTTTTGCTGGCGCTGGGGCTCGACAAGGTCCTGTTCGGGCGGCTGCGTGCCCGCGGCGCTGATGCCATCATCGTCGTCATGGCAAGTTTCGGCGCCTCGATGGCGTTGCGCTCGCTGCTTGAATTCATCTACACCGCCAAACCTGCCTATTTCACCAGTGCGCTGCAGATCGCCAAACCGCTGGGGCTTGGCGTGCGCGCCACGCCCGACCAGTTGCTGGTGATCGGGCTTACCGGGGTTCTGGTGCTGGGCCTGCATCTGCTGGTCACCCGCAGCGCCACCGGCCGCGCAATGCGCGCCGTTTCCGAAAGCCCCAGCCTCGCCGGCGTCTACGGCATCGATGTCGGCCAGGTGATCCGCATCACCTGGATCATCGGCGCCGGCCTTGCCTGCATTGCCGGCGTGATGGCTGGTCTCTTGGTCCAGATCAGACCCTATATGGGTTTTGACCTGTTGCTGCCGCTGTTTGCTGCGGCCATTCTTGGCGGCATCGGCTCGATCCCCGGCGCCATGCTCGGCGGCCTCATCATCGGCCTTGCCGAAGCTTCCGCCGTCCAGATCATCGGTGCAGAATGGCGCGCGGCAGTCTCCTTCATCATCCTCGTGGCGGTGCTGATGCTGCGTCCGCAGGGCCTGTTCGGCCAGAAGGCGGCCTAATGGAAATCATCGCCTACGCCGCCTTCTTCCTGACCATCGCCATGACCTATGCGATCATCTGCCTGGGCCTCAACGTGCAATGGGGCCAGACCGGCCTGTTCAATGTCGGCATCGCCGGTTTTGTTGGCCTCGGTGCCTATGTCTCTGCGGCGCTCACCACGCCCGACGCAGCCGAACGGATTGGCGGCTTCGAACTGCCGATCGCCATCGGCTGGCTGGCGGCGATGGCAGCGGGCGGCGTGCTGGCGCTCGCCGTCGGCATGCTGACGCTGAGAATGCGCTCCGATTATTTGGCGATCACCACTTTCGGCATCGCCGTGGCGCTGCAACTCGTGTTCCAGAACACCGAGAGTCTGACCGGCGGCGCTTTTGGCATGGCCTTCATCCCGCGCCCGTTCGCCGTCCTGCAGGGACAGGCGTCAGCCTTCAATCTTGCCAACCTGGCCGTCACCCTGGCCGTGGTGCTGGCCATCTACCTGCTGCTCGAACATCTGCTGCGCAGCCCCTGGGGCCGTGCGCTGCGTGCTGTTCGCGAAGACGAAATCGCCGCCCAGGCGCTGGGCAAGAAACCTGTCCTCCTGCGGATCCAGGCATTTGCCCTCGGTGGTGCAATCATGGCGCTGGCTGGGGCCGTCCAGGCTCATTTCATCGGCTTCATCGCGCCCGGCAATTATCTGCCGATGATGACATTCCAGGTCTGGGCCATGCTGATCGTCGGCGGCTCCGGCAACAACCGCGGCGCCGTCCTCGGCGCGGTGCTGGTCTGGGCCATCTGGGCATTGTCGGGGGCACTGATCTCCGAGGTGTTCCCAGCCGATCAGCAGGCCCGTGCGGCCTCCCTGCAGATTGTCGTCATCGGCGTCATGCTGTGCCTCATTCTTCTCTGGCGGCCACAGGGCATCCTGCCCGAAGTTCGCTCCGTCTCGCGCCACCTTGGGCGCCGCAACAAGGACATCTGACCATGCATCCCGACCGCAAAGAACTCGCCCCCGGCCTTTCCATCAGCCGTATCCTGACCGGCCTTTGGCAGGTCGCCGATCAGGAACGGGATGGCAAGACGCTCGATCTGGGCACCGGAGCCGAAGCGCTTGCGGCCTACGCAGAAGCCGGCTTCGATACGTTCGACATGGCCGATCACTATGGCACATCCGAACTGATTACGGGCGAAATGCTGCGCCGCTGGACCGGTCCCACCCGCCCGCGCGCTTTTACCAAATGGTGCCCGGAACCCGGACCGATGACAGCCGAAGTGGTCCGCGCCGGTGTACAGGCGCGACTCGACCGGCTCGGCGTCGAACGGATCGAACTGCTGCAGTTTCACTGGTGGAGTTTTGAACACCCGGCCTGGCTCGATGCGCTGCATGAACTGACCCGGCTCAAGGCCGAGGGGCTGATCGGTGAACTCGGTGTGACCAATTTCGATACTGCCCATCTCAACCTGGCAATTGCCGATGGCATCCCGCTGGTGTCTAACCAGATCTCTTTCTCGCTGATCGACCGCCGCGCCGCGGGACATCTGGCCGATGCCTGCAAGAAACACGGCGTCCAGCTTCTCGCCTATGGCACCCTGTGCGGCGGGTTCCTGTCCGAACGCTGGCTCGGCAAACCCGAGCCCGAGGCGGTTGAGGACTGGAGCGGCGCGAAATATCTCCGGTTCATCCACGCCGCCGGAGGCTGGGAAGCCTATCAGGGTATTCTCAGGGCCGCCGACAGCATCGCCCGCAAGCACAGTGTCTCGATCTCCAATGTTGCCACCCGCTGGGTACTGGAACACGCCCATGTCGCAGGCGTCATCGTCGGTGCACGGCTGGGAGAAAACGAGCACCGCGACGACAATATGCGGCTGTTCCAGTTTGAACTCGATGCCAGCGATCATGCCGCGCTCGATAGCGCCTTTGCTGCCACCACACAGATCCCCGGCGATTGCGGCGACGAATACCGCCAGCCACCATTCCTCACCGCATCCGGCGATCTCAGCCATCATCTGGCGGAAATGCCGAGCGCGTTGCAGGCCGTCACCGATCCCGACAACCCCGACCGCGCAAGGGTTTTCTCAGGTTCCTTGTGGGAAC
This sequence comes from Hoeflea algicola, assembly GCF_026619415.1. Classification (NCBI taxonomy): domain Bacteria; kingdom Pseudomonadati; phylum Pseudomonadota; class Alphaproteobacteria; order Hyphomicrobiales; family Rhizobiaceae; genus Hoeflea; species Hoeflea algicola. The sequence continues at coordinate 2,503,859 of NZ_JAOVZR010000001.1, forward strand.
CGATCGCCGGCTATTGCCGGGCACTGCGCGATGGCGAGCGGATCATGGTCTCAGGCACTACCGCGACCCACGGGGTGGACCGGACCGTGGCCGTCGGCGATGCCGGCGCTCAGACGACCTACATCCTCGACAAGATCGCAGCTTCGGTGCGAGCTCTCGGCGGCGATCCGAGGGACATCTTGCGCACCCGCATGTATTTGCGCGGCGACGAGGACATCGAACCCGCGGCCCGCGCCCACGGCCTGCGTTTCACCATCAATCCGCCGGCCAACACGACCTTTCTGGTCGGCAATCTGATCGGCGATTTTCGAGTCGAGATCGAGGCCGAGGCCGTCATCAGCCGCTGACCCCATTCATTATGGGCGAGTGCCCGGCGCCTGATCCCGGATCTTGCGCCGGTCTTCCTGCATTTCCAGCCACATCGCGTTGACGACGGCAAACAGCGCCGCCAGCGGGAGGCCGAGCAACCATGCGAAATACCACATCTCTATGACCTCCTGATCAATACGCAGAATGAGAATTATCGGTGACGTCGGCCTCGGTGACCTTGCCCCACAGCACCTTGTAGACCCAGACGGTGTAAGCCAGAATCAGCGGCAGGAATATCACCGTCACCACCAGCATCACGAACAACGTCAAGTGTGATGAGGAGGCGTTCCACACGCTCAACGATGAGCGCGGATCGGAAGACGATGGCAGGATGAACGGAAACATCGTCAGCCCCACCGACGAGATCACCCCGAGGATCGTCATCTTGGAAATCAAAAGCGTCGACACCTCACGGCCGGCACGAAGCCCCAGGAAGGTCAGCAATCCGCCAACAATACCCATGGCCGGGGCGATGGCGATCCACGGTCGTTCACTATAAGCCACCAGCCAGCTTGCGGTTCTCTCGACATCAAATTGCAGCGGATTGGAAGGGCCGTCGGTGACAAAGTCGCCGACAATCCGGTAACCGTCGATCCCGTAAGCCAGCCACAGGCCGGCCAATACATAGCCCGCCACCGCGATAAGCGCTGCAATCGAGCCGTAACGCCGTGCGCGTTGCTGCACCATGCCTTCGGCCTTCACCGACAGCCAGGCGCCGCCGTGCATTACCAGCATCGACAGCGACACCACACCGGCAAGCAGCGAAAACGGATCGAGCAGGCCGAAGAACTTGCTGTAGAGCGTGCCCTCATAGATCGAATGCAGATCATCGGTAAGATGGAACGGCACGCCCTGCAGGACATTGCCGACTGCCACGCCAAACAGCAGCGCCGGAACCGCGCCGCCGGCAAACAGCGCCCAGTCCCACCGCGAGCGCCATTTGGCGTCTTCGCGCTTGGAGCGAAACTTGAACGCAACCGGCCTCACGATCAGCGCCGCCAGAATCAGGAACATTGCCAGGTAGAAGCCCGAGAACGACACCGCATAGAGCGGCGGCCAGGCCGCAAAAATCGATCCGCCACCGAGAATGAACCAGACCTGGTTGCCCTCCCAGACCGGGCCAACCGTGTTGATCGCCACCCGGCGTTCGGCATCGGTCTTGCCGACGAACGGCAACAGCGCGCCGACCCCCATATCGAACCCGTCGGTCATGGCAAAGGCAATCAGCAACACGCCAAGCAGCCCCCACCAGATCACGCGCAGAACGTCATAGTCTATTAGTTGATGCAGGATCATGGTTCTTACTCCGCCGGCTGCGTTGCGGTGCCGGCATGAAGCCGCCCGGTCAGCCTTTGATCGTGGCTGGCCATCCAGGCGTCGGTTTCCTCGACATCCTCGAACGGCCCCTTGCGAATATATTTCAGCATCAGTTTCATCTCGATGATGAACAGCACAGTGTAGAATGCGATGAAGCCCGCAAGCGTCAGCGCCACCTCGCTGATCGACAAGGCCGAGACCGACATCGCCGTCGGCAACACCCCGTCCACCGTCCATGGCTGACGCCCGTATTCGGCCACGAACCAGCCGAGCTCTGCCGCAATCCACGGCGCCGGGATCATCCATACCGCCAGATGCAGCGCCGGGCGGGGGAAGTTCATGCCCTTGAACGACGCCCGCCAGAAGAAATAGGCCATCGTTGCGATGAATCCAAAGCCAAGGCCCACCATGATGCGGAAAGCCCAGAACAGCGGCCAGACTTTTGGCACCGTGCTTTCCGCTGCAAGCTTGATCTGTTCCTCGCTGGCCTCGCGCGGATCCTCGGCGTAGCGCTTGAGAAGGAAGGCAAAGCCAAGATCGGCGGAATGCTCCTCAAATCGGGCGGTCACCTCGGGCGAAGCGGCTTCCCGCTGGGCCCGGATTTCCATCAGCGCGTCATAGGCAACCTGGCCCGAGCGAATGCGTACCTCCGCCCGGTCCACCAGTTCGTTGATACCGGGGATTACCGTGGTCAGCGAGCGGGTGCCGATCAGCCCCATCGCCCAGGGAATTTCGATGGCATAATGGGTTTCACGCGCTTCCTGATCGGGTAGCCCGACCAGGTTGAACGGCGCAGGAGCCTCGTGGGTTTCCCACATGCCCTCGATCGCCGCGAGCTTCATCTTCTGGCTGTGGGTGGCATTGTAGCCGGATTCATCGCCCAGCAGCACGACCGAAAAAGCCGAGGCGAGGCCAAAGGCGGCGGCGACGGTTATGGAACGTCGAGCCAATTCGATGTGGCGCCCGCGCAGCAGATACCAGGCCGAAACACCAAGAACGAACACGGCGCCGGTCACATAGCCCGCAGAAACCGTGTGCACGAACTTGGCCTGCGCGACCTCGTTGAACAGCACCGCGTAGAAATCGGTCATTTCCATGCGCATGGTCATCGGATTGAACTCCGCGCCGACCGGGTTCTGCATCCAGCCATTGGCGATCAGTATCCACAGCGCCGAAAAATTCGAACCGATCGCAACCAACCAGGTCACGCCCAGATGCGCCACCTTGCTCAGCTTGTCCCAGCCAAAGAAGAACAGCCCGACAAAGGTCGCCTCCAGGAAGAAGGCCATCAGCCCCTCGATCGCCAGCGGCGCCCCGAAAATGTCACCGACATAATGGCTGTAATAGCTCCAGTTCATCCCGAACTGAAACTCCATGGTGATGCCGGTGGCCACGCCGAGCGCGAAATTGATACCGAACAACAGGCCCCAGAATTTCGTCATCTGCCGCCAGATCGGACGATCGGTCATCACATAGACCGTCTCCATGATGGCGACGATGATTGAAAGACCCAGCGTCAGGGGCACGAATAGAAAATGGTACATGACAGTCAAGGCGAACTGCAGCCGCGACAGCTCGACAATTCCGAATTCCATTGCTGTATTCCTTTCCAATCCGGATGTTCGTCAGGCCCGGATGCGTATCATGGTTACGGCGATACCTAACGACAGCGGCAGCTTCGGCAATGATGAATGTCAAATTACATCGCTAAAAATCGGCAAGGCCGAACAGACCGGAACACCCTGATCATTTTGGGGCGTCTGACAACTCCAACACCTGATCCGCCCACTCAGTCTCCACTGGCCTATGCGATGCGGTCAAGATCGCCGCCTGCGGCAAATGGGTTCTGATCCCGCAAAGTACAGCCCTCGCGGTCGTATGATCGAGTCCCTCCGTCGGTTCATCAAGCAACAGCAACTTCGGCTTTCGCAACAATGCCCGCGCCAGCACCAGCCGCCGCGTTTCGCCACCCGACAACCCCTCGCCCCGCGCGCCCAGTTGAAACCCGAGCCCGCCCTTGGCGCGGATCACCGAAGCCAGCGCCACGGCATCGAGCGCGGCCCAGAGCATCTCTGTCGAGGCTTCGGGATCGGCAAGATGCAAGGCGTCGGCGATCGTGCCGGCCATCAGCGTGCTGCGTTGCGGCACCAGCATGACATTTGCGCGCAAGTCTGTCTCAACCCAGTGTTCGAGCGGCGTGCCCGAAAGCAGGATGCGCCCCGATTCGGGTGTCAGCAGATGCGCGATCAACAGCAGCAGCGTGCTCTTGCCCGAACCGCTTGGTCCCGTGATCGCCAGGCTATGACCCATCTCCAGCGACAACGATACATTTTCCAGCACCGGGCGTAACGCCTCTGGCCGGTGGAAATTCAAATCCGTAATTGTCAACGCGTCAACATCGCGGCTCCATGCGGTTCCCGAACTCAGCGAGGCAGCCACAGGCGCAGTGTGCGGCGTATGGATCAAGCCGTCGCCCACCCGTCGTGCAGCAAGCATCATCCGACCGAGATCGGCTGTCGCCCGCCGTAACGGCGCAACGGTCTCCATCAGCGCCAGCGCCACGAAGAAACCGATTGCCGCGAGGCCGGGGCTGAGATCACCCGATTGTGCCAGCACCATACCCAGCCCCAGCGCGCCGGCCGCTACCAGCGTTCCAGTGACCGAGAGCAGCAACCCGGCCCGTCGCTCGATCCGGTCCAGCGTGAGCAGGTCTTCTTGCCGCCGCGCATCGGCACCCGCGGCCGATTCTGCCTGACCGGCCAGTCTTCCATAGACTGCCAGATCGCTCCGCGCGCCGATCAGGTCGATAAATCGGGTGCGAAACGCTTGTGCGGCAGTTTCTGCCCGACGCGAGGGCGCGACAGCAGCTCGTGCCGACCAGAAAAACGCGAGACCGGCGCCAGCGAGAAACCCCGACACCACAAGCGACGCAACCCGGATATCAACCAGCCACCACAACGCCGCAAATGTCAGCACTTGCGCCAACAACCCCGCACCAATCGGCAGCACCAGCCTGAGCGGCACGCCATCGAGCGCATCGACATCGGCCATCAGCCGGTTCAGCGCCCGCGCTCCGCGCAATCGCACGGCCTTTTCAAATGGCGCAGCCGCAGTCACCTCGAGCAGCCGAACCCGGATCGACGCCAGCGCCCGCAATGTTGCATCGTGGGTCAGGAGTCGTTCGCCATAGCGCGCCGCGGTCCGCCCCAGCGCCAGAAAGCGAACCATCGCCGAGGGCCGGAAAACATCAAAAACCGCCCCCACGCCGGCAAGCCCGGCAGCAGCTGCTGCGGTAATGAACCAACCCGACAGCCCCAAGAGCCCGACCCCGGCCAGCAGCACCGCCACGCTCAAGGCCGCGCCACGGATCAGCGCTGTTTTCTGATCCCGCAGCACCAGCAGAAAGATTCGCCACAGCGCGCTCATGCCGCACCGCCAATCACAATGGTTCGCTGCATCCGCGCGCACAGCGCCGGGTCATGCGTGGCGATCACCAGGCTGCAGCCACGCTGGTTGAGTGTCAGCAATCCCGCCATCACCGCCTCCGCGGTGACGGCATCGAGATCTGCTGTTGGCTCATCCGCCAGCAGCACATCGGGTTGGGCAAAGATCGCCCGCGCCAGCGTCACCCGGCGCGCTTCCCCGCCCGATAGTCCGCCACCGGTTTCACCGAGCCGAGCCATGCGACCGCCGGGCAGCCCCTCAACCACGGCATCAACCGAGGCCTCGCGCAACACCGCATCGAGATCACCCGGTTCGCCAAACCCGATATTGCGGGCAAGGCTTGCATCGAGAAAATGAGGTGCTTGCGGCATCCATCCCAGCCGAGCCCGCCAAGCATCCGCATTTATGGCATCAAGCGGTTGCCCGCCAACCAGAATCCGTCCGGTTTCCGGCGCAAGCAGGCCGGCCATCAATTTCAAGAGCGTTGTCTTGCCGGCGCCCGATGGCCCGCTGAGGGCAACCGTCTCGCCCCGCAGGATTGCAAAATCGGGATAGCGGATCAGCCGCTCACCAATACGTACGGAAACATCGTGCAGTTCGATGCTGGCCTCGCCTTCAAGCCGCGCCGTTGCCGCGCCACTTCCAATCAGCCGGGGTGGTGCCTCGTTTTCCCATTGGGCAAAGTCAGCCGCCACCGCCAGCGCCGCCGCCTTGTCGTGCCAGGCCGCCGAAAGATCCCGCATTGGCTGGTAGAAATCGGGTGCCAGCAACAAAAGGAAAATCCCTGCCGCCGGGCTGAGCGTCGCTCCGTAACTGCCAAAGGAAATAGCCCCAAGCAGCGTGAAACCGACAAAAACCGCCACCATTGCCACACCGATCGCCGAAAACAGCTCCAGCACCGTCGACGACAGGAAGGCAATCCGTAACACAGCCATGGTCCGTGCGCGCAGCCGCTCGGCGCCGGCCGCAAAGCTCGAGGTCACGGCTTCACCGGCGTTGAGAAGCCGGATATCGACCAGCGCCGAAAGCCGCTCCATCAGCAGATCGTTCAGTGTACCGATTTCAGCCATTTGCCGGGCGCTCGCTTCCTTCGCAGCCAGCCCGATCAGCGCCATGAACACCGGAATGAGCGGCCCCGACACCAGGAGAACCAGACCCACCGCCCAGGAAAACCAGAAGGCAAGAGCCAGGATCAACAACGGCACCACCATCACCCGCGCCCGTGCCGGCCGGTAGCGGGTGACATAGGGCATCAACAGATCGAGTTTTTCGACGGCAAGGGCTGCGACCGATCCCGCCCGCCCACCGCCGGAGGTTACTGTTTCCCGTTGCAGGATTTGGCCGCGATGCTCAACGACAATCTGGGTGCCCGCAGCAAACAGCAGCTTTTCGGCGCGGTAATTGAGCCCGGCGCGCAACACACCAAACCCGGCAAATGCCAGCACCGAGACCCAGACTCCGGGCCCGATTGAGCCGGGAAGCAGTCCGGCGATCGCCAGCGCGACGATACCTGCCTGAAGCGGCCAGACCAGCGCCGAGAACACCGACAACGCAGACGCTGCCCTGACCTGCCTGCTGGCAGACCGCGTCAAGCGCTCAAGCGTGTCTTCGTCCGGGGTGGATTTTCCACTGTCTGGTCGCGCCATGTCATCCCGCCGGGATTCGTTTCCGATTGCCGGTGGTGATGGGCGGAAAGCTGATCTGAATCAACCTGCACCCATTCAAACTGCTGCATATTGCCCGCAAATCAAACCGGATCGGATCTCCCCATGCGCCTGACCACACGCACAAGTCTTGCAACCCGTGTCCTGATATTCTGCGCCACGCATGAGGGTCAGGTTGTCAAAACCTCGGATATCGCCCGCGCCTATGATGCCTCGAGCCATCATCTCGGCCACGTCATCCACCAATTGCAGCACCACGGCTATGTCTCCACATTTCGGGGCCGCGCCGGCGGACTCATGCTCAACAAGAAGCCGCACGACATCTCCATTGGCCGGCTGTTCAGGATCTTTGAAGCAGGCGCGACTGTTACCGGGTGTTTCGCCAGTACCGACAACAGCTGTCCGCTGATCGCCGACTGCCGGCTGCGCGATTTCCTCACGCGGGCGGTCGAGGCGTTCTATCGCGAGCTAGATCCGATCACCCTTGACGATCTGGTGCGCGACAATTGCGGCCTGGAGACGATCCTGAAGATGGCGCCGGACCGCTCGGTGCGCTGCCCGTCTGCCGCGTAGACCACGGCGACATCACAGGCTTCTTGCCAGTTCCTTCAGTTGGTCGGCTGCCTTGCCCCACCCTTCGTGAAACCCCATTTCTTCATGTTCCTTGCGCGCTTCGACGGTCCAGTGCAGTGCCCGCGCCGTATAGCGGGTCTGCCCCTCGCCCGTGTCCTCGAAAGTGGTCTCGGCCACCATGAAGGCGCGCTCTGAAGGAACCCAGCCGGGGCGAAACGCGTCGGTACTGACTAGCCGCCGGTGCGGCTCAACCGCAAGAAACACCCCGGCATTGTCAAATTGCTCGCCGTTGGGGCCATTCATCACGGTGAAGAACTCACCGCCCGGACACAGGTCCATCCGCACGTCCGATACATACCAAGGTTTGGGGCAGAACCATTGCTTGAGCAGGTCAGGCTCCGCCCAGCACCGCCAGACCTTGGCTACCGGGGCATCGATCAGACGTTCGAGCTTAAGTTCCTTCGCTTCAGCATGGGCATCACTTTTAGTGGTGGTCATCACGGTATCCTCCTTTTCGGTGTTGACGGGGCATGGTGCTCGGCCGGTCTAGCTTCGCGCCTTTTTGTCGGCGGCAAGCGTGTGGGCAACCAGCGCATTGGCGTGGCCATGGCCCATGCCATGTTCGTTCTTCAGCCAGTTAACGCGTTGCATATGAGTTTCTCCGGCCCTGCTTCGAACCAAAGCGATCCAGTCATCGATCAGGCGCCCATAGGTCTTCTCGATCGACGGAAAATAGGAGGCCGGGCCCTTGGGTGGCGCCGACTTTGGTTCCACAGGCGTTCTATCAGCCATGACTTATCCTTTCCGGTTGCTGACGGTTTCGTTTCCAAACAATTGCTCGACATAGCGGTAGAGGTGATCAAGGCTGTCACTGGCAAGATCCGCACGACCGCTCGCCTTGGCGAGGATGAAGGCCCCTTGGATCACGGCCTGTGTGTGCAGCGCCAGACTTGAAGCGCTCCAATCCGCGTCGATCCCGTGCTCACGCATTGCCGCTTCAATATCGGGCACCAGGGTATCGGCATGGCCAGAAATGCTGGCCCAGCAGGCATCGCGGATCGTTGGGTTGGTATCGTAGGTTTCCTGCACCATTGTGCCCACCAGGCAGGTAAAATCGGGAATATTGCCCTGCAGGATCGCCTTGCGAAAAGCGATATAGGCAAGCACACGGTCTAGCGGATCGGCGGGATCGTGAAACGGGGCGGTTTCAAACAGTCCGCCGGTCATTTCGGTCCAGTAATTTGCTGCAGCCACCGCCAGATCCTGCTTGCTGGCAAAATGATGGAAGAACGCCCCCTTCGTCACCCCAGCAGCCTTGCACAGATCGTCCACCGTGGTGGCCGAGTAGCCCTGGGTACGGATTACCGTCAAAGCCGCATCAAGCAGTTTTGCCTTTGCATCCGGTTTTGCTGCAACGTTAGCCATCAGGTTCTCCAATTGCTTGAATTTTACATACCAACCAGTTGGTATGTTGTCAATGTGTGTGTAGTGTAAGCAATTCTACGACCGTGTTGTGCGAATGGCTGCATCGTCGCGCAAGCGCTGCCTGAGGGCGTGGAAATGCCCTCGCCTGCCAGCCCGGCTCAACGAATCTGAAAAGGAATTTTCGGGCTCGGCGCCATCGGCCTAACCAACGGACCAGAGCCCGGCACAGGCATCAAAGCCTACTTCTGGTGCGTCCTGATCACGTCGAGAAAAGCATCGCCATAGCGTTCCAGCTTGGATTGTCCGACGCCGGATGTGGCAAGCAACCCCGCGTGGTCTGCCGGGCGGTTGGTTGCAAAGGCTACCAGTGTCGTATCCGGAAAAATCACATAGGGCGGCACCGACTTCTCCTTGGCGATCGCCATCCGCGCGGCACGAAGCGCCTCGAACAGCTCGATATCGGCCTCTTCCAGTGCGGATTTGGCGTTTGTCGAACCGGATGACGCACGGCGTGACGCCTTTCCGGTGGTCGGGCGGTCCTTGCGGAACCGCACTTCGCGTTCGTGTTTGAATACGGCGCGCGCTTCCGGCTCGAGCTTTAGCGCCCCGAATGCCGTATGATCGACGCTGACCAGGCCGGCGGCGAGAAGCTGGCGGTAAACCGATTGCCAGGTCTTGGCCGGAATATCCTTGCCGGCGCCAAAAACCGGCATCTCGACATGGCCAAAGCGGGTGGTCTTTTCGTTCTCGTTGCCGGTCAGCACATCAATCAGATGGCCGGTGCCAAACCGCTCGCCGGTTCGGTAGACCGCCGCCAGCGCTTTGATCGCGGCATCGGTTCCGTCCCAGGTTTCGACCGGTTTGAGGCAGGTATCACAATTGCCGCAACCGCCTGCATGGGCTTCGCCAAAATGGGCGAGGATCGCCTGCCTGCGGCAGCCCGGGGTTTCGCAAATCCCCAGCAGCGCATTCAGCTTGGCGCGTTCAACCCGCTTGATATCGTCGCCCGACCCGCCATTGTCGATCATCCGTCCGCGCTGGATGACATCGGCCATGCCATAGGCCATCCAGGCCACCGAAGGCAGTCCGTCACGCCCGGCGCGCCCGGTTTCCTGATAGTAGGCCTCCACTGACCCTGGCAGGTCGAGATGGGCGACATAGCGCACATTCGGCTTGTCGATGCCCATGCCGAAAGCGACGGTGGCGACCATGCACACACCCTCTTCCTTGAGGAACGCATCCTGGTTGTTATCGCGCACACCCCGGTCGAGACCGGCATGATAGGCGAGCGCACGGATACCCTGCTTGTTCAGCCATTCGGCGGTGTCTTCAACCTTGGCACGCGACAGACAGTAGACGATACCGCTCGCCCCTTCGTGATCCGCCAGGAAACGCAGCAATTGCTGGCGCGGCTGATCACGCTCGACAATCTCGTAGGTGATGTTGGGGCGATCAAACGAGGTGGTAAAGACCTCACCGGACCGCAGTGCCAACTTGTCGATGATGTCTTCACGGGTATGCGGGTCGGCTGTCGCGGTCAGCGCCATCCGTGGCACCCCGGGATATTCATCGGCAAGCCGGCCGAGATCCCGGTATTCAGGTCGGAAATCATGCCCCCATTGCGAAACGCAATGCGCCTCGTCGATGGCAAACAGCGCTATGTTGGCGTTGCCGATCATGTCCTTGAAACCGGGAGTGACGGCACGTTCGGGGGTAACGTAGAGCAGTTCGAGTTCACCTTGGGCGACCGCCCGGCGAACCTCCATGAATTCCTCGCGGCTCAGCGAGGAATTGAGGGCTGCCGCGCGCACGCCAAGCTGCGTGAGCGCCTCTACCTGGTCGCGCATCAGTGCGATCAGCGGTGAAATGACAATGCCGACGCCGTTGCGGCACAGGGCCGGAATCTGGAAGCACAGCGACTTGCCGGCGCCGGTCGGAAACAGCACCACGGCGTCACCGCCCGCCACCACATGGTCGACGACGGCCGCCTGCTTGCCGCGAAATTCAGAATAGCCATAGATCCGCTTGAGGATATCAAGCGGGGCTTCCGTCCCTTTGTTGTCAATCACGGGGACGATGCGGTTATGTGTCTGCGGCATGGAATCGCTTTCTTGGGACGGCCTGCACTATGGCACAGGTCCGCCCCTCGCCGCGAGGCGCAGACAAGCTTTTTGAAGTCAGATCGCTGCGACGCAGATGATTTCGACCTTGTATTCCGGCGTCGCCAGCTTGGATTCGCCAGCAGCCCGAGTCGGTGCATTGCCGGGCGACACCCAGGTGTCCCAGACCGCGTTCATTTCGGCAAAGTCATCCATCGACGCCATCCAGATCGTGGCCTGCAGGATCTTGCTCTTGTCCGATCCCACTTCGGCCAGCAGCCGCTCGATCTTGGCCAGAATATCCTGGGTCTGGACCGTGACGCTGGCGCCCGGCGTGCCGACCTGGCCGGCCAGATAGACGGTGTTGCCGTGAATCACGGCCTGGCTCATGCGGGTGCCGGATTCAATACGTTTGATATCGCTCATGTCATTATCCTTGTTGGGATTGAATTGATGTCCGGGCAGGGTCTAGCGCGCCTACCACCTTCGGGTCCAGCGCAGAACGTCGCCCCAGACACAGATCGGCGGCCAGTTGCGATAGCGCCGGTGCGGTCTGCATACCGTAACCACCCTGCCCCGCAAGCCAGAAAAACCCGTCCACCTCAGGCGCAAAGCCGACTACAGGCGTCCGGTCCGGAGCAAACGTCCGCATTCCCGCCCAGGAATGCTCAACGCGCGTCACCGGTATCGTCACTGCCTGCTCGAAACGGTGCAGGCCTTCGGCCAGCACCATGTCATCGACCCAGACATCATGCGGTTCAACCGGATCTTCCTCCGCCGGCGAGATCATAAGCTTGCCGGCCTCCGGCTTGGCATACCATTGGTCCGAGGCATTGGCGAACAGCGGCCAGCGGTTGATGTCATGGCCCACAGGCGCCGGAATCAGCGCCGCCGAACGGCGCAGCGGTTGCAGCCCCACGGCCCGCACCCCGGCCATTTCTGCCAACTGATCGGCCCAGCCGCCGGCGACATTGATCACGATCGGTGCACTGAATTCGCCGGCCGGTGTCGTCACCGTCCAGACACCATCACGACGCGCGATCGACTGCACTCGCGCATTATTCACGATCCGGCCGCCATGGGCGCGAAGCAAGCGGGCAAAACCCTGCAGCATCCGGTCCACATCTATATCCTGGGCATCCCACTCGATTGCCGCGGCAGCGATCACATCGGCGCGCAGGATCGGCACCAGTTCCTGCGCCTGCTGCGCTGAAAGCCGCTCGAGGCCGTCGCTGCCATCTAGATAGGCTTCGTAATGGGGCAGGTCTGCTTCCGTTGCCACCAGCATTTCGCCGCGCGGCGAGAGCAGGCTCGTCTCGGAGACCCCTTCGGGTGCGGCCAGGAACGGCGCAGAGGCCGCATTCAATGCGCGCAAGGTAGCGTTGCCATAGTTGCGGATGAAGATTGCCGCTGAGCGGCCGGACGAATGATGGCCGATCATCGCCTCGGCTTCGAGCACTGTGACCGACGCCTCGGGCGCCAACCGAGCGGCTGCGCTGATGCCGGCAATTCCGCCGCCAATAACCAGAATGTCCGTTTTCATGCTGAAGCTGCCTGATACCCTTTGAGAAAGCTGGTCAGATTATCGCCAAGATCGGACGACAGGTACCCACCTTCCTGCACGATTACGACAGGGAGAGCCAGCCCGGCAATGGCTGCCGCAATCCGGCCGAAACCGGGTGTCGTCACCTTGAAACCATGGAACGGATCGTTCTCATGCGCATCAAGGCCAAGCGCCACCACCAGCACATCGGCACCGAATGAACGCACCCGCGCCAGCGCAATCTCCAAGGCTGCGAGGAACTCCGCATCATTTGTGCCGCGCGGCAGCGGCAGGTTGAGATTGTAGCCCAGCCCCTCGCCTTCACCGCGTTCTTCCGTGTGGCCCCAGAAGAACGGATAGAACCGGGCCGGGTCGGCATGGATCGACACCGTCAGCACATCGCGGCGCTGGTAGAAAATTCCCTGCGTGCCATTGCCATGGTGGACGTCAACATCGACGATGGCTGGACGGCGGCCAGCGCGTAGCAATGCCTGCGCGGCAATCGCCGAATTGTTGAGAAAGCAGAAGCCGCCGGCCAGATCGCCGAACGCATGATGACCGGGCGGACGGCACAGCGCATAGGCGGCCGGCGCCCCGTCAAGCACTGCGTCGGTCGCGCTCAGTGCCGATTGCGCCGACCAATAGGCAGATTGCCAGGTGCCGGCTGTGATCGGACACGATGTATCAGCCTGATGGAATCCCGCCTGCCCCGATGCGGACTTCGGATAGCTGGCGGTCCGCCGATCCGGATGGATATTGGGGATAACCTCGTCGGAAGCACCCTCGGTGCGGATCCAGCGCGCATGGATGGTTTCCAGAAATGTCAGATATTCGGGCGAGTGGAGCTCGGCAATCGGGCCCAGCCCGTGGTCTGTCGGCGCTGCAAATTCACACCCCGCGGCGCTTGCGCCGCGACGCAATTCCTCGATCCGCTGCGGCTGCTCCGGATTGGGCGAAAGCCGGCCATTGGCCATGAAGTGCTTAGGGTCATGGACCCTCTGGCGTTCGTCGAAGATGGCTTTCACGATTGCTCTCCAAGAGTGTCCAGCGCCGTGCCGGCCAGCGTCATGTACTGGGTTTCTGTGGTGGGGACGAAGCCGATGCGTTCATAGAAGGCCAGCGCCCTCGGATTGTTGTGATAGACATTGAGCCGCAGGAAATCCGCGTCCCAGGTCTTTACGCCAGCATCGCGAACCGCTGCCAGAAGCCGTACCCCGAGCCGCTTTCCACGCGCAGACCCGGCTACCCAGAGGTCGGAGACATAGATGCCGACGGTTCCAAACACTGTCGAAAAGAACGGTGAATAGGCGGCGACACCGACCACATCACCATCTTTTGTCACCGCCAGCAGAGCGTGCAGAATTGGTGAAGGTCCGAAACAGAACCGCTCGATATCGGCGTTGGTGGCGCGGTGCTCGTCGCCCATGTCGGCGGACAATTGCCGCAGCGCCCGGTTGACGGCAGCCACATCGGCGCGCCCGGCCAGCCTGATGTTGACATCAACACTACTCAAAACCCTACCTCTTGCTTGCCTTTCAAACCCAGCATCGCCCTCGCCTCATCCGGTGTCGCCACCACACGCCCCAGATCCTCGACCATCTCGCGCACCAGCGCCACCTGCTCGGCATTGGACTTGGCCAGCTGGCCGCGGGCGATATAGAGATTATCTTCCAACCCAACCCGCACATGCCCGCCCATTTCAGCGCCGAGCCTGGCCAGCGCCATCTGCTGGCGCCCGGCGGCAAGCACGGAAAACTTGTAATCGTCGCCGAACAATTTGTCCGCGGTCTGCTTGAGATGGGCCAGATGCTCCGGTTCGGCCGCCACCCCGCCCAGCACGCCCATCACGAACTGGATGAACATGGGGGTTTTGATCAGCCCGCGATCGGCAAAATGCTTCAGCATGTAAAGATGGCCGAGATCGTAGCATTCGAATTCGAAGCGCGCGCCGCGCTCCTGCCCCATCAGCCTGAGCACGCCCTCGATGTCGCGCGGCGTGTTCTTGAACACCAGATCATCGGAATTGCGCAGGAACGGTTCTTCCCAATCATGCAGCCACTCGGTGCGTTTGCCGAGCATCGGGTAGAGCGCAAAATTCATCGAGCCCATATTGAGCGAGCACATTTCCGGTCTGGTTGCGAGCGGCGCCGCGAGACGTTCATCCAGCGTCATCACCGCGCTGCCGCCGGTGGTCAGGTTCACCACCGCATCGGTGGCGGCACTGATAACCGGCAAAAACGCCATGTAATGCGCGACCGAAGCCGATGGCTGGCCGGTCTCAGGGTTGCGCGCGTGCAGATGCAGGATCGCAGCCCCTGCATTGGCAGCGCCAATAGCCTGTTCGGCGATCGCTTCGGCCGTCACCGGCAGATAGGGCGACATCGATGGCGTATGAATCGACCCGGTGACGGCGCAGCTTATGATGATTTTCGACATGCGGTTTCCTGTCAGGCTGTGGCGACGGCAAAGCCTGCCCGAACGGCAAACTTGTCCAGCGCTGCGCTCAGCATGTCGATGATTTCATCGACCTGGCCTTCGGTCACAATCATCGGCGGACAAACGAGAAAATGGTCGCCATCGATGCCACCCCGCGTGCGGCGCGAATAGATGATCAGCCCCTGTTCATAGGCGAGCTCCACCAGTTCGACATACGCATTGAGCTCTTTCGGCAACGGCTGCATGGTCTGCCGGTCGGCCACCAGTTCGAACGCCAGCAACAGCCCTTCCCCGCGAACATCGCCGATGAACCCGTAGCGTTGCATCAGATTCGCAAGCCGGGCTTTGAGCAGAGCCCCAATACGGGCGGCATTGCCCATCAGTTCCCCGCTCTCGATTTCCTCAAGTACTGCCAGGCCCGCGGCGCAGGCCAGTGGATTGCCGGCATAGGTATGGCCATGCTGGAAACCGCCGGCATCAAGCACCGGATCGATCAGCCGGTCATGGGCGATCATCGCACCGAGTGGCGCATAACCGGCTCCGAAACCCTTGGAGATGGCGATGATATCGGGATCAACGCCCCAATGCTCGGCAGCCATGAACTTGCCGGTGCGACCACCGCCCGACATCACCTCGTCATGGATCAGCAACACGCCATGGCGATCGCAGATCTCGCGCACAGCCTGCATGTAGCCTGCAGGCGGCACCAGCGCACCGGTGGAGGCACCGCCGACCGGTTCCTGGATGAAGGCCAACACCGTTTCCGGCCCTTCTTCGATGATCCTGGCTTCCAGCATCGCCGCGTAATGCGCACCGGTTGCCTGATCGTCCATGTCGAGCCCATCAAGATAGGCGCGCGGCGCCGGAATTTTCGGCATCGCCTGCATCATCGGCAGGAACGGATCCGCCAGCGGCGCATAGCCGGTCAACGCCAGCGCGCCGAGTGTCGAACCATGGTAGCTGGGATTGCGTGAAATCACTTTCCAACGCGATCCCTGTCCGACTGTCACCGCATATTGCCGCGCCAGCTTGATCGCACTTTCCACCGCCTCCGAACCACCGGAGACGAAGAACACCTTCTCCATGCCCTCAGGCGACAAGGCCGCCACCTTTGCAGCCAGCCGTTCGCCCGGTTCGGTTTCGAAATGCAGCCGGTAGCCGAAAGTCGATTTTTCCATCTGCCGCCGCATCGCCTCGAGGACCCGGGGGTTGGAATGGCCGATATTGGAAACCATCGCGCCCGAGGAGCCGTCGAGATAGCGCTTGCCGTCGACATCCCACATGTAGACGCCGCGGGCCTCCGCCAGCACCGGCCGGCGCGAGCGGGTCTGATAAAACAGATGGCTTTTCGGTTTCACGTTTCATTCTCCACCGGCAACGCAGCGCAATCCTTCGCCCGAAACCGCAACAGCACCTCGGCGCCGGTGGCAAAGGGGTGTTCATCAATCATGTTGACGGCCTGCAGTTGATGATCGCCGACCCGCAGGAAATAGCGCGCTGACTGTCCCTGGTAATCAACATTCTCGACTGTGGCCTTGACCGTCAGGTCTCCTTCTGTCGAACTGCCAGCCGGCATCAGGTGCAACTTTTCAGCCCGGATCACCAGCCTGACCGGACCCGGCGCGGCAATTTGCGGGGCGCGTTGTTTTGGGATCGAGAAACGCGGGAAATCCGGCAGCTCCAGGTTGATTTCGCTCCCTGAAACATCGGTGCAGCTTGCCGACAGCAGATTGGATGCACCAAGAAACTGGGCGACAAATTCGGTCGCCGGCGTGTTGTAGACAACTTCCGGCGCACCAACCTGTTCGACCCGGCCCTTCGACATGACGATGATCTGATCCGACATCGCCAGTGCTTCGGTCTGGTCATGGGTGACAAACACAGTGGTCACGCCAATACGTTGCTGGATGCGCTTGAGTTCAACCCGCATGTCTTCGCGCAAATTGGCATCAAGCGCCGACAGCGGTTCATCAAGCAAGAGCACGTCCGGCTCGATGACGATGGCGCGTGCCAGTGCGATTCGCTGTTGCTGGCCGCCGGAGAGTTCCTTCGGGTAGCGCGCACCGAGATCAGGCAATTGCACCAGATCCAGCGCCTCGGCCACCTTGCGTTGGGCATCGGGCTTGCTGACATTGCGGTAATTGAGTCCGAAGGCAACATTTTCCGCCACCGTCTTGTGCGGAAACAGCGCGTAATTCTGGAACACCAACCCCAGATTGCGCTTATGAATCGGCACATCGTTGACGCGCCTGCCCTTGATGGAAATCTCGCCCTCGCTCGGATCGAGCAGGCCGGCGATCATCCGCAAGGTGGTGGTTTTTCCGCAGCCGGATGGTCCCAGCAGCGTAACGAAACTGCCTTCGGCGATGTCCAGCGACATCTCGTGCACAGCGGTAAAATTACCAAAACGCTTGACGATCTGGGTCAGGGAAACGGCGCTCACGGCATCGTGCCTCCGGTTGAAGTAAAATCCGGCCCCGCCAGCACGGCGGGGCCGGGTAGAAGCTTAGTAGCCGCGCTGGACGCGGGAGAATTCCTTGGCCCATTCAGCCTCATTGCCATTCCAGTAGGCCGGATTGGCAAAGGTCAGACCTGACAGCGTGCCGGTGGCATCGAAGGCCGGCAGTTTCGGAATCTTGTCGCCGAGATCGACCTTGGTTGGATCGAGCGCCGGCGGATAGCTCTGGCCTTCGGCCACGGCAATCGAGGTGTCCCTGTCGAGCATGAAGTTGAGCAACTCCTCGCAGGCCGCCATCGGGCTGCCCTTGAGCACGAACAGGCACTCCTGCCAGCCGAAACCATTCGGCGGATCGTAATAGCCGATGTCGTGGCCTTGCTCCTGCAGCGCGTAAATCCGGCCCGACCAACCTTCGGTCACGTGGATTTCTTCCTCGGACAATAGGCTCATCAATTCGGCGCCCGACGCCCAGTATTTCAGCGCCAGATCGCGATGCTGACGCACAGCATCCCAGGCTGCGTCGACGTCCTTGATGTCGTTGGGATCCTGGCCGGTTTGCAACGCAGCATACCACATCCGCGTGCGCCAGTCGGACCAGCCGCCGATCTTGCCCTTGTGCTTGGCGTCGATCAGGATCTTGGCACCCTTCTCTTTCATCTCGTCGTCACTGATGAATTTGCGGTTATAGGCCAGCCCGGTGGTGCCGTAATCATAGGGGGCTGCGCTGAGGCTGTCGGGCGTGATCGACTTGAACGCATTCATCAGCGCCGGCATGACATTGGCCATGTTGGGGATGTTGTCGATATTGAGTTCGCTGGTCAGATCGAAGCTGTGGTAGCGGGCATAGTCAAAAACACCCGAAAGATGGGCAATATTGTATTCTCCCGCCTTGCTGGCGCGCACCTGGGCAAGATATTCGTCACCGCCGGGGAACGTCCCGTCAATCACCTTGATGCCGGTCTTGGCAGTGTAGGGATCAAAGGCATGCTTGCGGAATGCCTCGGAAACGACCCCGCCCCAGCCGTCAAACCGCACCTGGGTAACATCGCCTGCAGCAAAGGCCTGACGTGCGAAAGGCATCTGCAACCCGTAGGCAGCGCCGGCAGCACCAAGAAGGCCGAAGAAGCTGCGGCGGCTGATGTCACCATTCTGGAACCGCTCGCGCAGTCGTTCATAGCGTCTTGTATCGTCCATTTTGTTCTCCATCTCTGGTTCGAGGTCAGTGGGCGGTTTATCCGCCGCTTTTTGTTGCAAGTCTTCGGGCGATCGCCGCTCCAATCAGCGGCAGCCCCACGGTCAGCACGATGATGACCGTGCCAAGAGCGTTGATCTCCGGAGAGATCGAATTGCGAAGCATCGAGAAAATCTGCGTCGGCACTGTTTCGATGCCGCCCGGCTTCCAGAACAGGGTTCCGGTGATGTCGTCAAAGCTGATGGTGAAGGCAAACAGTCCGCCGGCAGCGACTGCCGGCATCAGCAACGGCAATGTGACCGAAAAGAACGTCTGCATTGGCGAGGCGCCAAGGCTGAGCGCAGCTTCCTCGACATCGCGCCGGATGCTGACCAGCCGCGCCTGCACCACCAGAATGACGAAGGGCAGCGTGAAGATGACATGCCCCAGCAGCAGCAGCGTGAAGCTCTTGCCAATATTGAGGAAGTTCAAAAACAGCAGCAGCGCCACCGCCAGCACCACTTCGGGCACAAGGATAGGCGCGATCAGCAAGGTGGTGATCAGATTGCGGCCCGGTATTTTGTAGCGCACCAGCGCCAGGCTTGCGAGCACACCGAGCACGGTGGAGATGACGGCTGTCATCAGCCCCAGTGTGATCGAGGTGCGAAACGCCCGCATGATCGCATCATTGTTCCACAAGGCTTCAAACCAGCGGGTCGACAGGCCGGTCATGGGAAAGCTGCCGAACTGGTTGGCGTTAAACGACAGCAGCACCACTACCGCGATCGGCAGGAACATGAACAGATAGACCAGGATCGTGTAGATGCGGATCAGACGCCAGCCCATCAGCCAAGCCCCTTCGCCAGTTGCGCCATGCCGAGATAGCGGTTGTAGATGAGAACCAGCACGCCAAGCACGACCAACAGCAGCAGCGACAGCGCCGAACCGAGCGGCCAGTTGAGCTGCTTGATGATCGCCTCATAAACCAGGTTGGCAAACATCGCGTCGCGCGGCCCGCCGAGGATCACCGGCGTGATGTAGGTGCCGGCAGACAGCACGAAACACAACAGCCCACCGGCGGCCAGTCCCGGCATCGACAAGGGCAGTGTCACCTGCAGGAACCCCTGCCAGCGGGTTGCCCCGAGCGATAAGGCCGCGTCCTCGAGATTGGTGTCGATACCATCGAGGCTGACATAAATATTGAGCACCATGAACGGCAGCAGAAAATGCACCAGCCCGAGGATCACCGTGGTCTCGTTGTAGAGCATCTGTACCGGCTCGCTGATCAGACCAAGCCACACAAGCGCCGAATTGAGCGCCCCGGAGATACCGAGAATATTGATCCAGCTCATCGTGCGGATGATGTAGCTGATCCAGAACGGCAGCATCAGCAACACCAAGAGGATCAACTTGTTGCCTCTCGAACGGGCGATGAAATAGGCTGCCGGATAGCCAAGCACCGCACAGGCGAGCGTGGTAATGGCGGAAATCTTGAGCGTATTGAGCAGGATGTCTCGGTAAAACCGGTCGGTCAGCGCCTCTTTCCAGTTGTCGAGAAACAGGCCCGACGTATCGGCGCCCGCCGCGCTCTTGAGCCAGAACGAATAGACCACGATAAACATCAACGGCACGATCAGCAAAAGCCCGACCGCCGTCAGTGCCGGCGTCAGCAAGATCCACGGCTGCCGTGCCTCGCGTTGTTCGATGCTCATGTTCCCGGCGCTCCCCGGCGCTTCTTGTGGGATCCATGATGCGAAAGGATAGCGCATTGATCAAATTGATAATTGATATCCCAACCATAGATGATATCAATACTCTATGAATAGCCTGACTCCACCGGAACGATTGGCCCGCGATCTCGACTGGAATTTGCTTCGGACATTCCTTGTCCTGGCCGATTCCCGTTCGGTCACCGATGCCGCCGAAAGATTGTCACTGAAGCAGCCGACCGTCTCGAGCGCGCTCAAGCGGCTCGAAGACCGGCTCGGCAAGCGGCTGATCAACCGCAAGCCGGGGCGCTTCGAACTCACAGCCGCCGGCCGGCTTCTTTATGATGAGGCAATCGACATCCACAGTGCCATCCTGCGCCTGGGCACCGTCATCAGGGATGTAGAGGACGAGATCACCGGCCATGTCCGCATCGTCATGGCGAGCCACGTGGTCAGCCCGCTGTTCGATAACACGCTGAACCGGTTTCATGGTGCCCACCCGCGCGCGACCTTGTCGATAGAGGCCATGGCCAGCCGGAGCGCCTTGACCGCTGTCGCCGCCCGCCGCGCTTCACTGGCCATTTGCCTTGTCATGGACCGCAGCCCGCAACTGGAATACCGACGGCTGTTCCGCGAGTATTTCGGGTTGTTCTGTGGCCCGTCCCACCCGCTTTTTGGCCGCGAGGGGATTACCATCGCCGATCTGGCCGGTCATTCCTCGGTGAGTTTCATAACCGACCAGATGGATGATGCGTTGCGCCCGGTCGCGCAAATGCGCGCCGAAGCCCAGCTTGATTCCCGCATTGTCGGCACCTCCCCCAACCTCGAAGAAGTGCGGCGCATGATCATCGCCGGCCTCGGCATCGGCCCGCTGCCATTGCATGTGGTGCGCGAAGACGTGGAGCGGGGACGGCTATGGCGGTTGCCCCCTACGAAACGCCGCCGGCGATCGACGTGCATGTCGTCTGGAACCCGCATGCCAAGCCCAACCGCGCCGAGGCAGCCCTTCTTGCCGGCCTCATCAACCAGATCGACACCACGCCGATGGATCAACGCATCTACAGCTGAGCCCCAGGCACCGGGAACGCTCCAGCGTCGCCGATCTTGTGCCTCGGCGATCACTCGCCTTGGCTTCAGCACGACCGCCGCGTTTTCATAGCAGACCTCTGGCGCTCAAATTCGTCATCAGCGCCCGCACGCCAAAATTCCATTCCGGGCAATCGGTGCTGAGCGCAACGGTATTTCGCAACTCACCCAGCCCTTCAGATGCGATGGTGACCACATCACCGATCTTGTGGGTGAACCCGGCGCCCGGCGTGTCGCGATCTTCGGTCGGTGCAAACAGGGTTCCCAGAAACAGCATCAGCCCGTCCGGATACTGGTGATGCCGGCCGATGGTCTGTGCGACGAGATCTTCAGGGTCCCGGCTGATCTCCGACATTGAGGAATGCCCGCGCAGCACAAAGCCGTCGGTCCCCTCGACAGTGAGCGCAAGTTCCGCGACGCGCACGTCATCAAGCTTAAAACCTTCATCGAACAGGCGAATAAAAGGCCCGATCGAACAGGAGCCGTTATTATCCTTGGCCTTCGACAACAGCAGCGCTGAGCGGCCCTCGATGTCACGCAGATTGACATCATTGCCCAACCCAGCGCCGACGATTTTGCCGCGAGACGAGACCGCAAGCACCACTTCCGGCTCGGGATTGTTCCAGCTTGACGACGGGTGCAGTCCGATCTCGGCGCCATAGCCCACCGATGACAGCGTTTGGGCTTTCGAAAACACCTCCGCATCGGGACCGATCCCGACCTCCAGATATTGGCTCCAGAGCCCTTCGGCGATCAGCGTCTGCTTGACCTTGCTCGCCTCTGGCGACCCCGGAACAATGTTGCGCAAGCTGTCACCGATGGCCGATGCGACGCGGTTGCGAATGGCCTCGGCCTTGTCGGGATCACCGGCGGCACGCTCCTCGATCACCCGCTCGACCATCGAGCGAGCGAAGGTTACTCCGCAAGCCTTGACGGCCTGCAGATCGCAGGGCGCCAGCAGGTGGGTATTCCCCGTCGGCGCCGATAACAGCTGCTCAAGTCCACCGACGTCCCGGCCAGGCGCATTGCTGACATATCCGGCAGGGTCATCCATTTCGCAGATGTCGCGCACCAGTGGCACCTGTTTTGACGTGACATCGAAAACGCGCCCCGCACGGATTGTGACCACCGACGGACCGGCCGCCTCGGCAGTCCAGATGCGGCCCAGATAGGTGCCATTTTGATCGAGATTGTTCATGTCATGCTCCAGAAATTTCAGGCCTTGTCTGCGGTGCGCGGATATCCACACCTCCGTCCTTTGAGGTGAATTTCGAATCTCTATCTGCCATGCCCAAAGGCCGGGTCGGTGGAAGCCCTGCTTCTCCGGACAAACTTTCCAATTCTTTTTGATAATCCAATTTTTCTATCCCCCTATAATGATAATATGAGGAACAGATGGAAAAGCTAGATCGGCACCAACATGACAAGAGCGGCGACTGCGCCGCCGTAGCGGGCCTGAAACGGCCCGGGCAAATCGTGCTGTTTCGCCTTAGAGAGAGAATACCATGACAAAGTGTTCCAACCCGGATCGATCCTATTACGCACCCCATGGCGGATTGCCCGCCCAGACCGAACTGATGACCGGCCGGGCGGTGTTTACCGAGGCCTATGCCGTCATTCCGAAGGGCGTGATGAGCGACATTGTCACATCCTACCTGCCCAGCTGGGATGATACGCGGCTCTGGATTATTGCCCGGCCAATGTCGGGATTTGCCGAGACATTTTCCCACTACATCATGGAGGTGGCCCCCGGTGGCGGCTCCCACGCGCCAGAGCCCGACGCATCGGCGCAAGCGGTGCTTTTTGCCGTGGAAGGTGAATTCACCGTGTTTGTGGATGGCGCCTCGCACACATTGGCGCCAGGCGGCTACGCCTACCTCCCCGCCGGCTGCAACTGGACGACGGTCAATAATGGCGCCGCCCATGCGCGCTTCCACTGGATCCGCAAGGCTTATGAAGCCGTTGACGGCATCGCCAAACCCGACCCGCTGTTTCTCAATGAGACCGACATCGCCCCCACCGTCATGCCCGACACCAATGGCACCTGGGCCACAACCCGCTTTGTCGACCCGACCGACCTGCGCCATGACATGCATGTCACCATCGTCACCTTCGAGCCCGGCGGGCTGATTCCGTTTGAGGAGACCCACGTGATGGAGCACGGGCTTTATGTGCTGGAGGGCAAGGCGGTCTACAAGCTCAACCGTGACTGGGTCGAGGTCGAAGCCGGCGACTACATGTGGCTTCGCGCGTTCTGCCCTCAGGCCTGTTACGCCGGCGGCCCCGGCAGGTTCCGCTATCTTCTCTACAAGGATGTGAACCGACACGCCAATCTGCGCGGCTACGGGCGCTGAAACGCCGATAGCGCGGGCCGCATGCCGTCCGCGTCTGGCAAAAAATCAGTCCGGCGCCCAACGAGCATGAGTTTTACGCATGGCAATTGTGCGCCGCACCAATATCGTGTCCTGCAGCCATACACCGGCTTTGCGGGCCGCCGAATCCGACCAGACGCCGCCCATTGCCGCCCATTGCCAATGGTGACCGAAGCACGACCTCCGCTGCACGCCTGGTGCGGGCTGCAGCGCCGAGCATCCGTTCGGGCGCACAGGGGACGCTCTATCTCTTTGATTTTATTGGATCTTGTCTGCATCAAGGTGATTTTGCCTGATCACCGGATACTCCAGAAAACAAAAAGCCTGCCGCGGGAGGAGGTGCGGCAGGCTTTTCGAATAACGGAATGCGACGGGAGGAGGATGTCGCAATTCCTTTTAGAAGACCCTGGGAGGAGGAGTGGGTCTTCTAAGACACGAAGCTCTGCGGGAGGAGGTGCATTGCTTCGATGAGGACAACATACTCGATTTCTCGCAGATGCAAACGGTTTATGTTGCAGTGCAGCTATGCACTGCATGCAAGGCTAAGAATCGATGACCGAACCCCAGCCTGAATCCATCCGGCTGGTGCCGCACCGGGACATCCTTGCGACAAAACTGATCAAAATCTGTCCTCAATTGAAGAGCCCTCGCAGCCGCAAGATCATGTCGGCGATCAAACCGGGGCTGAAAGGGAAATGGTGGGTACTTCGAAATTATCCCTGGCATCAATCCAGGCACTTTCAAAATCAGCGTTCCTTCAGGACACAGCAATTGCGACCGCCGTCAATAGCCGGACAATGGCACAGATCTCAGGCGCACAAGATCGCCATCAGTGGCGACGTCCCCACAATGCCTCCCCATCCGGTGCGCTATGCCCACCGCAAAGGCTGCGAGGTAATCGTGCGGACCGGGGAAATCCTGCAACCAAAACGGACGCTGGGCATATTGCGTATAGAAGAACGCCCGCGGATATCCGCAACTGAGAAATTGGCACGCTATATCGCGTCGCGCTTCGATGACTTGCGTCAACTATCCAAACGCCATGAGGACGCCATAGGGCGGGGCGAAGGCCCTCCTGACGCCGCTTGAACCGAAATGAGTTTACCGGGGATCGATTTGCTCAGGCTACGGAAAAATTCCTGCGCATTCCAGCTCTACAGAGACGCTACATCCCTATCTTGCGGAGAGTGAGCAGATTTTACTTTTTCGGATGCGCCACCGATTTTGTGAGCGAAGACCTCGACTGGCTTCCAGGTCACAGCGTGATCACGCCGGATTACGTTAAGCATCCAGACGATATCGCCGATCTGGGATCGCGCTATCCTGAAGGTTTGGCGATTCAGGCCAGATCGCGCCTTGTCCATCCTCTGACATTATCGATGCCGCCGCAGTGACAGGAGTTTCAGGAACCACAGAAACAAACCGGCATCCGATCCCGTCCTTGACGCTCAAATCCGACAAGATCCCTCCCCATAGCCGGCGCGGTACCAATTATCGATTTGAAGAAAATATGATCCTCGTTCATGTTGGAACCCATCTTCAAACGCAACCAATGGAGGAAGAACCGTGGCGATCACCTGGGCCGATTTGGACGAAAGTGAGCAGACTGCGCTCAAGCGCCTGAACCGCGGCCCCTACACCGCACTTCAGCCAGCCATGGCCGAGCGTCTGATTGCACTGGGGCTTGCCGAACGCCGACCTCGTGGCGTCGGCATCAACAGGGTGGGACGGGAACTGGTAATCAGCGTTTTGCTGAACCAACGCGACGATTAAAACCGTAGAGAAAAGACGTAGCTTAAGGAGTGATGTTTGTATCCCGCCCACCCAGGTATGGAAAAGGCTTCGTATCTGGAACGCAGAACGCCGCGCTGAGCTGAGCTGAGCTGAACCATGCGGGGGCGTTGGCTTGGTTGTTTGTTGGATTTGGTTGCGGGGGCAGGATTGTACAGAGACTTGCAACTTGCCGCCGCGCTACAAGCCAGATCGTCGGCATTTCCGGAGAGTGTCATGAACTCTGTGTACCCGTCCCGGCCCATGCGGGTTTCAGATAGTGTCACGTGTTTAAGCACTCCCCAAACATAGTTGCGGACTGGTTTCTTGCTGCAGGCCATTCCCTGGGATTCCGTCCGCCTTTTTTGAAGTTCCGTATCACTAGATAGATCGGATGCGACCGCCCAAAAGGATCGCAAACACTTACAGCGCCGCACGTCCAATTGTGGACGTGAAGAACGCTGTAAGCGCATGAATCAATCGAAATGGACACTGACCCGGTTTTCATACCGGGTTCGACCGTCTCCAGTCCAGGTAGGCACCCAGCCCTGCCTTCAGCGTGAAGCGTGGTGCGTAGCCAAGTTCCTGGCGAGCGCGGCTAATGTCCAGCGCGCCTTTTTTTACCGGGGACACACCTTTGGTGAATTCATAATCGCCCTCAGCAATTGATATGTCGGCGCTCGGCTCCAGGGTTTTGAGGGTGGCGACGATCTCGCCAATTGACGGCGCTATGCCCGTGGCAATGTTATAGGCATCATGGCGATGATCCTGGTGATCAAGCACCTTGAGGATTCCGTCGACGCAATCATCAACATATATATGATCGACCCGGAAATCGCCGCCACCATTCATGTGGAGCGAACGCTTTTCGATAATCGCATCGATCAGGATTTTCGGAACCCGCGGTCGCGGCAGACCGGGACCGTAAACCCAGCATGTACGAACATGCTGGATATCGAGCCCATAGGTGCGGACATAGTCCCGGGCCAGTTGTTCTACCGCATATTTCGAAATTCCGTAGGGCTTTACCGGGCGAGCCGGATGATCTTCGTTGATCATGTCACTGTCGAAGGGACCGTAAATCTCCTCGGTTGAGATATGCACCATGCGTCGAATATCAAACAGGCGCATGGCTTCGATCAAATTAAGCGACCCTTCGACGTTGACCCGCATCGTTGCGAACGGCGCCGAGACGGAATTCAGCACACCGACGATCGCCGCGCAGTGGACAATCGCATCAGGCGAGAATGCCTTGATGAGTTGAGCGATCTGTGCCCATTCGGTCAGATCACCCGTCGCAAACTCCAGTTTCGCTGATGCGGCAAGCCCCGCGTCCAGTCGCCTGGACGGCGGGCCGATGTCGACGGCGAGAACCTGATCCCCACGAGACGCCAGTGTACGCGCTACCGCGCTCCCGATGAAGCCCGCGCCACCCGTTACAAGTACTTTCAATTTCCTGCTCCTCTTTTAATCTGATCGACCGTCCTGAACCCGACTGTCCCACGCCCGAATGCGCGCGCAAACACCAATTTGTATCGATCTACACCATTTCCGACCGGCCTTTTTACCGGAATTTCCAGTACGTGCATGCCATGGTTGATGTTAGAATACAATCGTGTACTATTGTGTTCGATATGAATCTTGAGGAGTGAATCTCTTGCCAAACTGGGATGTGGTTGTTGTAGGTGCGGGTAATGCGGCGTTTTCTGCCGCGCTATCTGCCCAGGAAAATGGGGCGTCGGTGCTTATGCTGGAACGGGCGCCAAAAGATGAAGATGGTGGAAATTCGCGGTTCACGGCCGGGGCAATCAGATTTGCCTATCGTGGGCTGGATGATCTTCGCGCCGTCATGCCAGATCTTTCAGCGGATGAAATCGCCACCACCGACTTCGGCAGCTATGATGAATCCCAGTTTTTCGACGACATGTTTCGCGTCACGAATTTCCGGACAGACCCGGATTTGTGCGAAACTCTCGTGACAAAATCATTCGAGACAATGCGCTGGTTCCAGGAACTGGGCATTCGATTTGTGCCTATCTATGGACGCCAAGCCTTCAAATCCAACGGCCGGTTCAAGTTCTGGGGCGGGTTGACCGTTGAAGCCTGGGGCGGCGGCCCGGGTCTGGTTGACCGCCAGACTGAAATCGCCGGCAAAAGAGGCATTGAAATTCGCTATGCAACGCGCGCGGTTTCGCTGATTTACGATGGTGATGCCGTTCGCGGCGTGCGGGTCAAACACAATGGCGCCTACGAAGACATCCACGCAAAAAGCGTGGTGCTGGCCTGCGGTGGGTTTCAATCCAATACCGAATGGCGATCGCGCTATCTCGGGGCCGGGTGGGAACTGGCAAAGGTCCGTGGCACCCGGTTCAACACCGGCGACGGAATTCGCATGGCGATCGATATCGGCGCTTCCACATCCGGCAACTGGTCAGGCTGTCACGCCGTCGGCTGGGACTTCAATGCCCCCGAATTCGGTGATCTCGCCGTCGGCGACGGATTTCAGAAGCACTCCTACCCCTTCGGAATCATGGTCAACGCCAAGGGCGAGCGGTTCGTGGATGAAGGGCTGGATTTCCGCAATTACACCTATGCCAAATACGGCCGCGCCATTCTGGAGCAACCGGGACAATTGGCCTGGCAGATTTTCGACAGCAAGGTGGTTCACCTGCTGCGCGACGAGTACAGAACCCGGAATGTGACGAAGGTGACCGCCAATACCCTCGAGGAATTGTGTGCTAAACTGGAAGGCGTTGATCAAGCCAATGCTTTGAAGGAAATCAATAAATACAATGAATCGGTGGATACCGTCACCAAGTTTGATGCAAACATCAAGGACGGGAAATCCACATCCGGGTTGCCGGTCAACAAGACCAACTGGGCCAATAGAATCGACGAGGGGCCGTTTGAGGCCTATCAGGTTGGCTGCGGCATTACATTTACCTTCGGTGGCCTGCGGGTCGATCCGAAAAACATGCAGGTGATGGATACGGACCTCAACCCGATCCCTGGCCTGTATACCGCCGGGGAAATGATGGGCGGGCTGTTCTTCTTCAATTACCCTGGTGGAACCGGATTGATGTCAGGCGCGGTGTTCGGACGCCTGGCGGGGCATTCGGCGGCAAAACCCGGCGAATGAGACCAGACGTTTAGGCGGTTGTGGAGCCTGACGACACCCCCACAACCGCCGACGCAATGAATGTAGGCAAGGTATCGTTTGATGAAGCTATTCTATTCACCCGCCAGTCCATTCGTCCGCAAGATTTCTGTTCTCGCCATCGAGCTGGACCTCGTGGCGAGAATTGAACGGATCCCGGTCGATGTATGGGAGCCCGAGACACCGTATGTCGGCATCAATCCGCTGGGAAAAGTGCCCGCATTCGTCACCGACGACGGCTCGGTGATCTACGACTCCCCGGTCATTTGCGAATATCTCAATTCGCTGGCTGCGGGCCATCTGTTTCCAGCCCCTGGAGCAGGCAGATGGACCGTGCTTTGCAATCAAGCTCTGGCGGACGGCGTCTGTGACGCCGCCGTTCTCCGGCTCCACGAATCCCGGCGCGACGACAGCAAGCGATCTGACGAGTGGATCGCGCGGCAGCGGGGCGTAATTGCCCGTAGTCTCGATCTCCTTGAGCACAACGAAACTCGGCTGGAAGGCGATATCGACATCGGCAAGATTTCAGTTGGCGTCATGCTCGGCTATCTGGACTTCCGGTTTGGTGGCGATCAATGGCGAAACGGAAGACCGGCGCTCTCCCGGTGGTACGAGACATTCTCGGCCAGAGAGTCGATGACTGCAACGCTCCCCCCACACCTGAGGCGGTAACTTCCACCAACCCTGATTAACCGAGAAGATTTAGACATGAGGGAATGCCAATGAGTTTGCTAATTACCGGTGGAAACGGCCACGTCGGCAGCACCATTGTTAAGATGGCAGCCGCCACAGGGCGGGATGTGGTGGCGCTGGTGCGTGACCCGTCGCGCGTTCCAGCCAATCTGATAGCCGAATCCGGCTCGTCCGTTAAATGGGTTGCCTGCGATCTCACGGACCCCTTCCAGATTGCTGCAATTGCCGCTGAACATGACATCGACCGCTGCATTCATTCTGGCGCGGTTCCCAACCAGAAGCTTGCGGTTGCCGCACCCTGGCAGACTGTCCAGACCAATATCGGAGCGACCGCAGCCTTGCTTGAAGTGGCGCGGCGGCAGGGCTGGAAGCGTTTTGTCAATGTCAGCACGGGGTCCGTGTTCCAGACGGAAACGGATTTCGCCAAACCCCTGCTCGAGGATGCGGATGTTTCTCCGCTAAGCGTCTACAGCGCAACCAAGCATTCGGGCGAACTCATGACACGGATGTATCGTCATGACTACGGCTTGTCGGCGGCAAGCATCCGGATCTCGTTCATATATGGCCCGCCGCTGGTTCCACTCAGCCGTGATCTGCCGCGCGGACCGATCGTTTCATTGCTGCGCGAAGCGATACTCGGACTGCCGATTAACGAGCCATCTGGCGGCGATTTCGAAGCCAGTTTCACCTATGTCGATGATGTGGCCAGCGGGTTACTCGCAGCCGTCGATGCGGCCAGCCTCAATCATCACGTCTACCATCTGGGCAATGGCCAGAACTGGAATACGTTTGCCGTGGTCGATGCCATTCGCGACGCCGTGCCCGGCGCGCAGATCACCGTGGGGCCGGGCACCGAGCCATGGACAACCTACAACCCCATGCGCGGGCCGCTTTCAGGGACCCGTCTGGCAGAGGATACGGGTTTTGTCAGCCAGTACCCGCTCGAGAAAGGCGTTCGCGCTTTTGCCGAATGGATGCGCGCTAACCCGGAGAAGATCGGTCGCAAGCGATAGCGTGATCACACATCAGGGTTGGCCTGCCGCGGCTTTGCCGGCTTATGCGGGCCGACCCTATGATTGTGAGGCTTGCCTCCTGCATGCGCCGCTGATTTTTCGTTTTGGCGACCAACGCAGACTGTCCGGAGCGCAGATCATCAAGCTGGCCAGATATCCCCGATGCACCATCCTGCTGCCAAGGGCAAACCAGACTCAACCGCCCGGGCTCGAAAGACGATAACAGCGGCACCGGAGCCAGCGCGGGCTAAGATGATGAGAAACTGGGCGATAAGTTTCACAGCGCCTTTTCAAGTTCGGGCAGAGCCTCGAACAGATCGGCAACCAGGCCGTAGTCGGCGACCTGGAAGATCGGCGCTTCCTCGTCCTTGTTGATGGCAACAATAACCTTGGAATCCTTCATGCCGGCCAGGTGCTGGATGGCACCGGAAATACCGCAGGCAATGTAGAGATCAGGCGCAACAACCTTGCCGGTCTGGCCGACCTGCCAGTCGTTGGGGGCATAGCCCGCATCAACAGCTGCGCGCGACGCACCAACAGCGGCACCAAGTTTGTCAGCCACGGGAAGGATGACGCTCTGGAACTTCTCCGAGGAGCCAAGCGCGCGACCACCGGAAATGATGATCTTCGCCGACGTCAGCTCGGGGCGGTCGCTGGTGGCAATCGCATCCTTGACGAAGGATGACAGGCCGGGATCACCCGCAGCGCTGATGCTTTCAACCGAAGCCGATCCGCCTTCGCCAGCGGCGGAGAAGGAGGCGGTGCGCACGGTGATGACACGCTTGGCATCGGTCGAGCGCACGGTCTGCAGCGCGTTGCCGGCATAGATCGGCCGCTTGAAGGTGTCAGCCGAAATAACCTCAATGATGTCGGAAATCTGCATGACATCGAGAAGTGCTGCGATCCGGGGCATGACGTTCTTGCCCGACGTGGTGGCGGGTGCCATCAGCGTGTCGTAGTCGCCGGCAAGCGAAACAGCCAGCGCTGCCAGCGGTTCGGCAAGCCGGTTGGCATATTCGTCACCCTCGGCGTGCAGCACCTTGGATACGCCATCGAGCTTGGCGGCGGCATCGGCTGCTGCCTTGGCATCCTTGCCTGCAACCAGGACATGGACGTCGCCACCGATCTGGGTGGCGGCACTGACGGCCTTGGCGGTCTGGTCGGACAGCGAGGCGTGATCGTGTTCGGCAATAATGAGAATGGCCATGATAATCTCTTCCTTTCCCGCGCTTACAGCACGCCTGCTTCGTTCTTGAGCTTGTCGACCAGTTCGGCCACTGAGCCGACCTTGACGCCGGCCTTGCGGCCGCCTGGCTCTTCGGTCTTGATCACCTCGAGCCGTGGCGCGGTGTCGACGCCGTAATCGGCGGCAGTTTTCTTGTCGAGCGGCTTCTTCTTGGCCTTCATGATGTTGGGCAAGGAAGCATAGCGCGGCTCGTTGAGACGCAAATCGGTGGTAACAATGGCCGGCAGCTTGACTGAGATGGTCTGCAGGCCGCCATCGACTTCGCGGGTGACGTTGGCCGATCCGTCGCCGATTTCGACCTTGGAAGCGAATGTGGCCTGGCTCCAGCCGAGCAATGCCGACAGCATCTGGCCGGTCTGGTTGGCGTCGTCATCGATCGCCTGCTTACCGAGAATGACCATGTCGGGGTTTTCCTCGCCGACAATGCCCTTGAGAATCTTGGCAACCGACAGCGGTTCAACCGTGCCTTCGACCTCGACCAGGATTGCCCGGTCAGCGCCCATGGCCAGTCCGGTGCGCAGCGTTTCCTCGGCCTTGGCCGGGCCGATCGAGACGACGATCACTTCGCTCGCCTTGCCGGCTTCCCTGAGCCGCAACGCCTCTTCCACCGCGATCTCGTCAAACGGATTCATCGACATTTTGACATTGGCGAGATCGACGCCGCTGCCATCGGGCTTGACCCGGATCTTGACGTTGTAGTCAACAACCCGCTTGATCGGCACGAGAATCTTCATGAGCGTGTCACCTCTCCGGAAAAGTTAGGGGCTACCCCAGCAAGCAGCCAAGGCCAAAACGCCTTACAGTGCCTTGAGCGAGAACCGGACCGATCCCAGGGACCCGAAATCGGCGATGATACGATCTCCCGGAGCAATCGGCACCGGCACCGTGGAACCACCCGTCGAGACAATATCACCGGCCTTCAGCGTGATGTCTCTCTGGTCGAGCTGATCGCAGAGATCGCGCAAGGCCTCGATCGGATCAGCACGCAATTCACTGGCAAGATTCTGCCCGACGTCGGTGTCATTGATCTGCAGCGAGATCGGATGCAGCAGAAAATCCACATCCTGCCAACCGGCGACTTCGGCGCCGACGACGATCCCAACACCTCCGCCATTGTCGGCTATTGCCGGAAGCGTTCCGCCTTTGAAGGTGCCATTCTTCGGGTATCGATTGCCGATGACTTCGATTGCAGGATGGAAAGCGACGCGGTCTAGCAACGCGTTCCGAGGGAGTTTCGCTGCGCCGGCGGGAAGATCCTGCAGCAGCCTGAGCGCGAACTCCGCTTCGATCCTGGCGCCGCCGAAGATACCGGCATCGAGTAAACCATCGGGTTCGAAGCAGGCGCGTGACTTGAAGAGACGCCCGGCGATGATGCCGTCATGTCCTTCCCGCTTTTGCATTTCGACGCTTGACGCGCCGATCTTCCAGCCTATTGTCAGATCCTCAAGCGCGGCCGCCATCATGTCCTGTACCACATAGGCTTCCGAGCGATTGGCCGGAAAAACCTCGGGAGCGGGCGGATCGATAACATCGCCTTCGTTCCAGGCACGAACCAGGCGGTCGGCCAGCGAACTGAGTACACTTCGTCTGCTGGATGTAATCGTCATTGTGACACCTCTGTGCTTTTGGTAACCGGCTCACACAAGCCTCTGCGTGACCTGCTTAAATGGATGGACGAACCCGGTCTGCTTTCACGAAACGGAGGGAATAGTGCCGTTCAGATAACGTGTTTCCATGCCTTTGATGATGGCCGAGAGCGTATCGAGAGTGGGAGTATGGACGCCAAACTTGCGTCCTGATTCGATTACCGGGCCGTAAATATGATCAATCTCGGTTTTGCGGTGCCGCTCGAGGTCCATGCGGATGGACGACTTGGTGTCGCCGCCACCTTCCCTGCCGGTCAGCATGGCGAGGATCGAGTCTCGATCCTCGATAGTAAGGGCTACTCCGGAAGCTTTGGCCACGGCCATTGCCTCGTCGATGGAGCGCAGGACCACGGTGCGAAAACCGGCATCACTCATAATCTGGTGCTGGGTGAGATCGGTAACGCCCGAAAGCGCGCCCAAACCGATATTGCCCAATAACTTGGTCCACATCTCGCGCCGGATATCGGCACTTGCCGTTACGTTGAGTGCAGATTTCGAGAAAGCAGCCGCAATCTGGTTTGTGCGGTCGGAAACCCCACCGCCCATTTCACCGATATAGGATGGCAGGTGCATATCGTTGTAGCAAAGGATAACCCCTGGCTCGAGCAGCAGCGCACTTGGAACAGCGAGGCCTCCGAGCACATTTTCGGCACCGACAATGTCCGAAATCACCTCTTCATTGCCCAACCCATTTTGAAAGCTGATGGCAACAGCACCACCCTCGTAAAATAAGTGGCGCGCCTTCGAAACTGCCTGCGCAGTTTGCATCCCCTTGCATTGCACCAGCACCACATCGGCGCCCTCGATAACCGAGGCATCGGTGGTTGCAGAAATCTCCACGACTTTTTCGCCCCAGTCTCCTGTCATGCGCAGACCGTTGTCGTTAATTGCTGCGATATGCGCCGCATAGTCATCGACCAGCCAAACATCCAGTCCGCTGGATTTAAGGTGTCCACCGAAAAGGCAGCCCATCGCCCCGGCGCCTAGGACAACGACCCTGGGCTTGTAATCCACCTGCATGTTATACCCCAACCTCATTCACGCTCCGCCGCGAAGCCCAGATTCAACCTGCATTCAGAATCAGGTGACCTGCGGACAGCGCCGCAGGCCGATTTGATTTTGTCAGGAGGGCATCCAGGGTTTGCCGAACACTGGTTCCTTCGGCGTGATCGGCGGCAATTCCCACGAGCCGGTCGAGGGAGGGCGGATGTCTGCATCCACATGCACGTCGATCAAGGCCGGCCTGTTTGACTGCACCGCCTCGCTAAGAATTTGTGCGAAGTCCTGCGAGCGGGTGACCGTATAACCATCGACGCCAGCCGCGCGGGCCCAAGCCGCGAAATCGGGATTATAGGGCTTCTTGTCGGGCCCGGAATAGAAGGCTGTCCCGTATTCACGCCCCTCGAAATAGGCGTATTGCAGGTCACGAATCGCGCCCCATGCAAAATTGTTCCAGACAACCCAGACGACCGGAATATTATATTCCACTGCCGTGCACAGCACGTGCGGAACCATGGTAAAGCCGCCGTCTCCGCAGATTGACACGCAGACCCGATCAGGCGCGGCGAGTTTGGCGCCGAGGATCGAACTGGGGCCGAACCCCATCCCGGAATAGCCCCAGGTGTTGAGCATGCTGCGGGGTCTGCGGGCCTGCCAGAATTGCATGAACCAATTGTGGTGAATACCCGAATCCAGCGAAATGATCGCATCATCGGGCAAGACCGCACGGCAATCGGCGACAATGCGCTCCGGACGGATCGGCGTGCTGTGCATCTCGAACCCGGGCCGGACGAATGTCTCCCACTCGTTGCGCCATTTCGCAATATCATCCCAAAACGTCTTGCGACGTGGTTCGGCAGTTACATTCCTGTGCTCGAGCTCGGCCAGGACCTGCAACAGAAACGCCTTTGCATCGGCAAGAATTCCGAGATCCGGCGGATAGTTGCGGCCGATTTCCGCGTTGTCCACATCAACGTGGATGAGCTTTGTATGCGGGAAATTCCAGGAATAGCCGGGCTTCCATGACGAGGCGGAGCGATCATCAAAGCGCGCACCGATCGCCAACACAAGATCTGAATGCCGCCCGGCCTGATTGGCAGCATAGGCGCCGTTGCGACCGATAAACCCGAGCGATAGCGGGTCTTCCATATCGATGCAGCCCATTCCGTTGGGCGAACTGATGACGGGGATTGAGAGCCATTTAGCCAATTCGCAGAGCTGATCCTGCGCTTCGGAAAGGGCTACGCCGTGACCGATGAAGATCACCGGTCGCTCTGCTGCCAACAACATATCGACCACGCGACCGACATCTTCGGCGCCGGCACCACTACGCCGGCTCAGATACCCGTTCCACGCCGGCTCCTCGACGACATCCGCCGATTCCATGAACAGGTTATAGGGGATATCCAGGTTGACCGGCCCTGGGCGGCCACTGGTCATCGTGGTCGCCGCCTGGCGCATGGCAAGCGGAAGCATCTCCACCCGGCTTGGCTGGAAGGACCGCTTAACGACAGGCTTGATGACGTTGTTGAAATCCGCCTGATGGTTCTGGTTCAGCTCCTGAAACGGACCACGGTTGAACTGCGAGGTCGGGACGTTGGCGGTAATCGACAGGATCGCCGACGAGTCCGTCTGGGCGACGGCCAGTCCCATGATCAGGTTTGCGGAACCGGGACCCGTCGAGGTCAGCGTCGCCGCCGGAACGTGGCTTACGCGGAAATATCCATCTGCCATGTGGACAGCCGTCTGCTCATGGCGTGGAGACACCAGCTTGACGTCATCCTGTACGTCCCTGAGCGAATCCAGCAGGCCAACATTTCCATGACCGCAGATGCCAAATACATACGGAACTTTCTCCTTGACCAGGAATTCCGCGATCAGGTCGCCACCTTTTTTAATCGCCATTAGCTATTTCTCACTCCCATCTCTGGCGGATCCTGGAATGCGACCCGCTGCCCGAAGTTCTGGTTCCTTAAAATACCGATAGGGCTCTGCCGAAGCGACAGTGTTTGCCGCCCCCCCGGCCTCCCGAAACCCTCAGGCATATTCATGCTGCCTGTGGTGATCCGCAGTATTCATTTTCCTCTTTGAATTCTTTTGTATCCTGATGTATCCTTATTGTCAACCAAGTGATCTCGAATGGAGATTCATGGCCTTTTCCGGCCAGATGTAATGTTGACACACGCCCAATGTTCTCCATCGAGGCATTCGATGACATGTTCCCGAAGCCTTCGACCCCGGGCCCACTATTGTGGGTTTCGATATTCCCACAGACAGCCGCCACACCTTGGCATTGCCACCTCCCGCGATGATCTGGTCGCGTCTGTCTCCAAATAATGGCGTTGGATCATGGTGGGTGCGAAGGTGCGCACCTGCGTCTGGCTACAAATTCTGACCCATCCGGGGATCATCGCGAATTCATGTCATGCAGGCGCAGCGTTACGGTTCGGGGTGTCCTTATCATTCTCAATCATTCAGGCCGACCACGGATCTGGCGCTGTATTTTGGCTCGAAACCCAATCGCTCACGCGCGTGCATGAGATCAAATAATGAGGCAAACGGATTGTCTTCATAGAGCATGTGGTCATTGACCGGAGGCAGGTAACCGAGGAAAGATTTGATCCGGTCCAGCTTTGCGAAAGGCTTGTTGCGGGTGCAGTCAGAGCGCCAGGATCTCATATAGGACCATCGTTGCGGGCGCAGTGCTAACAGCGAAGCCAGAGTTCCCGCCTTTACCGCCGCGGGAACCGAGACGCGGCCAATCCATCAGGTTTGGCATCACCCGGTCTCAACCACCTGCAGACTCCGGCCTCATCAATCGACGACGATATAATCAGGATCAAGCAACCGAACACCAAACGATATCGTAAAGCAGCAGATAAAATACACGACCGCCATTGTCAGGTATAACGGGTATGGCGCGACGACTGACGAATTGACCAAAGTAACCGCCCGAAAGAACTCGACCATTCCGATCACGTAAACCAGCGAAGTTGTCTTGAATATGCTGACCAACTGCCCGGCCATTGCCGGAATCATGTTTCGGATCGCTTGCGGAAGTACGATGTACATAAAAATCTGAGCGCCTCCCAATCCGGTCGCCTTTCCTGCCTGGATTTGTTCATTCGAAACCGAATAGACGCCACCTCTGATAACTTCGGCAAGATTGACGCTGGCCAATGCCGTCAAGGCGATGACCGCTGCCCACCAGCTGCTGACATTGAAATTGAAGAAAATTGGTAGCGCCATGTAAGCCCAGAATATGATGAGCAAGTCCGGAATTCCGCGCACCACTTCGATGATGGCAATGCACAACTGCTTTACGCCGATGGGTCCATACATTCGACCGACAGCCAGAGGCACCGCGATCACCATTCCAGCGACAATGGACAAGATTGCAAGAACCCAGGACACGCCCAGTGTACGTGCAAGAAACGGAATGGCGTCATAAACCACCCCCATCTCCAGTCTCGCACCAACCATATTCCGCTAAGTATTGCGGCAAGAATGGATGTGTACCAAATGAACTCGTTTCTGACCTCTTTACTTGAAAGAGCTTCGAGGGTTCTACCTGTTGGCATGATGGAATTTCCTATCCACGATCGACTGCAGAATTGACATCGACACAACGACGACCGCCACGAAACTCAAATAGATGAAAGTCGCACCGACCGCGGATTCAACGGCCCTGAAGGTATCGTTGTTGATAAGATTGATTACATACATGATGTCGTAGACAGCGATAATACTTACAATAGAAGAGTCTTTTACGACTTGAATATATTGTATTGTAAACGGCGGTATCACTGGGCGTATTGCCTGAGGTATAATGATATACCATATTGCCTTGGCGTAACTTATCCCGGTGGATTGAGCCGCTTCCAGCTGGCCCGGCGGAACAGATCTGAAGCCAGCCAGGGTGTAGTCGGATATGTAGGAGCTCTGGTGCAGTACCAATGCACCGAAACCAGCTGCGAGCGCATCAAAATCCAATACGAAATGCAGAAAGAACAGCTTCACCAAAATCGGCGTATTTCGAAATATCTCGGCATAGGCATTGCCTATTCTTCTTATGAAGAATGATGGCATTGCACGCATGCAGCCGGCCAGAACTCCTACCAGCGTAGCGGCGATGATTGAAACAACCGACAGTTCGGCTGTCAGCAACATGCCGTTTAGAAGATCTTCGCGATAGTCCCATAGTATGAACCAATCCATCGCTTACGGAGCAAATGCTCCCCCCTTGCTAACAGACGCCTTTGCATCGTGTTGTGTTTCCTTGCGGAATATCGACGATCCCTGTTCCGGGTCCCGTCCTTCAATGAGAAAGAACCTTGTCGAGGAATGAAACAAGCCGGCTGTCCACCGGGTTTGAAAAGAACGCGTCCGGCTGGTTCTCCTCGATGATCCTGCCTTCGTGCATGAACACAACGCGATCTGCCACCCGTTTGGCAAAACCCATTTCATGGGTCACGACCAGCATGGTCATCCCCGCTTCTGCCAGATTGCCCATAACATCAAGCACTTCGCTGATCATCTCGGGATCAAGGGCCGAAGTGGGTTCGTCGAACAGCATTATCTTCGGCTGCATCGCCAGGGCTCGCGCAATGGCAACGCGTTGCCGCTGACCGCCGGACAATTGCCCGGGATATGCATCCTCTTTCTGATGAATTCCCACTTGGTCGAGAAGCTTTCTGGCCGTTTCTTCAGCCTCAGCCCTGTCGATTTTCTTAACAAGTCTTGGAGCCAGCGTAATGTTATCCAGAACACTGAGATGCGGGTAAAGATTGAACTGCTGAAATACCATCCCGACTTCAGCACGCAGATTGTTAACGTCAATGTTTGCATCGGAGAGATCGCGACCATCAACAATCATCTCGCCAGTGTTGAACGGCGTCAGGGCATTGATACACCTGATAAGGGTGCTCTTGCCGCATCCGCTCGGTCCGCAAATGACAACCACCTCTCCGGAATTGACCGAAAAGTTGATATCTTTGAGCACATGCAAGGCTCCGTAGCTCTTGTTGACTGCGGAAAACTCTATGATGGTATTTTCGGGTTTGGACGGCGCTTCGGTCATTGCTCTCCACCTGCAGTTTTTGCCAGTTGCGCACCGCTGCGCCGACCCTCCGCAAAAGAGGGGCGGCTCAGCAGCTTTCATCTTGCGGTCAATGGACCACTAAACTTGCGCAGACTGGTATACTGCACAAATATTTGAACCTTATTGGATCACCATTTATCGCCTTCTTTGGCGACCTCCATGACCTGCGGCTGGAGCATGCCCTGCTCCCACGGCACAAAGGACGGCTCATAGCCGAAATGCTCGACATAGAGCTCCTGGAACCGGCCTTCGGCATAAAGCCGCTGCTGGCCCCAATTCAGCCAATCGCGCCAGTCGGAATCGTTCTCCCGGACAAACAGCCCGTTTGCATCCTTCTGGAACTCACCACCAATGACGACGTTGGCCGCCTGCTCACCCAGCTTTCCCAGGATGACCTGTGCGGTGTTCAGGGCAATCGGCGCGATGTCGCATTTGCCAGACGCCATTGCCAAGACGATGTCTGGTTCCTCGCGGTAGAGTTTGACATCCGTGTCGGTGCCCATCTCCAGCGCCTTTTCCTTCCAGACATTGCCCCAGATACCGCCCTGCGTAGAGCAGACGACCGCATCGGCATCCTTCAAATAGACATTCGGATCTGTCGGCTGACCTTTCTGGACCAGAATAACCGCGACGTCCCAAGCATAGTGCGGGACGAAGTCGACTTGCTCGTCACGAACCTTGGTCGCCGTCGTGGCGCCGAAATCCGCATCGGTCTTGCATGTCAACAGATTGGGAAATCTGTTTGAACTGGTGGTCTGAATGAACTCGACTTCAACGCCCAGATGCTTGGCGAACTCACGTGCAATATCTGCGCCGAATCCGACAATCTTGCCTGTCGAATCAACAGAGCCGATCGGAGGGAAATCAGGCCGGACACCCGCCCGCAACACGCCGCGCTCCTGGACAATCTGCAATGTGGACTTTCCCGGCTCGCCGCATGTGTCAGCCGAGCTTGCGGTGACCGATGCGAGAAGACCCAGTGTCGACGCCGCCAGGACAGCTCCAATTCTAACCTTAAAACTATGCATTACGTTCCCCCTTTTGGATGTTTAAGGATACAACTGTACACGAACGAGTTCACGAATCAAGGGGGCAGCTATCATCCCCTTAAATTAGCCGGGATTTATGGATGATAAAGCCCCGGTTACGAGCGGCATTATGCTGTCGTATCGAAATTGGCCCACTCGCCGAAGCGCTTCCCGTAGAAGCGTTTGAGCCACTGGCGCCAAAACCGTGCCCATTCCCGCAACGAGTGCCCCGCCACAACAACCTGGATTTGCCGGAAGTGGCGTGATCGCAGATTATCATGGGTATGCGGCGGTTCAGACTGCGGGGAACGGGAGGCGCGCGCTTTACCGGGTCTGGTGTCTGGAGCCAAAGATCATCGCAGACAAGCGAAACCACATGAACCGGCGGTGGGTCGCGGACAAGTGGGCCTACACCGGCCGACGCCGCACCGGAAAATGGAACCTGTGGTGGCGAACGGAAGGAAAGGCCTTCGTAGTGATTGCAGGAAGCGGCTTCCCCTGCGCGCCGTATTGACTGGTGGGGTTTAGAACCTCTGACCTGACATCACGAATGCAGGATGCCAGCCAGTTCCGGAGCTGTTCCCTCTTCTCGGATGACCGTGGCAAACCGACTACCATGGCCAACGATCTCATCCGCGTTTAGTTGAGCGGGTCCCAAAACCACCAGTCACGGCTGGTGATCCAATCGCTGACATCCTTGCGGAATTGCAGATAATGCGGCGCTACGCGGTGGATTTCGAGCGCCTCTTCGTCAAGATAGTGCTCGACAAGCAAGAAGCAGGTCGGCTCCTCGCGCGCCTGGTGGATAGCGAATTTCTGACATCCTTCCTCTGCATTCAGCGTAATTTCCGCATGTTTTTGCAGGCGCGACTTGAATTGCTCAACGGCATCTGGGCGGCAACGAAGATGTGCAGTGTGGACAAGCATATGGCTCTCTCAGGTTTGGTCGTGACAATTTTCTATTGTATTTAACTGTATCCAATTGCATATATCAAATGAAATTTGCCTTCGCGTGTGAGCGGCGTCATCGCTAGCTGGTGAGAACCGGCGGTTGGCAAGCTTCGTCGCGATCAATAGCATTACCTGGAGGAACTTGAGATGGAATTGGCATTGAACGGCAGGACTGCCTTGGTAACAGGAGCCAGCAAAGGAATTGGGCTGGCCACAACCCGGCTCCTGGCTCAGGAAGGTTGCAAAGTCATCATGGTGGCTCGGAACCTGGATATGCTCAACGCCAGCGCACGCGAGATTGCGACTGAAACCGGAGCAATGATCGAAGTTGCATCGCATGACACTGGGAACCCAGACACCCCGTCTGCCCTTGCCTGCGCTTTTCCGGACGTGGATATCCTGGTCAACAATTCAGGCGGCGTTCCGCCTGGAAGCCTTGCAGAGCTCTCCCTGAGCGACATCGAGGCCGGATGGCAGCCAAAAGTATTTGGCTATCTTGGCATGATCCAGGCTTTTTACCCCCTGATGAAACAGCGTTGCTCGGGGGCAATTGTCAATGTGATTGGCATGTCTGGCGAGCGCGTGAATGCGAAGGCGATCGCGCTGTCAGGCGCGAATGCGGCATTGGTGGCGATGACGCGGGCGCTCGGTGCGGAAAGCCCGGCTCACGGGGTACGCATCGTTGGCGTCAACCCCGGTGTCACCGCGACTGAACGGGCTCGACTGCTGTGGAAGAAGCAGGCCGCGGACGAGTTCGGCGACGAATCGCGCTGGGCAGAACTGGTTGAAGGATTGCCGTTCGGAAGAGCGGCAGAACCCGGCGACATTGCAAACGTCATCGCCTTTCTTGCATCATCGCGCGCCGGCTATATCAGCGGCAGCGTTATCAATGTTGATGGCGGATCAGGCGCGCGTCCATAGTGCGACTGCTATACGGCACATCAATATCGGCGTGAAAAGCGCCTTCAAGCCATCAATCAAGAGTGGCAGATGTCGCCAGTGAATTCATGATCAATTTGAGCCGGTTGCGCTGGGCCGAGCGGATATGATTGGACATCGCCGCATAGGCCGCATCGCCATCACGATCGCGAATAGCCTGCACCAGATTCCGGTGCTGCTCGAGCGCCTCGCTACGGCGCCCGTCGACGGCAAGTGTGGTTCCGCCCAGAAGGATCATCGCATTGTACAATGCGGCAATGCTCTCGATCAGGTAGCGATTGTGCGCCGATTTGTGCAACGTCGTATGAAACGTACGGTTGGCGCGTGCGGCAGCAACATGGTCGCCTTCAGGGACACTCTCTTCCAACTCGAGAATATCAGCCAGAAAATCGATGTCCGGCTCCGTCGCTTGCTGTGCGGCCAGTCGCGCAGCGTTGCATTCGAGAATTTCACGCATGGCATAGAGTTCGACGACTTCCTGGTAGTCGAGTTGCCGCACGATCATGCCCTGACGCGGCGATTGCGCAAACAATCCTTCCGATTCCAGGCGTTGTATCGCTGCACGGATGGGAGTCCGGCTTACCGAGAGCCAGTTCGCCAATTGCGTTTCGGTCACCCGCTGTCCAGGCTGCAATGTCCCATCACTGATCGCTTCGCGAATATGCTGGTATGCATTCTCCGCCAGAGCGTCGCCGCGTATCGGTGCATCGACTGTTTCAGAGCCCATCGACTTGTCATTTTTCCGTACCAAAGCGGCCTCGCAAAATTCTTCGCATTCAGTTGTATCCAAGCCCTTGTAGTCCGGCTCACTTAAGGTGACAAGGCATCCATCGCCTATTTCACGCCCTGACACGCTAGCCGTATCCTGTATGGCACCCAGTCACGATCCCTATCCCGCATGAACCGGACAAAGCCAATCTTGTCTGGTCCGGAAAATCTGATCCCGGGCACCGGCTCCACATCCTAATCTCGACACGGCGACATGTCCAAAAAAGTACTGTTAGCCAAAAGTCGGAGCGCCATCAGGCTGGGTAACGTGCTGCAAGCCGCGAGATGTTATTTTTCGATCTGTGTTGACACGTTTCAATTTGCCGGCCGGCGTCCGAAAGCCGCGGCGCTGCATATCTCAGATTATTGAAGAGAACCGCACCTAGCCGCACGGGCTCAACGTCTTCAGCCGGAATCCCCGCCGGGTAGTTCATCTTCGAGCACCCCAACTCATACTCATATGCAATGGCCTGATGGTTGCCGCAGCGAAATTCGCCGATGCGTTCAGGAAGGCAACCGATACCCCGCTCGCCGGATTGCCGGTCACCGGCCAGCAAACTGAACAGATCCAGCACCAGGCCGAGCCGAGCCGAGCCAACCTTGTGGCCAGTATTTCCGGTGGCAACTCAAACGGAGAGACAAACTCTACCGCCGTGAAACTATCGGCGGCGGCGGCAGCAAACCGGTCTAGGAATGGCAATTCGGTATAAAGAAAAGACAGATTCGCTGAAAATCCAAGCAAAAGCAGATCTCCCGTCTTCCAAGCATGGCACGGTCAGACGCCTCATCCC
Source organism: Hoeflea algicola (assembly GCF_026619415.1). Lineage (NCBI taxonomy): Bacteria > Pseudomonadati > Pseudomonadota > Alphaproteobacteria > Hyphomicrobiales > Rhizobiaceae > Hoeflea > Hoeflea algicola. Next base: position 2,547,627 of record NZ_JAOVZR010000001.1, read on the forward strand.
AAGTGCCCGAGAGAACGGGCGCATTTTAAAGCTCAAACGTGACAAGCTTCTCATGGGTCATCTCACGCATGGCGTAGGCCGGCCCTTCACGACCGAGACCGCTGTCCTTGACGCCACCATAGGGCATCAGATCCACCCGCGCGCTTGATGTATTGTTGATATGCACATTACCGACGTCGAGGCGCTCGGCCGCCTTGAAAGCCGCGTCGATCCGGGTCGTGAACAAGCCGCTCGCCAAACCGTAAGGCGTAGCGTTGACGATGGATATCGCCTCATCCAGCGTGTTGAAAGGCGCCACCGACACCACCGGCGCAAACATCTCCCGGCATCGCACGTCTGCGGTCGGATCCGCCCCGACGAGCAAGGTCGGCTGCAGCACACTTCTGTCACGCTTGCCACCGCGAACCACCTGCGCACCCTGCCTGACCGCATTGTCGATGCGTTGCTGGGCTTTTTCTGCAGCCGCAAGCGAGATCATCGGCCCGGTCAGCACACCTTCTGCCGAAGGGTCTCCGTAGACCGCGTTTCCGGTTGCTTCGGCCAGCCGCTCGGTCATCTCGGCAAGAATGGACTTGTCGGCGAGAACGGTCTGCACCGAGGTACATACCTGCCCTGCCTTGCGAAAGGCGCCACTGCATATTTTGGCGATTGCATCATCCAGGTTTGCGTCTGCCGCAACGATGGTGAACGCGATCGACCCGAGTTCCAATTGGGTTTTGCGCAATCCGGCCGCAGCATGGACATCCCTGCCAACCTCGGTCGAACCGGTGAATGTAAAGAAGGCGATATCGGGGTTTGACAACAACGCCCGGCCGACATTGCGTGTTCCCTGCAGCAATGCACAAAGATCTCCCGGCCATCCTGCCTTCAGCAACAGCGAAATGATAAGCGCACCGCAAAGCGGTGTCTGCGATGACGGCTTGAGAATGATCGGGTTCCCCGCCGCAATTGCCGGCGCCACCTTGTGGGCAACCGTGTTCAACGGCGAGTTGAATGGCGTGATTGCCGCCACCGGCCCGATCGGCATCCGTCGCAAATAGCCGAAACGCCTGGCGGAGCCCGGCGCGCCGCTCATCGGGATGGTTTCGTTGGCATCGAATCTTCTTGCCTCTTCGCCCGACAGCCGGAAGGTCTCGATGCATCGCGACACCTCGGCGCGCGCATCAGACTTTGTAAATCCGGTTTCTGCTTCATAGGTCGCTTCGAAAAGCGCGCGTTCGTCCGACAAGATGTCAGCGGCCCGACGCAGGATCTCGCTTCGCTCATAGGGGTTCGGCACCCCTTTGCCAAACGCGTCGCGGCAATGGGCAATTGCCGCGGCAACCTGTTCCTGATCGGCTTCAAACACCGTGGCAATGCTGTCGCCGCTGAATTTGTTCAAGACATCAAAGGTCGACTTCGACGTCTGCCAACCATTTTTCAGAAATAGGCGAGATTCGAATTGATCATTCATTCTGGAGACCCTGTTTATCCACGGAACATATCGGCAAGAACTACTTTGCTGCGCGGCATGCCGCATCAAAGGCACGCAATGCATCTTCAATATCGTGCTGTGTGTGGGCCTCGCAAAGCTGACGGCGGGTACACGGCAACACCAGAACGCCATTCCTGACGAGATCGACGTCAAAATTTCTCGTCTTGGCTATGTCACCACTTGCATATTCTGCGTAATTGCTAGGGTCGGAATCCGAAAACAAGATTTGCCAGACCGATGCATCACCAAGGATCTTCGCTGGAATTGCGTGCTTGGCGATAATCTGGCGGAATTCCGTACGCAGCTCTTCACCTCGCGCATTGAGGCGATCGTAAAAACCGGGCTTCCGCAATTCCTTAAGCGTCGCAAGAGCGGCAGCACAGGCGACGGGGTTTGCATAAAACGTACCCTCGACGAAGGCATAGGGCTCCTTGCCTCGTCTCGAGACTGTGCAGACATCCATCACATCGGCACGACCGGCAACGGCCCCCAGCGGAAAACCACCACCGATAATCTTGCCGTAGGTTGCCAGGTCCGGCGTGACGCCAAAATATTCCTGACCACCGCCGTAAGCGAGACGGAAACCGGTGACGATCTCGTCGAAAATCAACAGCACGCCATGGCTGTTTGCCAAGGCCCGCAGTCCCTCCAGGAAGCCAGGCTTGGGCGCAATGCTTCGCTGCATCGGCTCGACAATAATGGCGGCAAGATCGCTCTTGTGTTCCTCAATGATGGTTCTGGCTGCCTCAAGGTCATTGTACGGGGCAACCAGAACGCTCTCACCCACATTCGGCGGAATTCCGTCCGTATCGGGACGGCCTGCCGGAAAATTGGACGTGGTGAATGGCGTTGTGCTTTGGAGGGCATAGTCATGGTTGCCGTGATAGCCACCCTCGAACTTCAGGATCTTGCCGCGCTGCGTGAACGCCCGGGCGATCCGCATTGCATAGAACGTCGCTTCAGATCCGGTGGTCGTGTAAACCAGCTTCTCGGCACACGGAATTGCGTCGATAAGCTCCTGGCTGAGATCGACCGCCGGGCTGCTTATCAGTTGCGCGAAATGGGTCCCCTTTGTCACTTGGTCAACAACGGCGGCTTGCACCGCCGCGTTCGCATGGCCAAGGATCAGCGCCCCAGCGCCAACGATGAAATCGACATAGGAATTGCCGCTTTCATCATAAACCCGCGCGCCCTCGGCCCGGGCCGTGATGAAACGGGTCCCTTCCGCAAGGTTCGACGCCGAAATGCCCGCGCCGGGCAGCAGGCGCTCGACCAGAGAAAGGCGCTCGGCCTCCGTCGCCGACAACGTCCCATGACGACCAGCGTCCGTTTTGCCAGATGATTCCACCATTTTGGGCCTCCACAATCTTCAATCTCACCGCGCGACGGCTTGCATGGCTATCAAGTGGATAGCCGTAGTGCCTCGCTCGCATTACCAATATATTCATTTGTACACGGGTGGATACCATCGGTCAACACACAGTTTATGCCCGCTACCGACAGTATTTATCGATCGTCATTTCGACGTCATGCCGTTGGAGCAGAGTTTTGTTGCGACGGTTAACGGCAAGTGCGAATTGGCCTAGTCCAAAACCGGTTATGCGGCGAGAATTGCGAGTTGCTCGGGCAGCTGCGCATTCCGGAGTATCCGGCCGGCCATTCCGATAACATCCGGCCACCTAAACCGGGGTATCCGGCCACCCTTATATAGCGGCTGCGAGGCCTGATGATTTGGTTATCAGGATTGGATGCTTTCGTCACCTGTTCCGAGTTTGGTTTTCCTCATGCTCTGGCCGTCGAGTTCGACGCGATAGGCGTTGTGTACGAGGCGATCGAGAATGGCATCGGCGAAGGTGGGTTCCCCGATCACGTCATGCCAGGTGTCGATGGGCAATTGGCTTGTGATCAAGGTTGATCCAACCTCGTATCTGTCCTCGACTATTTCCATAAGGTCACGACGCTGACTGGCATTGAGGCGATCCGGTCCCCAGTCGTCCAGGATTAGCAGTTGAGTTTTGGTAAGGGCCTTGAACAGACGCGGAAAGCGTCCGTCACCATGGGCCAGTTCCAATTCATCAAAGAGACGTGGCATGCGCTTGTACAGCACAGTGATACCGTCTCGGCAGGCGGCTTGCGCCAGAGCGCAGGCCAACCATGTTTTGCCAACGCCGCAGGGGCCAGTGATCATCAGGTTGCGCTTGTCCTTGATCCAGCGCCCGGTCAGCATCTGCTGGAACATGGCTTTGTCGAGGCCGCGCCGCGACTTGTAATCCACGTCCTCCGGCGAGGCACCGACGTGGCGCAGTTTTGCTGTACGCATGCGGCTTTCAAATCGCCTCGTCTCACGACTGGCGGTCTCTCGATCAATGAGCAGCCCAAGCCATTCAGCGTGGCTAAGCCCGGCTGTGCCGTCCTGTTTTTGCATCTCGGCAAAGGCTTCTGCCATGCCGTCGAGCCTGAGTGTTTTGAGCTGATCCAGCGTTGGGTGATCAAGCATTCTCTATCCTCTTCAATGGAAGTAATCCGCACCACGGATATTGGGGTGAGTGATCGCAGGGCCGTCCGTGGTGGGTTCGCGGCGCTGACGGTCCAAACCATTCTTCAGAATGGAATGCAGGGATGTGTAGGAGTGGGCGTTGATCTCAAGCGCACGCAAACAGGCGGCATCCAGGCGCTCCCGCCCGAAGGTCTTGGCCAGCCGTAAAACACCGAGGCACGTTCTGTATCCTTGTTCGGGATGTTTGCGCTGGCGCATGATCACATCGACAAAGACCTCAACATTTGGGCCGATGCGCACAGCTTGCCCGCGGATACGCTGTGGCGTCCAATCCTCGCGGAAGCGATGATGGGCGGGCATGTGATCGCGGATCGTGGAGTGCTGGCGATTGCCCGAGGTTCTGGCGTGAGAGGCAACGCGTTGCCCATTAAAGTATACCTCTACGGTGCGTGCGGTGATCCTTGCCCATAGTTTTTGCTTCAGCAACTGATGCGGCACCGAGTAATAATGGCGGCCAATATCGACATGGTAATCGAGGCCCGCGCGGCACTGCTTCCATTCGGCATAAACATAGGCCTCCATAGACAAGGGCTTCAGAGCGGGCCGATCCAGGCGTTCAAACAGATCGCGGCGGCTTGCACCAAGATGGCGACTGACTTTGCCGTTGAGCTGATCCAGCAATGGCCGGATGGCAGCGTTCACCTCATCAAGGCCAAAAAAGTGCTGGTTGCGCAGCCGCGCCAAAATCCAGCGCTCGGCCAGCAAAACAGCGCCTTCCACCTTTGCCTTGTCTTTCGGCTTTCCAGGCCGCGCCGGAACGATGGCGGTATCGTAATGTGCCGCCATATCACCATAGGTGCGATTGATCTCAGGATCATAAAAACAGGCCTTGGTGACGCCTGCCTTGAGATTGTCTGGAACCAGCTGCGCAGGCACGCCACCGAAGAACTCAAAGGCACGCACATGGCTGGATACCCAGTCCGGCAGGCCCTGTGTCCAGCTGGCTTCGACATAGGTGTAATTGGACGCTCCCAGCGTCGCGACAAAGATTTGTGCGGTGCGCACCTCTCCCGTTTTGGGGCAGACAACATCAACTGTCGGGCCCGCGTAATCGACAAACAGCCGCTCGCCTGCAGGATGACGCTGACGCATCACCGGAGACAGCTTGCCTTCCCAGCGGGTGTAGAGCTCACAGTATCGGCTATAGCCGTATCCATCGTGATGAACCCCGCGATACTCCTCCCACAGCAGCGACAGCGTCACGCCCTTGCGCCGCAACTCGGCATGCACATGCGCCCAGACAGGCTGAGGAACCGCGCGACGGACATCGCCGGGGCAAACGGGAAACAGGCGGTTCTCAAGGTCGGCGTCCGACAGATCAGCAGACAGAGGCCAGCTCAAACCTTCCAGATCAGCGCGCCGAAAATATTCCGAAATCGTCGCACGGGCCACGCACAGGCTTTGCGCCACCTGGCGGCCTGAAAATCCATCCGCCCGAAGCCGCAGGGCTTCCCTTATCTTCCGCATAGGCAATCTCTTCATAAAGGGCTCTCTCCATCCAAAGGAACGGAACAGTAGCCCTGTTACAGATCGCCTCGCAGCAGCCTAAACTGGGTTGAAATGGGGGTGGCCGGATGCCCCGGAATCCCCGGCCGGATCAAATCGGAATGGGTGGCCGGATGCTATCGGAATCAGTGGCCGGATCGTCCCGGAATACGCAGGCAGCAGCTTCTTGAGTTTGGAGTTCTCGGCCTCCAGCGCCTTCAGCTTCTTGGCGTCCGACCCTTCCATGCCGCCAAACTTCGCACGTCACTTGTCGAAGGCCGTATCGCTGACGTCATGGCTCCTTCGCACCCAGCCCCGGCTGATGCGCCTCCAGAATGCCCCCTCTTAGCCGCTTGCTGCGCAATTGCCTGCCGGGCGAGGACAAGCGGCTTCTTAGCGCAACTATTGTGAACGCAAAAAACGCCCGTGAGGGCGTCGATTTGGGACAATTCGTCATGATTTTGGTTGCGAGGGCGTGATTGCACAGTGACTTGTAATTCTGCAGCGCCGAACGATTGAAACACCCCCTGAAATGCCCGCATGGTTCCAACAAAAACGCCAGATGCCACCAACGCCGCAAGGCAGGTCCAATCACAACATATCAAACATCGAACGCAAAAGCCCTTCGCTTTCCCGATCCGTCAAGTCGCTTGCGTAGCGCAGGCTGCTCCGGCCATGGTTCCGTCGGTGAAGGATGCCCAGGCCATTCGATCCCTCCAAATTTGTCGCAAAACACAAAGAATCTGATTGCCGCCCTTCACTCAACCTTACAGGCAGTCTCAACCGTTCTTGGACAGGCACTTACAGCGCCGCGCATCCAATTGGATGCGCGGCGCTGTAACTCTTCGAACTGATGCATATACGTTATCGTTCAAATGAATCCATTTTGGCGCGACCTGCCTTAGGTCAGCAATGCGAGGATTTCTCGTGCGGCGGCGGCGGATGAGGCCGGGTTTTGGCCGGTCACCAGTTTGCCGTCGCGCAACACGAAACTCGTCCAATCGTCGCCCTTTTCGTAGGTGCCGCCGTTGGCTTTCAACATGTCTTCAACCAAAAAGGGCACGATCTTGGTCAGGCCCACGGCTTCCTCTTCGGTATTGGTAAAGCCGGTCACGCGGCGACCTGAAACCAGCGGCTTCCCGTCCGTGCCCAGTGTGTGGCGGAACACGGCGGGGGCGTGGCAGACCGCCCCGACAGGGCGATCAGCGGCGGCAAAGGCCTCAATCAGGCGTTTGCTGTCTGCGTCTTCGGCCAGATCCCACAGGGGGCCGTGTCCACCAGGATAGAAGATCGCGTCAAAGCCATCTTCGGTCACATCGGACAGCTTCAGTGTGCCCGCAAGCTGCTTTTGCGCCTCGGCATCACCCTTGAACCGGCGGGTGTCGTCGGTCTGCGCGCCGTCATCATCGCTGGACGGATCAATCGGCGGCTGGCCCCCTTTGGGCGAGGCCAGCGTGATGTCGACCCCTGCATCTTTGAAGACGTAGTAGGGTGCTGCAAACTCTTCCAGCCAGAAGCCGGTTTTCTTGCCGGTGTCGCCCAGTTGATCGTGCGATGTCAGTACCATCAGAATTTTCATGGTATGTCCTATCAGTTCTGGCCAACGCGGATCACGCGCTTGCCGAAGTTTTCGCCTTTGAGAAGACCGATGAAGGCGTCGGGGGCGTTCTCCAGCCCGTCGATGATCTCTTCGCGGTACTTGATCTTGCCGCCTTCGATCCAGGCGCTCATTTCCTTGGCGAATTCCGGATAGAGATGGCCGAAATCGTCAAAGATGATAAAGCCCTGTACCTTGATCTTTTTGCGCAGGATTTGCCCCATTAGCCAGTTCATCCGATCCGGCCCATCGGGCAGCTTGGTGGCATTATATTGCGATACCAGCCCGCAAACCGGCATCCGTGCATTGGGGTTCAGAAGCGGAATTACCGCGTCCAGCACCTTTCCCCCGACATTTTCGAAATAGACATCGATACCGTCTGGGCTGGCCTTGGCGAGCTGCTCGGCAAAGTCATCCGCCTTGTGATCGATGCAGGCGTCAAAGCCCAGTTCATTGACCGCATAGGCGCATTTTTCCGCTCCGCCCGCGATACCTACAACGCGGCAGCCGAGCAGTTTTCCAATCTGGCCGACAGTGGCGCCGACAGGGCCGGTCGCGGCGGCCACAGCAATGGTCTCTCCGGGTAGTGGTGCGCCGATTCGCGTCAGGCCGGCCCAGGCAGTAAAGCCCGGCATGCCCATGATGCCAAGCGCCCAAGACGGATGCGCAGGTGATTTGCCGAGATTGGTGACCCCCGAGCCATCCGAAAGGGCATAGTCCTGCCAACCGTTGAAGCTGAGCACCCAGTCACCCGGCGCGAAGCCCTCGACTTTCGAGGTGACGACCTGCGCAACAGTCCCGCCAACCATCACATCGCCGATTTCGACCGGTGCAGCGTAGGACGGAGCATCGCTCATCCGGCCCCGCATATAGGGGTCAAGCGACAGGAATTCAGTCTGCAAGAGCATATGATCGGCACCTGCGGAAGGGATAGCTGCCTCGACAAGTTTCAAGGTGTCCTTCGTTGGCTCGCCTTTGGGGCGTTGTGCCAACACAAGTTGACGGTTGATGGTTTCGGTCTGTGTCATGTCCATTTTCTCCTACAAAGCGGTTTCAAGAATGCGGCGGGCATCGTCGGGGGCAATGGCGCTATGTTCGCCAAGCGCAGTCATGTCGTGATCTTGCAAGGCAGCGACGATGCGATCAATTTCAGGCGCGGCAATGTCGTAATCGCCGAGACGGGTTTTAATGCCCATCTTCTCAAAGAATTCACGTGTCGCTGCGATCACGGCATCAATCCGTGCGTCATCCGAACCGTCGCGGATTTCCCAGACATTGGCAGCATATTGCAGCAGTTTCTCGCGTTTGGGGCCACGCTGGTCGTTCATCAGCGCGGGCAACACGACCGCAAGGGTGCGGGCGTGGTCGGTATCGTTGAGCGCGGTAATCTCGTGCCCGATCATATGGCTCGCCCAGTCCTGCGGCACACCGGCACCAATCAGACCATTCAGGGCCAGCGTCGCTGTCCACATCAGGTTGGCACGAATGTCGTAGTCATTCGGGGTTTCAAGCGCCTTCGGCCCAAGCTCAATCAAAGTGCGCAGCAGGGTTTCAGCGAAACCGTCCTGAACCCGCGCAGCGGACGGATAGGTCAGATACTGTTCGATGACATGAACAAAGGCGTCAGCCACGCCGTTGGCGATCTGACGCGGGGGTAAGGTGTAGGTGAGCTCTGGATCGAGAATCGAGAACACCGGATAGGTGACGGCGCTCATAAACGGCAGTTTCGCGCCCTTCTCAGGGTTGGTGATCACGGAACCCGAGTTCATCTCCGACCCGGTTGCAGGCAAGGTCAGCACCGTGCCGAAAGGCATTGCCCGTTTTACAACAGATCCGCGCGAGGTCAGAATGTCCCAGGCATCGCCGTCATACAGCGTGGCTGCTGCGATGAATTTGGTGGCGTCGATCACCGACCCGCCGCCCACGGCAAGCAAGAAGGTGATGTCATTATTGGCGATCACCTCAACCGCCTTTAACGCCGTCGCGTAACGCGGGTTTGGTTCGATCCCACCGAATTCGACTATAGTGCGGCTCTTAAGTGCTGCGCGCACCTGTGCCAGAACGCCGGTGCGTTCCGCGCTGCCACCACCATAGAGGATCAGCACCTTTGCGTCCGCGGGAACCTGATCCTTCAGGTCCGCGATGCGGCCCTTGCCAAACAGGATATGTGTTGGATTGCGAAAGTCGAAATTCTTCATTTCTCAGTTTCCTTGAGTTTCAATGGGCAGGCGGATGTCGATGCTTCCGCGGGCGTTGGAGTAAGAGCCAAGCTGACGTGTCACCTCGATCAGACGCTGTGCGCCGTCGCGGGTCATGCTCGGACCGTAAGTAGCGAAGTCGAGATCAGGCCCGTAACCGCCCTCTGCGCGTCGGCTGATCCCCATTTCGATCGAAATTTTTGCCCCAATCGTATCAAGCGTGGGCTGCGTTGTGGTCAGGTCCATAGGGCTGTCAAAACAGGCTGCAGAACAGACGCGAACAGCTGTTCGAGGTTTAAACCGGTCTTTCCGCTGTCCGGGCGGATCGAAAAGCGGCCGTGGTTTAGGCTGAGGTTCTTGAGCGTCCGCCCGTTGCCGGTGCGGCGGTCGTGTCGAAAATCTTCATGGTCTATCCATTCATTATTAGACCGCTCGGCAAGACCGCGGACAAATTATTGCGGCACCTCAAAGGCGAGGAATAAGCTCCTGCGTGGCGCGCATTGCGGATTTAAGCGACGCATCATCATGCGACAGGCTAGCAACGAGACTAGCCCCGAGCCACATATGATAGATCGTTTCCGCCATGGCACTGGGATCGCCAAGCGGGCCAATCGTGCCATCTGCGACGCCCTCCTCTAGAGTATTGGCCAGATGCTCAACAATGCCGATGACGCCTTGCTGTAAAATCCTGCTCATTGTTGGGGACAGGTCAGCCACCTCAGCTGACAATCTAACCACCAGACAACGGTCTTCGGGATTGGGGCTTACCTGATTGCGGTGCCAATCTTCGAAATAGGCAAGGAACCGCGTCCTCGCATCCATCTCCGGTTGCCTGAGCGAACTGCCTAGCCGCGCGTTGTATTCTTGGATGAAGTCATCCAACACGGCGCATCCGTAGGCTTCTTTCGACGGAAAGTAGTGATAAAACGAACCTTTCGGAACGCCAGCCTCCTTTAGCAAATCACTGAGGCCAACACCTGTGTAGCCCCGCTTGGCCGTAAGGCGGCGGCCTGTGGACAATATCAGTGAACGGGTATCTTTTTGCGGTTCCATGCAGTGCATATAGGTCAATTAGACCGGTCGTCTAGGGGCGAAAATATTTATTCGAGGAGGCCACCCGGCCATACTCTGGTAACATGAGCCTCACCTAATCTCCTCAATCGACGAAAAGGTGACGAAGGTCCGGGCGGCCGTGGCGGGCAATCGCCAAATTAAGGAAGCCCTTTGCAGCCGACAGGTCACAGTGTGCGTATTCCGGGACGATCCGGCCACTGATTCCGATAGCATCCGGCCACCCATTCCGATTTGATCCGGCCGGGGATTCCGGGGCATCCGGCCACCCCCATTTCAACCCAGTTTAGGCTGCTGCGAGGCGATCTGTAACAGGGCTACTGTTCCGTTCCTTTGGATGGAGAGAGCCCTTTATGAAGAGATTGCCTATGCGGAAGATAAGGGAAGCCCTGCGGCTTCGGGCGGATGGATTTTCAGGCCGCCAGGTGGCGCAAAGCCTGTGCGTGGCCCGTGCGACGATTTCGGAATATTTTCGGCGCGCTGATCTGGAAGGTTTGAGCTGGCCTCTGTCTGCTGATCTGTCGGACGCCGACCTTGAGAACCGCCTGTTTCCCGTTTGCCCCGGCGATGTCCGTCGCGCGGTTCCTCAGCCTGTCTGGGCGCATGTGCATGCCGAGTTGCGGCGCAAGGGCGTGACGCTGTCGCTGCTGTGGGAGGAGTATCGCGGGGTTCATCACGATGGATACGGCTATAGCCGATACTGTGAGCTCTACACCCGCTGGGAAGGCAAGCTGTCTCCGGTGATGCGTCAGCGTCATCCTGCAGGCGAGCGGCTGTTTGTCGATTACGCGGGCCCGACAGTTGATGTTGTCTGCCCCAAAACGGGAGAGGTGCGCACCGCACAAATCTTTGTCGCGACGCTGGGAGCGTCCAATTACACCTATGTCGAAGCCAGCTGGACACAGGGCCTGCCGGACTGGGTATCCAGCCATGTGCGTGCCTTTGAGTTCTTCGGTGGCGTGCCTGCGCAGCTGGTTCCAGACAATCTCAAGGCAGGCGTCACCAAGGCCTGTTTTTATGATCCTGAGATCAATCGCACCTATGGTGATATGGCGGCACATTACGATACCGCCATCGTTCCGGCGCGGCCTGGAAAGCCGAAAGACAAGGCAAAGGTGGAAGGCGCTGTTTTGCTGGCCGAGCGCTGGATTTTGGCGCGGCTGCGCAACCAGCACTTTTTTGGCCTTGATGAGGTGAACGCTGCCATCCGGCCATTGCTGGATCAGCTCAACGGCAAAGTCAGTCGCCATCTTGGTGCAAGCCGCCGCGATCTGTTTGAACGCCTGGATCGGCCCGCTCTGAAGCCCTTGTCTATGGAGGCCTATGTTTATGCCGAATGGAAGCAGTGCCGCGCGGGCCTCGATTACCATGTCGATATTGGCCGCCATTATTACTCGGTGCCGCATCAGTTGCTGAAGCAAAAACTATGGGCAAGGATCACCGCACGCACCGTAGAGGTATACTTTAATGGGCAACGCGTTGCCTCTCACGCCAGAACCTCGGGCAATCGCCAGCACTCCACGATCCGCGATCACATGCCCGCCCATCATCGCTTCCGCGAGGATTGGACGCCACAGCGTATCCGCGGGCAAGCTGTGCGCATCGGCCCAAATGTTGAGGTCTTTGTCGATGTGATCATGCGCCAGCGCAAACATCCCGAACAAGGATACAGAACGTGCCTCGGTGTTTTACGGCTGGCCAAGACCTTCGGGCGGGAGCGCCTGGATGCCGCCTGTTTGCGTGCGCTTGAGATCAACGCCCACTCCTACACATCCCTGCATTCCATTCTGAAGAATGGTTTGGACCGTCAGCGCCGCGAACCCACCACGGACGGCCCTGCGATCACTCACCCCAATATCCGTGGTGCGGATTACTTCCATTGAAGAGGATAGAGAATGCTTGATCACCCAACGCTGGATCAGCTCAAAACACTCAGGCTCGACGGCATGGCAGAAGCCTTTGCCGAGATGCAAAAACAGGACGGCACAGCCGGGCTTAGCCACGCTGAATGGCTTGGGCTGCTCATTGATCGAGAGACCGCCAGTCGTGAGACGAGGCGATTTGAAAGCCGCATGCGTACAGCAAAACTGCGCCACGTCGGTGCCTCGCCGGAGGACGTGGATTACAAGTCGCGGCGCGGCCTCGACAAAGCCATGTTCCAGCAGATGCTGACCGGGCGCTGGATCAAGGACAAGCGCAACCTGATGATCACTGGCCCCTGCGGCGTTGGCAAAACATGGTTGGCCTGCGCTCTGGCGCAAGCCGCCTGCCGAGACGGTATCACTGTGCTGTACAAGCGCATGCCACGTCTCTTTGATGAATTGGAACTGGCCCATGGTGACGGACGCTTTCCGCGTCTGTTCAAGGCCCTTACCAAAACTCAACTGCTAATCCTGGACGACTGGGGACCGGATCGCCTCAATGCCAGTCAGCGTCGTGACCTTATGGAAATAGTCGAGGACAGATACGAGGTTGGATCAACCTTGATCACAAGCCAATTGCCCATCGACACCTGGCATGACGTGATCGGGGAACCCACCTTCGCCGATGCCATTCTCGATCGCCTCGTACACAACGCCTATCGCGTCGAACTCGACGGCCAGAGCATGAGGAAAACCAAACTCGGAACAGGTGACGAAAGCATCCAATCCTGATAACCAAATCATCAGGCCTCGCAGCCGCTATATAAGGGTGGCCGGATACCCCGGTTTAGGTGGCCGGATGTTATCGGAATGGCCGGCCGGATACTCCGGAATGCGCAGTGGCTGAAATAGTCTCCGCGCGGTGGCCTTGCCCCCAGCTTTTATCCAGCGTTGAGTTCGTTTCCGGCGTTATTTTTGCCTTGACAGACGGTTGATGCGACCGGCGATGGCGCGTAGCGTTCGATTTTGCGCAACGCCAGTTCCTGGAGCGGGTTGAAGGTGGTGACCAACTCGTCTGGTGTTTGCCATCCGAGTTGTGAGTGCGGTCGACTGTCACTGTAGTCGAGCCGCCATTTGATGAGGCTCGCCCGAGCAAGGGGCAATGATGAGAACAAGACCTAGCAGAGCAGTTCGTCTTTGAGAGTCCGATTCAAAAGTTTTCCAATTATGGAAGTACCTTGCCAGGTGCCGCATTAGGATGAGGATATGGGCTATGAGGGTCCATGCTGTTGAACGCTGGATGGATTTCTCTCAGCCCTTCGCCAACCTGCGGGACTTTTCCGGCCATGCGAAGGTACGTTCGACACCCCAGCGGCGCGGAAGCACCTTGAAGCCCTTGTGGTCGTCGCAACGCCTGACAACCTCGATGATCGGTCTCCATTGCCCATCAGCAATAGGCCCAGCGGTGTGCAATTTGGGTATAGTAGTATTCAAAACCGATTGTTAGCGCCACGCCGACACCCAGATAAACCAACAATGGGAGTGTCTTGGGTGACATCAACCAAGCACGCGACCGAGCCGAAATGCTGGCCATCCAGAAGGCGACCAACGCAAATCCGACATCACCGAATGTCGCCGAGGTGCATAGTTTAACCCCCTCCCAGTGAGGCACTTCCGGCGCTTCGCAACGAACGGATTTCGGATGTCCGCAGGCGAGCATTCGTACTGATCAATATCGTCGAGCCACCCCGCGACCAGATGGCGGGCATACCATAGGCTTTCGAACAGGTACGCATTCAAGTATTCGTCACGCTCCCGACCATTAGAAAATCCGATAAAAGGTTAGTTCTTCAGTATGGTCTAAGGTTCCCTTCAGGAAAACAGCCCATGTGAACCCTATTTTTGTTCATTGACTATCTCGCATCCACGCCAGTAATCGCAGCTGGCTTTCATATCGAGAATCACAGCATCATCAGGTTGTTCAAATGCAGGAAACACTTCAAACGTCAAATGTGTAATTACCGAATTTTCAGCTTGTGCGATTGCTTCGTGCAAAGGTTCTGGATGAATTATGCCGATTTCGTTGTTTGCTTCTGTGAATGGCCAATGGTAGTCACGCGTCCCGTCTGTTTGCTGTAGGTGGATGATCGGGCTGACATGAGCCAACTCCCTTACCCAACGATATGGGTCACTATCTTCCCCACCCAAATCGTATCGGCAGCAATGCCCAACATCGAGACAAAGTCCCAATTGCGCACCGGGAAGCTTCTGCATTTTTGCTGAAAGCTCATGGCACTCCTCCAGAGTGCTTGGCCATTCTCGGGCAACTGGCATCGGCTCCCAAAGTAGATGCTTCAACCCAGCTCCCTCAGCGTGAAGCGCAAGTTGTTCGACAAGCTCCATCAATTCGTCATGCAGGGCTGCACGGCGTGCCTCATCGCCATGATCTCGGACACTCATTGCACCCATATGGCCTCCGAACGTGTCGACACCCAAAGCAGCAGTGAAATCAATTGCCAGCTTGTATTGTTCAAAAGCCTCAAGCCGGCGCCCCTTTTCGGGGTGCGACATCAGGTTCTGACAATAGTGCCCGAGTCCGGAGAACACACTGGAAATCTCAATACCTGACTGTGCACAGGCAGTAAGGATTTCGCGCGTTGCAGGTCCCAGAGACTTCGCTCCGAATTCGAGATTTACAAGATCGAGGGAGAATTGCACATCAGTGATCTCAAGCTCTTGAGCTATAAGGTCAGCCCAGATCTGAGGCTCAGGCCACCTCTTCATCATGAAGCCATTGTTTACGCTAAGCTTTACGGGAGCTTTGTTTGTCATGTCATCTACCCTCCATTTGGCGCCCCCAAAACGGGCGCCACTAAACCGAACGATTGAAGAAGCGGAAACACCGCAGCACCCAAAGCCGCCACCTCATCACCCGCAGTTCCTATGAGGACACGCGGAATTTCGCGATCATCATGTGCAGAAACACTGCGAGCCAACGGCTCCATGACCCGCAATATTTGATCCAGCAATTTTTCAGGCATATAGCCGGTGATCACGACTGTCTCTGGGTCCAAAGTATTCTCAAGCCCCAAGATCATCAGTTTCAAAGTCAATCCTGCCGTCTGCATCCATTCAAAAAGTTTTGGTTCCCGGTTTTCAAATGCTGTTTCAAGAGAATCGGGATTAGACGTCGCGCTGTTTAATCCCAAACATTCATAAGCCGAATGCAGGGAGAGATACTGCTCGGCGCAGCCTGTGTTCCCGCAATAGCAGGCCTTCCCGTCAGGAAATATCGACACATGACCGATTTCACCAGCATTGCCATTCTTGCCGCGAATGGGTCTGCCTTCGATAACCAAGCCACCACCGAGGCCGGTACCAATATACACACAGGCGAAAGTGCGCATGCCTTTGGCCGCCCCGAAATATGATTCTCCCATCGCCGCGGCGGTTGCATCGTTTTCCAGATAAACCGGCAATCCCGTTGACTGTGACAGCTTCTTAACCAATGGAAATGACTGCCAATTCGGTAGGACTGTGGGACCGCTGGCGGCAATTTCATTGACGTTGAAAGGGCCGGGCATCACCACCCCGATACCGCAAATCCGTGAGCGTTCCACTTTGGACTTGGTAATCAGTTCGGCGACAGCCTGTTCCAAGGCAGGCAACCCCTCTTCGGGATTGGGGTGCGACACATCAAAGCGGGTCCGCGCGAGCTCTTCTCCGCCAAGATCCAAAAGCACGCCGATCAGTTTGCGGTGATCGAGCTGAAGCCCGATCGAATACGCTCCCTTGGCGTTGATCGAGAGCATTCTCGGTGGTTTGCCTCTTGCCGTCGGGCGCCTGTCAGACTCAACGAAAAGCGATCGCTCGATAAATTCATCGGCGATATTCGAGACCGTCTGTGTCGAGAGCCGCGTTAGTCTCTTCAAATCCGCACGCGACAACTCTCCGTGCAACCGCAACGCCTCCAGAACCACACGGCGATTGTGCTGCTTAGCATTTTCCAGATTTGTTCCCGCGAGCGTTGCATTGCGCCCTTGAACCTCGGTTTGATGCCAGTCGTTAGGCATATGCCATCCCCTAATAAGCCTTGAGACGAAGGCTGCGTATACAAACCATGTCGCACGGGACGTTACAAAGTGTCAGTAATCTTCCGCAGATTTCGCGACATGTCTGGATTGAGTCCACGCTTTTGTGCAAATTCTTCAGCAAGAACATAAAACCGTATGATTTGAAGCAAAGGCACCAGGAGTGGATGGATGGCAGCCGTCGTCTCCTCCACCTCCATGGTGATAATTTGGGCTCCCATCTTTTTAAGCTGACCAGCAGTTTCAAGAACCTCATCGCGAGCCTGATCCTGGGGTGGGAAAATCATACAGACAAAACCACTGTCGACCAGCGCTGCCGGACCATGCAGAACTTCAGCAGCACTGAATGCCTCTGCATGAACAAATGCGGTTTCCTTGAGCTTCAACGCGGCTTCCTGAGCCACAGCAAGCGATGGCCCACGACTCAAGACAAAGGCGGAGTTTTTGTTACTTAAGACACCAAAGCGGTCATCAGAATTCAGACTAAGCGTTTTTGCCAATGCCTCCGGCAACCCTTCCAATGCGGAAGCAAGATGCTGATCATTTGCCCACTCGGCCACAATTGACGCTATGGCCACCAAACTGCAAACAAAGCTCTTCGTGGCCGGCACCGCTACTTCACTGCCGGCCCCGATCGGGAGGGTATGCTGACTAATTTTACCGAGCAGTGAATCATCTGCATTGATTAATGCAATTCCTCTCGCACCTCCCGATTGAAGTGATTGGTGCAATGCTGCAATATCTTGGCTACCACCCGATTGCGAAACAGCGAAGGAAACTGCTCCTTGAGTTTGCAGGGATGAAAGATAGAGCGACGCGACCGACGGGCCTATTGAAGATACCGGGATTCCAAGGCGCATTTCCACAAGATATTTGAGGTACAAGGCAGCACAGTCCGAGCTCCCGCGTGCGCAAGTGGTAACAAAGCGCGGCGGTTCCCGATTTAGCCAGGCGCCCCGTTCACGGTATGCTTCACCATGGACTGCCAGTTGCCTTTCGACGCGTGAAGGGATTTCGTTGATCTCGCGAAGCATCACACGACGATCTGATGGCTTAAGAAGCGACATAACCGATTTCCGTTAACTGCACTGGATTTTGGTTGGCGATAATGATTTGTAGACACCCACCCAAAGCCGCAAAGGGGTCTAAGACCAGGGTCGTCGCGATTTCCCGCACAAACGTCTCACCGCGGCCCTTATTGTCAAACCGCGCCCGAAAGCGGCTGTCCTCCAGCATTGATGAAATACTATCCAGCAGAGCACCTGATAAAAACACGCCCCCGCGCGCGCCCATCGTCAATGCAACATTTCCGGCTGTATCACCCAGCAGCGCCATAAATATCTCGACTGCTTCCCGCGCCAGTCCAGTCTTGTCGCTACGGGCCTCTTTGACCACCTGGGGAGGGTCGGCAAGGCCCGGTTGCTGACCATCTAGCTCACAAAGGACTAGGTAAAGCTCGACCAAGCCGCTGCCACATAAGACCCGTTCTGCTGAGACGCGTGAATACCGCCTGCGCAACACCTGCCAAATGGCAATCTCTCGCTCATCCTGAACCGGTAGAGAGACATAACCGCCCTCACCCGCCAGAACGATCGGAGTAGAAGAAGACGAGACAATGCAAGAGACACCCAAGCCTGTACCGGGACCGATCAGGGCTATCGGTTCGTTGTTGACGCGCGATCCGTTCCCGATCTGGCGAAGAGAAGCCTCGTCAACGTGTGACAAACCCATCGACTGAGCGGCGAAGTCATTGACGATGTAAAGGCTTTCAAGGCCCAGAGCGCTGCGCAGGCCGCGTGCGGAAAATGACCACGAACTGTTGGTCATGCTTATCGCATCACCTGTGACCGGCGCGGCGACACCAAAGCATGCGCCCTGCACAGGTTCGCTGTTCAGCAATGCTCGCCCGTGCTCAACTGCTTCAACTATGCCATTATAGTCGGCGCATTTGAGCACTACCGGCCTACCAACGCCCTGATAGGGATCCGCAAGCGCAAAACGGGCGTGTGTACCTCCGATATCAGCAACCAGATAGGGGACGTCGCTCACAACTTCTTGTCCCGTGCGACCAACGGAACATAGTCAGTCAAATCCACCTCATCAAAATGGATTGTCTTTCCAAGTTCCGCCGACTTGTAGAGACCCATCAGAATGCGAGTGACTTCCAATCCGTCATGGAACGTAACCAAAGGCTTATCACCTTTGCGAAAGGCTTCAACCATGTGGCGGTTTTCGCTCGTATACCCATACGAGGCATGCTCATCTTCCATCACAGGCATCAATCCCTGTTCGGAATTCTGTTTTTCGATCATGTCCTCGCCTTGCTCGCCGTGGACATCTCTGGACATGAACACCTTCAGGCCGGATTGAAGCGAATTGTATTCCATTGAGTATTCCGCCCCGAGGACTTCCAGTTCTATCCGTAGCCCGGCGCCAATGAATGCCCATGACGTTGCGCATTCAACGATAACGTCATGGCCGTCGGGGTCTTCGAAGACAACGGTCCCGCGGGCAAAATCCTCCGACGGATTGTTACGGTAATCCACGTCCTTACCCATATCCTGTAGCAGTTTGTCCGCATATTTCGAGCGCTGCCATTTCAGGTTGGCTACGGATCCGGTGGCTGATTTCAATTTCAGCGCCGAACGCGGCTCCCCGGGTTTGCTAAGGAGAAAGCGACCAACCTCAACGCTGTGGCACATCATATCGAGGAGCACCCCACCGCCCTGTTTGTCGCCTTGCCAAAACCAGGGTTCGTGCGGTCCCGCATGCTCTTCGGTGGCACGCGCCAAATAGGGGCGTCCTGCTGTAGGGACAGCCCGCTGCCATATGATGTTGCGGCCGCGCTCTACCGCGCTCGCAAAAAGCTGATTCTCCAAATAGCCGTGATTAAGACCGGCTGCATCAACCAGCCGAACCATCTCTTCAGCTTCGCGCATCGTCCGCGCAAGCGGCTTTTCGCAAGCAACTGCTTTCAATGCGCCGGGATTAGCCACAGCAAAATCATGGATGGTCTTCATCGTCTCCAGCCGGACGTGATTGGGGACAAGGATCCATACCGCGTCGATCTCGCCGGAACCAAGCATCTCTTCCAGGCTCGAATAACCAGTGCACGGTCCCAACCCCAGCGTATTCGCCTTGTCACAGAACAGACTCCGTTTTTCCGCAGTCCGGCTATAAACCCCGCGAACCTCAACATTTCGCACGGAAATCAACGATTCCAGATGGAAATTCGCAATAAAGCCCGCGCCAATTACGCCGATGCGTAGCGTTTTGAGTTCGTCGCCCACGTCATGTCCTTTCAAAATAGCGGTGTAGCCGGCGCCCTCTTCGGGAGGGCGCCGTCGTTGGTATCAACTTACTTCGATCCACCCCACTGCTCGGGATAGCCGTCCATTTCCTCGCAACCGCACAAAGCATAGTGCTGCGGAGGCATATTTGCCTGCAGATACTTGTCCAGGTTATCGTTGGTGATAGTCGGCTGCGGCAGATACCAGATGGGACCTGGCACAGGTTCACCACTGAGGATCATCTTGGCCGCAATGACTGCCGTACGCCATTGGAACGTCGGGTAGGTCGGCGCAATCGCAGTCAGGCCTTCCTCTTTCCATTTAGCCAGAAAGTCCTGCTGGTCTTCGCCGGTGAAGATCGGAATATCCGCGCCGATATCTTCAAAAGCCTCAATCGCTGCCGCAGATGTTGCTCCGGCATCCATCCAGACTGCATCAATTTTGCCGAAGCGCTGCAAATAGTCTTCGACAATCGATTTTGCGATCGCGCGATCATCGTTGGTGAATTCTGCGCCGATCACCTTGATCTTCTCGTTCTCAGCGAAAACACGCTCGGCAGCTGACCAGCGCGTTTCGAGAACATCCACGCCAGGCGATATGCGCAAGGCAAGTACATTGCCCCCGTCTGGCAGGTTCTCGGACACGAAGCGCGCAGCCTGCGCACCGAAGGCATATCCACCGATAGGTGTGATGTAGCTAACCGGGCATTCGGTAGCGACGCCTCGCGAAAACACAATGACGGGCAGTTCTTCACAGGCGCGTTCGACAGCAGGGGTCAGCGCGGCCGTCGTGTTTGGCGTAACCATCAACACATCACAGCGCTTGCTGGCCAACAGATCGTTGATGTCGGCGATCTGTTTGTCATCCTTGCCTTCAGCATCGGTCATGATGAATTCGGCAATTTCCGGATGGAGCTTGAGTTCCTCTTTCATGGTCTGATTTCCGACCACCTGCCACGGATTGAAAATACCCGCTTGCGAGAAGCAAACCACCCACGGGCCTTCTTTCTTGTACTGGCTCGTATCGCGATAATTATCCATCATCGACTGCAGCCAAGGCTTGCCTTCCGGTCCCATTGGCTGCGCATCCAGCAGTTGGATCTGACGATCATATTCCGCCTGGTCGAAGAATTCACTTTTATCTTGAGCCTGTACAGCGGCAGCGAAGCTCCCGCCTGCGACAAGCGCGACCACAAGTGGTGTGGCGATCCGTTTGAACAACATAAGCACTCCTCCTTCAGATTTGCAGAAACCGGTGGCGACGGTCTTTGTTTGGTTCTGCTTTAATGCCAGAAACGCTCTGGCCGCGCCTATCCGCGCCGTGCCGAGTAAGCGACAGCACCGATAATGATGATACCCTGCACTGCATCGCGCATAGGCTTGGGAAATCCCCAGATGTTGAGTAATGTGAACAGCGCGTGCAGCGCTATGGCTCCTGCAATGACTGCCGGAACCGAACCTCGTCCACCCAGAAGCACTGCGCCTCCGAGAACCGCGGCAGATATCGCCTGCAGCTCGTATCCATTTCCAACAGCGGTGGAGACGCCCGAAAAACCGCCAAGCAAAATCGCGGCTATGACGGCACTGACTGCGGAAAAAATGAATGCAACAACCCGCACCATGGTCACGTTCACGCCGGACAACCTCGCGGCGCGCGGGTTTGTGCCAACAGCAAAAAGTTGGCGACCGTAATTCGTACCGTGCAAAGTCCAGGCAGCAAAAGCACCGAAAACCAGGACAACAATGAGAGCTAAGGGAAATCCGTAGATGGTCTCACGGCCGAAAGCGCGAAACGCGTCAGGCAAATTTCCCCGGGCTGAGCCGCCCGAAAGGTAGAGGCCGGCGCCGCGATAGGCGAGCAACATGCCAAGTGTTGCGATGATTGACGGGACTTTGAGAACCGAGACCACCAGGCCGTTCAAGCCGCCTGCCACAACTCCAATGGCAAGACAAAGCGCAATGCTCGCATAGACCTGCTCGGGATGCGTATTCAAAACCAGGGCTGACAGAAGAACGATGAATGTGATCAACGAGCCGACCGATAGGTCGAATCCGCCAGACACAATCACGAACAGCTGCCCCACTGCCAGTATGATCAGAGGCGACGCCCGCCGCAACAACTGCATCATTGGACCGTAATCGGCATAGATGGGGTTCGACAACACGATCGCCAAGATAATCGCCGCCAATATTATGTAAATTGGCTCAATGCGTGAAAGCAAGGACCAACGGGGTGAAACAAATTCTTGTGGATGCTGATGGGTGCTCATGCAACTTCTTCCTTCGAACGCATGGAATAGGCCGCGACTGCAAGCACAATGATCAGGCCACGCAGGACTTGCTTCAAATACGGATCGATGCCCAATTGGTTGAACAGGCTGTCGATCAGGCCGAAAATAAGCACCCCTATAATCGTGCCGAACACACCACCGCGCCCACCAGCGAGAATGGTTCCACCGATCACCACGGCAGCAATTGATTCCAGGTCATAAATCCCGTCCGGCCCGACCCATGGCGCCCCCGAGCCCAGCCTGCTTGTCAAGAACAGGCCTGCCAGCGCCGCAAGCAATCCGGCTATCAGATGGGCACGTCTCATGGTGCGACCGGTATCGATGCCTGAAAGCCTGGCCGCTTCGTTATTACCGCCAACGGCGTAGATGTGCGCGCCGAACTTGGTCTTACGCAAAACGAACACAGCACCGGCCGCCACCGCCAAAAGCAGGAAAAACGAATTGGGAACACCTAGCACCGAACCATAGGCAATTATCTGGTAGCTATCAGGCACCGAGCCAGCAAAATTCTGAAAACTGGTGCTTAGGATTCCCTGAATAATGAGACCCACGCCTAGCGTTGCAATCAGCGGATTAACCTTGCCCTTTGTCACCAAAAATCCGTTCAACCAACCAATGCCCGCGCCCATCAGCAAAACCGCTGGCACAGCGACCAAGATCATTGTCGCACTACCCTGCATTAAATAAGACGCCATGACGGCTGAAAGGCTGATGACGAAGGCTACGGACAAATCTATCGATCCGACCAGAATCACGAATGTCTGCCCGACGGCGACGATGGCGAGTGTTACCGACCGCTCAACCACATTGAGAAGAAACTGAACTGAAAATCCGCCGGTTCGCCCAAAAGCCTCGGTCAGCGGATAGGAAACCACTGCCATGGCAAGCAGAACCCACAGCACAGGCGGGATGTCGCGCCACTGCTTGCGAAGACTGGCCATCATTGCGCCACCGTATTCAAGCTTCTGCACTGACAGGCCCTCCTGCTTCCATCAGAATTGCTGCCTCGTCGGCGTTTCGGGCAAACTCCTTCGTGATGGTACCGCCACGCATGACGTAGATCCGGTCACTCATGCCGATAATTTCCGGAAGCTCCGATGACAGCAGGATAATCGATTTCCCGCTATCCGCGAGCTGCCTGAGCAAGGCGTAAATCGCCGCCTTTGCACTCACATCGACACCGCGCGTCGGTTCGGCGAGTACAAGAATTTCTGCCCCTGTCAAAAGCCATTTTGACAACACCACTTTCTGCTGATTGCCACCAGAAAGATTGGAAACAGCTCCCTCACCATCTGCCGGGTTGAGGCCGACAGCCTCGAAAACCGCCAAGACCGCATTGCTGTCGGATCTTGTCGTCGGTCGCATTGCCCCGTCGAGTGTTCTGCGCGGCAACATCGCGTTGTCTGCGATGCTCAGACTCAGCGCCAGCCCTTCGTCCTTTCTGCTTTCGGGAACGAAGCCAACACCAGCGGTCATCGCGGAGCGCGGCGCGTGCAAATCTCTTGAGGGCTTTCCATCCGTTTCAATCTCACCGCTCGCAAAACCCGGCGCGCCCCACAAGGCATAGGCGAGCTCGCTTCGACCCGACCCCTTGAGGCCAAAAACTCCCACGATTTCACTTTTCCGCAACTGCAAATTTATGTCGTGCAACGCACTGTTTGCTCCATTGGCAACGCGCAAGACCACCGGGGCATCGTCAGGCACCCGGCCAAATGGCGGATAGTATTTCTCTAGATCGCGACCGATCATCGCCTTGACCAAATCTTCCGGCGAAATTTCTGCGGTTGGACAGGAAAGCACACTGGCGCCATCCTTGAGCACTGTCACACGGTCACATAGGTCGAAAATTTCGGACATTCGGTGGGATATGTAGACGACGGCGAGACCGTTTGCTCGCAATGCTCTCACAAGATCGAAGAGGGTTTGGCTGTCGTCTGCAGCCAAGGTGGCGGTCGGCTCGTCCAAGACAAGAACCTGGGCATCAAAAGCAATTGCCTTGGCGATTTCGACCATTTGCTGGCCAGCCACCGACAGATCTCCAAGGCGACCATCAGGATCTATTGCGAGGTTAAGCCGCTTCAGCACAGCCTGCGCCGCGCTCCGCATCCCGCTGTGGTCAAGCACGCCGTTTCGCGTCTTTTCCCGACCCATGAAGATATTCTCCGCGACGGTCCGGTCGGGCAGCAGGTTCAACTCCTGATGAACTATGGCGATACCCGCTCTCTGAGCATCTGCTGGGTGCCGAAATACAATTTGTCGCGAATTGACCGCACAATCACCAGAGTCCGCAGTCAATGCCCCCACAAGCACCTTGACCAAAGTTGACTTGCCTGCGCCATTTTCGCCTACGAGCGCATGAACCTCACCCCTTCGGCAGCAAAAATCCACATTTCTCAACGCAGCAACAGGACCGAAATTTTTCGAGATCCTCTTCAATTGCACCACAGCTGCGGCGCGCCCACATTGCTCGGTGGTATCCGCAAAACTAGAACCCGCGCCCCGACCGACACCAACTTCTTCACCTTCCCGCAATGGATCTCCCCCTCCAGCAGTCTTCAAATTGTATCAATATATTTATTTTGTCAAATTGATTTTATTATTATTTTGAACACAACGCCCTCCCGATGAATTGGGCTAATTAAGGTTATCCAAAGCACAAGCACATAAGAAACGGGGCACTGCCACCCGTCGGGTTCGAACTGCGAAAAAAGATCGAAGGAAATTTTGCAAAATTTGGTAGAATTAAAATTCTTCTATGAAAACTACAAATATATAACTATTCGTTAACCATGTTCGATTCATTTGTTCCGGATGTGTTCTTTTACGTTGCCTGGATGGAAGTTCCGGATTATATATTTGTGCATCGGCGATTGGAACACATGGCCGAATAAAGCGGCCTCCGCCGGGTGCTTGCAACACCCAACGAAGGCCTGACCGAAACCCCTACTTACATAGGAGCACGGCTATGCGATTTATAACGCTAAATCCCATTTAGGGAACATCCCCAATCCTACTTCGACGTCATCGCAGTGACAATACGGTAACCTCCTCATGCCTGGCCTTGAGCTGCAAGTGACATGGCTGTTGGTCCCTGCCCTGACGCCGGAACGCGGAAATCATTTCCACTTTATTGAATTGAACCAGGCAACCTGCCGGGCTGATTGCTGATGAAGTGTTGACGCGTTGAAGACGCGCAACGCGCTCAGCCGCAATCCTCGGAGCATGAACAACGCCTTTCCACTTCTGACCCACGACGGCAGCCAACTCCGGCAGCATCGTCGGGGGACGGCGAAGCTATGCACAGGTCGCGCCAAAGACAGGGATATTTCCCATGAACCATACAAATCAGAATGACAGCAGTACTTCGGCCATTGTTCCGGTGCTTGATCTCGACACGATCCGGCCTGCGCTACAGCAGCTCGCCCGGGCAACGGTCGACAAGACGCTCCAGCAAGCCCGGGAAACACGAGTTGATCCGGTCCTTAGTTGTTCCAGTGCGCTTGCGACATACTACATGATGATGCCGCGCAATGACGGCAAAGCGATGGAGCACATCCTCGACATTGTCGCACACAACGTTGCGGACTTGGCGGTCATCACCAGCGGCCTCAAGTTTGGCATTGATCCGAGACATCTTGATCTCGTGCAATCAAACCAATCGGCGGTTCTGGCCCAGCTTCAGACAGACCATGATCCTGATCCACGCGGCCCGACTTACCGGCCCGATGCCCTGGTTATCAATCGCGATACCGGCAAGGCCTGTCTTCTGGAATTCAAGCGACAAGCCTCGACGATCGAGACAACCAGACTCAATCAGATCGCTGACAATCTGACGATCGCCAGGGCTCAGGTGTGTGATCTGCTCTACCGCAAACACCGGCGCATCAAAATCGAACCGGAAGCTGTATCATGGGCGATCATCGACTGTTCGGATCAGGAACTGCCGCCCCGCTTTCGCGACATTGGCGTGTTCGGGCTCGATAGCCTTGACGCCATTTGCGGTGTCCGGAATGTCGCTGAGGCCTATCGCCTGGCGCGGACGTTGATGGCTGCGGAATTCAGCCGCGGGGAAACGGAGCTCATGGCAGCATCGCAAAAGTTCGTTCCTGCTCAAACCGTCAATGAACTGATTGAAGCTGCTGTCAGTGAGGCACGGTTGTCCCGGGTTTCCGCGATTGCGCCACTCGCTGCAATCGGAGCAGAAGGTGCAGATGATGTGTCAGATGATCTCGCAGACCCTGCCACCGGACCCAAACAACAGAATGCGGACGATCAAGCAACCATGTGTTGATTTCCACCCAGAAGTGACCCGGATTTTCCATCGAGAACTGACCCACCTTTAGGTTATGTTTCGTGGGTCAGGCTTTGGTCAAGGCATTAGTTTACTCCTTGGTTTTCCCCGCAGCTGCGGCCGAACTGGCCTTGAAGCGGAAGCTGTCGTTTCCGGTCTCCAGGATGTGGCAGCGGTGAGTGAGCCGATCGAGCAGCGCGGTTGTCATCTTTGCATCACCGAAGACCGTGGCCCATTCGCTGAAGCTCAGGTTCGTGGTGATGACGACGCTGGTGCGTTCGTAAAGCTTGCTCAGCAAATGGAAGAGTAATGCGCCGCCTGACGCGCTGAATGGCAGATAGCCAAGCTCGTCCAGGATCACGAGATCGAGGCGGGTGAGGCTTTCGGCAAGCTGTCCGGCTTTGCCTTTTGCCTTCTCCTGTTCGAGCGCGTTGACGAGCTCAATAGTCGAGAAGAAGCGGACCTTGCGGCGGTGATGTTCGACGGCCTGCACGCCAAGGGCTGTCGCGACATGCGTTTTGCCAGTCCCGGGGCCGCCGATCAGCACGACGTTCTGTGCGCCGTCCGTGAACTCGACGCGATGAAGTTGGCGCACCGTGGCCTCGTTGATCTCACTGGCCGCGAAGTTGAAGCCGGACAGATCTTTATAAGCCGGGAAGCGGGCAGCCTTCATGTGGTAGGCAATGGACCGGACCTCCCGCTCAGCCACTTCGGCCTTCAGCAACTGGGTGAGCATTGGCACCGCGGCATCAAATGCCGGTGCGCCTTGTTCCATGAGGTCGGTGACGGCCTGGGCCATCCCATGCATCTTCAGACTTCGCAGCATGATGATAATGGCACCGCTGGCGGGATCATGACGCATGGCGGCCTCCGGCGGTCCGGGCCCGCAGGCCATCATAGCGTTCGACATTGGCCTTTGGCTCACGGCGCAGAGCAAGGGCCTGTGGGGTGTCGATGTCGGGCGCGCCGATCGCCTTTCCGTCGATCAGACGATGCAGAAGGTTCAGCACGTGAGTTTTGGTTGCGACCCCCTCAGCCAGCGCCATTTCCACGGCGACCAGCACGGCCTGTTCATCGTGATGCAGAACCAGCGCCAAGATGTCGACCATCTCCCTGTCACCGCCAGGTTTGCGCAGCATGAGATCTTGCAGCTGTTTGAATGCCGGAGGGAATTCGGCAAAGGGGGCACCGTTCCTCAATGCGCCGGGCTTGCGCTGAAGGACGGCCAAGTAGTGGTGCCAGTCGTAAATCGTGCGTGGTGGGAGTTGATGACTGCGCTGGATCACGCGCGTATGCTCACACAGGATCTGTCCTTCGGCGGCAACTACCAGCCTGTCCGGATAGACGCGCAGACTGACAGGGCGGTTCGCAAATGACGCCGGGACGCTGTAGCGATTGCGCTCAAAGCTGATCAGGCAGGTCGGGGACACCCGCTTGCTCAGTTCGACGAAGCCATCGAAGGCAGGGGGCAATGGCATCAGCGCGGCTTGTTCTGCGACCCAGACGTCGGCAACGCTGCCCGGCAGCGCTGCATGCGGAATCTCAGTCCACAGCGCGACACAGCGCTGTTCCAGCCAGTCATTCAGTGCTGCGAGATCAGGAAAGCTCGGCATGAGTTGCCATAGACGATGTCGGGCGTCCTGCACGTTCTTCTCGACCTGTCCCTTCTCCCAGCCGGCAGCGGGATTGCAGAACGCGGCCTCGAATAAGTAGTGGTTTGCCATCGCAAGGAACCGCATGTTGACCTGTCGGTCCTTCCCGCGACCGACGCGGTCAACCGCGGTGCGCATGTTGTCGTAGATGCCGCGCTCCGGGACACCGCCGAAGACCCTGAACCCGTGCCAGTGGGCATCAAACAGCATCTCATGGGTTTGCAGCAGATACGCCCGGACCAGAAAGGCCCGGCTGTGCGACAGCTTGATGTGGGCAACTTGCAGCTTGGTGCGTTCGCCGCCGAGAACTGCAAAATCCTCGCTCCAGTCAAACTGGAACGCCTCGCCCGGACGAAACAACAGGGGGACGAAGGTGCCGCGGCCTGTCGTCTGCTGATCTCGCTGCCGATCGGCCCGCCAGTCACGTGCAAAAGCCGCAACCCGATTGTAGGACCCGTCAAAGCCGAGAACCACCAGATCGGCATGCATTTGCTTCAGCGTCAGCCGCTGTTTGCGAGACTTCCCCGCCTCCGTCTTCAGCCAGCCGGCCAGCTTCTCGGCGAACGGATCGAGCTTGCTTTGCCGCTCTGGCGTCGCGAACAGAGGCTCGATCATGCCCGAGTTCAAATACTTCTTGATGGTGTTGCGCGACATTCCGGTCCGCCGCGCAATCTCGCGCAGAGGCAACTTCTCTCGCAAAGCCATACGTCGGATGATGTTCAAAAGTCCCATGTGTATCACTCCAATGTCCCCCGTTGCGCATGGCGCAGGGGGAAGGGTCACATGGGTCAATTCTCAATGGAAATTAGGCCGCTACCCGGGTCACTTCTGGGTGGAAATCAACACTCCAACACCTTTGAACTCCTCGCCGACACCCGCGCCAAGATCGGAACCCTGATGTTGGCGATCAACGCCAAGCGTGAGTTCTGGCTGGCCGATGTCAATCTCTCAGCTGCGATCTATGGCGGTGGATCCGGTGCAGGCAGCAGTGCCGCTGCACCATCCGTTGGTGATGCTGGCGGCGGCGGCCACTAACTTTCCGGAAAGGAAAAGACCATGATGAACAGACGTCAATTGCTCGGTGCAAGTGCTGCCGGAGCGGCCCTTGTCTCCTCGACCGCTTGGTCGAAAACAACGAACATGGGACTGCCCGATGCGGCCCTTATGGAAAGCCCGCTGACCCAGGCCCCACTAATGCCCTCCAGCGGACCTGACTACAATCCGGTGGTCACCCTCAACGGCTGGACACTGCCGTCCCGCATGAACAACGGGGTCAAGGAATTTCACCTCGTGGCCGAGCCGGTGGAGCGTGAACTGGCCGACGGAATGACCGCCTATCTATGGGGCTACAACGGCCAATCCATCGGGCCGACCATTGAAGCTGTGGAAGGCGACCGGGTCCGGATTTATGTCACCAATAAACTGCCCGAACACACCACGGTGCATTGGCACGGCTTAATTCTGCCGTCAGGGATGGACGGCGTGGGGGGCCTGTCGCATCCGGCGA
Source organism: Hoeflea algicola (assembly GCF_026619415.1). NCBI lineage: Bacteria > Pseudomonadati > Pseudomonadota > Alphaproteobacteria > Hyphomicrobiales > Rhizobiaceae > Hoeflea > Hoeflea algicola. Next base: position 2,576,992 of record NZ_JAOVZR010000001.1, read on the forward strand.
TCCCGCCCGGCAAGACCTACATCTACGAGTTTGATCTCGTGAAGTCGGGGACCTTCATGTACCACCCTCACGCCGATGAGATGGTGCAGATGGCCATGGGCATGATGGGGTTCTTCATCGTCCACCCGAAGGATCCTGCCTTCATGCCGGTCGATCGCGATTTCCTGATCATGCTCAACGCGTTTGACATTGATCCCGGCTCCTATGTGCCGAAGATCATGACCATGAACGACTTCAATCTGTGGACATGGAACAGCCGGATTTTTCCAGACATCGATCCGTTGGTGGTGTCGAAAAACGACCGCGTCAGGGTCCGAGTCGGCAACCTGACCATGACCAATCATCCGATCCATATGCATGGCTATGATTTCGAGGTGACAGGCACCGATGGCGGCTGGGTCCGGCCTGAAGCCCGGTGGCCGGAAGTGTCGATCGACATTCCGGTGGGCGCGATGCGGGCTTACGAATTCGACGCCGAGTATCTGGGTGACTGGGCCATCCATTGCCACAAATCCCACCATACGATGAACGCCATGGGGCATGACGTGCCGACTTTCATCGGCGTCGACAAATCAAAGCTCACCAAGAAGATCCGGGTGGTTCAGCCTGAATACATGCCGATGGGAACCGCCGGCATGGCCGACATGGCGGAAATGTCGATGGAGCTGCCCAACAATACCATTCCGATGATGGCCGGCTGGGGCCCTTATGGACCACTGGAAATGGGCGGCATGTTCTCCGTCGTCAAGGTCCGTGAGGGCATCTCGGCTGGCGATTACAGCGATCCTGGCTGGTACGAAAACCCGCCCGGAACCCAAGCCTATGAGTGGACTGGCGAATTGCCAGAGTTAGCCAAGGCAACAGACGCCGCAACAACAATCACGCCAGCGCCGTTGAAAGCCAGCAGCAACGGCTAACCCCTTCGACCCAAAGTGTTCACGAAAGGAACAACACCCGTGAAAACTCTCCTGATTGCATCCGCATCATTTCTGGCGATGACAGCACTGGCTGGTGCCAGTGGAACCCACTCTGGTGGTCATGGCAGCATGATGGCCATCGGCAACCCCGGCAAGGCATCCGAAGTCAGCCGAACAATCGAAGTGATCATGAAGGAAACCGACGACGGCGAAATGATCTTCGAACCCAAAGAAATTCTCGTCGAGAAAGGCGAGACCATCCACTTCATGGTGATGAACAAGGGTGAACTGGAGCATGAGTTCGTGCTTGATGATCATGAAGGCGTGATGGAGCACAAGGGGCTGATGGAGCGCATGCCCGAGATGGAGCATGACGATCCCAATTCTGTGCGTCTCGATCCAGGCATGGATGGCGAAGTCATCTGGAGCTTCGCGCACGCGGGACCGTTCGAGTTCGCCTGCCTGATCCCCGGCCACTACGATTCCGGCATGAAAGGCATGCTCACCGTTACCGGTCACTGATCAAACGAACCATTTCCGACAAAAATAAAGGGTAAAACAAATGCGAACACTCACGACACTCATGATCGCTGCCATGATCGCCGTTACCGGCAGTTCTGCAGCTTTTGCCACCGAGTACACCAAAGGCACTGTAAAGAAGGTCGACATGAAGGCCGGCAAGGTCACCATCATTCATGAGGAACTGACCAATCTCGACATGCCTGCCATGACCATGGTGTTCCGCGCCGCTGATCCCGCCATGCTGGAAAAGATGAAGGCAGGGGCCGAAATCGAATTCGTCGCCGACCGGGTAAAGGGCAAACTGACCGTCACCGAACTGAAATAGAGCTTGGTGAAACCGGCAGCGGGAAGCTGACGCTTTCCGCTGCCGATGCCGCTCCGATTCATATTTGATCTTCAGTCTCTACGATCCGCAGGAACCTGCCTGCGCATGAACCAAAGAACGGCCACCGGTATGAAAGCCCACTGAAGCAACGGGCTGAGCCCGGTGCCAAACGGCGGCACCAGCGGCATGAGATCGGAGTAGGTCCAGCGTTGGGATATGTTGGTATAGTAATATTCAAAACCAACTGTCAGAGCGATGCCGACGCCGAGGAACACCAGTGTCTGCCAGGCCTTGGGTGCCTCAAACCAGTGGCGGGTTCGCGCGGCGGCACTGGTGATCCAGAAAGCAACCAGAGCAAACCCTACATCGCCAAAAGTTGCTGACGAACACAGCTTGATACCGTCCCAATGGTTGAGGTCAATCATGCCCGCATAGGTCGGCGCTTGCCAGAACTCCCAGACGAAATGGAGCAGGAAGGAAAACACGATCAGCGAGAATTCGGGCAGACGTGCCATTATGTTCCAGTTCCATTCTAGTAAGCGCAATATGGATTTTTCTACGTCTAAACACTCTAGTGGTTACGGTAGGGGGAAGGTCAAGCGGCCCGTGAGAGTTGCTCAAAGGTGCACAACGATGATGCTCGGAGTTATCGGACAGATATGGCTATTTCCGAGCAAAACAGTCAACCCGATCCACCCGAGGCCTCCACGCGCTCAAATCTTAAGACTTCGTACGGCCCTTGATGACAAGCAGCAGTTGTTCAGGTCTCTTACAGTGCCTGCTTTTAGGAAGAGGTAAAGCCGCACAATACCAGCTTGGGGCGCGCAAAGCAGTCATTGCACGATTTACGGCTTAAGGTCGGCTTCTCTAATTGGGTGTTTGGGTCAAGCTCGTTTTCCTTCTTTCTTTCTTTCGGGTCGTAGTCGCTCATCCGGGTCACGTTTCTCTTCGCAGTCTGGTTGATGCCTGATGGCAGCGCTGCACGCATATGTCGGATTGGCAGTGGGGAACCTTGCTTAGGGACGCGCTTCACGTTGCGCAGCAGACATTTTCGGCTTCATCCACAAACCTCGTCCGGTGAGGGACGACCCCGTCAGGGTTGGGTGGTAGGCGTTTCGAGTTATGCCATGCCCTCCACTTTTACCGGACGGAATTCGGTGCCATCTGTCCATATGCGGTGCAACACAACGGCAAGCTTTCGTGCGACCGCAACAACAGCGCGACGGCGACCTTTGGTGCGGATCCGCCGCATGCCCCAGGTCTTGATCTGAGACCCAGCTATCGTGCGCATCAGAAGTGCGTTTGCAGCGGCATAAAGCGTTGCACGCACATCTCTGTCGCCCGCCTTCGATATGCGGCCAGGATTATCCGCCTCACCCGACTGATAGCGTCGTGGTGTCAGTCCAAAATGGGCGGCAACAGTGCGCGATCGCCTGAAGCGGGATGGATCATCGACGGCGGATTTGAAGGTCAGTGCGGCGATCGGGCCCACGCCGGGAACCGTCATCATCCGCATGCAGACTTTATCCTTCGTGGCAGCGCACTTGACACGTCGGTCCAGTTCCAGAAAGGACTGATACCAGGCCAGCCGCGCATCAAGGAGCGGCACCAGAGCGTGTATCAGAACTTCGTCCAACTCGATCAGTGGTCGGACGATACCGTCGAAACTGCCATGCTTGACGGTCTTGGGCAGGCGGATGCCAAATATCCTCAGCAGCCCGCGGACTTCGTTTGCGAGGTCCATCGTCTTCTTGAGAAGCGCCTTGCGCGTGCTCAGTAGCGCACGAACGCCATGCGCCTCACGGCTCTTCATATGAACCGGGCTGAACCAGCCGGTGCGCAAAACCTGGGCGATGCCTCGCGCATCATTCCTGTCGGTCTTGTTGCGCATGGCCGACAGCGCGGCATTCACCTGGCGCGCCTCCATACAAACGGTATCAAACCCCGCGCCAGTCAGTCCGAAGAAGAGATGCTGGCTCATCGTTCCAGCCTCAAAGCCGATGCGGTCAATGGAATACGGCAAGGCCGTCAAGCAAGCCGCAATGTCTTCAACCTCGCACGGCAGCTCCCGCTCCAACATCACCTTGCCCTTGCCGTCGACGATGCAAAGAGCACACGACCGCAGCGACACATCCAATCCAGCAAAATATTCCATCATCTTTCTCCCTTGTTCACAGATATCCTGTGATCTTATCGGGAGCTCGACCCCAGAACAGAGGCAGCCCAATTACGCATGCTTTGGGCCGGAAGCGCCAAAGCGTCCAGTGCGGCTGAATGTCAGCTTAGTCGGCTCGGCGCTAGGAAGCAGACAGTCTCCTGGCGTGAAGAGTTTCGGGCGCCGTTAGGCGTACGAAAGTCCCCGGGGAAGGAACCCGCGGGCCACGGGCTTTGAGCTATGGGGATTTCGTTTTGAGGCTGATGTCGGCGTTGGTGCGACGAGGATCATGACATGGCGCCGGCGATGTGATCGGAATGCCTGGTTCCTTTCCCGCACACGATTGCGGGCATGACTTTCTGATCGCGATGGCTCTTTCGACGCCGATCACTGCGACCGGCGCAAGCGGGATTGTCGCACAAGGCCATGTGCCTGCGGCTGGAGACTGGGCGATGCCATGCGGGATCATGGCCGTTTCTCCCGGTTCGTCTTTGCCGAGAACGGCGGTCCTCGCGGCTGTCGTGTGCGCTCGAAGACTTCGATGATGATCATGCGTCCGCCGCAGCAACGGCACGGTGGACGGAAGCTGGCCGGATCGTCCGACATGATGGGATCGGTTGGTTCCGCTGCAGTGTCAGGATCAGGCTCCGGTGCGACTTTCAGGAGTTTACGCGCCAGGGTGAGACTTGCCTTGCGCGCCCCGCCGGCAAGAAGCCCATAATGCCGGATGCGGTGGAAGCCGCGCGGCAGGACATGAAGCAGGAAGCGGCGGATGAACTCGTCTGCGGCGAGCATCATGACCTGTTGACGGTCGGCGCCGTCACGGCGGTAATCCTTGTAGCGGAACGTGACGCTTGTGCCGTCGAAGGCGATCAGGCGGCTGTTGGAGATGGCGACCCGGTGGGTATAGCGCGACAGATAGGCGAGGACGGCTTCGGGCCCCGCGAACGGTGGCTTCGCATAGACAACCCATCGCTTCCGACGGGCTGGAGCGAGATGACGCAGGAAGGCGCAGCGGTCTGCGAGAGGTGCGAGTGGCCCGAAGAAGGCGAGCCTACCGGTATCATGCAAAGCGTTCAGCCGGGTCAGGAACAGTCGCCGGAACAGCCTGCCCAGCACCCGTACCGGAAGCAGGAAGGTTTTCCGCGACGGGATCCAATGCTTCCCGTCAGGCGAGAGACCGCCACCCGGCACGATCATGTGCACGTGCGGATGATGCGTCATCGCGGAACCCCAGGTGTGAAGAACGGCGGTGATGCCGATGCGCGCACCGAGATGCTTCGGATCGGCGGCGATGGTCAGCATCGTCTCGGATGCCGCCTTGAACAGCAGATCGTAGACGACCGCCTTATTCTGGAAGGCGATTGCCGCGACTTCGGCGGGCAGCGTGAACACGACATGGAAGTATCCGACGGGCAGGAGATCAGCTTCGCGCTCGGCGAGCCATATCCTTGCCGCCGCACCCTGACACTTCGGGCAGTGCCGGTTGCGGCAGGAGTTGTAGGCGATCCGCCGCTCGCCGCAATCCTCGCAGGCCTCGACATGTCCTCCCAGTGCTGCCGCGCGACAGGTCTCGACGGCCAACATCACCTTGAGTTGGGCGAGGCTCAGATGCCCGGCATGGGAGGATCGGTAGGCTGGCCCGGCGGTGCGGAAGATGTCGGCGACCTCGATCAAGGTCCGCACGGCGTCAGCCTTCGGGCGGCGATGCTTCCGTCCTGAACAGGCCAAGCCGGTCGAGCGGACTGGTCACCGAGCGCACCGTCCTAGTCGCAACCTTGGTGTAGAGGGCCGTGTTGTTCAGCTTGGCGTGGCCGAGCAGCACCTGAATGACGCGGATGTCCACACCGTCCTCAAGAAGGTGGGTGGCAAACGAATGACGCAGCGTGTGCAGTCCCACCCGCTTGTCAATGTCGGCTTTCCTCGCCGCCTCGACCACCACACGGTGGAGTTGGCGCGTGCTGATGGGCCTCAGGGTATTGATGCCCGGAAAGAGCCAGCCGTCCCGCCGCATGACGCCCTGCCTGTGGCCGGCCTGCCACCATTGGCGCAGAAGAGTGAGCAGGTCCTCCGACAGCATGGCGTTGCGACCGCGCCCACCTTTGCCACGCTCCACCCGCAGGAGCATGCGCTCGCTGTCGACGTCGGCGACCTTCAGCGAAGCGACTTCCGACACCCGCAGTCCCGAACCATAGGCAACGGCCAGTGCCGCCTGATGCTTGAGGCAGATCGTGGCGTCGAGCAGGCGGGTCACTTCCTCGCGGCTCAGCACGACCGGAAGCTTGCGTGGTTGCGCCAACCGCACCAGACGGCGGGCAAGGTCGGGGCGATCGACCGTGGTGTTGAAGAAGAACCTCAGTGCCGATGGCGTGCCCCCATCAGGTGGTCCGGTTTGATTGTTAGTGCATCATGGGCGTCTGGTCCATCGGGACAATGCTTTCAGGCGCGGGCGGGCGGTAGCCCAGAGCGCTATGCGGCCTGACGGTGTTGTAGTGGATACGCCATTGCTCGATCAGGATTTGCGCCTCCCTTAGGCTGTAGAAGATTTCGCCGTTCAGCAGCTCGTCGCGGAACCGGGCGTTGAAGCTTTCGCAGTATCCGTTCTCCCATGGTGAGCCTGGCTCTATGTAGGCCGTCTTGGCTCCAACAGCTGCAATCCAATCCCGCACTTTCTGGGCGATAAATTCCGGCCCATTGTCCGACCGAATGTATTCCGGCGGGCCGCGCAGGATGAATAGGTCTGTCAGAGCATCCAGCACGTCCGTTGAGTTGAGCTTGCGGTCCACGCGGATCATGAGTGCCTCCTTGGTGTATTCGTCGATGATATTCAGCGTCCGATAGACGCGGCCGTCAGCGGTTCGATCCTGGACGAAGTCGTAGGACCAGACGTGGTTTGGCCGTTCCGGTCTGAGACGCACACATGATCCGTCGTTCAGCCAAAGCCGCCCCTTTTTCTTCTGCTTTTGTGGCACTTTCAGCCCTTCACGCCGCCAGATGCGCTCAACCCGCTTATGGTTTACCTGCCAGCCCGCGTTGTTCAGCAGACCGGTGACCATGCGATACCCATAGCGCCCGTACTTGTCGGCCAGTTCGATGATATCATCGGTCAGCCGTTCTTCATCTGCCCGGCCCTGTGGCACCTTGCGCTGTGTGGATCGGTGTTGTCCGAGCGTGCGGCAGGCGCGGCGTTCCGATACGCCAAGCTCCCGCCGCACATGGTCGATGCACTTGCGACGACGCGAAGGGCTTAGAAGTTTCCCTTTGCCGCCTCGGTCAGGATGAGTTTGTCCAGTGTCAGGTCAGACACCGCCCGCCGAAGCCGCTGGTTCTCCTTCTCCAGCTCTTTCAGCCGAGTGAGTTGAGTGCGTATTCCGGGACGATCCGGCCACTGATTCCGATAGCATCCGGCCACCCATTCCGATTTGATCCGGCCGGGGATTCCGGGGCATCCGGCCACCCCCATTTCAACCCAGTTTAGGCTGCTGCGAGGCGATCTGTAACAGGGCTACTGTTCCGTTCCTTTGGATGGAGAGAGCCCTTTATGAAGAGATTGCCTATGCGGAAGATAAGGGAAGCCCTGCGGCTTCGGGCGGATGGATTTTCAGGCCGCCAGGTGGCGCAAAGCCTGTGCGTGGCCCGTGCGACGATTTCGGAATATTTTCGGCGCGCTGATCTGGAAGGTTTGAGCTGGCCTCTGTCTGCTGATCTGTCGGACGCCGACCTTGAGAACCGCCTGTTTCCCGTTTGCCCCGGCGATGTCCGTCGCGCGGTTCCTCAGCCTGTCTGGGCGCATGTGCATGCCGAGTTGCGGCGCAAGGGCGTGACGCTGTCGCTGCTGTGGGAGGAGTATCGCGGGGTTCATCACGATGGATACGGCTATAGCCGATACTGTGAGCTCTACACCCGCTGGGAAGGCAAGCTGTCTCCGGTGATGCGTCAGCGTCATCCTGCAGGCGAGCGGCTGTTTGTCGATTACGCGGGCCCGACAGTTGATGTTGTCTGCCCCAAAACGGGAGAGGTGCGCACCGCACAAATCTTTGTCGCGACGCTGGGAGCGTCCAATTACACCTATGTCGAAGCCAGCTGGACACAGGGCCTGCCGGACTGGGTATCCAGCCATGTGCGTGCCTTTGAGTTCTTCGGTGGCGTGCCTGCGCAGCTGGTTCCAGACAATCTCAAGGCAGGCGTCACCAAGGCCTGTTTTTATGATCCTGAGATCAATCGCACCTATGGTGATATGGCGGCACATTACGATACCGCCATCGTTCCGGCGCGGCCTGGAAAGCCGAAAGACAAGGCAAAGGTGGAAGGCGCTGTTTTGCTGGCCGAGCGCTGGATTTTGGCGCGGCTGCGCAACCAGCACTTTTTTGGCCTTGATGAGGTGAACGCTGCCATCCGGCCATTGCTGGATCAGCTCAACGGCAAAGTCAGTCGCCATCTTGGTGCAAGCCGCCGCGATCTGTTTGAACGCCTGGATCGGCCCGCTCTGAAGCCCTTGTCTATGGAGGCCTATGTTTATGCCGAATGGAAGCAGTGCCGCGCGGGCCTCGATTACCATGTCGATATTGGCCGCCATTATTACTCGGTGCCGCATCAGTTGCTGAAGCAAAAACTATGGGCAAGGATCACCGCACGCACCGTAGAGGTATACTTTAATGGGCAACGCGTTGCCTCTCACGCCAGAACCTCGGGCAATCGCCAGCACTCCACGATCCGCGATCACATGCCCGCCCATCATCGCTTCCGCGAGGATTGGACGCCACAGCGTATCCGCGGGCAAGCTGTGCGCATCGGCCCAAATGTTGAGGTCTTTGTCGATGTGATCATGCGCCAGCGCAAACATCCCGAACAAGGATACAGAACGTGCCTCGGTGTTTTACGGCTGGCCAAGACCTTCGGGCGGGAGCGCCTGGATGCCGCCTGTTTGCGTGCGCTTGAGATCAACGCCCACTCCTACACATCCCTGCATTCCATTCTGAAGAATGGTTTGGACCGTCAGCGCCGCGAACCCACCACGGACGGCCCTGCGATCACTCACCCCAATATCCGTGGTGCGGATTACTTCCATTGAAGAGGATAGAGAATGCTTGATCACCCAACGCTGGATCAGCTCAAAACACTCAGGCTCGACGGCATGGCAGAAGCCTTTGCCGAGATGCAAAAACAGGACGGCACAGCCGGGCTTAGCCACGCTGAATGGCTTGGGCTGCTCATTGATCGAGAGACCGCCAGTCGTGAGACGAGGCGATTTGAAAGCCGCATGCGTACAGCAAAACTGCGCCACGTCGGTGCCTCGCCGGAGGACGTGGATTACAAGTCGCGGCGCGGCCTCGACAAAGCCATGTTCCAGCAGATGCTGACCGGGCGCTGGATCAAGGACAAGCGCAACCTGATGATCACTGGCCCCTGCGGCGTTGGCAAAACATGGTTGGCCTGCGCTCTGGCGCAAGCCGCCTGCCGAGACGGTATCACTGTGCTGTACAAGCGCATGCCACGTCTCTTTGATGAATTGGAACTGGCCCATGGTGACGGACGCTTTCCGCGTCTGTTCAAGGCCCTTACCAAAACTCAACTGCTAATCCTGGACGACTGGGGACCGGATCGCCTCAATGCCAGTCAGCGTCGTGACCTTATGGAAATAGTCGAGGACAGATACGAGGTTGGATCAACCTTGATCACAAGCCAATTGCCCATCGACACCTGGCATGACGTGATCGGGGAACCCACCTTCGCCGATGCCATTCTCGATCGCCTCGTACACAACGCCTATCGCGTCGAACTCGACGGCCAGAGCATGAGGAAAACCAAACTCGGAACAGGTGACGAAAGCATCCAATCCTGATAACCAAATCATCAGGCCTCGCAGCCGCTATATAAGGGTGGCCGGATACCCCGGTTTAGGTGGCCGGATGTTATCGGAATGGCCGGCCGGATACTCCGGAATGCGCAGTTGAGATCGCTGCATCCCGCCATAGAGCTTTCGCCATCGATAAAACGTCTGCTGTGTCACGCCGATCTGGCGCACCGCGTCAGCAATCGTCGCACCTTGCCCTTGCAGAACTTCAACCTGCCGAAGCTTCGATACAATCTCTTCCGGCTTCTCTCGTTTTCCAGCCATCGCTGATCCTCCAATTTGAGGGATAATCTATCCCAGTTGGTGGACCACTTTCAGGGGGCAACTCCACCGACACGATACTGTTCATCGTCGGCACCGGAACACCCTCGCTTTGCTGCCAGATCTGGAAGCGGCGCAGGTCATCTGCGGTCGCGGTATCGGGAGACCGCCCCAGAAAGCTCGCGAGGCGTCCGACATCGCGCAAGTAATTGCGTTGGGTCTCGTGCCCGAAGTGGCGCAGGTTCATGTCATCGATCAGGCGTTGCCGAAACGGGCTGATCGCGGTCGTGTTCGATTGGTTGTGCATGGTCAGGCTCCTTGTTGAACAAACCCTCCATGCTCTGCCTGCGGCAACCGCCGTTCAATCCGTCTGCAGTCGACGGTCAAAGCACCTCAGCCGCCACGCGCACCCTCCCGCGCAGCGGGTTCGTTCACCGGCCCCAAACGAGCCGGACGGGAATACGCTGGCACTTCTGCTTTCGAGGCTGGCTTCGCATTTCCCGATGGCATCCCAGAAGAATTGGCAAATTGAGCGGGGAGTTGTCGTTGGCTGGGTCGGAGACGGATGATTGAAATGGAGCCGCATCGAGACGGTTCATTTTGGGCGTCTAGGATGAGATAACCGCCATAGAGCACCAGCCTATCTCAGTGACCGCCCTCGGCCCCATTTAAGTCTTTCGGAATGGGAGTGATGAGAAGGTTTTTCCGATCGACCGCGACCAAAATTGTGACTAATGTATTCGGCGATCCCCCATGTTGCTAATGCACGGCTGCGCAGATCGCGCCTCGGTCGGAACCCTGCAGCGGGCGCCGTTCATCTTCAAGAACCTTCGCGTCGCGGAAGCAGAGCAGTATATCCCTATAAAACGCGATTGCCAAATATTACGTTTTCTATTCGAATTAGTTTGTGCGATATATACCATAAATCCACCGTATTTCTGGAATTAATAATATTAATACGAATTAACCATTCTTATAGTGACTACTTATATTCCGACACACCACGCTCTATGTGCAATATGATACTAACTGCATACGAGATTGATTATGCCAAAGAATATTCTGATTTACGCGAGATACTCTACTGATCGACAAGATGAGGTTTCTATCGAGACACAAATTGAACTCGGCACGGTCTTTGTCGGAGAACGCGGCTGGAACCTGATCCAGATCTTTTCGGACGCCGCCGTCAGCGGTACAAGCTTCAAGAGCCGTCCCGGCATTCAGGCGCTGCTTAAACGCTGCGAACTCGGAGGTATCGATATCGTGCTTTGCGTCACAATCGATCGCATCTCACGAGACGTTGAACACAGCGCCGGCATTCTCAAGACCCTCAATCATCTCGATATCGAGCTGTGGACCGTACATGGTGGCGGACGCGTCACCGATATGGAAGTGGGTATCAGGGCTGTCCTGAGCCAGGAATTGATTGAGCAGATCCGCTACCGCACACGCGAGGGGATGAAGTCTGCTGTCCGAAAGGGAAAAGCGGCCGGCGGTTTGGCTAATGGATACCGTGTTGGTCAGCAATACGATGCCAAGGGTGATCGTATCCCCGGCATGCGCGAGATCGATACCGATCAGGCCTCCATCATCCAGGAGATATTTAGGGAATATGCAAATGGGCGGTCCCCTATTCAGATCGCCCAGGAACTTAACCGAAGAGAAGTACCCGGTCCTCGCGGCTACAAATGGCGCGATACCGCCATCCGTGGGCATGTGAATCGAGGTACCGGAATTTTGAACAACGAGAGCTATCGCGGCCGCACCATCTTCAACCGGCGCAACTTTCACAAGAACCCCAAGACCGAGAAACGCGAAGCCCGGATGAACGCTGAGACCACCTGGGTCGTTGTCGACAAACCAGAGCTCAGGATCATTGACGATGCGCTCTGGGACAGGGTCAAGCAGCGCCAGGTGGCTGTCCGGGACAATTACGAGTCAACGACAACGAACAAGCTGAACCGGACACATCGGCCAAGCTATCTGCTGAGCGGTATTCTGCGCTGCGCCCACTGCGGCGGTCCCTATGCTATTTCAGGGAAGGATCGCTACAGCTGCACAAACCGCGGCAAGAAGCTGCCCCTCGACAGCCTCGACGGAGGCATCTGCACCAATTCCAAGACGATCAGCAGGCAGGAACTTGAAGACCGTGTGCTGACCTGTATCCCCAATGCCCTCTGGAATCTGGTCAATATCGAGACCGTCATAACTGCCACCAAACAGAGCCTGGCAGCCCGACAGGCGAAGGCGGGGACCAGCATCCCTGCACTCGAACAAAAGATCGTTGCAAAGCAGCAGGAACAAAAATCAGTCCTCAAGCAGATCACCGATCGCATCCAGGCCAACCGTCCCGTCATTGCCAGCCTCGACGATATGGTCGATGAGCTTGAAGGCAAAATCACGGACCTGAAGCAGGAACTGGAAGTGGCCAGGACCACCAAGCCGATCAACCTGGCTGACGATGTGACGCCGGAAGTCGTCCAACGGGTTATTAATGCGGTGATGTACTATATGCGCGAGCATGCAGATGCCGAGACCAAGCAGCCGTTCATCACCATGATCCGCGGGTTGGTCCAACAAGTGGTGATAGGGCCGGCCGAGAACGGCAACGGCATTGAACTCTTCGTCCATGGTGCAATCGTGAGCATTCTGGCAACGATGGACACGATCAAGGCGATGGAAGCGGAATTCCGGACGGCTCAGGAGTACGAGTTCCACAACCTGATCGACAAGGGCGTTCTTGACACGGATCCCAAACGCAAAAAGTTCCTCGCGCTGTGTGCGGAGGAACTTGAGGGTAAGCGCCGAGAATGGCAGGACTTACAAGTTTCAGTGGTTGCGGGGGCAGGATTTGAACCTGCGACCTTCAGGTTATGAGCCTGACGAGCTACCGGGCTGCTCCACCCCGCGATAAATTTTGAGCTTCCGGGCATGCCCGGTCTTTTGTTCGCCGATCCTCGAGGCTTTGCCTCTGCGGTTCGGCTGGGGCTGCTCCACCCCGCGACAAGCCTTGAGCGAATGTTGCTCGAGGCATAAAAGCAAAAAACGGGCCGCGAATGCGACCCGCGGCAGTTCCAAGTTTCGTAAGTTTGAGAAGATATGTGTTGCGCTTTGCAGACCTGGCAGCGACCTACTCTCCCGCGTCTTAAGACGAAGTACCATCGGCGCAGGGGCGTTTCACGGCCGTGTTCGGAATGGGAACGGGTGCAGCCGCCCCGCCATGACCACCAGGTCGGCAAAGCGCAACATTGCACATGGCTACATGTGCAAGTTGATTGAGAAGCTGGCGGGAGGCTAGTCCCTTTAGTCTTATGAACACAATCGCTGGCACACCGAAGTTTGTTTCGATGAGCACAAGCAATGAGAACGATCAAGCCGATCGAGCTATTAGTACTGGTAAGCTTCACACATTACTGCGCTTCCACACCCAGCCTATCAACGTGGTAGTCTTCCACGACTCTCAGGGAATACTCGTTTTTAGGTTGGTTTCCCGCTTAGATGCCTTCAGCGGTTATCCATTCCGTATATAGCTACCCTGCTATGCCGTTGGCACGACAACAGGTCCACCAGAGATACGTCCATCCCGGTCCTCTCGTACTAGGGACAGATCCTATCAATATTCCTACACCCACGGCAGATAGGGACCGAACTGTCTCACGACGTTCTGAACCCAGCTCACGTACCGCTTTAATTGGCGAACAGCCAAACCCTTGGGACCTGCTCCAGCCCCAGGATGCGATGAGCCGACATCGAGGTGCCAAACAACCCCGTCGATATGGACTCTTGGGGGTCATCAGCCTGTTATCCCCGGCGTACCTTTTATCCGTTGAGCGATGGCCCTTCCACGCGGGACCACCGGATCACTATGACCGACTTTCGTCTCTGCTCGACTTGTCAGTCTCGCAGTCAGGCAGGCTTATGCCATTGCACTCGACGACCGATTTCCGACCGGTCTGAGCCTACCATCGCGCGCCTCCGTTACTCTTTCGGAGGCGACCGCCCCAGTCAAACTACCCACCATACACTGTCCCGGATCCGGATAACGGACCGCGGTTAGACATCCACGAAGATAAGGGTGGTATTTCAAGGATGGCTCCACACGAGCTGGCGCCCATGCTTCAAAGCCTACCACCTATCCTACACATGCCTTGGCGAATGCCAGTGTAAAGCTATAGTAAAGGTGCACGGGGTCTTTCCGTCTGACCGCAGGAACCCCGCATCTTCACGGGGAATTCAATTTCACTGAGTCTGCGTTGGAGACAGCGGGGAAGTCGTTACGCCATTCGTGCAGGTCGGAACTTACCCGACAAGGAATTTCGCTACCTTAGGACCGTTATAGTTACGGCCGCCGTTTACTGGGGCTTCGATTCAAAGCTTGCACCTCTCCTCTTAACCTTCCAGCACCGGGCAGGCGTCAGGCCCTATACGTCGTCTTGCGACTTCGCAGAGCCCTGTGTTTTTGATAAACAGTCGCTACCCCCTGGTCTGTGCCACCCTCATCTACTTGCGTAAACAAGGGTCACGCTTCTTCCGAAGTTACGCGTGCAATTTGCCGAGTTCCTTCAACGCAGTTCTCTCAAGCGCCTTGGTATTCTCTACCTGACCACCTGTGTCGGTTTCGGGTACGGTCTATACGGTGGAGCTATTTCCTGGAACCTCTTCGCTGCACCTCCAATCCAATAAGGAGATACAACACACGAGATCCGTCACTACCACCAGGCCCACGAATATTAACGTGGTTCCCATCGACTACGCCTTTCGGCCTCGCCTTAGGGGCCGGCTAACCCTGCTCAGATTAACTTTAAGCAGGAACCCTTGGTCTTTCGGCGAGGGAGTCTCTCACTCCCTTTATCGTTACTCATGTCAACATTCGCACTTCTGATATCTCCAGGAGCCCTCACGGGTCTCCCTTCACAGACTTACAGAACGCTCCGCTACCACGTGCAGTAAACTGCACATCCTCAGCTTCGGTGCATGGCTTTAGCCCCGGTACATTTTCGGCGCAAGACCCCTTAATTAGACCAGTGAGCTGTTACGCTTTCTTTAAATGATGGCTGCTTCTAAGCCAACATCCTGGTTGTTTTGGGAGTCTCACATCCTTTCCCACTTAGCCATGACTTGGGGACCTTAGATGGAGGTCAGGGTTGTTTCCCTCTTCACGACGGACGTTAGCACCCGCCGTGTGTCTGCCGACTAGTACTCCTCGGTATTCGGAGTTTGGTTAGGATCAGTAAGACGGTGAGTCCCCATAGCCCATCCAGTGCTCTACCCCCGAGGGTATTCGGTCGACGCACTACCTAAATAGTTTTCGCGGAGAACCAGCTATCTCCGAGTTTGATTGGCCTTTCACCCCTAACCACAAGTCATCCCGATCTATTGCAACAGATATGGGTTCGGTCCTCCAGTTGGTGTTACCCAACCTTCAACCTGCTCATGGCTAGATCACTCGGTTTCGGGTCTAATGCAACAAAC